>NZ_AZSJ01000007.1:675049-1350098 GCF_000516555.1 Afipia sp. P52-10 | reverse complement strand
TGTCCGGTATTGTTCTTTCGGCATCGGTTCGCCAGAACCTGCTGTCACTTCAGTCCACCGCTGAACTGCTCTCGACCACCCAGAACCGTCTTTCGACCGGAAAGAAGGTCAACTCCGCCCTCGACAACCCGACCAACTATTTCACTGCCGCAGCCCTCGACAGCCGCGCCAGCGACATCAACAACCTGCTGGACGGCATCAGCAACGGCGTGCAGGTGCTGCAGGCGGCCAACACCGGCATCACCTCGCTGCAGAAGCTGGTCGATAGCGCCAAATCGGTTGCCAACCAGGCGCTGCAGACCCCGAGCGGCTATTCGGCGAAGTCGAGCGTGACCTCCGCCGTCATCACCGGCGCCACCGCCGACAACCTGCTCGGCCCGGCCGGTGCGCCGACCGATGCGGCGGCTGCGGCCGGTACCGTCATCAACAACAAGGTCACGCCGACTGCAGCGCCGATGACCGGCGCGACCTTGCTGTCGGGCGCTGCGAACACGGACTCGGTTGCGGGCGACTTCACCGCCGCCGATACGATCGTCGTCAACGGCAAGACCATCTCCTTCAACAGCGGCGCTGGCACCAGCGGCACTGCGGCGGGTGGCAACCTCTCGATCGACGTCACCACCGGCACGGTCCAGGACGTCATCGATGCGGTGAACGCCATCACCGGCGGCACCTCGACGATTGCTGGCGGCGCCATCACGCTGCACACCGGCACGGCCGAGGACCTCGTGGTCAGCGGCACGGGCCTGGCCAAGCTCGGCCTGTCGGCCGGCACCACTGCCCGCACCGCGGGTGCACCTCCGGCGCTCCAGGGCCAGACGCTGACGATCGGTGCGACCGGCGGCGGCACGGCGACCAACATCACCTTCGGCACCGGTGCTGGCGAGGTGAAGACGCTGAACCAGCTCAACGAGAAGCTGGCGGCGAACAACCTGCAGGCGACGCTGTCGAGCGATGGCAAGCTGACGATCTCCACCACCAACGATGCGGCGTCGTCGACGATCGGTGCGATCGGCGGCACGGCGGCTGGTGCGGGTCAGGCGTTCGCCGGTCTGGTCGCCGGCGATCCGGTGAAGGACATGAACGCGCAGCTGACGCGTTCGAACCTGGTTGCGCAGTACAACAACATCATCAACCAGATCACCACCACCGCGCAGGATGCCTCGTTCAACGGCGTCAACCTGCTCAATGGCGACCAGCTGAAGCTGGTGTTCAACGAAAGCGGCAAGTCGACCCTGAACATCCAGGGTGTCACCTTCAACCCGGCTGGTCTCGGTTTGCAGGAGTTGACCTCGGGCACCGACTTCATCGACAACTCCGCCACTAACACCGTCCTCACGGCGCTGAACAACGCCTCGAGCACGCTGCGGTCGCAGGCCTCGACGCTCGGTTCGAACCTGTCGATCGTGCAGATCCGTCAGGACTTCTCGAAGAGCCTGATCAACGTGCTGCAGACCGGCTCGTCGAACCTGACGCTGGCCGATACCAACGAGGAAGCGGCCAACAGCCAGGCGCTGTCGACCCGCCAGTCGATCGCCGTGTCCGCCCTGGCGCTGGCCAACCAGAGCCAGCAGAGCGTGCTGCAGCTGCTGCGCTAAGCCCGGCGCTCCGATCAAGAAGCAAAACGGCGGAGGAGACTCCGCCGTTTTTTTGTGACGCGTGTTGTGAGACGGTCAATCGTGTAGCGAAGCTTTCTCGGCTGCTTGCTTTTGCCTACGCAGAGCCACTTTGTCGCGACTGTGTCGGAAATCGATAACCATCTTTTAAAGTCGAATCGATACAACCTATGGGTATTCTCACGGCCCCTCCTACGCGCACCAAAACGAACATCGAGGTATGAATGTCCGACGCCGCCAAAGCCTACGCACGCGTGGCCAACACGACTGCTGCTCCGCGTGAGATCGAGGCGCAAGCTCTGCTCAAGGCGGCCAATCAGCTGCAGGACGTCGTCAACAAGCCGGATCCGACGGGCGTGCGCACCAAGGAAGCCTTGCTGTTCAACCGCAAGCTCTGGTCGATCTTCATGAGCGACGTGCTGCGCGACGACAACCAGCAGCCGCTCGAGGTTCGGCAGAACATCGCCAACATTGGCATCTTCGTGCTGACCCAGACGGCGGCGCTGCAAATTAATCCGCAGCTCGATCAGTTCAAGTCGCTGATCGACATCAACCGCAATCTTGCAGCGGGCTTGTCCGGCCGCGCTTGATGCGCGTTCTTCGACGGAGCCGGGCATGGCCGACATCCTGCAGATTCTGTCGTCGGGTTATGTGGCGGCGGGATCGAACCTGAGCAACGTGGGCGGTAAGTATGTTGATGTCGATCCGGCGCGGTTCGAAGGGCGCTGGAGCGGCCAGTATGCCGACGGCAAGGCGTTCACCATCTCCGTGTCCAACGTGAACGGCTTCCGTGCCAAAGCTCGCTACGAGAGTAATGGCTCGGTGAAGTTTCAGGACGTCCTGATCAAGAACGACGGGTTTCGGATCGGCGATTCCAAGTTCACGTTGACGCGTCCGGGTGTGGCCCAGGTGAAGACGGTGATGACGAACGCGCAAGGCGCGGCGTCGAGCCTCGAGACCGCTTACGCCAAACAGAATACCTGAGGGGATGCGCACGACCGAGGCCGCGAGTCATTCGCACAGGACTTGCTCGAATCGCTAGGTCAGTCGCGCTCAAGCGTTGCGATCGGTGTACTGCAGTCGATGCAGCTCCTTCGAGCGGTCGATCTCGCGGAAATAGGCCCGGGTGCGGACCTTGCTCTCGTCCGGCACCTGGTGGACGACCGTATCGTTGCGGCGATCGATCACCTGATAGACGATCTCCGCGGAATCCTGATCGAAGATGACCTGTCGCGACAGCCGCTCGCTGTCGAGCGAGACGTCGTTGCGCGTGGCGCGCGCTTTTTCCGATGCGGTCACGCTCTTGGCGGGCGGCAGCTGCGTAGGCACGGCCTTTCGCGCGGCTTCAGGAGCCGGGCGGTCGAGCGCTGCTGCGGCCGGTACCCCTACCGGCCTGACTGAGAAATCCGTGCTCATGGCCACCTCCCGGCCTGCGAGACAAATCCCTCCCTCCATTGTCATCGTATCGCCCAAAGTTTCTAATGGTGCCTTGAAACATGCGCTCGACTTTTCGCGAATTGTTGCACGCGAATTTAGCTCAAATGCGAGAGTCTTGCGCGAGCCGGACCTGTTCGGTCGCGCTGATCGCGTTCGTTGTCAGCGTGGTCCCAAGCCGGTGTCCGGACGTTTAGGCTCGAAGAGATGTCGTCGTCCGGTTGGTTCAGCAACGCGGGATCAGATTCTTCGGCGACGCGGGATCAATTCTAAAGTGAGCGGCTGATGCTCAGCGGCGCAGCGTAACGTGCGCCCGCATTGCTGCGGTTCCCGGAAGCCGTATAGGTCGAAGGGACGGCCTTGCGTTGCAGCTCGCTGTTGACGCCGCGTACGATGCCTTCGGAAACCGCATGCGCGGTCGCAAGAACGGTGAGGTTGATCTGCAGCTTGCCGCGGAAAGCATCGTGATGACGATGCAGCGTCGCAAGCAGGTCTGGCACCGCCTGCGCCAGATAGCGATGGTTGGCCTTCAGCCCGGTGATCGCGCTCATGTAGCGGCGAGACAGTTCGCTCTTGGCGCTCTCGAGCAGGACCGCCTCACTGACCTTGCCGGCCCGCACCAGCGCCGTCTCCTGCTCGATCAGTGTCAGCAACTGATCCATGATGTCGGTGAGAGCGGTGATGAACTTGCGGGCATCGGTCGGATTGGCGATCGCCGGGATGCCGGGAGCGGTGGACTGCGATTGAGCGTGCATGTGCCTATCTTTCAGCTTGCCCGTGCGGCCTGTTGTATGATCAGGGTCCGGAAGACGTCATCCGAGATGCCGACGCCGCCGGACCGCGAAATCCCCTTGGCGTATTCGTCGGTCAGCATCGAACGCCACGGACCCGTGCCTTCGGTCGCGCCGAACGGGCCTTCGCCTTTGACCTCTGCGAACATCTGCTGAAACATCGAATTCAGGAACACCGCTTCGAAATCCTGCGAGGCCGATTTCGCCTTCTGCTGCGCCTGAGGGGAGACCTTCTTCAGTGCTTCGGTGAGTGCGAGATCGGGGCGGCCATTGATCATCGGTGTGGTGTTTGTCGGGATGACGCTCATCACATCACCTCGATGTCGGCCTGGATCGCGCCAGCAGCCTTGACCGCCTGCAGGATTGCGATCATGTCGCGCGGCCCGATGCCGAGCGCGTTGAGGCCGTCCACGAGCTGTTGCAGCGAGACGCCATCCTGCACCACGGCGAGTTTCCGGCCGTCTTCCTGCACGCCGACGCGCGAGCGCGGGACAACCATCGTGCGACCGCCGGATAGCGGATTGGGCTGGCTAACCTGTGGAGCCTCGGAGATCGTCACCGTTAAGTTGCCCTGGGCGATGGCGACCGTCGCCACGCGCACGTCGCGGCCCATGACGATGATGCCGGAGCGTTCGTCGATGACGATCTTGGCGGCGAGATCCGGCTCGACCTGGAGCTGTTCGATCTCGGTGAGCAGGGCGACCACATTGCCTCTGAATTCGTTCGGCACATTCAGCAGCACTGTCGATGGATCGACCGGCTCGGCGGTCTTGGTGCCGAGGAAGTCGTTAACGGCAGCAGCGATGCGCTTGGCGGTGGTGAAGTCGGCGTTGCGCAGCGCTAGCCGCACATTCGGCAACCGGTTCAGCGCGAAGTCGATCTCGCGCTCGATGATGGCGCCATTGGAGATGCGGCCGACGGTCGGCACGCCGCGCACGATCTTCGCCGCTTCACCTTCGGCTGCGAAGCCGCCGATCGCTAGCGCGCCTTGCGCGACGGCATAGACGTTGCCGTCGGCACCGAGCAGCGGGGTGACCAGCAGCGTGCCGCCTTGCAGGCTCTTGGCATCGCCCAGCGCGGAGACGGTGACGTCCATCCGGGTGCCCTGGGTTGAGAAGGCGGGCAGGTTGCCGGTGACCATCACGGCGGCGACGTTGCCGGTGCGGATGTTGGCGCCGCGGATGTTCACGCCCATCCGTTCGAGCATCGCTTGCAGCGATTGCTTGGTGAAGGGGATGTTGTTGAGAGTGTCGCCGGTGCCGTTCAGGCCGACCACGAGGCCATAGCCGATCAGCTGGTTCTGGCGCACGCCTTCGATGTTGGCGAGGTCCTTGATGCGGGAGGTCGCGGCCGCCGGGCCTATGGCCAGAATCAGCACCGCGGCAATCGCGCCGACGATCCGAAACACCCGTTGCATCCCTTTACTCCCGCGAAAGCCGTCTGGCTGGATACCTCGTGCTCCCCACGCGATATCGACCACGGGTCATCTAGCGAACGTCGTGCCAGTCACGCGATCAACATAAGTAATTGAAATAATTTGATAATTATGTTTCCTCTCGTCCGCCTCCAGCCTGCGCTAGGGAGGGAAATTGCCGCGCGCGGCAAATTCTGCCGGGTGTTTACGGATCATTAACCATAAGGGACGAGCTTTCCGGCTGCCGAAACCTCAACGCCGCGTAGTTTGTCGCGTGTGATCCGGCTCGATTTGTTCAAAGGACATTGCATGCGGATCTATGGCCCCAATGGTGCTACGCCGGCCACCTCGCAGCCCGGCGCCCGACGTCCGTCGTCGTCCACATTTTCGCTGCCGAACCTGAGTGAAGCGGCGGGGAGCCGTCCGATGGCGGCGCCCGTCGGTGTCGCGAGTATCGACGCGCTGCTGGCGCTTCAAGGTGTGGAGGACGCGACCGAGCGACGGAAGCGGGCCGTCAAGCGCGGCAACGAAGCCCTCGATGTCCTCGACGAACTGAAGCTTGGGCTGCTGTCCGGCTCGCTGACCCCTGCGACCGTGCAGCGGTTGCGGGTCGTTGCCGCCGGATTGAAAGCCAATTCAGGGGATTCAGGGCTGGATCAAGTGCTGGCCGAGATCGAATTGCGGGTCGAAGTCGAACTCGCAAAGGCCGGAAATAGTTGATTTAATTGCCATATTTTCTTGACTGGCGCCTGACGGGCGGTTCCCGTCAGGGAACTCCCGCCCATTCCGTCATCGATCCCAAAGCGGCAATCGTCCCCAGGGTGCTCCACAGGAAACGGTTCGGAGTGTCGTGTCGATATTGTCTGTCACGAATCGGCGCTATATAAGCTGCGCGCGCGGGAGGCTATTACCCGCTGGGACAAACTGTCGATGCCAGTGACGGAGAAGCAGAAACCCTACCGGCCCTCTGAGAAGGAGCCGTTCATGAACGAGCGACAGCGGGAGTATTTCCGCAACAAGTTGCTTGCATGGAAAGAGGAAATTCTGCGGGAAGCCAAAGCCACCCTCGTCCAGTTGCAGGACGAGAACGTCAACCACCCCGATCTTGCCGATCGTGCGTCGTCGGAGACCGACCGCGCCATTGAGCTGCGTGCGCGTGACCGCCAGCGCAAGCTGATCGCCAAGATCGATGCTGCGATCGGTCGGATCGATGACGGCACTTACGGCTACTGCGAGGAGACCGGCGAGCCGATCTCGCTGAAACGGCTCGAAGCGCGTCCGATTGCGACGCTCTCGGTCGAGGCACAGGAGCGTCACGAGAAGCGCGAGAAGGTTTATCGCGACGAGTGATGCTCGTCGCCTTTCGCGGCTATATCGCCTTATCTACAACGCTCACTATCCTACGTGCAGATGGCTGAATCTGCACGCGTTGTTCTGCGCGAGCGGATGTTCAAAAGCGGCAGCTTGTGCAATTGCGCGCGTGAGCGGATCGCATTCAGTTCGTTGTCGTTGCTGCGTCCTTAAGACACAGCGCGATTTCGTCGTTCGGTCGCCCGTCCTCCCCTGACGTCGTTGTCGTTCGCAGTCTTGCCCCTTAGGGTCCTGCCGCTTCGAAGGCCGAGACCTTTGCAACCAATCCAAAGCCATACAACGAGACGGAGAATGACCTTAGTGACCTTGAGGAAGAAGCTTGGCGCGCTTGCGCTGGCGCTCTGCATCGCATCCATTGGAAGCGCCGCTCTCGCGCAGAATTTTCCGACCAAGCCGGTGACGTTGATCGTGCCGTGGCCTGCGGGCGGATCGACCGATACGACCTTGCGTGCGATCGCGGAAGTCGCGGGCAAGCATCTCGGTCAGCCGATCGTGGTCGAGAACAAGTCGGGCGGCGCGGGCTCGGTCGGTCCTGCAACGATGGCCGCATCCGCCAAGCCGGATGGCTATACGGTGGCGCAGATTCCGATCTCGGTCTTCCGGATGCCCCTGATGCAGCAGACATCGTGGGATGCGGAGAAGGACTTCACCTATATCGTCCACCTGACCGGTTACACGTTTGGCGTGGTGACGAGTGCGGACGGCCCGTTCAAGACCTGGAAGGACGTTGTCGAGTTCGCCAAGGCTAATCCCGGCAAGGTGACCTACGCGTCGCCTGGCGCGGGCACATCGCTGCATACCGGCATGGAGCAGATCGCCGCACGCGAAGGCATCAAGATGACCCAGGTGCCGTTCAAGGGCGGCGCGGAAATGAATGCCGCCGTGTTGGGCAAGCACACGACGCTCTCGATCGATTCCACCGGTTGGCGGCCACTGGTCGATGCGGGCAAGCTTCGTCTGCTGATGCTGTGGACCGCGGACCGCTCGCCGAACTATCCCGACGTGCCGACGCTCAAGGAACTCGGGCATCCATTCGTGTTCGATTCCCCTTGGGGGATCGCCGGGCCGAAGGGCATCGATCCGAAGATCGTCAAGATCCTGCATGACGCCTTCAAGAAGGCGATGGACGATCCATCGGTCAAGGAGACGCTCGCCAAATTCGATATGGTGCCGAACTACAAGAACACGGACGATTACAATGCGTTCGTGCGGGAGTTCATCGCCTCCGAACGCAAGGTCATTGACAGTCTCGGCCTTGGCAAGAAGGGCTGAGTGCGATCCGTTCTCCACAGCCGCATATCTCCCGGCCGACGGAAGGCGCGCAATCGGGAAGGTTGCGCGCCTTTCATTTTGATGTCGTGGATGCGTGGTGATGCGCCGGCTTCCGGCTATACTTGCCGGCAAGCGCCGGCCGCCGTGCCGGAAGGAACATCGGAGGAAGGCTCGTGTCGGACTTAATCGCCGCTTGGTTGTCGTCGCAACGTGACGCGATGCTGGCGCTGCTCGAAACCGTCGTGAACATCGATAGCGGCTCCTACGACAAGGCCGGTGTCGACGCGGTCGGCGAAGTGTTCCAGGCCTTTTATGAGAGTCATGGCATCGAGGTCGAGCGGCTGCCGCGCGATGTTTCCGGCGACATCTTCCGCGCGCGGCTTGCTGGTCCCGGCAATGCGCCGGTAGTGTTGATGGGCCACCGCGACACGGTGTTCCCCAAGGGCGAGGCTGCCCGACGCCCGTTCACGGTGAGGGACGGCCGCGCTTACGGTCCCGGCGTTATGGATATGAAGGGCGGGCTGGTGCTGAACGCGTTCGTGCTCGCGGCATTCAAGAAGTTCGGCGGCAATCCGGCGCCGTTGGTCGCGCTTCTGACCTCCGACGAGGAAATCGGCTCACCACAATCGCGCGCCGTGATCGAGGAAACCGCGCGCGGGGCGCGGGCGGTCTACAACTCCGAGCCTGGTCGTCCCAGCGGCAACGTGGTGTCCGGTCGCAAGGGTGGCGTGTTCATGGTGATGGACGTGGTCGGCAAGGCGGCGCATTCCGGCGGCAATTTCGAGGCCGGCCGCAGCGCCGTCAACGCGCTCGCGCACAAGATCGTCGCGCTATCCGCTCTCACCGACCTTGGAAGCGGCGTCACGCTAAACGTCGGGCTCATCTCGGGCGGGCAGTCGGTCAATACGGTTGCTCCTGCGGCCAGCGGCGAAATCGATCTGCGCTATGTGAAAGCGGCCGATCGCGTTCGCATGCTGAGCGCGATCGAAGCGATCGTCGCTACGGAGCATGTGCCGGGCACGTCGGCGACGCTGCGCATCAAAGGCGAATTCCTACCTCTGGAGCAGACGCCCGCACATGCCGATCTGTTCGCGATCTATCGGCAGGCGGCGCTAGGAACCGGCTTCGATGTCGCTGGCGAGTTCACCGGCGGCTGCGCCGACTCCGGATTCACTTCCGCGGTCGGCACGCCGACCCTGTGCGCGACCGGGCCGGTCGGCGGCTTTGCACACACGCCGGAGGAGTACATGGAGGTCGAGAGCCTTGTGCCGCGCGCCCAGGCGCTGGCACGGGCGGTGGCAGCGACGCATCCGCTAAAGGCATGAGGCGCGATAAAGCGACAGCCTTCGGCAGGGGAGCTACCGAAGGCTGTCTTGCGTCGCCTCGTCCGCGCTCGCGAGACGCGGACTTGGCGTGGGAGCTGGGAGCATGATCGGGAGGCGGGTCGCGTCAGTGTGGGAGCGCTTTCGCGACAGGATCATGCCTGAAGACGGGGAAAGCGTCAGAAGGGCAGGAGCACGTCCAAAACCTGCTGCCCATAGCGTGGTTGCTGAACGTCGGTGATCTGGCCGCGTCCGCCATAGGCGATGCGGGCCTGGGCGATCTTGGTCGAGTCGATCGTGTTGTCGCTCTGGATATCCTCGGGCCTGACGATGCCGGCGACGATCAGTTCGCGGATCTCGAAGTTGACGCGGATTTCCTGGCGGCCTTCGACGACGAGGTTGCCGTTCGGCAGAATCTGCGTGACGACGGCGGCGACGCTGGTCTGCAACGCCTCCTGCCGGTTCACTGAACCCTTGCCGTCGCTTTGAGCGGTCGAATCCGCCGACAGAATCTTGCCCGGCATCGCCAGCGCCGCCTTGCCGGAGAGCAGCTTGCTGCCTGCGAAATCGGAGATGCCGGAGTCCTCCTTGTTGGTGCGGCTGCGCTTGGTCTCGTTGTCGAACGTCGCCTTGTCGGTGATGTTGACGGTGACGGTGAGCAGGTCGCCGACCTGTCGCGCGCGCTGGTCCTTGAAGAAGGCGCGCGAGCCGTTGCGCCACAGCGAATTCGGGCTGTAGCTTGCCGCCTGCGGCGTCGGCATCGGCATCTGCACCGGCTTGTAGCCGGGTTGTGCGGTCGGATTTTCAATCGCGGACAGCGCGGGCTTCTCGCCGATCGCCGACAGACGCTCGATCGAGGAGCAGCCGCTCGCGGTGAGGGCAAGAACGAGCAGGCCAACCGGGGTGAAGAGACGCGATGGAATACGGTACGAAACCATGATGACTTACTCTTGGGTTGGCGCGCCGGAGGCCGGCGTGTTCGCAAGCGAAGCGGAGAGACGGGGAGCGGGCGCCGTCATCGCAACCTGGCCGGGGCCAGTCACGATGCCCTGCACCACGCGCTTGGACTGCAGGTTCATGACGTTGACGGTGTCGCCTTCGGCGCCGGCGTCCATCGCCTTGGCGCGCATCGTCAGGGTGAGACCGGGAGCGGCATAGACAAGCGAGACGTTCTGATCGCGCTGCACCAGGTCGGCCTTGGCGAGATCGGCGACCCGCAGCGGCTGGCCCGCGCGGACCCCCTTTCGCATCTGCATGCCGATCGCCCGATCGCGTGTTGCGGCGTCGAAGCCGACCTCCGCTTTCGGGCGGCGTTCGATGGCGATGTCGGCAGCGCGTAGCACTTCACCGCGTTCGACGGTGCGCGTTACCACGGCCGCCTCGACGGTTTCGATTGCCGTGCCGGTGAAGCGCAGCCGCGTCGGTGGTAGGCCTTGATCGCGGGCGAGTTCGAACGTGACGTCGAAGCGCGCATGGCGGGGCTCGTAGCGTGCGGACAGCAGTACGAGATTGCCGCGATGACTGGCATCGAGCTGCAGTACGCGAATGTCCCGGTCGAAGGTCAGCGCGAGATTGGCCGCTTCGCCCAGTCCGTTGCGCCGCTCCAGCGCCCGGCCGACTTCCGTTTCGATATCCTTCTGCGACAGCGTGCGCGCCTCGCGCGTCACCGCCACCTCGCGAAGGTCGTTGGTGGCGATGCCGATCACATTGTGCGCGCGCAGCGCATCGAGCACCTGGACGACCGGCACCACGCCGGTGGTCCCGAGATCGGGAGCGCGGAATACGGCAACCGACGCCATTTCGCCGGCGTTGTCGACGAAGTCGCCGATCCGCACCACTTCGCTGCTGACGGTGACGTTGGCGCGCAGGGTTGGTGTAACCAGCGAGGTCTGTGCGAAAGCGCCAGTCGTCACCTGCAGCAGCAGTGCGAAAGCCGGCAGAATGATCCGTGTCATCGTGCGTCTCCGTTAGCGCAGCATCGCAGTGGTGGATTGCAGCATCTGGTCGGTCGCGCTGATCACCTTGGCGTTCATCTCGTAGGCGCGCTGTGCCGCGATCAGGTCGGAAATCTCCGACACGGCTTCGACGTTCGCCTGTTCGAGGTTGCTCTGCAGCAGGTCGCCATAACCGGGCTGCCCGCCGAGACCGACTTGCGGCGCGCCCGAGGCCGGCGTCTCCAGATACAGGTTGTCGCCCATTGATTGCAGACCGGCCTTGTTGATGAACAATGCCATTTCGATCTGGCCGATCTGCGTCGGCGTGGTCGAACCTGCCGGCGTCACCGACACCTGGCCCTGCTGGTTGATCGTGAGACCGGTAGAGTTCTGCGGAACGGTGATACCCGGCTGGATCAGGTAGCCCTGCGAGGTGGTGATGCGCCCCTGCTGGTCCATTTCGAACGAGCCGTCGCGGGTGTAGGCGGTCCGACCATCAGGCAGCAGAACCCGGAAAAAGCCTTCGCCGCGGATCGCGACGTCGAGATCCTTGCCAGTCGGCAGCATGTTGCCCTGGCTCATCACCCGCGGCGTGCCTGCGGTGCGCACGCCCGAGCCGATCTCGATGCCGACCGGCAAGATGTTGCCCTGGTCCGATGTCTGCGTGCCGACGCGGCGCTGGTGCTCGTACAACAGATCCTGAAATTCCGCGCGCTGCTTCTTGTAAGCAGTGGTGCGCATGTTGGCGATGTTGTTGGAGATGACCTGGACGTTGAGTTCCTGGGCCATCATGCCGGTCGCCGCGGTATGGAGTGCGCGCATGGTCTAGTCTCCTCAGGCCGGCACGTCGGCGAGACGTTCGATCGACGTCTTCCGCAAGTCGTTCTGCTGCTGCATCAGGGTGCTGATGCCAGTGTAAGCACGCATCACCTCGATCATCTTTGCCATTTCAGCGACACCAGAGACGTTCGATTTCTCGATCATCCCCTGGCGGACATTGGCGACAGTCGAGACCTGGGCGTTCACGCCTTCGGGCGCGCTAAACAGGTTCGAGCCCTGCTTTTCCAGGCGCTGCGGCTGGTCGAAGGTGACGATGCGCAGCTTGCCGCGCAACGCGGCGACGTTGGTGGTCTGGCCTTCGCGCACCGTGATAGTGCCGTCATTGCCGATCGTGATATCCTGATCGCCGGGCTGGAAGGTGATCGGGCCGTTTGTGCCGATCACCGGGTGGCCGTCGGTGGTGACGAGCTGACCCTGGGCATTGATCTGGAATGCGCCGTTGCGGGTGTAGCGTTCGTTGCCGTTGGCCTGCACCGTGAAGAAGGCGTTGCCGTCCAGCGTCACGTCGAGGGGATTGCTGGTACGCTCCACCGGGCCTTGGCCGAAGTCATGCCAGGTTGCGCGGTCCTGCACGAAGCTGACGCGGCGATCGCTGCCGACAAAGCTGTCGATATGCGCCGGCGAGCGCAGAAACTCCTCGAACACGGTCTTGTCGGCCTTGTAGCCGCTCGTGTTCACGTTCGCGACGTTGTTCGCAATCACGCCAAGCTGGCGCTCGAGCGAAATCTGCCGCGACAATCCGACGAGAAGCGTGTTCTCCATCGGTCAATCTCCCCTGATTCAGAAACCGACGGGCTCTCCCAAGCCGGTCCGTTTCGCCGCAAGCGGCGGCTCTCCCAAGCCGGTCGCTTGCCTGACCCTCAGCGAAGACCATGCCAACGAAGAAACAGCAGTTAGATCAATGTTTTGATTGGTCAGGAGGAGGGCCCGCGGGACGGCAATAAGGAATTATTGACCATACCTCCCGGCAAATTTTTCCTATCTGAACGAAGAATTAAAGGTTCCGTTAACCATTGCGACCGCATCGTCGCCTCATTCACGGGGCGCGTGTGCGCCGGCGGCGTTGTATCGCGTTTCAGGCCTGTCGGGCGGCATCGAACTCATCCGGACCACCGGTCGGGGCGGCGATGGCGGACAACGAAGTATCGGAAGAGGGTACGGGCGAGGCCCCGGCCAAATCCAAACGTAAGCTGATCATGATCGCCGCGGCTGCGGCCGTGCTGCTCGTTGGTGGTGGCGCAGGCGGTTACGTCATGCTCTTCAAAAAGAAGGATCACGACAAGGTGGCGGAAGCGCCGCCGCCGTCGAAGCCGATCTTCGTCGATGTACCGGAGCTGCTGGTCAACATGAATGTCGGGCCCGGCGAACGCATCCAATACCTGAAGATCAAGGTGGTGCTCGAGGTGAAGGACCAGCCGGTAGTGGCGCAGATCACGCCGAACATTCCGCGTATGGTCGATATCTTCCAAACCTATCTGCGCGAAGTGCGGCCGACTGACCTGCAGGGCTCGGCCGGCATGTTTCGCCTCAAGGAGGAGCTGACCCGCCGTGTCAACGTCACCATCGCTCCCAGCCAGGTGAGCGCGGTGCTGTTCAAGGAAATCCTGGTGCAGTGATGCGTATGACCCACGGCCAGATGGACCGGACCCATGGCACCCAGCGATAACGTCGATCAGGATGCGCTTGCCGCGCAATGGGGCGCCTCGCTCGACTCCGAGGATCCGGAGACGGCAGCGGCGGAGGCTGCGGCCAACGAGATGTCGGAGGCGATGGCCGAGCAATGGGCCGCCATGGTCGATGACGGCAGCCGCAATCTCTCCAGCAAGGCCAGCGGCGAGCGGGTCCTGTCGCAGGAAGAGATCGACAATCTGCTCGGCTTCAGCGTCGGCGAGGTCAATCTCGATGACAATTCGGGCATTCGCGCCATCATCGATTCAGCGATGGTGTCGTACGAACGCCTGCCGATGCTGGAGATCGTCTTCGACCGCCTGGTGCGGCTGATGACGACATCGTTGCGCAACTTCACTTCCGATAACGTCGAAGTGTCGCTCGACCGCATCACCTCGGTCCGCTTCGGCGACTACATGAACTCGATCCCGCTGCCGGCGGTGCTGGCGGTGTTCAAGGCTGAGGAGTGGCAGAATTTCGGGCTCGCTACCGTCGACTCCAGCCTGATCTATTCGATGATCGACGTGTTGCTTGGCGGCCGCCGCGGCCAGCCGTCGCTGCGCATCGAGGGGCGCCCTTACACGACGATCGAGACAAACTTGGTCAAGCGGCTGATCGAGGTGGTGCTTGCCGATACCGAGCAGGCATTCCGGCCGCTATCGCCGGTGACACTGACGATCGACCGGCTGGAGACCAATCCGCGCTTTGCCGCCATCAGCCGTCCCGCCAACGCCGCGATCCTGGTGCGTCTGCGCATCGACATGGAGGACCGCGGCGGCAACGTCGAGCTCCTGATTCCGTATGCGACCATCGAACCGATCCGCAACGTGCTGTTGCAGATGTTCATGGGCGAGAAGTTCGGTCGCGACCCGATCTGGGAAGGCCACCTCGCGACCGAAATCGGCAAGGCGCAGATCGCTGTCGAGGCTGTGCTCTATGAGGCGGAGATCCCATTGCGTCAGTTGATGAAGCTCGAGGTTGGTGACACGCTGCCACTGGAGATGCGCTCCGATGCGCTGGTATCGGTGCGTTGCGGTGCGGTGACGTTGACCGAAGGGCGGATGGGTCGGGTCGGCGATCGGGTTGCGATCCGCGTCACCAAGCCGCTGCGCAAGCCGCACACGACCTACGCGATGTTCGAGAAGGCCGACGAGACCACCAAGATGATGGAGGCACAATGAATCCGACATTCGGACTCGTGATCGAGAGCCTGGTGGCGGCGCTGCTGCTGCTGACGATCGCCTATTGCATCATGCTGAACAAGCGTCTGAAGCTCCTGCGGAATGACGAGCAGTCGCTGAAGGCGACGATCGGCGAGCTGATCACCGCCACCGAAATCGCCGAGCGGGCGATCGCCGGACTGAAGGTGACGGTGCGCGAGTGTAACGACAACATCGGTGGTCAGCTTTCGAGCGCGGCAACCATGTGCGAGCGGCTCGAGAGCCATGTCGAGGCCGGCGAGGTTGTGGTGCAGCGGTTGTCGCGCATCGCAGTGGCCGCAAAGGTCAAGCCGGAAGACGCAGCTCCGCAGCCCCGCAGCGCCAAAGCGATCGCGGCCGCCGCCGAGGCCTTCACCGCTCGTAGAAAGGCGAATGGTCTCGCTGCATGACGCGTCGTCGCGACTTCCGTCTGATCCCGATCCTGCTGGTGGCCACCGGTTGCCTGGCGGTGTTGAAGATTGCCGGGATCGTGCTCGACGGCGGCTACGTGCTGCTCGATGAGAGAGCGCCGCACAGGCCGTTGTCGTGGGCGCAGCAGACGCTGAACTATCCGGTGCCGGGCGGGCGGGGCGAGCCGCCGGATATCACGGGCTCGGTGGAGAGCGCAAAGCCCAAGGAGGTGCCAAGTCCTGTCAGCGAGACGCGCCCGGCGGAAGTCGTGGTTGCGCAGAGCGGCACGTCATTCGACAGTCAGCCGGCCGGTCAGCAGATGCCGCCGGCCGAACGTGCGGTGCTGGAGCGGCTGCAGGAACGTCGCAAGGAGCTGGAGACGCGCGCGCGTGAGGTCGATATTCGCGAGAGCCTGTTGCGGGCTGCGGAGAAGCGCATTGAATCGAAGGCGGATGAAATAAAGAGTGTCGAGACGCGCATCTCGGCAGCGAACCAGCAGAAGGAAGAGGCGGACAACGCGCGCTTCAAGAGCATCGTCACGATGTACGAGAACATGAAGCCGAAGGATGCGGGACGAATCTTCGATCGCCTCGAAATGGCGGTGCTGATCGAAGTGGCGTCACGGATGAAGCCGCAGAAGATGGCGGATGTGCTGGCGCAGATGTCGCCGGAAGCCGCTGAACGCCTGACCGTTGAACTTGCGCGCCGCTCTGGTGGCGTCGGCATGGCGGCATCGATCTCGGCATTGCCGAAGATCGAAAGCAGGCCTTCCAACAACTGAGGCCGGCTCCATCGTCAGCTTTCGCAGCGCGATGATTGAGCATCCCGCCGTACACACCATCTCAGGTCTCAGTGCTGCGGGCTTTCGATACGGTCGCGGGTGATCGTGGTGCGCGGGTTTTCAGGCACGGCTGCGGGCGGCGGCGTTGCCGCTCCCTCTGTCTTGGTGTCTGACTTGCCATCGTCCTTGGATCGGCCGCTGTCCTTTGCGTCGTCTTCGAACATCGGTGATTTCTGCCAATAGAGCATGCTCGGCCGCGAATCGGGCGGCGGAGTCGGGTTCGGCGGTTCGACGCGAAACGTGCTGCTGGTGCCGATGCCGGTGGTCACGCTGCGGTCGGCGTTGGGACGGATGCTACTGTTGCTCTGCGCGTGTAGCGGACTGCATGCCAGCATGCCGCACGCGCAAACGACGCTTGCGCGCCAGACGATCGACCGCATGAAACGCTCCTCACTGCTTCGTAAAGCAACGGCTGCACGTTGCGGATGTTCCACACCGCGTCAGGTGCGTCGTGTTGACAGACGTTTAGCGGCCGGAAGATAGTTGTGCTGGGCTTGTTGTTTTGCTTGGGGGCCTTGATGGAGAAGGTTGCGGTTGCGATCGCAGCGGCGTGTCTTGTCGGATATGCGACCAGCGCGGCGGCGGAATGTGATTTCGACAAGCCGGTCGGAAGTTGCACGGCCCGATTTCAGATTCTGAGCGCGTCCGGCTCCAAGCCGAGCTACCGAGCCGAAGTTGCGTTGCATTCCAGCGCGCCGCGGTGTTCGAAGATCGAATGGTACCTCGACAGCACGCCCCATAGCACGATCCTGAAAACGGCGAACTCGGATACGGACAGCGTGTTCGGAACGTCGCCGATTGCTGCTGCGAACATTTCGATTCAGAAGTGTACGGTCTATGCCGAGAAGCAGGCCCCGGGCGGTCCGGCCGGGGGCGCTGCGTCCAGGAATGCCCGTTACGGCGCGTGTGCCGATAACGCCGAGGCGCGGCGCTTGCTCGACAGTTATGACTCGGAGCCGAATGCGACGCTCGCGGGCTCGCTCGCCAACATGCGCAAGAACTTGCCCGCGCTCAGGTCGATGCTGGCGAGAACTCAGGGTTACCGCTCCGATGCCGACTTCTATGGACCAAACAAGGCCAAGATCGAGAGCGAGATCGGCGCGCTGCAGCAGCGCGTGGACTGGAATGCGAACGCGATCCGGGTGCTGGAGCGATGCTCGGGATAAGCGCCGGGCCCGAGTTGTGCCGCGGTCGTTAATGGAGTCTTAAACGCGCGACTCTAGGGTTGGCGGGCAAGCAACGGCGTGAGGCCGTCTGCAGAGACACGTCAAACATGATGCGTGGGGGCCCCTGCGAATCCTGGTTGCGCGCTCGCCTTGTCGCGGGCGTGCTTGCGCGCGCCCTCCGGACACCGTCGCGTTACGCCATGCTTGCAGCGCTGCCGCTGGTTCTCGCAGCACCCGCGCAGGCGCAAGTGCCGGTGAGGGGGACCGCCGTCCTCAGCAAGCCCGGTAATTACGCGCGGCTGGTGTTCAAGCTGCAGCGGGACGTGGAGGCCGATGTCCGTACCGCCGGCTCGATCCTGATCGTCCGTTTCCAGAAACCGGTTGATGTTAACGTCGGCAAGTTAGCGGACGCGGCGCCCGATTACGTCAGCATGGCGCGCACCGACCCGGACGGCAGCGCGGTTCGCCTTGCGCTTGCGCGCAAGGTGACGCCCAATGTGATGGTTGCGGGCGAGCGGCTGTTCATCGATCTTCTGCCGGACAATTGGACTGGTCCGCCCCCGCCGCTTCCCGCAGAGGTGATCAAGGAGTTGGCCGATCGGGCCAAGGAGGCGGAGCGGTTGCTGCGGCAGAAGGAAGCTGCGGCTGCGGTCAAGAAGAAACCGCCGATCCGCGTGCGCGCTTCCACCCAGCCGACCTTCACCCGCTACGTGTTCGAATTGCCGGGCGGTGAGGGCGTCTCGACGATCCTGAACAAGGATCGCCTGACGCTGAATTTCGATGTCTCGCTGACATTTGATCTCGCCGACGCCATTGTTGCATCGGCACCAAACGTCGCTTCGATCACGCAGAATGCTGAGGGCGATACCACCGCCGTCACCATCATGCTGATCGGCGATGCGGATGTGCACGCATTCCGCGAGGAGAAGAACTACGTTGTCGATATCGGCTTCGCCTCACGGCAGGACGTTCAGCCGACAATCGAGGCGCTGCCCAAGGTACCAGCAGGCCCCCCGGCCACCGTGCCGCGGGCGGTTGCGCCGTCCGTGCCGCAACGCGCTGGCGAACTGATTGGTCCATCCGCGCCGGAGCCGCCGAAGCCAGCCGCTCCGCAGGCAAATGGCCAGACCGCATCCGATGCGACGCCCGCGGCGGGGGCTGCGATTCCTCCGCCGGCGACACCTTCTGCCAACGTTGCACGTGACAGCGAGCCGCCGAAACGCACCGAGGCGTCGCTGATCACCGGCGACACCACCGCCGTCACCGTCAAGCGCGATAGCGAAGGCCTGCGCTTGACCGTGCCGTTTGCCACGCCCACCGCGGCGGCCATGTTCGTGCGTGCCGATGCGTTGTGGATGGTGTTCGACAGCGAACCGCCGCTCGATATCAGCCAGATCACGCGCGACGGCGGCCCGATCGTGCGCGACGCGTTACAGGTGCCGCTGCCGGGCGGACAGGCGATCCGTATCCGTCTCAATCGGCCGCAACTCGTCGGGGTCGGCAACGACGGCCAGAACTGGATCGTGCACGCGGCGGACACGCTGCAACAGGCGCCGCAGCCGCTCGTGGCCATGCGCAATATCGCTGACCATGCGCGTGCGAGTGTCACCGTTCCGCTCGCGCAGCCAGGTCGTCTGCATCGACTGATCGATCCCGACGCAGGCGATGTATTGCTGGCTATCACTGCGCCGCTGCCCGCGCGCGGCTTCGTCAAGCGGCAGAATTTTGTCGAGTTCACACTGCTCGAGTCCGTCCACGGCATCGTGTTGCAGCCGAATTCCGAGGACGTCCAGGCCGAACTCGCCGCGGACAAAGTCGTGATCGGCCGTCCGGGCGGGCTGACGCTGTCGCCTGTCGAGACGGCGCCGGAGCGTGCCGCCGTCAGCGCCAAGGCATTGTTCGATGTTGCTGCTTGGCGCGCCGACAAGGAGGCCGATTTCATCCAGCGGCGCGATGAGCTGTGGCGCGCGGCTGCGGAAGCGAGCGGCGGGGACCGTGCGGCCGCGCGGCTCGAACTGACGCGCTTTTACATGGCCCACGCGCTCTATCCCGAAGCGCGCGCCACCATCGATGCGTTCTTCGGTGATCAGGTTCCGGGCGCCGACGACTCCAATTTGCTGATCGTGCGGGCGCTCGCGCACACGCTGTCCGGCTTTCCCGATCGTGGGCTGAAGGATCTCGCAAATCCGGCCGTCGGCGCCGGCTACGACGCGCGCGTTTGGAAGGCGATCGCACTCGCGCGCCTTGGCAAGTGGGCGGACGCGCGCGAGCTGTTCAAGGGCGTGGATTTCGCCATCGGCGCGCTGCCGGTGGATTTGCAGCGGATCGCCATTCTCGACGCGCTGCGCGCCTCACTCGAGGTGCGCGACTATGCTGGCGTGTCTGCGCGGCTGAACGAGCTTGATATCGTCGGCGTTCCGGCGGACCGCCAAGGCTATCTCGCCCTATTACGCGGCCGGATGGCCCAGGCGCTCGGCCGTGAGAAGGATGCGCTGGCCGATTTCCGCGCGGCGGCAGCCTCATCGGATCGTATCTCGGCGTCGGAGGCGAAGCTTTACGAGGTCGAGCTCGCGCAAATGCGCGGCGAGATGAGCGACGAGCAGGCGAGAGCCGAGCTCGAAACGCTGGCGATGACATGGCGTGGCGATCTGGTCGAGGTGCGAACCTTGCAGCAGCTTGCGCGGCTCTACGAGAAGAACGGCAGCTATCGCGAGGCCTTGCTGGCGGCGCGGATGGCGACGCGGCTGTACCCGAATGCGGAGCCGGCCCGGCAGATGCAGGATGCGGCATCGGCGCTGTTCGTCGAGCTGTTCAACGGCACCAAAGCGGACGAGATGCCGCCAGTGCAGGCGCTGGCTTTGTTCTACGAATTCCAGGAATTGACCCCGATCGGCCGTCGCGGCGACGAGATAATCCGTCGTCTGGCGGATCGCCTTGCGAGCGTCGATCTGCTCGATCAGGCGAGCGAGCTCTTGCAGTATCAGATCGATCACCGGCTCGAAGGCTCGGCGCGCGCGCATGTCGCCTCGAAGCTTGCGATGCTCTACCTGACCAACCGCAAACCGGACCGGGCATTGGCCGCGCTACGCGCGACGCGCATCGCCGATCTCGCCGGCGAGTTGCGTCAGCAACGCCTGCTGCTGGAGGCACGCGCGCAGAGCGACGTCGGCCGTCACGATCTGGCGATCGACATCATTGCAAACCTAGCTGGACGCGAGGCGATCCGCCTACGCTCAGATATCTTCTGGGCGGCGCGACGCTGGCGCGAGGCATCCGAACAGATCGAACTGCTCTATGGCGAGCGCTGGAAGGATTTCCAGCCGCTGACGCCATTCGAGAAGGGCGATATCATTCGCGCAGCGATCGGCTACTCGCTGGCCGACGATGCGATCGGCCTGTCGCGGCTGAAAGAGAAGTTCGCCGCTAAGCTCGCCGAAGAGACCGATCGCGAGGCATTCGGAACGGCGACGCAGCTTGCCGCCGCTAACAGCGCTGAGTTCGCGGCGATTGCGAAGATGGCGGCCTCGGTCGACACACTCGACGGCTTCCTGCGCGAGATGCGCCACCGCTTCCCGGAGATGGCGTCGCGTGCGGCGGCGCCGCAAGCGAAGGCTGCGCCTGATCCGATGCCGACCGGCGCGCTGCCGGCGATCAAGGGGACGCGGCGCGCGGAGGCGCGGCGCTAGTGTGATGGTTCAGAAGTTCCTCTGAATCGAATCCGACGTTCACTGCAGCCTTGTTCCGCAATGTGACGAACTCCGGATTGGAGAGACGAGGTCGCGCTGCTCTTGGCGCTTCCCGTCGCATGCCACTCAGCGGCGGGCGCGTTTGCGGGCACGGGGTGCCGGGGCGGGCGGCTCGTTGACGTAATACGACCACGGATTTGGTTCGCAATCGCCGCCGGGCGGTCCGATGATGGCGGCCCGGCATTGCCCGTAGGTGTAGTAGCTGCAATCCGACCAGCCGGAGAACCAGCGGCCGCTGCGGCGCAGGCACCATGCGTAGCCGCGATCGCCGCCATTATCGTCGTAGTAGCGGACCGCGCCGTTCGGCTCGCGGCGGGCCGTGGCTGCCTCTGCTTGCGATATGGCCGCAGCGCCGATGGTGACGAGGACGGCTGCGGTCAGGCCGCGCTTGATCAGGGTCGAAACGGTCGCTGTCGCAATCGTCATGGCAACTCCTTCTGGCTGAAAACACCGCCGCATGCGCGTCTATTCCTGCAGTCCAGCGATCGACGTGAAGTGCGGCAGTACGAGGGCGGCGCAGGGCCTGTTCACATTTAGCTATCCGAGAAGCCGAACGGAACGCTGAGCCTGCGGAAATCGTCGGGCAGCAGTTCGCGGCCGATCGGTAGCGCCGATCGTGCGGCGCAATGCGGCCGATGGCAGACCCGGCAAGCGACGCCGATCGGCGTCGGTGTACTAGCGTCCGGTCCGGCCCCGCCGCGGGTGTAGATCAGGCGGCTTGCGTGCTCCGCTGCGCAGCCGACCGCGATGGCGCGATCCACCCGCGCGGCTCCGAACGCGCCGCCGCCGGCCGTCACCGTGCGGGCGATCGAAAAGAAGCGCTGGCCGTCCGGCAGCTCGAGCCATTGGGTGACGATCTGGCGCGGCGTCGAGAAGACCCGATGAACCGACCACAACGGACACGCGCCGCCATGGCGGGCGAACGGAAAGCCTGCGCCGTCGAGCAGCTTCGAGACGTTGCCGGCCGGATCCACGCGGATCAGGAAGAACGGCACCTTCTCCTGGCCGGGCCGTTGCAATGTGGTGATGCGATGCGCGGTCTGTTCGAAGCTGGTGCCGAACTGGCGCGCCAGGGCCTCAAGATCGTAGTGGCGGGCTTCGGCGGCCTTGGCAAAGGCGGAGTAGGGCATGATTAGCGCTGCGGCGGCGTAACCCGCCAGCGCGCGACGGGCGAGCAACTCGCCGCTCTCGGTGGCGAAGTGGCCGGCTTCGACGGCGGCACGAATCTCGTCCTCCATTTCGAGATAGGCGAGTTGCTGCGCGAGCTGGAAGTTCAGGCTTGCGGTGTCGAGCGAGTCGTCGAGCAGGAGCTGGCGGCGATGCCGGTCAAGCCGTCTGGTGGAGCCGAGCATCACCTCCGGCGGCAGATGACGAACGGTGAGGTTGTGGCGGATTTTCAGCCGTTCGATGAAGCCGCTCTGGCCACTGGCCACCTGCACCAGACGCTCCGCGGCGTCGTCGAGTTGCGGAAAATTGTTGCGCCGCGCGGCCAGGAAACGGCGGACTTCGGCGACCGGGTCGTTGGCATCGATGTCACCGAAATGGGCGCCGCCGGTTCCCTTGCCGCCGCGGTCGGCCAGCGCAAGCTGCTCCTCGCGATAGGCGGTGTAGAGGCGCAGGAACGCTTCAGTGATGCCCGGATAGCTCGTCGCCACGTCGCTAACCTCTAGCGACGGCATGTCGATGTCGGCGAACATCGGGTCCTTTAACACCGCCTGCATCCGCGCGGTGTGATCGGCGCCGCCGTCGCCGGCGAGGTCGGCGATGTCGATCTTGTAGGTGCGGGCGAGGCGCAGCAGCATGTCCGCCGTCACCGGCCGCTGGTTCCGCTCGAGCAGCGCCACATAGGAACCGGAAATGTCTAGGTCCGCCGCCATATCGGCCTGGGTCAGACCGAGGTCGCGCCGGATCCGCCGCAGGCGCGGCCCCATGAAGACGGAACGGGTGCTTTGCGTGGCCATTCGTGCCATTCCCTCTGGCAGATGGATGTAATTTCCTTACAGCATTACATGGAAAGTTTGTAAAGTATGACAAGTTGTCTGCGAAACCCCTCCCGCGGAGATATGAAGGGTGTATGCAGGTCCCAGACAACTTTCTGTCAGTGACGAAGGGACCAGCGACATGATCTATCAAGGCCCGGCTCCTTATAAGAGCCAGATCGATAACGCGGACAAGCTCATCAAGAGCAAGGGCGCCAGCTGGGATGGCATCAGCGGCGAGGCGGTCGCCCGTATGCGCCTGCAGAACCGCTTCAAGACCGGCCTCGACATCGCCCGCTATACCGCGGCGTTGATGCGCAAGGACATGGCGGCTTACGATGCCGACCCGACCAAATACACCCAGTCGCTCGGCTGCTGGCACGGCTTCATCGCCCAGCAGAAGCTGATCTCGATCAAGAAGCACTTCGGCAACACCGATCGCCGCTACCTCTACCTGTCCGGCTGGATGGTCGCCGCGCTGCGTTCAGAGTTCGGTCCGCTGCCGGATCAGTCGATGCACGAGAAGACCTCGGTGCCGGCGCTGATCGAAGAGCTCTACACCTTCCTGCGCCAGGCCGATGCACGCGAGCTCGGCGGCCTGTTCCGCGAGATCGACGAAGCGCGCAAGGCTGGCGACAAGGCGAAGGAAAAGGCGCTGATCGAGAAGGTCGACAACTTCCAGACCCACGTCGTTCCGATCATCGCTGACATCGACGCCGGCTTCGGCAACGCCGAAGCGACCTACCTGCTGGCGAAGAAGATGATCGAGGCGGGCGCCTGCGCGCTGCAGATCGAGAACCAGGTGTCGGACGAGAAGCAGTGCGGCCACCAGGACGGCAAGGTGACCGTGCCGCATGACGTGTTCATCGCCAAGGTGCGCGCGGTGCGTTACGCATTCCTCGAACTCGGCGTGGAAGACGGCATCATCGTCACCCGAACCGACTCGCTCGGCGCAGGCCTCACCCAGCAGATCGCGTTCTCGAGCAAGCCGGGTGACATCGGCGACCAGTACAACAGCTTCCTCGACTGCGAGGAGATCACGGCGGCCAACGGTGCAAACGGTGACGTGGTCATCAACCGCGACGGCAAGCTGATGCGTCCGAAGCGGCTGCCGAGCAACCTGTATCAGTTCCGTCCGGGCACGGGCGAGGACCGCTGCGTGCTCGACTGCATCACCTCGCTGCAGAACGGCGCGGACCTGCTCTGGATCGAGACCGAGAAGCCGCACGTCGAGCAGATCGCGGGCATGGTTGACCGCATCCGCAAGGTGATCCCGAACGCGAAGCTGGTTTACAACAACTCGCCGTCGTTCAACTGGACGCTGAACTTCCGCTGGCAGGTGTACGATGCGTGGAAGGAAGCCGGTAAGGACGTGTCGAAGTACAAGCGCGAAGACCTGATGAAGGTCGAGTACGACAACACGCCGCTGGCGGCCGAAGCCGACGAGAAGATCCGCACCTTCCAGGCGGATGCGGCCAAGCGCGCCGGCATCTTCCACCACCTGATCACGCTGCCGACCTATCACACGGCGGCGCTGTCCACCGACAACCTTGCCAAGGAGTACTTCGGCGACAAGGGCATGCTCGGTTACGTGAAGGGCGTCCAGCGCGAGGAGATCCGTCAGGGGATCGCCTGCGTGAAGCACCAGAACATGGCCGGCTCCGACATCGGTGACGACCACAAGGAGTACTTCGCCGGCGAGGCGGCGCTGAAGGCTGGTGGCGCGCACAACACGATGAACCAGTTCGCCTGACCGTGACGGTTACAGGCCCGGACTGTCCGGGCCTGACATCGCCAGAAGATTGAAGACGCCGTGCGGTTCGCCCGCCCGGCGTCTTTGTTTTTTGTAGCTCTTGTTCGCGAGAATACTTTTCTCCAACCCCTGGCGCCGTGTAGGGTGCTGCAAGCGGTTCACGAGATCGCTCAAACCCATAGGGACAACTGGGAGGACGAAACGCATGTTTTCGCACGTCATGATCGGCACGAACGATCTGGAGAAGGCCAAGGATTTCTACGACAAACTGCTCGGCACGATCGGCGTTTCGCCCGGCAAGGTTGACCGTCATCGTGTCTTCTACCGGACCCCGACCGGGACGTTTTCGGTTTCGAAGCCGATCAACGGCCAGCCGGCGACGGCCGCCAACGGCGGCACGATCGGCTTCCTCTGCAACTCGCCGGAGCAGGCGAAAGCCTGGCACGACACCGGCGTCGCCAATGGCGGCACCACCTGCGAGGATCCGCCGGGCATTCGCGAAGGCACCAAGGTTTATCTCGCCTACCTGCGCGACCCAGACGGCAACAAGCTCTGCGCGCTGCACCGGATTCCGTGAGCCGGATAACAGATACTGACGTCATGTGAGAAAGAATGCTGTGCCCTCCGGCGCAGCATTCTTTTTTTGACGGCGCGAATTTTCACGGTGCGGATGGTGTCGGTTTCCACAGCGCTACGCCCTTCTGCCGATCTTTCCGAACGCGCTGCGGACGTGCCCGACAAACCGCGCGGCGGCGGGTGACAGGCTGCGGCCCACGCGGCGGATGAGAAAGACCTCGCGACCGAGCGCGGGGCGCACCAGCGGCTTGGTCACGAGCGTCGGGAACTGATTGCGATCGACGATGTAATCCGGCTGAACGGCGATGCCGAGGCCGGCGGCGCTCATCGACAGCGCGGTGTTGAATAGCGAGACTTCGAAGGTTGGAACGAACGTTTTCTCAAACTTGGCAAGTTCTCTGTCGATGTCGCTCCTGATCTGCGTCTCCCGGCGCATGGCTATGGTCGGAAACGAGGCGAGTTCATCCCAAGAGATATGCTTCCTGGCCGCGAACGCACCCTCGTTGATGCCAACTGCGCTCAGGCGTCCCTTCAGGATCGGCTCGACTGTCACATCCGGGTTCTCGGATTTGACGCTGCCCAGCGCGAATTCGGCTTCGCTCGTCAGCATCTTGCCGACGATCTCGTGGGCGGGCGCGTCATAGATTACAATGTCGATCCCCGGATGCGCTTTGCGAAAGGCAGCCAGGATCGGCGGCATGAAGGTCGATGCCATGCCCGCAGATGCCGCAAACGCCACCTTGCCGCTATTGACGTCGTTGAGGTTGCGCATGTGGCTCGTGAGGCCGGATGCCGCCGTCAGGATCTGCTCGGCGGCGATGATGGCCTGGGTCGCAGCACTCGTCGGATAGAGCGCACGGGTGGTCCGGTCGAACAGCCGCAAGCCGAAAATATCCTCCAGTTGCTGGAGCTGCAAACTGACCGCCGATTGTGTCAGCCCAAGCTGCGCAGCCGCGCGGGTGAGATTGCCGGCTCGATAGACTTGGACGAAGATTTGCAGCTGCCGGATCGATAGATTCATAAGTTTTACCAATGGAGTTATCTCGAAATAGCACATTAACTTGATAATCGGGATTTGCTAGCTCCCTTCGAGTTGGCGCGACCGGGCCTGCCGGGCCCATGCTTTCGAGGGGACGGGTACCAAATGATGTTGCTGCGAGGTGTCTTCGCTCTTTTGTTCGGCTTGTTGTTGGCCGCCGCGGCTCCGGCGCATGCCGACGAGGCATATCCCGCGCGGCCCCTGCGCATTGTTGTGCCGTATCCTCCGGGAGCGATCACGGATGCGCTTTGCCGTATTGTTGCGACCGAACTGGGCAAGGTCGTCGGCCAAACCATCATCGTCGAGAACAAGCCCGGCGGCGGCACCGTCATCGGCACACAGGCGGTGAAGAATTCGCCAGCCGACGGCTACACTGTGCTGCTGCAGCTCGGCGCGCTGGTCAGCAACGTTTATTCCTTGAAGCAGCCAGGTTATGCGCTTGAGGACTTCACGCCGATCAGCATGCTCGGCCAGAGCGCCTATGTGCTGATCATCTCCTCGAAATATCCGTTCCAGACGTTGCAGGAGCTGATCGCCTACGGCAAGGCACATCCTGGCGAGCTGAATTACTCGCTGACCGGCGGCGGCGGCGCGCAGGCGGTGATCGGCTCGAAGATGAAGCGAGCCACCGGGATTGAATGGACGGATATCAACTACAAGGGCGGAGCCGAGGCGACGCAGGCGGTGATGAGCGGCAACGTGCATTTTTCGCTGCCGACGCAGGGCGCGCCCTTGATACATGTCAATCCCGACAAGCTGCGGCTCGTCGCCGTCACCAGCGAGAAGCGGCTAGAGTTCCTGCCGGAGGTGCCGACCTTCAAGGAGCTCGGTTATCCGTCGATCGTCGATCAGACGTGGTTTGGTTTGTTCGTTCGCTCGCAGGTGCCATCGCCGGTGATCGACAGGCTCAAATCCGCGATGGCGGAAGTGATGAAATCGGAGACGATGCAAGCGCATCTGAAGACTCTGCGTATCTCGCCCTATGAAGGCGCGCTCGAGGACGTTCCTGCTAAGATGCAACGGGAGCTTGCGGAGTTCACCGAAGAGGCGAAGAAGCTTGGCATCGAGCCGCAGTAATCCCCGAAAGCTTCACCGTCTGATCCCGATCTGCTTGCGCCACTACCGGAGATTATCATGCGTCCGCTCGAGGGAATCCGCGTCATCGATTTGACGCACGTGCTCGCCGGCCCGTTCGCCACGCATCAGCTTTGCATGCTGGGCGCCGATGTCATCAAGGTGGAGAAGCCGGGGCAGGGCGATCAGACACGGGGGCTCGCCCTGCGGCCGGAGCTGAAGGGGCTCGCGCCGGGCTTCGTTGCTCTCAACGCCGGCAAGCGTTCGGTGGTGGTCGATCTTAAGACCGATCATGGGCGTGGCGTCGTCGAGCAATTGGTGGCGACGGCGGACGTGTTCGTGGAGAACTTCCGTCCCGGCAAGGCGGCGAAGCTGGGCCTGACGCCGGATCGCCTGCAGGCGATCAATCCGCAATTGATCTACTGCTCGATCTCCGGTTGGGGGCAGGTTGGGCCGAATGCATCCCGTCCGGCCTACGATCATGTCATTCAGGCGGCTACCGGCATGATGTCGTTGCAGGGCGACGATTCGGCCGCTCCGCCGACGAAGGTCGGCTTTCCCGTGGTCGATATCGGCACTGGCATGTCGGCGGCAAACGCGATCCTCGCCGCGCTGCTGAGGCGCGCCCGTGGTGATACCGCCCCCATCGTGCTCGACGTGTCGATGGTGGATGCCTCCGCGCAGTTGATGAGCGGCATGGTCGCGAGCTATTGGCTTGCCGGTACGGCGCCCCAGCGCGTCGGCAATCGCGGCTTTGTCGGCAGTCCGGGTTCCGACACGTTCCCCACTGCAGAGGGGTGGATATCGACGGCGGCAAACACGCTGCGCCAGTTTCAGGCGCTCTGCACGGTGCTCGGTCGTGCCGACATCGTCACTGACAAGACGCTGCTGCCGACGCTGCCCGACTCGCCCGATGGATTCCTTACCGATCTCGCCAACAAGGCGGTGCGCGACGAACTGGTGAAGGCGTTCGCGGCGGAGAGCGCCGACTCGTGGGAAGAGAAATTGATGGCAGCGGGTGTGCCGGCGTCGAAGGTGCAGACGGTGGCGTCCTATCTCGACGGGCATTATTTGCGCACAGGCGGCGCGCACGCGCAGCTTGCTATGCATCCGCTTGGCGGAAGCGCGCCGGCTCAAATTCTGAACGAGGGCTACCGCTGGGCGGGCGAAGCGCCGATGCGCGCCGGCGCGCCCCCGAAACTTGGCGAGCATACCGAGGATGTTCTCGAGGAGCTGGCCGCGGGCGGCGCGAAAGTGCGGGCTTAGAGCATTTGGCCGAGGCGTTGTCTTTCCGGCTTGGCCTCATCCCGAGTTGCGTTTCAGTAATGCGGCGGCGGTTCGTTGCGGACCGGCGCCGCATTCTTTTCCGCTTCCTGAAGCCTCTCATTGAGCGCTGCAATTTGCCGTGTATGCAGTTCGATCAGCTTCCACTGCTCGAGGATGATCGCGTTCAACTTGTCGATGGTGTCGTCCTGGAACGAAAGCTTCGTTTCCAGTTCGGTCAAGCGACGCTCAGTGTCGGGTTTCTCTGCCATCGATACGTTTTCAACGTTGTCCAACAAGGAGTGCCCGCTGCTGATAGGACGGCAGGGGAAGTATAGCGCGTTTCGCTGCTGGCTGCCGTCGCTTTGCATCAAGTTCTCCGCCGTCCGCCGGCACAGTGTGAACGGCAGCGAAAGGAGATGTGCGCGCGGTTAGCTGTCAAACCCCACGAACACGGTGGCTTCTTTGACGGACTTGCGTTCGGACACCACCGCATTCGCCGGAAAATTTTCATCCGGCCATCCGAGCGCAATACTCTTCATGATGACCTGATCATCGGCTATTCCGGCATGTTCGCGGACCACCGGTGATTGCATGATCCCCTGGCTGTTGATCACGGCGCCCAATCTGCGAGACCAGGCGGCATTGACCAGAGCGGTTGTCACCGCGCCGCAATCGAAGGGCGTGTCGTCGCTGCCGTCCAGCACGCGATCATAGGTCACGATGATACAGACGGGCGCGTCAAATTGGCGGAAGCCGCGCAGAACCCAATCCTGTCGCATGTTCTTGTCGTCGCGCGCGATCCCCATCGCGGAGAACAATTGCTTGGCGACGCCAACCTGCCTGTCGCGGTGTTGACCTGTAAAACCCTGTCCGGTGCGGAACTCGCGTGACTGCGGCACGCCTGCGAGCATCCGCTCCGTATTGCCGGCGCGGATTCGATTGAGCGGCTCGCCGGTGACGACGTAGAAATTCCAGGGCTGGGTGTTCATCGACGACGGCGCGCGGATTGCCAAGCCGATAATTTCCTCGATCAGGGCTTTGGGGACCGGATCCGGTTTGTACCCGCGTATGCTCCGGCGACCGAGGATAACGTCATCAAACTGCATGGGGCTGAAATTCCCTGGGATGGTACTTTGGATCATAGCTGAAGACGGCCGGATATTTGCGGTTCATCAGCCTTCGCGCAAGACAGGAAACGCTGGATAGGCAGATCGGATATCTTCGGCGCAGGGATGGCCACGTGCCGTCGCTAACTTCCGCCGTAGCTTTGCACCAGGCTGCCGGCCACCAGCGTCCAGCCATCCACCAGCACGAAGAAGATCAGCTTGAACGGCAGCGAGACGACAACCGGCGGCAGCATCATCATGCCCATCGACATCAACACTGACGCAACCACGAGGTCGATGATCAGGAACGGCAGGAACAGCAGGAAGCCGATCTCGAATGCGCGCTTCAATTCCGAGATCATGAAGGCGGGAATCAGGATGCGCATCGACATCTGATCGGGCGTCGCCGGAGGCGGCTCGCCGGAGAGATCCATAAACAGCTTGAGATCTTTCTCACGCACGTTCTTCTGCATGAAGGTGCGCAAGGGAGCGCCCGCGCGCTCCAGCGCCTGCTCGACGGTGATCTCATTGGCGACGAGCGGCTTGATGCCGGCATCGTAGGATTGCTGCAGCGTCGGCCCCATCACGAAGCCGGTGAGGAACAGCGCAAGCGCAATGATGACGGAGTTCGGTGGCGCGGTCGCGGTGCCGAGCGCGGTCCGCAGCAGCGACAGTACCACGACGATACGCGTGAACGAGGTCATCATCACGACGATCGACGGCGCGATCGACAGTACCGTCAGCAGCGCGATGAGCTGGATGGCGCGCTCGGTGACGCCGCCGCCCTGGCCGAGATTGATGCTGATGTCTTGCGCAAGCGCCGGGCTTGCGAAAAGTCCGGCGGTCAGAACCAGGGCAATAAGAAGGAATACTCTACGCGGAAACCTTGGCGGCCTCACGAGGGGGTCTTTGGCCGGCCGAGCAAGCTCGCCATCTCGTCCTCGAGATTCTTGAACTGCGTCCGCGGTGCGTCGCCGGGCTTGTCGTCGCCGGCCTCGGCCGACGCTGCCCGTGGCGGGCGGCCGGCCGGTGCATCCGGGGCGACCGACGGTGCGGTGCCGACACGATCGACTTGGCTCTGGCCAGCGGCCTGATTGCCGCCGGGGCGGCGCAGGGCAGCTTCCAGCCGTTGGGCCATCTCGGCGAGATTCTTATCGGCGTCGGGCGGAGCTACCGGTGCGGCAGCAGCCGGGCGTTCCACCGGCGGCCGCACGGAGGGCGCGGGCTTCGGTGGCTCGGTCCGTGCCGGGCGCGGCATCACGGGTTCGCTGCGCGGCATGTCGGCGCGGGGCAGGCGCGGCTCGCGGGGCGGCGGCGGTTCGCGCAGGGGTGGTTCGGGGCGCACCATCGGCTCCGGGGTGAAGCCCGCCAGCGGGTCGGAACGGCGCTCGGCTGCGGGCGGGCGGCGGACGTCCTCGGCGAAGGCGGGCCGGGCCGGGCGCGGCGGCGGCTCGGGGAAGGGGGCAGGCTCGTCATGGTCGAGCGGCTCCGGGCGGACCGGCTCGCTCTCGCTCCACTGTTCTGCGGGCGGGATCGGCATCCGCGACGGCATCTGCTGCTGCGGTGGGGTTGCGCGGACGATGTTCGGCTCGATGACGATATCGCTCGGACCGCCAATCATCAAAAGATGCTCGATGTTGTCGCGGCGGACCAGCACGAGGCGCCTGCGACCGTCCACGGCGGCGGCGTCGATCACGGCGAGACGCGGCATCCGGCCGCGATTCGCGCTCGAGCCAAGCCGGTTGCCGGCGAATCGGCGCACCAGCCACGTGGCGAGGCCGATCAGCGCCAGAACGACGATGAAGGCGAAAAAGAACGTCAGTGGCGATTGCATTTCAATGTCCCCACCAAAAAGGTTTCGTCCGTGTCACTGCCGATTACCGAGAACCCGCGAAAGCAACTGACGCGCGACCCTATTGGTTAATTCCATGCGGCAAGACTTGCCCGACAAACCGAAGTCCTGCTGCCCCGTTTCTTAATAAACCAATAATGCCCGAGACTGAAACACTTATCGAAGCGTGCTCATTCAACGACTTGGATGGTTAATGAAGAATTAATGGCGAAATTGGAGCGGGCTCGCGTCTTAACCGGTTGTTAACCATACACACGGCAAATTCTGCCTACCCGGCGCGACCGTCGCCTCGGGAACCGGAGCCGCCCATGGCTATTTCCGATATTCCAGCCCTGTCCGCCCTGCGCACCAGTATGCAGTGGCACCAGCAGCGCCAGCGCATCCTCGCCGAGAACGTCGCCAACGCCGACACGCCGAACTTCACGCCGCGCGATCTGGTGCGGCCGTCGGCGCAGGCGCTCGCGGCCGGAGCTGCCGCACCGGCGGTGCAACTCGCACGCACCAATCCGGGCCACATGACCGTATCGAACGACACGTCGAACTTCGCGTTCGATCGCAAGGCCGCCTTCGAAACCCGTCCCTCCGGCAACGCCGTCAACCTCGACGACGAGATGATGAAGGCGGCATCGAACCAGATGGACTACCAGGCGGTGACCTCGCTCTACACGCGCGGCCTTGGCCTGTTGAAGACCGCCATCGGCAAGCGCTGAGCATGATCGGGACATCGCATGCCAGCGGCAACGCAGCGGGGAGATAGGCCATGGATTTCCTGAAATCGATGAGCATCGCGGCCTCCGGTCTGCGGGCGCAATCCGGGCGGATGCGGGTGATCTCGGAGAATATCGCCAATGCCGATTCCACCGCGCAGACGCCCGGCGGCGATCCTTACCGCCGCAAGGTGCCGACCTTCACCTCGGAACTCGACCGCACCCTCGACGCGCAGGTGATGAAGCTCGGCCGCATCAAGCCCGACACCACCGACTTCAGGCTCAAATACGAGCCGGGTCATCCAGCGGCCGACGCCAACGGCAACGTGAAATATCCGAACGTGAATTCCCTGGTCGAAATGACCGACCTGCGCGAGGCGCAGCGCTCCTATGAGGCGAACCTTAACATCGTCACCGCGACGCGGCGGATGATCCAGCGCACACTCGATATTCTCAAGGCATGATCCCGAAAAGTGGCAACCGGTTTTCGGATCAGATCATGCCTTTTCAAGAAGAAAGAAACGGTTCTGGGCCAACGGAGTTGGCCAGAACCTGCGGCATGATCCCGAAAAGTGGCAACCGGTTTTCGGATCAGATCATGCCTTTTCAAGAAGAAGGAGACGGTTCTGGGCCAACGGAGTTGGCCAGAACCTGCGGCATGATCCCGAAAAGTGGCAACCGGTTTTCGGATCAGATCATGCCTTTTCAAGAAGAAAGAGACGGTTCTGGGCCAACGGAGTTGGCCAGCGACGACCGTGCTCAACCATGAATCTCTGACCAGATCCGATCGGGAGAGTTTGAACCATGGCCTCGCCATCCATTGCCGCTAATGCCTACGCCAACCTGGCGCGCATTGTCGATACCGCAGGCGGCCTCAGCAAGGCCGCCGAGACCGGTAACGGCCCATCCTTCGCCTCGATGCTCAAGGATGCGGTCGGCAGCGTCGTTGACGCAGGCCGTAAGTCCGATGCGCAGTCGGTGGCGATGGCGTCCGGCAAAGCCAACGTCGTCGATGTGGTGACGGCGGTGGCCGAAACCGAGGTTGCCGTCTCGACGTTGGTGTCGGTGCGCGACCGGGTAATCCAGTCCTACGAAGAAATCATGCGGATGCCGATCTGAGCGCGATCCGGAAAACTGGGAACCGGCCTCCGATCAGGTCACGCGCAAGCAGCCTGAGACGTCCTCAGGTCGCAAACTGGTTTCGGCAAGAGAGCGCGGCAGATCAAGAACATAGATGACTTCTCTGAATCAACTCCATCAAGCGGCAACAGGCCACAGGAGACCAGTTCCATGACCGGCGCGGAAGTTCTGGATGTCGCACGCGACGCGATCTGGACCATCGTCATCGTCGCCTCGCCGTTGATGGTGGTCGGCCTCGTCGTCGGCGTGGTGATCTCCTTGGTGCAGGCGCTGACTCAAATCCAGGAAATGACGCTGGTGTTCGTGCCGAAGATCCTCGCGATCTTTATCACCATGATCCTTGCGCTGCCGTTCATGGCGGACGCGCTGCACAGCCACATGCTGCGCATCTCGTCGCGAATCGCTGGAGGCTAGGGCAAGGTGCGCGGCGACCATGCGCATCGACGTTTCCTTCCTTCCAGCACTCGCCGCAGCTTTCCTGCTGGTGTTCGCGCGCATCGGGACAATGGTGATGCTGATGCCAGGACTGGGGGAGGTGAACGTGCCGGCTCGTATTCGGCTCGGCATGGCGCTCGCGCTGACCTTCATCCTGCTGCCCCTGCATCGCAACGCCTATCAGGTGAACCTGGAGAACCTCGCGCCATTGCCGGTTCTGCTGGTGCACGAGATTCTGGTCGGGCTCGTCCTCGGGGCCACCGCGCGGGTAACGATCTCGGCGCTCTCGGTGGCGGGTTCCGTGATCGCCCAGCAACTTGGCCTTGGTTTCGTCACTGCAGTCGATCCCACTCAGGGCCAGCAGGGCATCGTGGTCGGAAACTTCCTGACCATCCTCGGTGTCACGCTCCTGTTCGCCACCGACATGCATCACCTGGTGATCGCTGCGCTGACGGACAGCTACACCATCTTCAAGCCGGGCGAGTTGATCTCCAGCGGCGATGTCGCGGCGCTTGCGACCAAAACCTTCGCCACGGCCTTCAAGATCGGCATCCAGCTCGCCGCGCCGTTCCTGGTGTTCGGCCTGGTGTTCAACCTGGGCCTTGGCGTGCTGGCGCGGCTGATGCCGCAGATGCAGGTTTATTTCGTCGGTGCGCCGCTCTCGATTCTCTTGGGGTTTCTGATTCTTGTCGCGGTGATCGCAACCATGATGGGAACGTTCCTCGACTATTTCGGCGGAGTCATGCACGACCTCACGCCCAGGAGCTAGCGCCTCATGTCTGAGGACAATGACTCCGAGAAAACAGAAGACCCGACCCAAAAACGCCTCGACGATGCGCTCGAGCGCGGTGACGTCGCCAAGAGCCAGGAGGTCAACACCTGGTTCGTCATCGCCGGCGCGACGCTGGTGCTGGTCTCGTTCTCGGGATCGATGAGCTCGCTGCAGGTGCCGCTGCGCAGCCTGCTCGCCAATGCCCACGCCATTCGCGTCGATGGTAATAGCCTGCTGCAACTGTTGCAGAGCCTCGAATACGCGGTGATCGCCGCCTTCGGCGTGCCGCTGCTGCTGCTTTGCATTGCGGCCGTCGCCGGCAATGTGGTGCAGCATCGGCTGGTGTTTTCCGCCGAGCAGCTAAAGCCGAAGCTGAGCAAGATTTCACCCGCCTCCGGCGCGAAAAGGGTTTTTGGCAAGCAGGCTTGGGTCAACCTGCTGAAGGGGCTGTTCAAGGTGCTCGCGCTGGGCGCAGTGATGACCATGGTGTTCTGGCCGGAGCGTTTCCGCCTCGACGCGATGGTGCGGATGGACGTTCCCTCGGTCGTCGCTTTGACCCGCACCATGTCGCTGCAACTGCTCGGCACGGTGGTCGCGTTGCTCGCGCTGGTGGCGATCGCCGACTATCTGTTCCAGTACAGGACCTGGTTCGAGCGGCAGAAGATGTCGCTGCAGGAAATCAAGGAGGAGTTCAAGCAGTCCGAGGGCGATCCGCACATCAAGGGCCGCCTGAAGCAGATGCGCCTCCAGCGCAGCCGCAAGCGGATGATGGCGGCAGTGCCGACGGCGTCGGTGATCATCACCAACCCGACCCATTTCGCCGTCGCGCTGAAGTACGACAAGGGCATGGCCGCTCCGGTCTGCGTCGCCAAGGGTGTGGACGCGATCGCGCTCAAGATCAGGGAACTGGCGAAGGAACACGATGTGCCGGTGGTCGAGAACCCGCCACTGGCGCGCGCGCTGCATGCCACCGTGAAGATCGACGACGAGATTCCGGTCGAACATTACCAGGCCGTGGCGGAGGTGATCGGTTACGTGATGCGGCTGAAGCGTGGCTTTGCCGGTATGGGCCGCTGAACCACAGCGCGACGATTTCTTGCATCGTGTCGCAAATTTTCCGGTTGACTCCCCTTGGCTTGGAACCGCGATTCAGGCACTCAAGCGTTGATTCGTGCGTAGAGGCGGCAATAATGACGTGAAGGGACGTGGCGCAGGCTTCATGACAATGACTCTCGGAAGCGATCAGCCGCAGTCTCTCGCACACACCCCTGACGCGGCGCGACGAAGCGGCAGCATCCCGCTGGTCCTGGCGGTCGCCGTTACGGTGATCGCCGCAGCGATCATCCTCATGTGGCTCGGCCGTGCGCAGGCGCAGCCTTATATCGTCGGCCTCTTATCGCTGCTGGCGATGGTCGGCCTGTTCACGCTTTTTGCCTTCGCCGCTGGGATCGTCCGCTTCGCCGATCGCAGCGCCGATGATCCGGTCACCCGGAGCATTGCCGACAGCGCCGCCGACGGCGTGGTGGTCACTGATGCGCGCGGCCATGTAGTCTACGCGAACCCCGCCTATCTCGCGCTGACCGGCGCCGACCGCAGCGATCAGGCGCGGCCGGTCGAACGGGTTTTCGTCGGCAATCCCGACGTGTCCGAGGCGGTGTTCCGCCTGCTGAAGGCCTCCCGGGAGGGCAAGCGCCAGCAGGAAGAGGTGCGCGTCGTCGCTCCCGACGGCGTCTCGGGCCGCTGGCTGCGCATGCGGGTGCGGCCGCTCGGCGACGGCAAGAACGCGCGGCATGCGGTCTGGTCGATCGCGGATATCACCCGCGACCGCGAGCGCCAGGAGGACGTGTTCCAGGACCTGCAGCAGGTGATCGAATATCTCGATCATGCGCCGACCGGCTTCTTCTCGGTCAACGCAGCAGGGAGCCTGCCTTACGTCAACGCGACGCTGGCAAACTGGCTCGATTACGATCTGGCCGAGATCGGTTCCGGCGGGCTGAAGCTGTCGGACATCATCGCCGGCGACGGCGCAGCGCTGCTCGCCAACGTGACACCCGCGCCAGGCGAAGTGAAGACCGAGGTGTTCGACCTCGACCTGCGCACCCGCGGCGGCAAGACCCTGCCGGTTCGTATCTACCACAAGCTGGCGTTCGGGGCTGACGGCAGTGCCGGCGCATCGCGCTCGATCGTCATCAACCGTGCTCGCGACGAGCGGCTCGACCCGCAGCGCGCCGCCGAAGTGCGTTTCATGCGCTTCTTCGATCACACGCCAATGGCGATCGCCACCGTCGACAAGAGTGGCTCGGTTGTGCGTGCCAACGCCCGTTTCGCCAAGCTCGCGCAAACGTTGTCGAGCGAGCCGACCGGCGGCAAGTCGATCCTGTCGATCCTGAGCGACCGCGATCGGACCGAATTGACGGCCGCGATCGGCAAGGCGGCCGAAGGGCAGGGCGACATCAAGCCGGTCGAGGTGATGCTCGCGGGCACGAAGGAGCGCTGGGCGGAGTTTTTCGTCACCGGCGTCGCCAGCGACGTGCAGGATGCCGAGGTCGCGATCGTCTACATGCTGGAGACGACCGAGAAGCGCGCGCTAGTGAATCAGGTCAACCAGGCTCAGAAGATGGAGATGGTCGGCCAGCTCGCAGGTGGCATGGCACACGATTTCAACAACGTGCTATCGGCCATCATGATGGCGAACGACTTCCTGCTGTCGGCGCACAAGCCGACCGACCCGTCGTTCCAGGATATCATGCAGATCAAGCAGAACGCCACTCGCGCCGCTTCGCTGGTCCGGCAACTGCTGGCGTTCTCGCGGCGGCAGACGTTGCGGCCGCAGGTGCTCGATCTCGGCGATGCGCTGTCTGATCTGACGATGCTGCTGCGACGGCTGATCGGCGAGAAGGTCAAGCTCGAGCTGGTGCACGGGCGCGACCTGTGGCCAGTGAAGGTGGACGTCTCCCAGTTCGAGCAGGTGATCGTCAATCTTGCGGTCAACGCCCGCGATGCAATGCCGGACGGTGGTACGTTGACGGTGCGGACGGCGAACGTGACGGCGCAGGAGACGGAAGGCTTCTCCTACAAGGGGATGCCGGTTGCCGATTACGTGCTGATCGAAGTGGGCGACACCGGCACCGGCATTCCGGCAGATATCGTCGAGAAGATCTTCGAGCCGTTCTTCTCAACCAAGGAAGTCGGTAAGGGAACGGGACTTGGCCTTTCGACCGTCTACGGCATCATCAAGCAGACCGGCGGTTTCATCTACGTCGATTCCAAGGAAGGTCAGGGCACGTCGTTCCGCATCTTCCTGCCGCGCCATATCGCCGAGTTGCAGGTGGCACCGGTCAGTGGCACCCCGCAGGAGAGCGGTAAGGGCCAGCGTGCGGCCGATCTGACCGGACAGGGCACCATCCTGCTGGTCGAGGACGAGGATGGTCTCCGTTCGCTCAACGCCCGCGGCCTGCGTTCACGCGGCTATACCGTGGTCGAGGCAGGCAACGGCCTCGAGGCGATCGACGTGCTGGAGGAGCAGGACGGCAAGATCGATCTGGTCGTATCCGACGTGGTGATGCCGGAGATGGACGGGCCGACGCTGCTAAAGGAACTGCGCAGCCGCAATCCGGAGCTGAAGGTAATCTTCGTATCCGGCTATGCGGAAGACGCGTTCGAGAAGAGCCTGCCCGAAGGCGAGCAGTTCGCCTTCCTGCCGAAGCCGTTCACGTTGGCGCAGCTTGTCGCCCAGGTGAAAGAGACCATCGCCAAGACTTAGGTCATCAAGACTTAGGTCATCAGGACTTAGGTCATAGAGAAAACTGGGCCGCCCGCGCTATCATCGCAATGCTTGACCGCGCGGACTTGGGGTTGCCCCGACTGCTTATGGTCATGATGCCACAAATGGCCGATGTATAGGGAGAGCCCCCTAGGGCTCGATACGCGTTGGTCTGGAGAGATGGCCGCTATCGATCGACAGGGGGATGCCTGGGCCGTGAACGGTTTTACGGTCTGAGTTGAGAATGCCGCAGAGCGAAACGTCTGCCGCCTTGGCGTCGCCCATGGGCGAATTCGCCGGAATCATTGCCGGTTCATCCACGTCGCCGCGACCGAGAGCCGCAGGGATGCGTTCCGTTGTCACCTTCACATTCGCTGATAGATGCCCAATTTAAGGCCGTTTCCCCAATGCCGGGGATTGAAGGGATTCAGATGATGTCTTCGAAGCGCATGCGCGCATTCTTCAAGACCGCGGCCGTCGCGATGGCGTTGGCGTTGCCGGCCTCGATTGCGATCTCGTCGGTCGCCGACGCTCGCGTCGGTCGCGGCGGCAGCGCCGGCTCGCGTGGATCGCATACATTCTCCGCGCCGCCCTCCACCAAAACCTCGCCGATGGCGGCGCAGCCGATGCAGCGCACCCAGGCGCAACCCACTGCGCCCGCGGCGGCTCCAGCGGCCAAGGGCGGCATGTTCAACCGTCCGGGGATGGGAATGCTTGGCGGCTTCGCGGCCGGCTTCCTCGGCGCGGGCCTGCTCGGCATGCTGTTCGGCGGTAGCCTGTTTGGTGGCCTTGGCGGCCTTGCCTCGATGTTCGGCCTGCTGCTGCAGATCGGCCTGATCGCGCTGGTGGTGATGTTCGCGCTGCGCTGGTGGCGTAGCCGAAATGCGCCGTCCTATGCGAGCGGTCCGGCGCATTTCGATGCGGGTTCGGCGCAGCCTCAGGGCGGCCCTGCAGCGGGCGGGGTTGGTACAACGGGCAGCCGACTTGGCGGCGGCCTCGGTGGTGGTCTCGGTGGTTTCGGGGCCCAGGCAGCGCCTGCTTCCGCGCCGATCCGGATCACGCCCGATGACTACGATGCATTCGAGCGGCTGCTTGGCGAGATTCAGACGGCCTGGTCGAACGAGGACAAGGCCGCGCTGGCCCGCCTGACCACGCCGGAGATGGAGTCGTATTTCACGGCCGACCTCGCGGACACTGCCGCCAAGGGCGTGGTCAACAAGGTCACCGACGTCAAGCTGCTGCAGGGCGATCTCGCCGAGGCCTGGCGCGAAGGTGCTGACGACTATGCGACGGTCGCGATGCGTTTCGGCCTGGTCGACAAGACGATCGACCGCGCGACCGGGCGCGTCGTCGAAGGTGGCGAGCAGCCGATCGAAGCGACCGAACTGTGGACGTTCGTGCGTCCGAACAATGGCGACTGGATGCTCTCGGCGATCCAGCAGGCCGCCTAATCGGCAAGACTGTTATCGAAACGAAAAGAAAACGGCGGTCCGCTCGGGTCGCCGTTTTTGTTTGAGCCTTGTTTGAGCGCGGTGCGACACGTCGTTCGTACGAAGGTGAGCCCACGGCCGTAGGCCAACGCAGCCTTGCGTGCCGTGCAGCCGTGCTCGGTTGACTCGCCGTACGCGCGCCGTGTCTCCTTCCCGGAAACAACAGGGAGGCTATGGTGATGGCGTACGAGCTCTACTATTGGCCGATGATCCAGGGGCGCGGCGAGTTCGTGCGCCTGGCGCTGGCCGAAGCGGGTGCGGACTATGTCGATGTGGCGCGCCGTTCCAAGAACGGCATGCAGGCGATGTCCAAGCTGATGGAGACCAAGCGGCTCGCGGTTCCACCCTTTGCGCCGCCGTTCCTTAAATTCGGCAACCAGATTATCGGCCACACCGCCAACATCTTGTTGTTCCTCGGGACGCGTCATGGCCTTGCGCCGAAAGCCGAAGCTGCACGGCTGCAACTGCATGGATTGCAACTCACCATCACCGACTTCGTGTCCGAGATCCACGATACCCATCACCCGCTCGGACCGACGCTCTATTACGAAGAACAGCGTGCGGCGGCGAAGCGCCGGACCGACGAATTCTGGAAGCAGCGGGTGCCGAAGTATCTCGGCTACTTCGAAGACATTCTGAAGCGCAGCGACGGGCCCTACGCCCTGGGACGAAGGCTCAGCTACGTGGATTTGTCCCTGTTCCAGCTCGTGGAAGGCTTGCGCTACGCATTTCCCAAACGGATGAAGCGTTTCGAGAAGGCCATTCCCCGCGTGCTGGATGTCAGGGATCGTGTCGCCGAGCGGCCGCGCATCAAGGCCTATCTCGCGTCCGACAAACGCATCGCTTTCAACGAGTACGGCATCTTCCGGCGATACAAGGCCCTGGATCGCTAAGACCTGGATTAAAGGTTCTTGCCGTCGAACGGCGTCATCTTGATGCTGGCGAGGTCGACGCCGTCGAAGGTTGAAACGTTGACGGCGATCACCTTCGCCCCGTCAGGCTTCTGGCCCCGCGCGAACACCTCGACGCCGCACTCGCTGCACATCTGATGGGCGATCAGGTGGCGGTTGAATTTATACTCCTTCAGCGCGTCCTCGCCGGCGCGCAGGCTGAAGCTCACGGGATCGAGGAAGGCAATGTGCAGGCCCTTCTTGGTGCAGATCGAACAGTTGCATGCGGTCACCATCGCGAGGTCGGTCGTGCACTCGTAGCGCACGAGGCCGCAGTGGCAGCCGCCGGTGAATGTTTTTGTATCGGACATCGGCATCGCTCCAGATGTATCGGATCGCTGTGTCTTCTTGCGGGCGGCATGCGGTTGAAGTCAACCGTCGTCCGCGCGACGTGATGCGGTTGTCCGGCGGGGCTCGATTGTGACGGCGTCGTGGCGGTTTGGTCTTTATCCACCGCCGGAATGGTTCGAGCCACTGACCCATTCGACGCGGCGCAGCAGCGATTTGTCTTGACCGGTGGCGCGCTTCGGCAATGATCGGGTGCAGGGGCGCGCGGTTCGTTTCCAACATTTGCATCCCGTTGCGGCAACGACGGTTGCCTGGATGCAAGAGAGAGGCATGTCATGCCAGCGGCCGGTTTCGACTTTCATCCCCATAACAATCCCTGTGCCCAGTGCGGCAAGCCGATCGCTGCACCGATCTGGTCGGAGCCTGGTGACGCGTGCGTCACGTATGTATGGGCATGCACCGCCTGCAACTACGAGTTTGCCGCGATCGCGGTCCTCCCGCGCAAAGCTGCCGCCGCCGATCGTCCGATTGCTGCGTAGCCGTCTGTTGCGGCTACGCAGAGCATCCGGATTCAGGCGTCGGCGCGGATCAGCGCGAGGCCGCTCTCCGGATCGTAACGCTTGCGCAAGTGCTCCGGGCTTTCGGTGACGATCACCTCGAGCGTCGGGCGTACGTGAGCTTTCCGCAGATGGCCGGCGATCGCACTGCCGTCCCGCTTGCCCACGACGATGTGCAGGTGCAGCGCGGGTTTACCGTCCGGGCCCTCGGCCACGTCCCCAAGCAGAGAGGCGACTTCCACCTGCTCGCGGACCGGGATCGCGACATATTGCTTCTCGGCCCAGTCGAAATACTGCAGGACCGCATCGCTCAGGGCGCCGATCGCGCTGACGTGCGCGGCGCCGAGCCTCTCGCGTGCGATGAAGGCCGACAGGGTCGTCATCACCTCGTCGCCGGTATCCAGCACCACAGCGAAGGTGCGCTGGCCGTCGTTGTCGTGCAGAAGCTTGCACTGCATGGCTGCCGTCTCCTGTGAATGGAAAGAACGACGGATATCCGACGGGGTTCCAGGCCGCAGACGGGAGAAAATCAGGGCTGTTCGTAGGTACCGTTCCGCCAGCGCAGCCGCCGTCCATCGAGAGCGATATCGCGCCAGCCGCCGCTTTTGGTCTGCAGCGCCCGCAGTTCGCCGCCGGCAAAGGCCGCGATTTCGCGGGCGGTATCGTCGGCAATATCCAGCACGAAAGCGCATCCGTCTTCACCGCAGGACGGCTCGCGGACGGCCACGAACGCTTCCGGCAAGCCGTCGCCGTTGAGGTCGGCGTATTCGACCCGCGCTTTGGCGGGGTCGAATACCGGAAAGGTCCGCTTCACATAAGCCTCCACCTTGGCACGCATCTCTGCGAGCGGCGGGATTTCCTGCGCGTCCGCCCGCACAATGAGGGCACAGGCGATCAGCGCGAGCGAAAGGGCAGTGGAGAGGCGGGACATGCGGAGCGTAAAAATGACGAAGAAGCGGTAACTTAGCGAAAATGCAGAGCTGTCGCCATGCGCCGGGGTGGCAGCTCGTCGCCCAAGCATGCGGAGCGCTCAGGGGGCGGAGCACGGCTGGCTGTTCTTTTCGGTCCAAAAATGCTTAGAACCATTCCATTGAGCCGAGGACCTTGTTCCGCACGGCCGTTCGACGTCAGCCTGTTTTGCGAGCCCTGTCATGAATGCACCCTTCACTGCGCCCGCCATCCCGCCTTACAAGCACACCCCATTGTTTCCGCTTGGCAAGGACGAGACCCCTTACAAGAAAATCTCATCGGAGGGTGTGCGGGTCGAGACGGTGATGGGCAAGGAGATGCTGGTCATCTCGCGCGATGCATTGCGCCTGCTCAGCGAGGCGGCCTTCATCGATATCAACCACTATCTGCGGCCGGGGCACCTGAAGCAGCTGCGCTCGATTCTCGAGGACAAGGAAGCGAGCGATAACGACAAGTTCGTTGCGTTCGACTTTCTGAAGAATGCGAACATCGCCGCCGGCGGCGTGCTGCCGATGTGCCAGGACACCGGCACCGCAATCATCATGGGCAAGAAGGGCTCGCGCGTCATCACCGAGGGCGACGACGAGGCGGCGCTCGCCGAGGGCGCCCGCGATGCGTATCTGAAGCGCAACTTGCGCTACTCGCAGGTCGCGCCATTGTCGATGTTTGAGGAGAAGAACACCCAGAACAACATGCCCGCGCAGTGCGAGATCTACGCGGAAGGCGACGACGCCTACAAGTTCATGTTCATGGCCAAGGGTGGCGGTTCGGCCAACAAAAGCTTCCTGTTCCAGGCGACGCCGTCGATCCTTACCCGCGACCGCATGTTGGCCTTCCTGAAGGAAAAGGTGCTGACGCTCGGTACCGCCGCATGTCCGCCGTATCACCTCGCCATCGTCATCGGCGGCACCAGCGCTGAACTGACCATGAAGACCGTGAAGCTCGCCTCGGCGCGCTATCTCGATGCGCTGCCGACGCAAGGGTCTGCCGATGGTCACGCCTTCCGCGACCTGGAGATGGAGCAGGAAATCCTGAAGATGACGCAATCGCTCGGCGTCGGCGCCCAGTTCGGCGGAAAGTACTTCTGCCATGACGTGCGTGTGATCCGCCTGCCGCGTCACGGTGCGTCGCTGCCGATCGGGCTTGGCGTGTCGTGCTCGGCCGATCGCCAGGTGCTCGGCAAGATCACCAAGGACGGCATCTATCTCGAAGAGCTGGAGCACAATCCGTCGCAATATCTGCCGGAGGTGAGGGAAACATCGCTCGGTGGCGAGGTCGTAAAGATCGATCTCAACCAGCCGATGAAGCAAATCCTCGCAACGTTGACGCAATACCCGATCAAGACCCGCGTCTCGCTTACCGGCACCATGATCGTCGCCCGCGATGCGGCGCATGCCAAATTGCGTGAGCGGCTGGACCGCGGCGAGGGCTTGCCGGACTACTTCAAGAACCATCCAGTCTATTACGCCGGCCCTGCCAAGACTCCGGAAGGTTACGCCTCCGGGGCGTTCGGCCCGACCACAGCAGGTCGAATGGATTCGTTCGTCGACCAATTCCAGGCTGCAGGCGGCTCGATGGTGATGGTGGCGAAGGGCAATCGCGCACCGGCGGTGCGGGAAGCTTGCAAGAAGTATGGCGGTTTCTATCTCGGTTCGATCGGTGGCGCGGCGGCGAACCTTGCCGAGCACTGCATCAAGAAGGTCGAAGTCGTGGAGTATCCCGAACTCGGCATGGAGGCGATCTGGCGGATCGAGGTCGAAGATTTCCCGGCGTTCATCGTCGTCGATGACAAGGGCAATGACTTCTTCAAGGAGTTGAATCTCGGCTGATCGCGGCGGGGTCGGCACCGCACGGCGTGCCTGCTGTGGCGATGCCGGTACGACGGGGCGAACGATGCGAGCGAACCGCACGTGGCGATGGTTGGTCCGGCGGACGCACGGCGTCCGCAAATGTATGATGGCGGTGCTGCTTGGCGGTGCCATCGCCGCTCTGTGTATCGCTGCTGCGGTGCGTCCGGCGCGCACGCAGGCCGAGATCGTCAGCATCGAGACGAGCACCACGTTGCATGCGTCGCGCGAGCGCAGCCCGCTCGGCGAGCCGGTGACATTCACGGCCAAGATCGATGCAGCACACGGTGCCGTGCCTGGCGGTGAGATCGATTTCTTCGATGAGACAACCGCGCGCTGGCTCGGCCGCGCCAGCGCCACGTCTCCGTCGATCACGGTATCGAACCTGCCGGCAGGCGTTCGCCGTATCCGCGCCGAGTATCGCGGCACCCAGGCTTTCATGCCAACCATCGTGCAGCCGAGCGTCTCCCGCACCATCATTCATCGGGTGCTGGTCAGGCCGGAACTGACGCTGGCGGCGGTTCACAGCGCCGGAGGCACCGTGTTGCTGACGGTCGATGTCGGCGCCAACGGCCTGAAAGCAAGCGGTCACGTTGCGTTTCGTGAAGGAGCAACGATCCTGGCGCGGGACGTGCCGCTGGACGGCTCGGGGCGGGCGAGCTTCATCACGTCGGCGTCGAGTGTCGAAGCGCGCCGCTTCGTCGCCGAGTATTCGGGCGATGCGACGTTTGCCCCGGCGACCGCCATCACCGATAGGGTTGTCAGTCTCGGTGCGGTCGCAGCGCCCTTTGTGATCGGCGACAAGGACGGTCGTTGAGAGCCTGATGTTGAGAGCCTGTTGCGTTCGCTTGGATCGCGAGCTCACGGGCGGTGCGATCCAATCTGGACCAATCGTCGTTGCGATTCGCTCTTTGGGTGTGATCTTTCTCGAAAATCGCTACACACGTTTGCTGGATCATGCCCTAATCTCTCGACGATGATCGCCGTGGGGCTCGATGGATATCGGCAGGGCTGGGTGGCTGTCCGCATCGAGGGTGCGGCCCACGAGTTGCTGTTCCTGAAGGCTGCTGCCGACTTGTTGACCATGGCTTTCGATCGTGCGGCGATCGATATGCCGATCGGCTTGCCAGATCGTGGGCTGCGGGCATGCGATCTCGCTGCGCGGGCGATGTTGCGACCCCATGCGTCGCGGGTGTTCACGGGCGTCCAGCGCAATCTCTGGAATTACCCGTCTCATGCGGATGCCGTCCGCGCCCTAAGACTGCGGAATGAAATGGGCATTTCCATTCAGCTCTGGAACCTGCTGCCGAAAATCCGCGAAGTCGATGCCATCATGACACCGCGCCGGCAGGCGAGCATTCGCGAGGCGCATCCGGAATTGGTTTTCGCGCGCCTGAACGGCGGTGTGCCCTTGCCGTCGAAGAGGAGTGCCGAGGGCGTTGCGATTCGTTGCGCGCTGTTGCGCCACCAGGGCTTTTCGGCGATCGCCGACTGGCTCACTGTGGCGCGCATCGGCAAGGGCGCGCGGCCGGACGATGTCCTCGATGCCTGCGCTGTGGCATTGGCCGCACGCGATTTCGATCAGGGATTTTGCCTGCCGGCGGCTGAGATGGCCACCGACGCCAAAGGGTTGGCGATGCAGATCTGGTACTGATCTCGAGCAGGCCGGAGGGATCGGTGCCGGCGTGCTCGTTGAGTTGGCTTAAGCGTGCGGCTCAGGCTCGCGAGCCGGAGAAGGGGAAGCTTCCCATGAAGCCGACCCCCATCTTGCCTTCGATTGCATCGCCGTTGACGACGCCCGAGAAATCGAGCGTCAGCGGCATCGGGTTGGTGATGGACACCTTCCATGAGACCTTGTTGCCGTCGACCTTGCCGTCGGTGATCTCCGCGGATCCGGCCTCCGCGGCCTGCGTTCCGGTGAGGGTGCTGCCCGAGCTCTTCAGCGTGAGCGTCGCCTGCCGCTCGCCCATCGGCGTGTTCATGGTGATGTTCCAGTTTCCGTCGACAGACATCTGATCCTCACAGGTTCGATTGGAAAACCGCTGCCCTCGTGGCCGAGAACACGCCTTGCGTCAACAGCGTCCGGTGGCGACCCCGATCGCGTGATCGCAGCGACCCTGCGGCACCAGACGCTCTTGAAAAGGTCCTATTTTGCTCAGTATATGAGCTATACTCAGTTTTCAAACTCGCATTCCCGGCGCATGGCGACGTTTCCGGGACGTGTTTCAAGGTTCTGAAATCATGAGAAAATCGCCGACCCAGGCCCGCGCCACGCAGACCGTCGATGCGATCATCGAGGCCGCCACTCAGATTCTCCAGAACGAGGGCGAAGAGCGGCTGAACACCAACAGGATCGCGGAGCGCGCGGGCGTCAGCATCGGCAGCCTGTATCAATATTTTGCGGACAAGGAAGCGATCATCGAGGCGCTTGCCACGCGCGAGCGCAACAAGATCGTTGCCTCGATTATCAAATCGCTCAGCGTGACCAATCCGCCTGATCCTGAAAGTGCGGTACGCGAGGTGGTGCGGACGCTGATCGGCGCGTTTGCGCGGCGTCTGCGCGCGCGGCGGATCATCGTCGGCATGATGTTGCGGCGGTGGCAGCTTGCGCCGCGGGAGAAGGGTGCGGACGAGGTGGCGCAGCTTCTCGTGGCCGCCGCGGGTAAGTTTCCTGACAACCGTGAGATGACGCCGGTTGCGGCCTTCGTGCTCACGCGAGCCATGCTCGGCGTGATCCGCTCGGCCGTGATGGAGAGTTCGCCTTATCTGGAAACACGAGAATTCGAGGATGAGCTTGTGCACCTTGCGCTCGGGTTCCGGCGCAAGGAACCATAGGTTCATGCGCCGGTATGCTCCGGCCCAGCCTTGGCGATCCAGTATTCGGTATAGAGCTTGGTGAAGGTGACGGCAGCATTACGGAGGGCAAACGTAGCGGCAAGCCCAATCCATAACGGCGCGGCCGGTATCGTCAGCATCAAAAGGTTGGACATCAGCATCAGCACGATGGCGCCGATCCACGTCCAGGTCAGGATATAATTGACGCGAATGAAACCGGGGTCGCGGGTGACAGCCGGTTCGACCTGTTCGCGGGCATACTGAATGGTGAAGGGTTCCTTGATCGCAACCGAGAACAAGGCGATGGCGAGCACGCTGATGTTGATCGCAACGCGCACCGAGATATGGCTCCATTCGCCGTCGATGGCCATCAGATAGCAGCCGAGCGCCGAGAACGTCATTGCGGTGCCGGCCGCCAGCAATTTGATGGTCCGACCGAGCCAGAAGTCGTAGGCGACGAGGGCGATAGCCGCCGCAGCGCCGGCGAATAGACTGGTTGCAGCGCCTGCGACCATCAACAATCCAGCGCAGATGATGAACGGAGAGAAGATGATGAAGAAGGCCATCGTTGGCTCCGTATCTTTACATCGTAAAGATATAAGTAACCTGGGGTCGATGCGCGCGTCAAGCAAAAATCTTGACGCTGTAAAAATTCGTGGTCATATCGGCGTGTGGCAAAGAAACCGGCACAGCGGTCCGAGCGGGTAAAGACGGCCCGGAAATCGGCGAGAACGGGAAGCGGAACCTCGTCGTATCATCATGGCGACTTGCGGGAAGCGCTTCTGAAAGCTGCCGAATCCATTCTCGAGCGGGATGGGCCAACCGGTTTGACGCTGCGCGCGGCGGCGCGTGAGGCTGGCGTCTCTCATGCGGCGCCGACCCATCATTTCGGCGACATGAGCGGGCTGCTCAGCGAACTGGCGGCGGTTGGCTTTCGCCGCTTCGGCGCTTCGCTTGCGGAGGCCGCCGCAGCAGCACCGAGCCCGGCCGGCCGGCTGGAGGCTATGGGGATCGCCTATGTCAGGTTTGCCCGCCGGCATCCGGGTCTGTTTCTGTTGATGTTCCGGAGCGAGCGGCTGGATACGGCCCGCCCGGCGTTACGCGATGCCTTGATGGAAGCGTTTCAAGTGCTCTCTGGCGGTGTTGCCCAACGCTTGGCGGAAGATCCCAGTCGCGCCACCGCGCCACTCGCCTCGATCGCCAATATCGTTCGCTCCTGGTCGATGGTGCATGGTTTCGCGATGCTGCTGCTGGATCATCGCCTCGATGATATCCTCAAGGCACTCCCCGGGGTGGATGCAAACGAACTGCTACACGCCATGCTCGACGCGAAGCTGCCTTCGCCAAACAAAACCTAAGCGCACTCGCTTGAAAATGGTTAGCGTGGCAGAGCAAGATCGATCGCACGGCCGCGCGTGCCCTCGATCCTGACCGCATCCTTGCTGCAATCGAATCCGCGTGCGGTATCGGCGGCGTGCCGCGCGAGAAGATTGGCATCGGCATTGGCGCTCGCGTCGATATAGGCGACGTGGCAGACCGGCCCGGGTGGCAGCCGGGTGACGACCAGCAGCGCCCGGGTGCGCGGCGGCCGTCCCGATCAAGATCGTTGTTATCCGCAAGGTGCCAGCGTTGAATGATCGCGACCGGCGCTCCGCCCTTTGGATGGCGCCATTCGATCGTCGGCGTCGTGGAACTGAACGGCGCGAACCAGTGCTTTGCGGCGGGCTCACTGGCGGCGGCGGTTTGTGTGCGGCCGACGGACACTGTCTCGCGCAGGTCATCTTCGCTGTTGAGGAGCAGCAGGTTGCCGATTCCGGGACAGACGCGGACGAAACCTCCGTTAGGATCGCTCACTGCGTTGATGCTCGTGCAGGCCTTCGGTGCGCTCGAGGTATAGCTGCTGATCATGTCAGTGCGTTGGACGAGAGGCGTGCCCGCCGGTTCTGCGGAAGCGCCGGCTATTGTGACAAGATAGGCACCGATCAATAAGGCGAGGGTCGAGGGGTGGCGCACGCGTGCTCTCCGGCTGCCTTTTCGGGTGTTTGACGCGTGCAAAATGGGGATGGTTCACCGTTCTCCATGAGAAAGGGCTGTCAATCCGGCGGAATCGCATTAGAACAGCGTTGAATTCCTGCCTTTTGCGCATCCAGCGCCACATCAAGTGTCTCATGCCAGCAATTTCGTCTCGTAAACCGTATCGCGTTGGTCGTTCCCGCACTGGTCTTGGTCTCTTCGCCACGAAGGAGATCAAAAAGGGGACCCGTATTATCGAGTATTTCGGGCGCATGCTCGATTGCCGGATCAAGGAACAGGATGCGATCGAGAACAAATATCTGTTCGAGCTGAATGGACGTTGGACCATCGACGGCTCGGTTCGCCGCAATATCGCTCGCTATGCCAATCATTCATGCCGGCCGAATGCGGAATCCGACGTCCAGCCGCGCAACCGCAAAGTCTACATTCAGGCGATCAAGACCATCCAGCCGGGCGAGGAGATCACCTACGACTACGGCAAGGACTATTTCGACAGCTACCTGAAGCCGATCGGCTGCAAGTGCACCCATTGTGAGAAGAAGCGCAAGCTCGCGCGGGCGGAAGCGCGCGAGGCCTTGAAGAAGCAGAAGGTGCGTGCCGCGAAGCGGGCGTTGAAGCTGAACGGGCATAAGACGAATGGCAAAGCGCTGAACGGGCATGCCGTCAGCCGCGGCAAGGCGGCTGCGGGACGCAAGCGGTTGCCCAAGAAGAACTAGCGCTTCTCGATCTGGAAAAGTTTCTCTATCTGGAAACGTGACGATGCCCGGTGGAGACCGGGCATCGTTTCGGCGTTGTGTCAATCGATCCGTTGCGATCGATGACGTGCCGATCAACGGATCGCCAAGCGGGTCTCGCTGCGCTTCAGGCCGATGTACTGCAACTCGGCGATTACGGCGACCGTGACGGCCTGCGCGATAATGAACGCCGTCCCCAGCAGATTGGGCGACACCCAGCCGGTGAACAGCAGTGCGATGCTGTCGATGCTCCAGAGCGCGTTGCAGAGGATCACAGCCCAGACCGCGAACTTGAACATCATCTCGCGGGTGCCGAGGAAGCCAACCAGCGCTGCGTAGACAATCAGGAAAATACCAACCTGACGCAGAAAACTTTCGGGCAGATTGAGCAAGGGGCCGAGCATGCCGGCACTCGCAATGAGCAGCAGCGCCATTGCGCCGGTGATGACGGCGTCGCCCACGATGGCGCGGCGGAGGAAAAGGGTCGGGTTGATCATAGATTGTCTCCTTGGTTCGAACGATGGACGTCGCAGCGGGAGACTGGGGCAGGCGACTGCCGAAAGCGATTACCTCGCAGGTAATGGAAGCTGTGCAGCCTCCATGGTAGGAATCGTCCATGATGACGATCCAGACCGGACATGTCGGCGAGCACCTGCGCCAGTGGCGCCAGCGCCGCCACCTCAGCCAGCTCGATCTCGCCACCGAAGCCGAGATATCCGCACGTCACTTGAGCTTCATGGAAACCGGGCGGGCTCAACCCTCTCGCGAGATGCTGCTGCGGCTTGCAGAGCAACTCGATATTCCCTTGCGCGAGCGCAACGTGATGCTGGTTGCCGGAGGTTTCGCACCGGCCTTTCCACAGCGGACGCTGGATGATCCGGCGATGAAGGTCGCACGCGACGCCATTGAGCAGGTTCTGAAGGCGCACGAACCTCATCCGGCGCTGGCGGTGGACAGACATTGGAATCTGGTCTCGGCCAACCGCATGGTGGCGCCGCTGCTCGGTGGCTCTGCGCCCAAGCTGTTGCAGGGTACGGTCAACGTGCTGCGACTCGGTTTGCATCCGGATGGGATCGCCGCACGCACCGAGAATTTGCACGAGTGGCGGGCGCATCTGCTGGAGCGGCTGCATCGGCAGTGCGAGGCGACAGCCGATGCCGAGCTGCTTGCGCTGTACGAGGAGCTCAAATCCTATCCCGTTCCGCCGCGTTCGGGCCCGACGGCGAAGGTTGGGGATGCGATCGTCGTCCCCTTCCGGCTGCGTGTCGGCAACGACGTGCTGAGCTTCATGTCGACGACGATGGTGTTTGGAACGCCGCTCGACATCACCTTGTCGGAACTGGCGCTCGAGGCGTTCTATCCGGCGGACGAGACGACGGCGGCGAAGCTGCGTGAGATCGCCCGCTCCCACACGTAACCACTTGTGCCGCTCGCACCACAGGCTTACCTGTGGAGACAGTCACCAAGACGGGAGCGGACGATGAGCGAAAAACTGCGGCTGCATGTCGATGTCGTCTCGGACGTCGTTTGCCCATGGTGTTATATTGGCAAGCACAGGCTTGAAGATGCGCTTGCTCAGCTGGATGACGTGGATGTCAGCGTCCGGTGGCGGCCGTTTTTCCTCAATCCATGGATTCCGCGCGACGGCATCGATCGCGACAAGTACCTTGAGACGAAGTTCGGCTCGGTGTCGGCCTATAAGGGGATCGCTTCTCAGGTCAGGGATGCTGCCGCTTCCGAAGGGTTGCAATACAATTCCGACCGCATCGGCCGGCAGCCGAACACCATCGACTGTCATCGTCTGATCTACTGGGCGGAGCGGCTTGGCACCTCTGCGGCCATGAAACAGCGGCTGATGGACCTGTATTTCAAGGAAGGTGCGGATTTGACCGACACCGAGACGCTGGTGCAGGCTGCGGTCGATTGCGGTTTTGATCCGGATTCGGTGCGGGACCGGCTTGCGAGCGACGAAGACGTCGAAATGATCTCCGAAGCGGCGCAGGCCGCAGCCAACGCCGGGGTCAACGGCGTGCCGACGTTCATTCTCGGCGGCAAGTATGCGCTCTCGGGCGCGCAGCCTGCCGAACAACTGGCAAGTGCAATCCGACAGGTCGCCGCGTTGGGCAAGCAGGCGGCGCAAGGCTGACAGGTGACTTCGGAAGACGTGTCGCGCCTTCCGAAAACGTCATTCCTCAACAAAGGCCAGGCGCGATGACGCGCGTCCAAGCCTCACGGCGCTTTGGAGGTGCGTCCGCTCGCCTCAGGCATCCTTGAGGTAGTAGTTCGCCTTCTTGCCGAGCGCGAGGCGACGCAGCACGCGACGCAGCTTTTCGGACGCGCGCAACGGCCGGATCAGCACCAGTGCTGTGCGGTAGAGGGCGAGTTTCGCCGTATCCCAGGCAGGGTTCTTGCCAGGAGCTGCCTGCGGGAAACCGATGCCGCGCAGCATCGAATTGCAGAACTGCAGATCGATGTCGCGATGAACTGCCTTCGAGCGCCAGGTGATCGCCATCGAAATCGAGTACTCGCCGGCGGTGCGTACCCAGTGCGGCCACTTGTAGGGTACGTAGCAGCCGTCACCGCCAAACATATGAAACTCGGTACCGCGCGGGCGGAACGATTGATCGTACTTCAAGTTGCGATGCTTGGTCAAAGAATGTTCGATCGCATCGTCGTCGGCGATCGCGCGATCCTCGTTGTCGTAGATATGGAAGAACTTCTCGCCATGGATTTGGACGAAGAAGTTGTCTTCCGAATCGAGATGGAACGGCGTCGTCGAATTCGGCGACGATACGAACAGGAAGCCTTCGATCTGCCGGAAGTCTGCCTCCGCCAGCGTCTTGAACCCGCGCGCGCGGGCGACCGAAAGCAAGCAATCCTCCAGCAGGCGTCGGTAGTCCGGCACGCTTTCGATCCGCTTCAGCACCATCCAGGCACCAGCGGTCCGGATCTGCTGAACGATCTCCACCGGATCGAGATCGACGGAGCGAACCTTGTCCGGGTCCTGGCTGATCGCGGCGTCGCCCGCATTGTATTCGATCCGGTCGCGGGGCAGCGTGGCGGCGAGCTGGGCAATCCGCTGCAGCGTCAACAGCGGATGGTTGGTCAGCATGTGGCGAATGGCGAACGGCTTCGAGGGAAAGTCGCGCTTCAGTGCGTCATTGTCGGCCATGATGACTGGCGCGACCGAGGTGCCGGCGTTCATGGACGTTTCTCCTTCAGGGCTCGCAGGTATCGGACAAGCCGACGGGCGGGATCGCGGATGCGCTTGCGCGCGGTCAGCGCGGCGACGGTGAGCGCGACAACGGGATCGTTGCGATAGAGCGGGATCAGCACGTCGCCGATGGCGAGACGGCCGCGCCAGATCGGACCGATCATCGGGTGCCCGGGAAGGGCGGTGGAATCGGCCAGCGCGATCTCCGGGTCCGCGCAGAGATGCCGGGTCAGTTCGAGGGCGAGCTGGACCCCGGGGGAGTATTTGGCGAAGGCTTCATCGACGCCGAGCTTGAACCAGAATGCGCGGTCCCGGTGACGCAGAACCACGCCCGCCGCGATAGGCGTCTCGCCCACATGCAGCGCGATCAGTTCGCACCGGCGTTGCGCCGCGAGCGCCACGGTGGCGCGGCGGATAAAGGCGGCATCGCCAGTGTCCATCGCCAAGGCGGTGCCGCGGGCGGCTTTCCAGCCGCTCGCTTCCAGCGTGAGGAAGATCTCGACCATGCGTTTCACGTCGGCCGGCGTTTGCGCGAGCGAGAAACCGACCGGGCCCTGCTCGGCGAGACGGTTTCGCTGGCGGCGGATGTCCTTCAGTTTCTTGCTGCCCAACGCGTCGCGCAGCAGTTCGTCGGCGTCGCGCGTTGCGTCGAGGCAGGCGCGCTGTTCGAAGCGGAGGACCGTCGGTGCCAACCCCTCAGTGGCGAGCGCGGCGGTAAGGGCGCCGACTGCAGCGCCATCGGGCACCACGTGACGCAAGAAGATTGCGCGGCCGCCCGCGCTGCGGGCACGCTGCAGCAAAAGCTTTGCGGCCTCGACCGGCGCCTGGGCATCGATCAGCGGCGTGCCGAGATCGCCGTAAGGGTCGGCCGACACCAGGGTCGGCAACGGCAGCTTCCAGGCTCGCCATGCGGAGACCACGGGGAGCATGGCGACGAGCCGCTGTTGTGGGCCGCGCGCGACCAAGGCTGAAGCATTGGAGCGGCCGCGAGCGGAGGCATCGACTGCCAGCTCCCAATCCGGCAGGTAATAGCCGTTCGGTTCGAGCACGCGGTCGGCGAGGGCCTGCCATTCGCCCTGAGGAACGTTCCGCAGCGAGGGTAGTGCGCGTTCGGACGGGAAAGGCACGGCCTTGCCCTCCGTTTCTCGCGCATGCGCGGCATTGCTAAGCTCGACCACGGTCCCCGTTCCCGCCTGCTATGAGGTCTGGCCGGCTTGTCGCCGGTCGGATCGCCTCCACCCTCATGATCGAACACTAGAGACGATGATGAAAAATAACGTTCGAGATCATCATCAAAGGCGAGCTGCGATCTTAAGCCTCCGTTCACCATCCGCAGCACTGGCTGCGGTGCCGTATGAGCGCCGACGGCTGGTAATCATTTACTGGGAAATCGCTGCCATCCTGCGTACTCAAGTTTGCCTAAAACCGAATGTTATTGTCTCAGGCGGTCTGAACCCATGAACGAGGCGCGCGAACGATTGCAGATGAGCGATGGCGAGATTGTCGATCGCATCGCGCGTTTCGGCTACCGGGTATCGGTGGCGCAGATCGCCTTCACCAGTGAGCCGGTGGAGGATTTCCGTGAGGCGCGGCTGAAACGATGGTTTCGTGCCGGAGCGGTCAAGGTCAATGAACCCGGCCTGTTGGTGATCGAAGATGCGCAGCCGCGTCCGGGGCAGCGAACGCGCGACGTAATCGTCATCGGCCTCGGTGCGACGCGGGTGGTGATGGGGGTCGAGATCAAGCCGGGCGCGCCGCCGCTTGCGGCCGGCAGTGCGCTGTGTCGTTACGCGCCGACCATGGAGTGGGGAGCGGAGGTGAAGCCGGCTCCATCGAGCAAGCTCAAGTCTCGTGCGTGAGCGTGCACCTCACTGCTTCGCTTCGGTCGCCGCCCGCTGCTTTGCGAGGCCTTCCTCGAACGCCTTCTCCGCATTTCGAAGGAAGGTGTGAAACTCGCTCGCCTTGACGAAAGGATTGACCCCGTATTTGCCGATCAAGGCCCGTTTCTCCTCCATGTTGAACATTTCCGGATGCGGAGCGAGGAATACGTCGGCGATGATGGCGCGGGCGTTGGTGAACGTTTTCCGGTAATCGTCGACGATGTTCGGATAGGTTGGATTGCCGACCAGACGATTGAGCGCGATCGTCGCGCTGCAGAAGAAAACGACTGTGTGATTCCAGCGCTTCTCGCGGGCAACGGTGGTCCAGGTGGTGCAGCCGGGCGAATGACCAGGCGTCATGTGGGCTGTCAGTGTCACCTTGCCGATCGTGATCTTGTCACCCTGGCCGATCACCCGGTCGACCTTGACCGGTGGAAACTTGAGAGCATTTTCGTTTTCCGCTCCCGGGTAATAACCACCCTCCAGCAAGGGCTTGTCGGCGGCGCTCGCCACCATCTGGGCGCCGGTCTCTTTCTTGAACTCGGCAAAGCCGCCGGTGTGATCGAGATGAGCGTGGGTGTTGAGCAGATATTTGATATCGGAAACCTTGAAACCCAGCTTTTCGATATTGGCCTTGATCAGCGGTGTCGCCTGGGCTGTGGCTGTATCGATCAGGACGTGACCGTTTGGCGACGTGACGAGGAAGGACGACAAGCCTGCCGTTCCCACGTAATAGACGTTGTCGATGATCTTGAAGGGCTCGGTAGGTGTGTTCCAGTTGACCGTCCATTTCTTGATCAGTTCGGAGAGTGTCTGCGCCTGCGCAGGCACCATGGCTGTGAACAGCGATACTGCGATTGCGGGCAGAATTTTCATCGAAGTCTCCTGACGGTGCCGGACGGAGCGGTGAGTCATACGGTGTCCGACTTGGCCTTTCAACGTGACGCAGCGCTCGGGTTCGGGCAGTGACCAGCTTTGTGTGTCGGGACTACGGCTTTCCCGGATGCTGCTCGAAAACCTGTCGCGCCACGGAGAGTGCGGACATCGAGTTCGGCCACCCCGAATAGAACGCCAGATGGGTAATCAACTCGATGATTTCGTTCTTCGTCACGCCATTGTCGAGGGCGCGGGCGAGATGGCCCGGCAGTTGCTCCGTCCGGTTCATCGCAATCAGCGCGGTCACCGTCGCGAGGCTGCGGTCGCGCTTTTTGAGCGCAGGCCGCTCCCAAACGTCGCCGAACAGAACATCGCGGGTGAGGTCGGCGAAAGCAGGGGCGATATCGCGGATATGATCGCCCGGCGCGGGTGGTTTGGAGGTCATTGCTTTCTCCCTGTTTTGTAAGGACGTGTCAGCTCGATGTGTCGTGAGCGGCCCGCTCGTTATGGCATTTCACAGGACATTGAACGAGATTCGGCGATCGGTTTCACGGATCGTTCATCGTGTTTGTTGGGGCCATCTTAGCCTTTCCGCCTCTACGGTCCCGGCGGGCAGAAGCCCGCGGGATGAGGGATCGACGATGCGCAGCCTGAAGGATTTTCTATCCGACGAAACGGGCGCCACGGCCGTAGAGTATGCCCTGATTGCATCCGGCATTGGACTGGTCATTTTCGCAGCGATCAACGGCCTCGGCACGGCACTCGCCCCTTATTTCGAGAGAGCCCAGACGGCGCTCCAATAGCTCCGATCGGACAGGCGCTTTAGCGAGAAACGTGCGCCGAGACGGCGAGCCAGCGGCCGTTCCGTTTTGCCCAGACATCGGTGTAGCGGCCGCAGCCGGCCTTGCCGTCAGGTGCGGTGAAGCTCGTTCGCGCGTGAATGATCGCGAAATCGCCCATCAATCGGATGGTCACGTCGTGGGCCTGCAGATTGGTGATCGTCACGGGTTGCGCGGTCTGCTTCAGGAATGCGGCGCGGTCGACCAGCGACTTGTCGGGGTTGGAACAGCAGAAGTCATCGGCGAGAATTTCATTGAAGCGCCGGACATCCGAGTTCTGGACGGAGGCGATATAGTCCCGATTGAGGATTTCCAGATCGTCGTAGTCGTTCTGCATCGACATGCTCCGTGCGGGAACAATATGAGTTCGCGGAACAGGAAAGGAGTACCGATCCGCGCAGGGCGGTCAGCAAAGATAGGACAGGATCGGTCTAGAATAGGAAGTGCAGGATCAAAGAAAAAGTGCGCCATCCCATGGGGATCCATCGCGGCGCAATAGACAAAGCCCGATCGAAGTTTCGGAGCCGATGCGGTTCAGCTCCGAGCTCACATGAGGGGCTGACATGTCGGATTCGATCGGCGGCACGGCACCGCCGAAGACCGGCCCGTGTAAGCGAGTTATCAAACCAACGCTGGTTTGCCTCCTACGTGTGGCCTTTGTGATATCTCCAATCTGGTTTGGCTTTCGATCTTAGCCGCCTCAAGCGCCGACATTTCGAGAAGATAGGCGAGAAACGCCAGGTCGGCATTCACCGCAAGCTTACGCATTTCTGCACAAATGGGGCCAATATACGCGGCCACATCGTTAGGGCCGTTCATGGTCGATCTCCTCATCCTGGAGAACCGGATCCGAACCGCGAAGCGATTCGTCTTAAAGTTATAACGCATCGCGAGTCGTTGCACATAGTAACGTAAGTGTGGCTGTCCATCCGGCGAATTACGTAGGTCTCACTTTGTGCCGCCATTTGCGCAAAATAGGTCAGCAACGATGACCAAAGGTCAGCCAACAAACGACTTGTTAACGCTGACGACGCGCTGCGGCCGCGATCCGCACTCGACGTGGTAAATTCGGCGATCATGATCCGGCTTGTCACGGTGGCATCTGTCCTGAGCAACGTCAGGCCCGCTCCGGTGATCGACACCAAGGATGTGTCGGCCACGGACGCATGGGCGCAGCGTCTCAACATCTCGCGCGACGATCTGCTCAAGGCGATCGCCGAAGTCGGGAACTCGGTCGCTGCGGTGCGGCGGCACCTGCAATCGACCTGAGGCCGGCCTTTCATCTTGCCGGCCGCACGCTCTGCATTCTCCGGTAACGCTAGTTGCGACTGCTCAGCGCAAGCTTCGCGCCGAGCGCAAGGAACATCGCGCCGAGCGTTCGCTCCAGCCAGCGCTTGATGCGAGCGTCCGCGCGAAGGCGCGCGCTGGTCATCGAGGTGATGAAAGCGACTACGAGCAGCCAGAGCGTTCCGGTCGCGCTGACGATCACGCCAAGCAGCGCGAAGGCCGCTGCTTTGTTTGGTGCCTCGACGTCGATGAACTGCGGCAGGAAGGCGAGAAAGAACAGCGCGACCTTCGGATTGAGGACGTTGGTAAAGAAGCCTAGCCAGAAGATCGCAAGCGAAGAGCGCGATTGCCGCGCAACGTCTTGTATCGCGGCGTGCTCGCGGCTGAACAGCATCCGCGCGCCTACGTAGCAGAGGTAACAGACACCGATCCATTTGATGACCAAGAACGCGACGGCGGAGGTCATGATCACGGCGGACAGGCCGATTGCTGCTGCGCCGATATGGACGAAACATCCTGCGCCGACGCCGAGGGCCGCCAACATGCCGCCGCGACGGCCATGCAGCAAGCTTTGTCCGATGACGAGCGCCGTATCGGGGCCGGGCGTCACGTTCAGGAGCAGGCCCGCGCCGATGAACAGGGGAAGGTCGTGGATTCCGATCATGGGGGGTCTTTTGTCACGGTGCGTTAGCGCGGCCAATGCGGCTTTCGGCGCAGACGTCGTCCGATGCTATCTTATCGTTCTTGGATCGGCGATGAGGCCGAAAGCGAGGAGGGGGACCGATGAACGATCGGACGACGAAAATGTTGCTTCGCTTGATCGCTCGGTCTCTGGGCCAATGCACCGGGCCCGTGCTGAAGCCGCTACCGGCGTTCACCTCGGGTGCTTGCTGAGCAGTATCGACTGGAGCCTGCGGGATATCGCGCGCGGGAACTGCAGCAACGGCAAAATCTGCTAGCGCATAGCAAGACGGCAGTCATCGTGGCCGGTGACTGCCGTGGACTTGGCTACACGAGCGCAGTCGCAGGGCGTTCCTCCATCCGTCGATTTCAGCGCGTCAGCGTCAGCTCGGCGAGCCGATTGAGCTCGGCAAGTTGCTCGGTCGCATCTGCCGATGGATTGAGTTCGGCGATTGCATGGAGCAGTCGGCTGTGGGCTCGGGCGGCCACCGTAAAGGGCAACGGCGCTTCGTCGAACGCCTCGATGTAGCGATCGATCGTTCCATGCAGCAACCGGCAGGCAGCACGCTGCTGCGGATTGCGAGCGGCGAGGTGGGCGAGCTTTTGTTGGAAGGTTTTGAAGGTCTGCAGGCCGGCGTGTTGGCTTGCGAGCCAAACATACAGATCGTTCATGGAATAGCTCCTTCTTGCATCGAGAAGAAGCTGCCGACTTATACAGCAAAGCCCGAGATCCGGCGAGCGGGAACTCACTCCGTGGCTTGTTTTCGCGCTGGTACGACCTATGGTCCTGCCTATCAACGAGGACCTGTGACGACGACATGGATGATGAGGATTTCGCTCGACTGGCGGATGCGACGGCCGAGCGGCTGAGAAGGGCCGGTAACCGCGCCGAGGAGCTGCGGCGGATCATCGCCGAGCATGAGGTGGTGTTCGGCCTCTATCCCGATCCGGAAAGCATGAGCCGCTGGGACAAGGTGCTGATCAAGGGCCGCGCCGACTCGCGCTCGTCGCGCATGGCCTGCGTGTGGTGCAGGGCGATCGAGGAGGCGCTCGCATTGCGGCAGGCTTCCGCCGCGCCATCGGGGTTGTGAGGGACTGTGGTGGATTATCGAGCATGCTGCCGAAGCCGCAAGTTGCGTTGAAACCGGATATATACCCTCTGGACATGTAGAACAAACCGGAGTACAGTGCATATATTCTCTGGGGAGGTTCGAAAGAAATGGCCCAAAAGCTCTCAAAAATCCGAGAGTTTCAGAAGCGTTTCCCCGACGAAGATGCTTGCCTGACGCACTTGATGCGCACCCGGTTTGGCGAGCGCCTGACCTGCTTTAAGTGTCAGAAGCAGGCGACCTATTACCGCGTCAAAAACCGCCGCTCGTTTGAGTGCGAGCATTGCGGCTATCAGGTGTACCCGACCGCTGGGACGCCGTTCGAAAAGACCCGCACCAGCCTGCGGGATTGGTTCTATGTCATGTTCCTGTTCTGCGAGACGCGAAACGGCGTAGCTGCGAAGGAAGTGCAGCGCCAGCTAGGTGTGACCTACAAGACCGCGTGGCGTATGTGCCATCTGATCCGGCTCTATATGGGTTACGTGGACGGCGACGCCCCGATGGGCGGTCCCGGCAAGACAGTCGAAGCCGATGAAACCTTCGTTGGCGGCAGGACAAGCAGGGCAAAGACGACAAGGCGATTGTCATGGGCATGATCGAGCGCGGCGGTGACGTTGTTACCCGCGTCGTGCAAGCCCGCACCAAGGCTCACATTCTGCCGCACATCGTCCGGTTTGTGAAAGAAGGTTCGCGCATTCACACGGATGAAGCGTCAAACTTCAAACTGCTGAAAGAAAAATACGGCTACGATCACGAAGCCGTCGATCACTCTGCGAAGGAATACGTTCGCGGCGACGTTCACACCAACTCAATCGAGTCGTTCTGGTCTCAGGTAAAGCGCGGGATTAACGGGACTTACGTTTGGGTTTCGAAGAAGCACTTGCAGCTTTACCTGCGCGAGTTCGAGTATCGCCATAACTTGCGGAAGCAGCCCGGCCTGATGTTCGAGCTTCTTTTGCAGGCGCTTCCGAAGGTACGGGTCGAGTGACCATCGCGTGTAGAAGCTGATCGAAACGATTATTGTTGTGGCCCGTCGGTTTCATCTCGCCTCCGCATTGTCGGGATCGATGCCCTTGATGTAGGCAATATCATCAAGATGTACCGGGTCTAAAAGGTTCGCGCCGTTAATGGATCTTAAGTGATAGGCGAACTGGATACGTTCGGTGCGACCACTACTCACGACATCCAACCGCATCAGTATGAGGGCATCATCCCTTATCTTGTGCGTTATTTTGTCGAACAGAATGACAATATTTTTCCCAGATCGCGGCCTTCTGATGGCTTCTATTTCCCAATTTTCGGAAGGAAATATCTGCGCAATTTGGTTGATGCGAAGTGAACCAGACCACTTCCACTCGACGGAACTGATATAATGTATTGCCTCAGCATAGCGAGCTATGAAAGCTACGTCTGATGCGTGACTAGTTGCCGTGATTTTAAAACAAGAAACAATGTCCTCTGCTGCTGTTGCTGGGCGCCATGTTCGCTCCAATTTTACGAACGGAATAGCCGCGTTAACGGATGGCTCGTGTGAAATTCGACGAACACCAGCCTGAGACGGAGAAACCTTAGGACGCAAAAAATCCTCCGCCCGCCTGATCTCCGATGCGATCTCATCATGAGTAAAATGGCGCTTATAAGTTTTGCCATTGTATTCGAATGAGAACGTCAGCCGTCCAAAATCTTGTAAAAATCGCGTAGGGGTGAAGCCGCCAGTGTCGACAAAGTTCGCGCCCAAATGGAATTGATGTTTGGCAGGAATGCCATAGTCCGCTGTGGGGACTAATTCGTTACGGTCGCGAACGAGAATTGGAAATTGGCGTCCGGTAATATCCGATCTCACAAAGCCGCCGATGCCTGAGATAAATTCATTTGATGTATTTTGTCCTATCGCCTGAAACCCGTATATTTGGATTCCTGGATCAACCCAGCGCGCCGCTAAAATAAAATCCCATGTCCATTGAATAGGACCGTCTTGCTCAGGTTTTATTCGCGTTGAACCATTACGTCGTCTGACTGCTGGGAGATGAGGCCAAGCAAACCACAAGATACTACCTATAATTAAAAGCCCAGCGGCAACGTAAAGCCAAACAGAAGAAATCCCCGGTAGGCAATTTTGCGGAAGATCGGGCCATAGCTTTCGCGGCCATTTGCAAAGATTTAGGATCGCATCGTCGGGGCCCACTTGCATCATGGTCGGAATCCCGATGCCCAAAGCGGCGGGTAGCAAGCGTCCAATTCCCATTTCAACGTCTCCCACAGCCCTCTAGGGCTAGTTGTGGCAGACGACATATACACCGATTCATGTTACATGTCCTAAGGGTATATATCTGCTGAGAAAGCGAAAAGAACATATTGCGAACATAGAACAGATGGTGTACAAAGCTTCTGTCAGCTCGATCGGCCGTTTCATTGTCGGGGCGGCGAATCCCGTTCATAAGGAGCGCTCTTTCATGTCCCAGCCAGCTCTGCGTATCGTCGAAGGTTCGTCCATGGATAAGTCGAAGGCGTTGTCGGCCGCGATCTCTCAGATTGAGCGTCAGTTCGGCAAAGGCTCGGTCATGAAGCTCGGCAAGAGCGACAAGATCGAGATTGAGGCGATTTCGTCCGGTTCACTGGGGCTCGATATCGCGCTTGGCATCGGCGGTCTGCCGAGGGGCCGTATTGTCGAAATCTTCGGACCCGAATCTTCCGGCAAGACCACGCTGGCGCTGCATTGTGTGGCTGAAGCTCAAAAGCGCGGCGGCATCTGCGCCTTCGTCGATGCCGAGCACGCGCTCGATCCGGTCTATGCCCGCAAGCTTGGCGTGAACATCGACGACCTTCTGATTTCGCAGCCCGACCATGGCGAGCAGGCGCTTGAGATCGCCGATACGCTGGTACGCTCCGGGGCGGTCGATGTGCTGATCATCGATTCGGTCGCTGCGCTCGTGCCGCGTGCCGAGCTCGAAGGCGAAATGGGCGATGCGCTGCCGGGTCTGCAGGCGCGGCTGATGAGCCAGGCGCTGCGCAAGCTCACCGCGTCGATCAACAAATCCAATACGATGGTGATCTTCATCAACCAGATCCGCATGAAGATCGGTGTGATGTACGGATCGCCGGAAACCACCACCGGCGGCAACGCCTTGAAGTTCTATGCGTCCGTGCGCCTCGACATTCGCCGGATCGGTGCGATCAAGGAGCGTGACGAGGTGGTCGGCAACCAGACTCGCGTCAAGGTGGTTAAGAACAAGCTGGCACCGCCATTCAAGCAGGTCGAGTTCGACATCATGTATGGCGAGGGCGTCTCCAAGATGGGCGAAATCCTCGATCTCGGCGTCAAGGCGGGCGTGGTGGAAAAATCGGGAGCCTGGTTCTCCCATGATAGTCAGCGCATCGGCCAGGGGCGCGAGAACGCAAAGGCCTTCCTGAAGGCCAACCCGGATATGACGGCTAAGATCGAGGCCGCGATCCGTCAGAACTCAGGTCTCATTGCCGATCAGATCCTCGCCGCCGAGAAGGGCGAGGACGATGATGATGATGGCGAAGAATAAGCCGTTTGATGCCAGGCGAGGGCGGACCTGAAGCCGTCCTCTCCAATCCGGACAATCGGCTTACTGACAGCTTGAGTTCTTGTTGGATTCTTGGACTTGAGTTCGCAGAAACAGCGGGGGCTGCGGGGCATTGAGTTGCCGATGTCACGCAGTGCCCGCTGCTTTTTTGGCGAGCCGGCCGATCTGAGGGACGCCCGACAGCTAGCCCTAAGCGATCGGCTTTGCGCAGGCATCATCGGGCAAGCGCCGGCGGGCGATCAGGCGTTCGCGTGAGGACAACGCGCTGGTTCGATGAGAGACTTAAACTCGATAGGAATTCGAAAACCGAGCGCTTCAGTTCTGATTCCCTCTGAACCGAAGATGTCCTAGTCTGCCTGAAAACGGCAGGGAGGATATGCGGTGAAAGCGCTGAGTGTGACATCGGCAGACGGTGTTCGTCTGGCTGTGCATGAGACGGGAAATCCGGCAGGTCTCGAAATCCTGCTGATCCACGGCTTCAATCAATCGCATCTCTCCTGGACGAAGCAGTTCAGCGATCCGAATCTGTCTTCCGAATTTCGCATGGTCGCGTTCGACCTGCGCGGCCACGGCGCGTCGGACAAGCCGCTGGACCCGGCCTGTTACGCCGACAACGCACGTTGGGCTGCGGATGTCGCGGCGGTCATTGCGACTGCGGGCCTGAAACGTCCCGTGGTCGTTGGCTGGTCCTATGCCGGCCGTGTCATCACCGACTATCTGCGTGCGTCGGGGACGGATGGCATTGCCGGCGTGAACTTCGTCGGCGCGGTTCTGTCCGGCGACAGCGCGTTCATGGGGCCAGGGCGATCGCATTTCGGCGGCATGTTGAACGAAGATCTGGCGACGAACATCGCGTCCACCGCGCGCTTTGTCCGCACCTGTTTCGAGCGGCAGCCGACGGTGGACGAATTCGAAACGATTCTCGCCTACAACATGGTGGTCCCGCCGCAGGTGCGTAAGCTCGTTCTCGGGCGCTCCTTGAATACCGACGACCTGCTGGCAAAGATCAATGTGCCGGTGCTGTTGAGTTACGGTGCGAAGGATCAGCTCATCCTTCCTGCGATGGGCGAACACGGCGCGAAGCACATTCCCGGAGCGAAGCTATCGCTGTACGAAGGTATCGGCCACGCGCCGTTTCACGAAGACGCGGCGCGCTTCAACAGCGAACTCGCCGCATTCGTGCGAGCGGCCCAGCGCTGAAATGCGGCAACCGCATTGCATCGCTACAGCCGTCGCTTGGCTCTCGCCAGGTCGCGTGCTTCGATGTATGCGTGCTACGGCTCGCCGGCCGCGCTGCTTTCGACAAGACTGTGCTCGACACTGCGATTGGATGCATGAAGAAAGCCCGGACTAGTGGAGCGGATTCGACATCCGCATCCCGCTTAGCCGCTGGCGCGCCGTGCGAATGCAATCCAAAGCTCCACTAAATCATGACGTTTGCTTGCGGTTCTTGATTCCAACATTTGCAAGACATCCTTGCGGCAGCGGGATGCAAATGTTGGAATCGAATCGTTAAAGCATGATCTGGAAGAGTGCGAGGCGTTCTCCGAAAAGATCATGCTTAAACAATAAGCTAAAGCGCGAGGATGATTCATCTAAATCTCATCGCGCTATAGCGTCCGGGCTTTTCGTTTGTGCTGTGTCAGCCGCCTTATTCCGCCGCTTCCGCGTAAGCCTCGATCGGCGGGCAGGAGCAGACCAGATTGCGATCGCCATAGACGTTGTCGACCCGCCCGACCGGGCACCAGTATTTATCCGTCCGCGACACGCCATCGGGGAAGCAGGCTTCACTGCGCGAATAGGGCTTGTTCCAGGTGTCGTCGGCGAGGTCGTGCACGGTGTGCGGCGCGTTGCGCAACGGCGATTGTGCGATCGGCCACTTGCCGCTTTCGACGTCGGCGATTTCCTTGCGGATCGCGATCATCGCATCGCAGAATCGGTCAAGTTCGGCCTTCGACTCGGATTCCGTAGGCTCGATCATCAGCGTGCCGGGAACCGGGAAGCTCATGGTCGGCGCATGGAAGCCATAGTCGATCAGCCGCTTGGCGATGTCGTCGACGGTGACGCCGGTGGCTTTCAGCCCGCGCGGGTCGACGATGCATTCGTGTGCGACGCGGTCATTGTGGTTGCGGTAAAGCACCGGGAAGTGTGGATGCAGCCGCTCGGCGATGTAGTTGGCGTTCAGGATTGCCACCTCGGTTGCGCGCTGCAATCCCTCGCCACCCATCATCAGAATGTAGATATAGGAGATGACGAGGATCGAGGCTGAGCCAAAGGGCGCCGCCGAGACAGCACCTGCGGGCGCCGCGCCGCCGTCGACCGCGATATGACCCGGCAGGAACGGCGCGAGATGCTTCTTCACGCCGATCGGTCCCATACCAGGGCCGCCACCGCCATGCGGAATGCAGAACGTTTTGTGCAAGTTGAGATGGCTGACGTCGGCGCCGTAATCGCCGGGCCGGGACAAGCCGACCTGTGCATTGAGGTTGGCGCCGTCGAGATAAACCTGGCCGCCATACTGATGCACGATGTCGCAGATCTCGCGGATGTGCTCTTCAAACACGCCGTGGGTCGAGGGATAGGTGATCATGATCGCGGCGAGGCGGTCGGCGTTGGCCCTCGCCTTCGCACGCAGATCCTCCACGTCGACATTGCCGCCCGCATCGCAGGCGACGACGACGACGTTCATGCCGACCATGCTGGCGGTCGCCGGGTTGGTGCCATGGGCGGAGGAGGGGATCAGGCAGATGTTGCGCTGTCTCTCGCCGCGCGACAGGTGATAGGCACGGATCGCCAGCAGCCCGGCGTATTCGCCCTGTGCGCCCGAGTTCGGCTGCAGCGAGATGGCGTCGTAACCGGTAATGTCGATCAGCCACTGCTTGAGCTGGTCGAACATCGTATGGAAGCCCGCGGCCTGTGCGCGCGGCGCGAACGGATGCAGGTTGCCGAAGGCCGGCCACGTCACCGGGATCATCTCGGTAGTGGCGTTGAGCTTCATCGTGCAGGAGCCGAGCGGGATCATGGCGCGGTCGAGCGCGAGATCGCGGTCGGCGAGCTTGCGCATATAGCGCAGCAGTTCGGTCTCCGAGCGATGCTTGTGAAACACCGGATGCGTCAGGAAGTCGGTCGTGCGGCCAAGCTCGGCGGGCAGCGCGTCGCGCGTCTCGCGCTCAATGGCGGCATAGGTGAGGTGGCCGCCGAAGATGCGCCAAACGGCTTCGACGATCGCAGGCGTCGTGGTTTCATCGAGGGCGATGCTGACCGTGCTTTCGTCGAAGCGCAGGTTGATCGCTTCGGCTTCCGCGCGCTTGGCGAGCGTGACGCGTTCGCCGTTCAGCGCGACCGTCACGGTATCGAAGAAGGCGGCATGCAGCGGTGTCCGGCCGATCCGCTTCAGGCCCTCGGCGAGCACGGCAGCGCGGCGATGAATGCTGCGGGCGATGGCGCTGAGACCTTCGGGCCCATGATAGACCGCATACATCGAGGCGATGACGGCGAGCAGTACCTGCGCGGTGCAGATGTTCGAGGTCGCCTTTTCGCGGCGAATATGCTGCTCGCGGGTCTGCAGCGCGAGACGATAGGCGGGAGCGCCGCGCGCATCTACCGAAAGACCGACGATGCGGCCCGGAAGCGAACGCTTCAGCGTATCACGCACCGCCATATAGGCCGCGTGCGGACCGCCATAGCCCATCGGCACGCCAAACCGTTGCGTCGAGCCGACGGCGATGTCGGCGCCGAGCTCGCCAGGGGGAATCAGCAGTGTCAGCGCCAGTGGGTCCGCGGCAATGACGGCTAACCCGCCCTTCGCCTTCACGGTGCTGATCGCGCCGCGCAGGTCGCGCACGGCGCCGCGACTGCCGGGATATTGCAGCAGCGCACCGAACACGTCGGCTGCGGCGAGATCCTTCTCCGGGTCACCGATCACGAGCGACCAGCCGAGCGGCTCGGCGCGGGTGCGCAATACCGCGATGGTCTGCGGATGGGTGTCGCGATCGACGAAAAACGCCTTGGTCTTGACGTCGGTCGCTGCGCGTTCACACAGCGCCATCGCTTCCGCGGCGGCAGTGCCTTCGTCGAGCAGGGACGCATTCGCGACATCAAGGCCCGTCAGGTCGCAGACCATGGTCTGGAAGTTGAGCAGCGCCTCGAGGCGGCCCTGGCTGATTTCCGGCTGGTAAGGTGTGTAGGCCGTGTACCAGGCGGGATTCTCCAGGATGTTGCGCTGGATCACGGTGGGCAGGATCGTGCCGGAATAGCCCTGGCCGATCAGCGAGGTGAAGAGCTTGTTCTGAGCCGCAAGGCCGGTCATGTGCTCCAGCGCCTGAGTTTCCGACAGGGCGGGGCCGAGATTGAGCGGCGCCTTCTGGCGGATCGAGGCCGGCAAGGTCTCGTCCATCAGTGCGGCAAGGCTCTTTGCACGAACTGTCTCCAGCATCGTCTCGATATCGCGCGGCGCGGGACCGATATGGCGCCGCACGAAGTCGGTGGCGACATCTGCTGAATTCTTGCGAAGTGCGGTCATGCCGATCTCCTTCGTACGACTTTGTAATTCTTTATGACTGGCTCGATCTTGTCGGAAAGCGGCGATCGCTACGCGGTGTGCGCCTTGTAGGCGGCCTCGTCCATCAATCCGTCGAGCTCAGCCTTGTCGGCAATGCGGATCTTGAAGAACCAGGCGCCGCCAGCAGGATCGGAGTTCACGAGCGAGGGATCGGAGCCCAGCGCTTCGTTCACTTCGAGGATTTCACCGCTGATCGGCGCGTAGACGTCGGAGGCGGCCTTGACGCTCTCCACCACGGCCGCGGCTTCCGCCTTCTTCACCACGCGCCCGACCTTCGGCAAATCGACGAACACGACGTCGCCGAGCTGGGTCTGCGCATAATCAGTCACGCCGACGGTTGCGACGTCGCCCTCGATGCGCAGCCATTCGTGATCTGCAGTGTACAGGATGGTCATGGAATTCCTCAGCGCTTGTAAGAGTGGGGTGAGAAGGGAAGGGGAGCGACGCGGACCGGCAGGCGCTGGCCACGCACCTCTGCGAACAGTTGCGCGCCATCGGCGGCCTGGGCCGCAGGCACATAGCCCATCGCGATGGGGCCGTTGATGCTGGGACCGAAGCCGCCGGACGTGACGGAGCCGATCTGCTCGGTCGAAGTCGCATCGACAAACAGCGGCGCATTCTCTCGCACCGGCGCGCGGCCTTCCGGTTTGAGGCCGACGCGGCGGCGCGGGGCGCCACTCTCGAACTGCTTGAGGATGGTGTCGGCGCCCGGAAAGCCACCGGCGCGCGCACCGCCGTTGCGGCGGCTCTTTTGAATGGACCAGTTGAGGCCAGCCTCGACCGGTGTCGTCGTCGTATCGATATCGTGACCGTAGAGGCAGAGCCCGGCCTCGAGGCGCAGGCTGTCGCGGGCGCCAAGGCCGATCGGCAGAACGGCGGGATCGTCCAGCAGGGTCGCAGCCAGGGCTTCGGCGTCCTTTGCGGGGACCGAAATCTCGAAGCCATCCTCGCCGGTGTAGCCCGAGCGCGAGACGAAGCAGTCGAAGCCCATGACCTGGCGTGGGCCGGCATCCATAAAGGCCATTGTCGCGATGTCTGACGCATGCTTCGCCAACACGGCCTCCGCCTTTGGCCCCTGCAATGCAATCAGCGCGCGATCGGCGAGCGGCTCGACAATGCAGTTCTCTGCGAGATGCTTGCGCAGATGCGCTTCGTCCTCGGCCTTGCATGCGGCATTGACCACCAGAAACAGGTGGTCGCCGAAATTCGCGACCATCAGGTCGTCGAGAATCCCGCCGGTCGCGTTGGTGAACTGGGCGTAACGCTGGCGGTTCGGCGCGATCGCGAGGATGTCCTGCGGCACCAGGCGCTCCAGGGCACGGGCCGCATCCTCGACTTTGCCGGATTTCGCACGCAGCGCGATCTGGCCCATGTGCGACACGTCGAATAGCCCTGCGGCCATCCGCGTGTGCAGGTGCTCTTTCAGCACCCCAGGTGGAAACTGCACCGGCATGGCATAGCCGGCGAACGGGACCATTTTGCCGCCCCGCGCGCTGTTGAGCGCGAACAGCGGCGTGTGGTTGAGGTCGGAATCCTGATGTGACGCAAGCATAAGCGGCTCCTGATGGTGCGCGAGGACCCGTTCCTCCCGTCTCCACCGAAGCCCCATCTGTCGCTTTGCCTGAGAGTATTATCCCGTCGGCGGACACGAACGCCGGAACCTCTGACAAGGTCCAGCCGTGTCTCTTTCCAGATGCAGTCAGCCAGCCGGTCCGTTTGCCTGAGAGTTTCCGGGGCGGTTGCTCCTTCGGCGCCGGCATCCCGTCTGGGGCCGGTCTCTCCCGATCATGGCTATGATCGCGGCCCGTCTCGCCGGCTGCGATCACGGCCCCTATATAACAGGGCACAAGGGCCGTTGCCATCCTTCTCGGTGTCGCGGACGGCTTATCAACGGTTCTCGCAAACCGTTGGGCGGCTAGCGTTTTCTGGACAGGGTGCGCCCCCCTCGCTAAAAGCGTGTCCCGGGAAATAACGGGCAATTGAGGATCAGGTTTGGGCAGGATGGACCTCCATCCAGCCCCGCCGGGATCGAGCAGGGCGCGATTGGACAGCTATGAGTGGTGTGAACGAAATCAGGTCGGCGTATCTCGACTTCTTCGCCAAGAACGGTCACGAGGTGGTGCCGTCGTCGCCGCTGGTCCCGCGCAACGACCCGACCTTGATGTTCACCAATGCCGGCATGGTGCAGTTCAAGAACGTTTTCACCGGGCTTGAGAAGCGTCCCTATGTGCGGGCGGCCTCGTCGCAAAAGTGCGTGCGCGCCGGCGGCAAGCACAACGACCTCGACAACGTCGGCTACACCGCGCGTCATCACACCTTCTTCGAGATGCTCGGCAATTTCTCGTTCGGCGATTATTTCAAAGAGCGGGCGATCGAGCTCGCCTGGACGCTGATCACCAAGGATTTCGGCCTGCCGAAGGAACGCCTGCTGGCGACGGTGTATTCGGAGGACGACGACGCGTTCAATCTCTGGAAGAAGGTTGCGGGTCTGCCGGAGTCCCGGATCATCCGCATCCCGACCTCCGACAATTTCTGGCAGATGGGTGATACGGGTCCGTGCGGTCCATGCTCGGAAATCTTCTTCGACCATGGCGACAAGATTCCAGGCGGTCCTCCGGGGTCGCCGGAGCAGGATGGGGACCGCTTCATCGAGATCTGGAATCTCGTGTTCATGCAATTCGAGCAGTTGGCCGGCGGGGTGCGCAATCCGCTGCCGAAGCCGTCGATCGACACCGGCATGGGGCTGGAGCGGATCGCTGCGGTGCTGCAGGGCAAGCACGATAACTACGACATCGATCTGTTCGCCGCCTTGATCGGAGCGATCGCGGAGCTGACGGGCGTCGATCCGCACGGGCCGCAGAAGGCATCGCATCGCGTGATCGCCGACCATCTGCGCGCCTCATCGTTTCTGATTGCCGACGGCGTGCTGCCGTCGAACGAGGGGCGCGGCTATGTGTTGCGGCGGATCATGCGCCGCGCGATGCGCCACGCGCACCTGCTGGGCGCCCGCGAGCCGCTGATGTGGCGGCTGGTCCGTGTGCTGGTGCGCGAGATGGGCCAGGCCTATCCGGAGCTGGTGCGTGCCGAAGCGCTGATCACCGAGACGCTGAAGCTGGAGGAAACCCGTTTCCGCCGTACGCTGGAGCGCGGTCTGTCGATCCTCGATGAGGAGAGCCGCAATCTGAAGGCGGGCGACCGGCTGAAGGGTGAGACCGCGTTCACGTTGTATGACACCTACGGCTTTCCGCTGGATCTGACGCAGGATGCGCTGCGGCTGCGCGGCATCGACGTCGATACCGATGCGTTCGACACCGCGATGGAAAAACAGCGCGAAAAGGCCCGGGCCTCCTGGGCCGGTTCCGGAGAGGCGGCGACCGAGACTGTTTGGTTCCCGCTGCGTGAGAAGCTCGGCGCGACCGAGTTCCTCGGCTATGAGACCGAAACCGCCGAAGGCGCTGTCACCGCCTTGGTGAAGGACGGCAAGGAGGTCGACGGCCTGAAAGCCGGTGACAACGGCGTGGTCGTGCTGAACCAGACGCCGTTCTATGGCGAATCCGGCGGTCAAGTCGGCGATACCGGTTTGCTGATTGGCGATGGTGTGCGCTTCCGCGTCACCGACACCCAGAAGAAGGCCGGCGATCTGTTTGCGCATATCGGCACGGTGGAGCAGGGCGCGCTGAAGGTCGGGACGGCGCTGTCGCTGGAAGTCGATCACGGCCGCCGCACGGCAATCCGCGCCAACCATTCGGCGACACATCTCCTGCATGAGGCGCTGCGGCAAGTGCTCGGCGATCACATCGCCCAGCGTGGCTCGCTGGTTGCGCCGGAGCGCCTGCGTTTCGACTTCGCTCACCCGAAGCCGATCAGCGCCGACGAATTGCGCCGGATCGAGGATATCGCCAACGATGTCGTGCTGCAGAACAGTGAGATCACCACGTGGCTGATGGCGGTGGACGACGCCCGCGCCTCCGGCGCGCGCGCGCTGTTCGGCGAGAAGTATGGCGACGAGGTCCGCGTGGTGTCGATGGGTGAGGGCAGCGGCAATACGCTCGGCTGGTCGGTCGAGCTTTGCGGCGGCACCCACGCCAAGCGGACCGGCGATATCGGCCTGATCTCGATCAGCGGTGAAAGCGCGGTCGCCTCCGGCGTGCGCCGGATCGAGGCTTTGACCGGCACGACGGCGCGTCATGCGATCAACAGCAGCATTCAGACGGCGAAGGCTGCGGCTGGCGAGTTGCGCACCAGCCTCGACGACCTGCCGGCCCGCATCGCCGCTCTCGTGGAGGAGCGCCGCAAGCTGGAGCGTGACCTCGCCGATGCCCGCAAGAAGCTAGCGATGGGCGGCGGCGCTGCGGCCGGAGCCGGTGCTGCATCCGACATCCGCACCATCGGTGACGTCAAGTTCCTAGGCCGCGCGGTGCAAGGCATCGAGATGAAGGACCTCAAGAGCCTCGCCGATGACGGCAAGAAGCAGCTCGGCCATGGCGTGGTGGCTATCGTCGGCGTGACCGAGGATGGCAAGGCCGGGCTCGTGGTCGGCGTCACCAGTGATCTCACCGGCCGCTTCAATGCAGTGGAACTGGTTCGCAAAGGCTCGGAAGCCCTCGGCGGCAAGGGTGGCGGCGGCCGCCCGGACATGGCGCAGGCGGGGGGCCCCGATGGTAGCAGGGCCGATGCCGCGCTCGAGGCCATTTCCGCGGCGCTGGCGTCATCGGCATGACATGATCGCGGGTCGCGCATCGCTCGGGCCGCGATGAGACTGACGCTGGTCCCGCGAGGCATCGCGGTGCTCTCCGACCATAGTCATGGCCGAGACGAGTGTTCGGATGCCCAATCCATGGGCATCTGATTGGACTGTCCTTCAAGGGGGAGTGCGGCACACCGTACAATTGTCAATGCCGGCACCAGGCCCTAAGTGTTGACCGGAGAGGCGTGATCCCGCGCTGCAACCGGAAAGCGCGCCATGGCCCACAACACGCCGCTGATCTCGACGATCGTGGTCGGCCTCGTGCTGGCGTTCGCGCTTGGAGCGGTGGCGCAGCGGTTCCGCGTCTCGCCGCTGGTGGGATATCTGCTGGCCGGCGTGGTGATGGGTCCGTTTACGCCCGGCTATGTCGCTGATCAGCATCTTGCCAACGAGCTCGCCGAAATCGGCGTCATCCTGCTGATGTTCGGCGTGGGCCTGCATTTTTCGTTGAAGGATCTGCTGTCGGTGCGGGCGATTGCCGTGCCCGGGGCCATCGTGCAGATGATGGTGGCCACCTTGCTGGGCATGGGGCTCGCCGCACTGCTCGGCTGGCCGATCGGAGGCGGCCTGGTGTTTGGGCTCGCACTGTCGGTGGCGTCAACCGTCGTGCTGCTGCGGGCGTTGCAGGAGCGGCGGCTGGTCGACACCGAACGCGGCCGCATCGCCGTCGGCTGGCTGATCGTCGAAGATCTGGCGATGGTGCTGGCGCTGGTTCTGCTGCCTGCGCTCGCGGGATTGCTCAAGGGGGAGGCCGCGTATGCGGGTCTATCCGGCATCGCCTGGCCGCTCGCGCTGACGCTCGGCAAGGTCGGCGGATTCGTCTTCTTCATGCTGGTGATTGGCCGTCGAGTGGTCCCATCGCTGCTGCATTATGTGGCGCACACCGGCTCGCGTGAGCTGTTTCGGCTGGCCGTGCTTGCCATTGCGCTCGGGATCGCCTTCGGCTCGGCCATCCTGTTCGATGTCTCGTTTGCGCTCGGCGCGTTCTTCGCCGGCATGATCCTCAGCGAATCCGAACTGAGCCATCGCGCGGCGCAGGAAACGCTGCCGCTGCGTGACGCCTTTGCGGTGCTGTTCTTCGTTTCGGTCGGCATGCTGGTCGACCCGATGATCGCGCTGCGCGAGCCGTGGCCGTTGCTGGCGACAGTCTTCATCATCGTGATCGGCAAGTCGGCGGCAGCTTTCCTGATCGTCCGCATGTTCGGTCATCCCGTGTCTACCGCTTGGACGATCTCTGCAAGCCTTGCACAGATCGGGGAGTTTTCCTTCATCCTGGCGGGGCTCGGAGTTTCGCTGGCCTTGCTGCCGGCGCAGGGGCGCGACCTGATCCTGGCCGGTGCGATCATTTCGATCCTGCTGAATCCGCTCGTGTTTGCGCTTGTCGACCGATTGCTCGAGAAGGAGGAGCCCGCGGCGGCAATCGATGGCAAGCCGATCGAAAAAGCACGCGAGCCGCTCCCCGTGACATCGCTGTCCGATCATGTCGTGTTGGTCGGCTATGGCCGTGTCGGCAGCGTCGTCGGGCGAGCGCTGCGGGCGGCCGAAAGGCCATTCCTGGTCATCGAGGACAGCCCGCATATCGTCGAGGCGCTTCAGAAAGAAGGTGTCGAGGCAATGACCGGCAATGCCAATGCGCCCGAGATGATCGAGGCGGCCAATGTCAAGCAGGCTCAGGCGGTGCTGGTGGCGATCCCGGACGCCTTCGAAGGAGGGCAGGTGGTTGCCAAGGCCCGCGCAGCACGGTCCGACATCGCGATCATCGCGCGCGCCCATTCGGACGAGGAGGTGGCACACCTCAAGCTGCATGGCGCCGACGTGGTGATCATGGGCGAGGAGGAGATCGCCAAGGCGATGATCGCGCAGATCGGTGACGCGAGCCAAGTTCTGCCGACGAACGTCATTCAATCGACGCCGCTATCGGCCTGAGGCGCGCCTGGTCGCGCCCGGCCCCCGGCACTCTTCTATGCGGTTTTCTCTCCGGCAATCGTCCGCCGCAGGAAGGCGAAGCCGAGCGCCTGGCTTGCGGCCTGCTTGGTATTGTCCACCGCGCCGGAGTGTCCGCCAGCGACATTCTCGTGAAACCACACCCGGCTATCGATGTCCTTCAGCCGTGCCGTCATCTTGCGTGCGTGGCCGGGATGGACCCGGTCATCGGTGCGGTTGGTGGTGATCAGGATCGGTGGATAGTTCTTACCTTCGCCGATCAGGTGATAGGGCGAGAAGCGGCGGATGAAGTCCCATTCGGCGGGATCGTCAGGATCGCCATACTCTGCAATCCAGCTATGGCCGGCGAGCAGCTTGGTGTAACGTGCCATGTCGAGCAGCGGCACGCCGCACCAGATCGCGCCGAACAGATCGCCGTAGCGTGTCAGCATATTGCCGACCAGCAGCCCGCCGTTGCTGGCGCCGTGGCAGGCGAGTTGTCGCGCCGTCGTCACGCCGCTTGCGGTGAGATGGCGCGCGATCGCGGCGAAATCGTCATGCGCGACATGCTTGGTCTTACGCCGTGCTGCTTCATGCCAGCGCGGGCCAAACTCGCCGCCGCCGCGGATGTTGGCCATGGCGTAGAGATAGCCGCGCTCAAGCCAAAGTTTGCCGGTGAGACTCATGTAGCTCGGCGTCAGCGAAACCTCGAAGCCGCCGTAGCCATAGAGGATGGTGGGACACGGTGAGCTGTGCTTGGAAAGCTCCCTGCCGATCAGAAAGTAGGGAATTCGCGTGCCGTCATCGGCGATAGCGTGCAGTTGCTTTACCTCGATGCCGTGCGCATCGAAGCTGGCCGGAGCCGACTTCAGAATCTGGGGAGCAGCCTCGCCGCTCCAGAGCGACAGGGTGGTCGGCTGCTCGAACGATGTGATGGTGAGCAGCACATCCTTACCGAGGTCCGGATCGCGTTCTCCGCCGAAGTTGCCGGCGTAGATCGATGCATTGGCGGGAAGGTCTGTCATCTCCGTCGTCGTCCAGCCATCACCGGCAGGCTTCGCCAACAGCAGCCGGGTTCGCACGTTATCCAGCACCTGCAGGATCAGACCGTGTCGGGTCTCGATCCAGCTTTCCAGCGCTCGCGTCGGCGAGGGCGTGAAGATGGTCTTGAAGTCGCGAGCGCCTTGCAGGAAGCGGCCGAGATCTAGCGCGGCAAGGCCACCGGCAGGAACCGTTTGTCCGCCAATGGTCCAGTCCTGCTTCGGGCTGACCGTCAGCGTTTGTGCCGCGAGCGAGAGGGAGATCTCTTCGGGCAAGTCGAGTTTAATGCGAGGGCCGCCTGGTGGCTCGACGAAAAACAGCATGCGCGTGAAGTCGAGCGCCTGCGAATAGACGATCCGCTCGCTGCCCGGACGATGGTTGACCTCGAACCAGACACCCATGTTGCTCTTGTCGATCGCGAAGATCACGTCGGCGCTTTCGACCGGCGTGCCGCGGTGCCACTTCCGCACCGTGCGTCCGTAACCGGAATCGGTGGTGTGTTCGTCGGTGAGGGCGCTGTTCAGCAACAGCGTATCGGCATCGAGCCAGACCGCATGGCCTTTCGCCTTCGGTATGACGAAGCCGTCGGGGACGAAACGCTTGGCCGCGAGGTCGAATTCGCGAATCTCCACGGCATCGGTGCCGTTGAACGACAGACTGACCAGCGCGCGGCTGCGATCCGGCGACATGATGGCGCCGCCGAAAGCCCAGGCCGTGCCTTCCGAGGCGCACAAGGCGTCGATGTCGAGCAGAAGCTCCCAGTCGGGAGACGCCTGGCGATAACTTGCCAGCGTCGTCCGCCGCCAGATCCCGCGAGGGTTCTTCGCGTCCTTCCAAAAATTGTAGAGATGCTCCCCGACCTTGGCGACGAACGGGATTTTCTCGTCGGAGTCCAGGATCGCGAGCGCGGCTTTGTAGTCCGCGCGGTAGGTGGCGTCCTGCAGGAAGGTTTCGGTGCGTTCGTTCTCGGTCGCGACCCAGGCGACAGCGCGATGGCCTTCGATCTCCTCGAGCCAGAGATAGGTGTCGCCGACCCCATCGGATGGTTTGACGGATGTGTTCATGGTCGAGTTGTGAAACGCAAAGAGGGCTTTGTCGAGTCCGGCATTCCGTGTGTGGTCGCCTGATGTGACGGATTTGGACGAACCCTCCCTGTGCTCGAACGCGTTTGGTTCCGAAGCGGGGATGGCGCAGTAAAACAAAAAGGGCGCCGTCGCCGGCGCCCCTGATGGATGCATGCAAGACCGGGGCTTACTTGCCGAGCGCCTTGGTCAGATTATCCGATACCTTGTCGAGGAAGCCGGTGGTCGAGAGCCAGCGCTGCTCGGCGCCGACCAGCAGCGCGAGATCCTTGGTCATGAAGCCGGACTCGACGGTGTCCACGCAAACTTTCTCCAGCGTGGTGGCGAAGTTGGCGAGATCCTTGTTGTCGTCGAGCTTGGCGCGGTGCGACAGGCCCTGGGTCCAGGCGAAGATCGAGGCGATGGAGTTGGTCGAGGTCTCCTTGCCCTTCTGGTGCTCGCGATAGTGACGGGTCACGGTGCCGTGCGCCGCTTCCGCTTCCATCGTCTGGCCGTCCGGCGTCAGCAGCACCGAGGTCATCAGGCCGAGCGAGCCGTAACCCTGCGCAACCGTGTCGGACTGCACGTCGCCGTCGTAGTTCTTACAGGCCCAGACATAACCGCCGGACCACTTCAGTGCCGAGGCGACCATGTCGTCGATCAGACGATGCTCGTAGGTGAGGCCGTTCTCTTCGAACTGCTTCTTGAACTCGCGATCGTAGATGTCCTGGAAGATGTCCTTGAAGCGGCCGTCATAGACCTTCAGGATCGTGTTCTTGGTCGACAGGTAGACAGGATACTTGCGCTGCAGACCGTAGTTGAAGGAGGCGCGGGCGAAATCCATGATCGAGGCGTCGAGGTTGTACATGCTCATGGCGACGCCGCCGCCCGGCGCCTTGAACACCTCGCGCTCGATCACCGTGCCGTCCTCGCCGACGAACTTCATCGACAGCGTGCCCTTGCTCGGGAACTTGATGTCGGTGGCGCGGTATTGATCGCCGAAAGCATGGCGGCCGATGATGATCGGCTTGGTCCAGCCGGGCACCAGACGCGGCACGTTCTTGCAGATGATCGGCTCGCGGAAGATCACGCCGCCGAGGATGTTGCGGATCGTGCCGTTCGGCGACTTCCACATCTCCTTAAGATTGAATTCCTTCACCCGCGCTTCGTCCGGGGTGATGGTGGCGCATTTGACGCCGACACCGTGCTGCTTGATGGCGTTGGCCGCGTCGATCGTGACCTGATCGTTGGTCTTGTCGCGGTATTCCATGCCGAGGTCGAAATACAGCAGTTCGACATCCAGGTAGGGATGGATCAGCTTGTCCTTGATGTACTGCCAGATGATCCGGGTCATCTCGTCGCCGTCGAGTTCGACGACCGGGTTGGTCACCTTGATTTTTGCCATGTTGGACAGAGCCTTACCTTGAATTTAGGACGGTGGGCCGGGGGGCGGATTCGTCTTCCGCAGGCCGCTATAGCATCGCCCCTTGCTCCACGGAAGGTGGTCAAAAGGACGCCCTGAGCCGCAGCGGTTGTATGGGTTTTCCTGCTTTGGCATGATCGTGCCATGAGCCAGGGCATCGGAGATACGGACGAACTCACCGTATGGCAGAATCTGCGCGGGCTCGGCGGGCGCTTCCGGCGCCGGCTGCGGCGGCGGCTTCTCGAGCCTGTGTTGCTCGGAACACGCTCGTTCCGGGAGACGGTTCTGAACGCGGTCTCGGCGCGGGGGCATCTCGTTTATTGCGAACTGCCTGGAGGCAAGTTCTTCGTCGATCCGTCCGACCGGGTGGTCGGATCCAATCTGATGTGGCGCGGTGAGTGGCAGCGGGAAGAATTTCTGCAAGCCGTGCGGGCGTTGGAGGAGGCAGGGCTGGCTCCCAAGGGCAAGGCGTTCATCGACGTCGGCGCCAATATCGGGACGCATACGGTCTACGCCCTGACGAGCGGCGCCTTCGCCCGCGTCGTCGCCTTTGAACCGGAACCGCGCAATCTTCGCCTGCTGTGCATGAATGCCGCAATCAACGAACTTTCGGGGCGAGTGACAGCCATCGGCAAGGCGCTCGGCAAGGCAGCCGGGGAGGCCATTCTGCATCTGCATCCGAGAAATCAGGCGGCTCATGCGATCGGCCGCCGTCCCTCATATGACGGGACAATCAGCGTGCCGGTGGCGATGGCGAGGCTCGACGACGAGTTGCGGCCGCTGATCGGGCCGCAGGACATCGGTCTGGTCTGGATCGATGTGGAAGGGCTCGAACCCGAGGTGATCGAGGGACTCGGCGATTATCTCGGCCAAGTGCCGCTTGCGATCGAATACGCGCCCTATCGTTACTCGGAGCAGCGTCGGCGGGCGCTGGACGAATTGCTGATCGCGAATTACCGGACGGTACGCCGCCTCGGTGAGACGCTGACGCCTGTCGAGTCGATCGACGCGCTGCGCGCGATCGATGGGATCGTCGATATCGTCGTCTGTTGAGCAGTACCGGTCTCTCCGATGCTTCGGGCTTCGTGCTGCATTATTTGCTTGAGAAAATCCTCAAGACGCGCAAACGGGGAGCCGTGAAAACGGAAATGACACACGGATGACGGAGTCTGGAACCAAACCCGGCAAGGCGGTCGTGAGCGGGCCGGCGCCCATTGTGGTGCTGGTCGAGCCGCAACTTGGCCAGAACATCGGCATGGCTGCGCGGGCGATGGGCAACTTTGGCCTGTCGCAATTGCGCATCGTCAACCCACGCGATGGTTGGCCGAACATCCACGCCTTGCGGGCTGCATCGGGCGCCGATGCGATCATCAACGGCGCGCAACTGTTCGAGACGCCGCAGTCGGCGATCGCGGACTGCTCGCTCGTGTTCGCCACCACTGCCCGCGCCCACGATCAGGCGAAGCCAGTGCAGGCGCCGGAGCAGGCCGCGCAGGCGATGGCGGGCGAGATCGCCGCAGAGGGCAAGGTCGCGATCCTGTTCGGGCGCGAGCGGTGGGGGCTGACCAACGAGGAGGTGGCTCTTGCCGACCGTATCATCACGTTTCCGGTGGTGCCGGAGTTCGCCTCGCTGAACCTCGCGCAGGCCGTGCTGCTGATGGGGTATGAGTGGTTCAAGCACGCCAGGGATGGCGTGTTGCCGTTCGCGACCAACGAACGGTCGCAGCGCGCGGCCAAGGCGCAGATGCAGGCCTTCTTCGAGACGCTCGTTGCGGAGCTCGATCGCGTCGAATTCTTGCGGCCGCCTGAAAAGCGCGACACCATGATCGTCAATCTGCGCAACATCTTCACGCGGATGGAGCCGACACAGCAGGACATGCAGACGTTGCACGGCGCGATCAAGGCGATTGCCGAAGGAAGGAAGGGGCCGGCACGCGGTGGCGTGCTCGACAGCGACGAGGCGATGCGGCTGCGGGCTCTGCTGGCGAAGGATGGCTCCGGACGCATGCCGGCGGAGCAGGGGCCGGTGCGCGGGCTCGCGCGGCTGCTGCGGCGGAACACCTCGGATGCCGAGCGAGTCTTGTGGAAGGCGCTGACGAAAGATCGCCGGTTTGCCGGGCAGTTCAAGCGGCAGACCCCGGTGGGTCGGCAAATTCCCGACTTCGTCTCCTTCCCGCTGCGCCTGGCCATCGAGTTGGTCGGCGTGAACGAGACGGATGAGGTCGCGAAGGATCGCAGCGAGCGGCGCCAGTGGCTTGAGGCGCGGGGCTACCGGGTAGCCGATATCGCCGAGGCGGACGTGCAAACCGATCTCGAGCGCGCGCTTGCAGCGATCGAACAGCGGATGGCGCACGCTGCCTCGTGATGGTCGTACGCGAGCGCGGTTCCGCTCCTACCCGCGTGCCTCGATCTTCAGGGCCTTGATGCGTGAGGCGAGCGTCGTCGGCTTCATGTCCATCAGCTCGGCGGCGCCGCCCGGACCGAAGATCTTGCCGCCGGTGGCTCTCAGCGCGGCAACGATATTGGCGCGCTCGAGACCGCGGACTTCGCCCTCGGTCATGACCGCGGGCTTTGCTTCCTTGCCGCCATCGGCAATCGGCGCATGCGGCGTCTGGTCGGGCAGATCGATACGCAATCGGCCATTCTGTGACAGAATCACCGCACGTTCGATGACGTTTTGCAGTTCGCGTACATTGCCCGGCCAGTCGTAGCGCGATAACCGGCGCGCATCGGCTTCGGACAGCCGCAGGCCGCCCTTACGCTCACTGGTCTCGTTGGAAAGGAAATGCTGGGCGAGCAGCGGGATGTCCTCGCGTCGCTCACGCAGCGGCAGCGTTTCGATCGGAAACACGTTGAGGCGGAAATAGAGGTCCTCGCGGAACCGTCCGCGCTGCACCTCCTGCTTCAGATCACGGTTGGTGGCCGCGATCACGCGCACATCGACGCTGCGGGTCTTCTCCTCGCCGACGCGCTCAAAATGGCCCTCCTGCAAGACGCGCAGCAGCTTGCCTTGCAGTTCGAGCGGGATTTCGCCGACCTCGTCGAGAAACAGTGTGCCGCCGTCGGCCAGTTCGAAGCGGCCGATGCGATCGCGCAGCGCTCCAGTGAAAGCGCCTTTGACGTGGCCGAAGAATTCGCTCTCGAACAGTTCGCGCGGAATGGCGGCGCAGTTGACCCGGATCAACGGCCGATCGCGGCGTTCGCTGGCTTCGTGGATGGCGCGCGCCACGAGCTCTTTGCCGGTGCCGGACTCGCCGTGGATCATCACCGACGCATCGGTGGGCGCCACGAGCTGTACCTGCCGCAACGTCTTCTGGATCGCCGCACTGTGGCCGATGATGCCATGCGGATTGATCTCGATGCGGATCTCTTCCTGTAGATAAGCATTTTCCTGCTCGAGCCGTTCGCGCAGGCGGTCGACTTCGGCCAGCGCTGCGCGCAGTTTTTCTTCCGACTCGCGCCGCTCGGTGACGTCGTGGAAGACGATCACGGCGCCGACGACGATCCCGCGATCGCGGATCGGCGTCGATGTGTATTCGACCCAGACTGGCGTTCCGTCCTTGCGCCAGAACACTTCGCCATCGACCTTGTGCACCGCTCCGTCGCGAAACGCCGCGTAGATCGGGCAATCCTCGTGCGGATAGTGCCGGCCATCATGGTGGGTGTGATGGACGATCGGGTGGATGTCGCGGCCGACCAATTCCTCCGCCGACCAGCCCAGCATGCGTTCGGCTGCCGGATTGACGAAGGTGGTCTTGCCCTCGGAATTGACGCCGTAGATGCCTTCGCCGGCCGCGCGCAGGATCAGCTGGTTCTCGCGTTCGATGTCGCGGAACACGCGCTCCATATGCTGCCAGGCGGCAATGCCGCTGCGCATGTGGTCCTCGGCGGCGGCATCGAGGCTCCGCCTGCGCCGTTGCTGCAGGTCGCTCAGCACCAGTAGCACCAGTGGTCGGTCACCTTGCGGGATCAGCGAGCCGGCGTATTCGAGCTGCAGCTTCTTGCCGGTGGCATGGCGCGGCGTCAGCGACGTCGTCCAGTAAGTGTTCTTCGCGAACACGGCCTGGGTGAAGACGATCAGGGAGGGCACCTGACCTTCGTGCAGCAGCGTCAGCTTCATCTGCCGCAGCGTGGCGCGGTCATAGCCGAGCAACGCGCAGGCGGCAGCATTGGCTTCCAGGATCGCATCCGCATGCGGGTCGATCAGCAGCATCGCGTCGACCGAGAAGTCGAAGGCGGTGGCGCGTGCCGCCGCCTCTTCGGCGCTCATCGGCGGGGTGTCGCCCACGGGCAGGCTGACGTTCATCAGTGTCACGATAATTCGTATTATGGATTACGATAATTCGTTTATTACGAAAATTCGTTGAAGTCAAAGTGTCGCAATATCATTGATGTTGCTTGATAAATCCTCACCTTCGGCGATGGCATGCTCCTTGCTCATTCTCCAGGCAGCCGCCGGCCCAGCAGGGAGAGTGCCATGCCGACCTTCGATAATCCGTTCGATCCAGACCGCGCGTTGACCTCCGGCTGCAGCTGCGGCCGTCACGCCAGCGCGAGCGCCCATGACGACGATCTGAGGCTGCAGCTCCAGTGCGCGGCGGTCGAGAGTGAGGAGAAGCGGTTCGAAGGGGTCGTCGCTTCCGCGGTGATGCGCGCGGTGTTTCCCAAGGACGCCAGCCGGCGAGCCTTCCTGAAATCGGTCGGTGCCTCGACCGCCGTCGCCGCGCTGTCGCAGGTCTTCCCGCTCAAGACCGCGACGGAGGTATTCGCGCAGGGCGGTGCACTCGAGAAGAAGGATCTCAAGGTCGGCTTCATCCCGATCACCTGCGCCACGCCGATCATCATGGCGGCGCCGATGGGGTTCTATTCCAAGCAGGGCCTCAATGTTGAGGTGATCAAGACCGCCGGCTGGGCGGTGATCCGTGACAAGACGTTGAACAAGGAATACGACGCGGCGCACATGCTGTCGCCGATGCCGATCGCCATCACCATGGGTGTCGGCTCGACGCCGGTGCCGTTTGCGGTACCTGCGATCGAGAACATCAACGGCCAGGCGATCACGCTGTCGGTCAAGCACAAGGACAAGCGCGACCCGAAGAGCTGGAAGGGTTTCAAGTTCGCGGTGCCGTTCGACTACTCGATGCACAACTACCTGCTGCGCTACTATCTCGCGGAGCACGGCATCGATCCAGATACCGACGTGCAGATCCGCGCGGTGCCGCCACCGGAAATGGTCGCCAACCTGCGCGCCGACAACATCGACGGCTTCCTCGGCCCCGATCCGATGAACCAGCGTGCGGTCTATGACGGCGTCGGCTTCATTCACATGCTGTCGAAGGAGATGTGGGACGGCCACCCGTGCTGCGCGTTTGCGGCGTCGCGGGAGTTCATCAGCGCTGCGCCGAACAGCTACGCGGCGCTGTTGCGGGCCATCATCGAGGCGACCGCGTTCGCCGCGAAGGCCGAGAATCGCAAGCAGATCGCCGCAGCGATTGCGCCTGCGAACTACATCAACCAGCCGGAGATCGTGCTGGAGCAGATTCTCACCGGCACCTTCGCCGACGGCCTCGGCAACGTGAAGACCGACGCCAAGCGGCTCGATTTCGATCCGTTCCCGTGGGAGTCGTTCGCGATCTGGATCATGACCCAGATGAAGCGCTGGGGGCAGATCAAGGGCGAGGTCGACTATGCCGGCATCGCCAAGCAGGTCTATCTGGCAACCGATACGACCAAGCTGATGACAGAAGCCGGTCTGACGCCGCCGGTAACCACCAGCAAGTCGTTCTCGGTGATGGGCAAGACCTTCGATCCCGCGAAGCCCGCCGCCTATCTCGACAGCTTCGCCATCAAAAAGGCGAGCTGACGATGCCGAGCTCACTATCTCTGCGCGCTGCGATCGTTTCGGTCGCGCTGCTGCTTGTCTTTCTCATCGGTTGGCATATCGCCACTCGCGGGACCGGCGCCACCGCGACGATGAGTCCGGAATATGCACGGCTGATGGGCGCGACGGCGACGCAGGGCAAGTCGGCGATGCCGGGCCCGCTCGACGTCGGTGCCAAGCTCTGGGAGCACATCAAGAGCCCGTTCTACGACAAGGGTCCGAACGACAAGGGGCTGGGCATCCAGCTCGGCTACTCGATCGCGCGCGTCCTGCTCGGCTATCTGCTGGCGGTGGTGTTCGCCGCGCCGCTCGGCTTCCTGATCGGCATGTCGCCCTTGATGAGCAAGGCGCTTGATCCGTTCATTCAGATCCTCAAGCCGATCTCGCCGTTGGCGTGGATGCCGCTCGCGCTCTACACGATCAAGGATTCCAGCGTTTCGGCGATCTTCGTGATCTTCATCTGTGCGCTGTGGCCGATGCTGATCAATACCGCATTCGGCGTTGCCGCCGTCCGCAAAGAGTGGATCAACGTCGCCCGCACGCTGGAGGTGGGCAATGTGCGCCGCGCCTTCACGGTGATCCTGCCGGCCGCCGCACCGACCATCCTCACCGGCATGCGGATCTCCATCGGCATCGCCTGGCTGGTGATCGTCGCGGCCGAAATGCTCGTGGGCGGCACCGGCATTGGCTACTTCGTCTGGAACGAGTGGAACAACCTTTCGATCACCAACGTCATCATCGCCATCCTCTTCATCGGGCTGATCGGCATGATCCTCGACCAGATCCTGGCGCGGTTCGCGCGTATGGTCACCTTCCCGGAGTAAGCGACGTGTCCGACGAACGATTTGTCTCGATCGAAGGGATTGCCAAGCGCTATCCCGGCCCCTCCGGCGGCTCGACTACGATCTTCGAGAACCTGTGGCTGCCGATCAAGCGCGGCGAGTTCTGCTGCGTGATCGGTCATTCCGGTTGCGGCAAGACCACCGTGCTGAACATCCTCGCGGGCCTCGATCAGCCGAGCGAGGGGACGGTGATCGTCGATGGACAGGCGATCGAAGGTCCAAGCCTTGATCGCGCGGTGATCTTCCAGAGCCACGCGCTGCTGCCCTGGCGCTCGGTTCTCGGCAATGTCGCCTTCGCGGTGTCGTCGAAATGGCGGGACTGGAGCGCAGCGAAGGTCAGGGCGCACGCGCAGAAGTTCATCGATCTCGTCGGCTTGACTGGTTCCGAGCACAAGCGACCGTCGGAGCTTTCCGGCGGCATGAAGCAGCGGGTCGGCATCGCGCGTGCGCTGTCGATCACGCCGAAGATGATGCTGATGGACGAGCCGTTCTCGGCGCTCGATGCGCTGACGCGCGGCACGCTGCAGGACGAGGTGCGCCGCATCTGCCTGGAGACGGGGCAGACCACCTTCATGATCACCCATGATGTCGATGAGGCGATCTATCTGGCCGACAAGATCATCCTGATGACCAACGGCCCCGGTGCCGTGCTCGCCGAGATCCTCGAAAATCCGCTGCCCAAGGATCGCGCGCGCATCGATATCCATCGCCACCCGCACTACTACGGCCTGCGCAATCACATCATCGACTTCCTGGTAAGCCGCAGCAAGTCCTTCACCCAGACGGCGAAGAACCACGACCCGCGCAATGTGCCGGTGGTGCGTCCCGCCTTACCCGAACCCTCCGTCATCAGCGAGCCCGCCGCCTGACCGGCTTGCCATCCGCATCATTCATCAAGGAGAACTCTCATGAAACGCAGCGACCTCACCGAAAAGCTTCTCGACATCAAGCGCGAGAAGGGCTGGTCGTGGAAGCACATCTGCACCAGCATCGGCGGCTATTCCGAGGTGCTGATCGTCGGGGCTATCCTCGGCCAGATGAAATTGACGAAGCCGCAGGCGGCGAATGCCGGCGAACTGTTCGGTCTCTCGAAGGCCGAGATTGCCATGCTCAACGAGGTGCCGATGCGCGGAGAGGGCACGCCGATGCCGCCGACCGATCCGTTGATCTATCGCTTCTACGAGATGGTGATGGTGAACGGACCAGCCTGGAAGGCGTTGATTGAAGAGGAGTTCGGCGACGGCATCATGTCGGCCATCGACTTCGATTTCGCGATGGAGCGGCTGGCGAACCCGAAGGGCGATCGCGTCAAGATCACCATGTCGGGCAAGTTCCTTCCCTACAAGTACTATGGCGCCACCGGTAACGTGCCGGAGTATGGCTTCAAGGAAGGCTGAACCCTCAGCCTGCATGGCGCTTGGGGTTAATGCTCCCTAAAGCGCCATGCCCAGGTTTTGGCCGTGGCCTTCGTCGCTCTGCAAGCTGTCGTGGTTAGGATTGCCGCCGGGCCCCTTGCGGGTGCTTCCTGGAGGACGACCGTGATCAAGACGATGATTCTGATGGCTACGGCATCTGTCGCGATGGCGACGGTTGCCTCAGCTCAGCCGCTAGTGCCGCGGGTGTTCGGCGACCCGGCCGGACCGCGGCAGGAGGGGAGCGTGCGGGTGCAGTCCTCGATCAACGTCTTTCTGCCGGGGCCGACCAACGAGAGCGAGGATGCTCAGAAGCTGCGCGATCGCGGCAAGCGGTTGGTCTATGAGGCCGCGGCCCGGGAGTGCGATCTGCTGCGCGAGGTGGTTGCAAAAGACTGCCGGATCGAATCGATCAGCAGCACCGTCAATATCGGTCGTCAGCCCTACGGCCAGCAGGTCGAAGGTTACACCATCAACGGGCAGACGAGCTTTGTCATCACCCTGAAATAACGCTTCCGGTGTCTGAGACTAAGCCGCGTTGACGTCGCCGCTTGTTGCCATCGCCAACGGCCGGAGCTGGCCGACGGGCGATGACAATCCGCAGGAGGAACTGCGACGTGAACGACCGAATGGCCTCGCCGCGGCCAAATACGCGTGGGTTTACTGGCCCGCCTTCACCTGGGCGACAGCCTCGGCCAGGAATTCATTCATCTTGGTGCGGATTTCGACGTCCGTGAGCTCGATACCCTTGGCCGCCAGATCCTTCGCGACCTTCCGCAGCACGTCATTGTCGCCGGATTCCTCGAAATCAGCCGCGACCACTTCCTTGGCGTAGGCCGTCGCCGCATCACCGCTCAATCCGAGCTTTTCTGCGACCCATAGCCCGAGCAGCCGGTTCCGCCGCGCTTCCGCCTTGAACTTCAGCTCCTCGTCGAGGGCGAACTTTTTCTCGAAGGCTTCCTCGCGCTTGTCGAAAGTCGTCATATATCTCAGTCCATGGATGGAGGGGCAGAATAGGCGCTCTCCATATAAGGTTTCCGGTGACTTCGGCAACCGTTGCAAAGGTCGCAGCAGCGGGCGACCTCCATCCGCCCATTTGGGCACCATCCAGGTTGATTGGCGGTTGCCATCAGGAGGCCCAAGCAGGGCCACGTAAGTCGCGGGAAAATGCCGCCAATCGATTGTACTGACGGGGCCAATCGGCTAGGTTGCCGCCAAGGCCAGTTCGCGTTTCGTTTCCCTGATACGGGCCTTTCGCGGCAGCTCCGCCGCGAGTTGTGTCCACAAAGCGGAGCAAGCCCATTCCATGGACTTCAACAACACACGGTACATCCCAATGAGCCGTCGGCGTCGCATTTACGAAGGCAAGGCAAAGGTTCTGTATGAGGGCCCGGAGCCCGGCACCCTGATCCAGCATTTCAAGGACGACGCCACCGCGTTCAATGCCAAGAAACACCAGGTGATCGAGGGCAAAGGTGTCCTCAACAACCGGATTTCGGAATACGTCTTCCAGCATCTGAACGACATTGGCGTGCCGACCCACTTCATCCGCCGCCTCAATATGCGTGAGCAGCTGATTCGCGAGGTGGAGATCGTTCCGCTCGAGGTTGTGGTGCGCAATGTGGCGGCAGGCTCGCTGTCGCAGCGCCTCGGCATCGAGGAGGGCACCCAGCTTCCGCGTTCGATCATCGAATTTTACTACAAGAACGACCAGCTCAACGACCCGATGGTGTCCGAAGAGCACATCACCGCGTTCGGCTGGGCGACGCCGCAGGAGATCGACGACATCATGGCGCTGGCGATCCGCGTCAATGACTTCCTCTCCGGCCTTTTCCTCGGCATCGGCATCCGTCTCGTCGACTTCAAGATGGAATGCGGCCGCTTGTTCGAGAACGAGATGATGCGCATCGTCGTTGCCGACGAGATCTCGCCGGACTCCTGCCGGTTGTGGGACATCAAGTCGAACGAGAAGCTCGACAAGGATCGCTTCCGTCGCGATCTCGGCGGGCTATTGGAGGCGTACACGGAAGTTGCCAAGCGGCTTGGCATCTATCCCGACAACGATCGCCCCGCGGGTGCGGGCCCGGTGCTGGTGAAGGGCTGACGATGAAAGCGCGTGTGACCGTCACCTTGAAGTCGGGCATCCTGGACCCGCAGGGCAAGGCCATTGAGGGGGCACTGAAGTCGCTCGGCGTCGATGGCGTCGCGAGTGTCCGGCAGGGCAAGGTGTTCGACATCGAATTGGCGGCGATCGACAAGGCCAAAGCTGAGGCCGTGCTGAAGCAGGCCGCCGACAAGCTGCTCGCCAACACGGTGATCGAGAACTATCGCGTCGAGGTGGTGGGCTGAGGGCATGATCCCGAAGGTGGGGGCCGGCTTCAGCACCCCACCACGCTCAGTGGAAAGATCCGTTACATATGAAATCCGCCGTTCTGGTTTTCCCTGGCATCAATCGTGAACGCGATATGGCGCGTGCGCTCAAGCTCGTCTCGGGGCGCGACGCGGCGATGGTTTGGCACGCCGAGACGGCATTGCCGGCGGGGACCGACCTGGTGGTGGTGCCCGGCGGGTTTTCCTATGGCGACTACCTGCGCTGCGGCGCGATCGCAGCGCGCTCGCCGGTGATGGATGCGGTGCGAGCCTATGCCGCCAAGGGTGGCCTCGTGCTCGGCGTCTGCAATGGTTTCCAGATTCTGTGTGAATCTGGTCTGCTGCCAGGCGTGCTGATGCGCAATGAGAAGTTGAAGTTCATCTGCAAGGATGTGCATCTGCGGGTGGAGCGTTCGGATTCGCCGTTCACGCGCGGCTACAATGCGGGACAGGTAATCCGCGTGCCCGTGGCCCATGGCGAAGGGAATTACGAGGCCGACGAAGAGACTGTGAAGCGGCTCGAAGGCGAGGGGCGGGTGCTCTATCGCTACTGCTCGCCCGAAGGTGAACTCGGCGAGACCTCGAACATCAACGGTGCGACCAACTCCATCGCCGGCATTGTCAACGAAAAGGGCAATGTGCTCGGCATGATGCCGCATCCCGAGAATCACGTCGAAGACATCATGGGCTGCACCGACGGACGCGGGCTGTTCGCTGGTCTTGCGGAGCACCTCAAGCGCGCGGCTTGATCGCTCATATCGAACAGCCTTTCAAATTTTCCAATTGGAGAGATATTTCGCCGCGCTGACGAAGTATGTGCCTTTCCTCGGGTTGGGGGCGTGCGTCATCACGCGCTTGCCGGCTTGCTCTCCCTCGCGGTCGCGCTGCATAGTGCGGTTTCGGACCATGCGCGGCGAAACGCGCGGTTCAGAAACGGGGGAGATCATGCTGTTCTTTCGCGCTGCGCTCTTGCTGTGTCTGCTTCCGGCGGCTGCTTTCGCGCAAGGTTCATATCCGACCCGTCCAATCACCATGATCGTGCCGTTCGCGGCCGGCGGCACCTCGGATGTGATCGCGCGCGTGGTCGCCGATCAGATGGGGACCATCATCGGCCAGCGGATCGTCAACGAGAACGTCGCCGGCGCTGGCGGCTCGACTGCGCTTGCACGCGCTGCACGGGCCGAGCCGGACGGCTACACCATCGCTATCGGCAATGCGGGCACCAATGCCGCAACCTATACGATCTATAACGACCTGAGCTTCACGCCGGACTCCTTCATCCCGGTGGGGATGGTTGCGAAGACGTTCGGCCTGATCGCGCTAAGGAAGGATTTTCCGGCGAAGACGTTGAAGGACTTCATCGCCTACGCTAAGGCCAATCCGGGCAAGGTGACGCTCGGCCATGCGGGGATCGGCTCGTCGAACTACCTGATCTGCCAGACCTTCGTGAAGGCCGCCGGTATCGAGGCGACGCTGGTCGGCTATCGTGGCGCGGGGCCGGCGCTGAACGACCTGATAGGCGGGCAGATCGACGGCGTTTGCGACACCGCGACGTCGCTCTCGGGGGCGATCCTCAGCAAGCAGGTGAACGGGATCGTGTCCGGCTCGACGGTGCGGCTGCCGTCGCTCCCCGACGTGCCGACGGCGGTGGAAGCCGGATTGCCGGAGTTCGAGTCGCAGGGCTGGAACGCGCTGTTCGTACCGAAAGGCACGTCGAAGGCGGTCATCGCCAAGCTGAACGACACCGCGCGCAAGGCGCTTGCAACCGAGGCGGTGACGAAGCGCTTCGCCGACCTGTCATCGGTGGTGCCGTCTGCCGAGGAGCAGACGCAGGCGTTTATCGCCAAGCTGGTGCCGGACGAGATCGAGAAGTTCCGCAAGCTGCTCGAGAAGCCTTAATCGCGAGCAGCTTCGTCAGCGATCAAGTTCGGCGGCTGCAAGCTCTGCGACCTTCAGGTCGATTGCGAGCCGATCCGGGTCGGTGACGTCGCCATCCACCTTGTCGTTGATGCACCATATCGCCGAAAGGCCGCTCCAGGCGAGGAGCCATTGCAGCAGCCGTTTGCGGTCCAGGCGGGCGACTTCGGCGATGGTGGCAAGGCGGCGTTCGAACAACGTCGGATCGGCCGCGCTTTTCAAGTCCGGGTTGCCGAACACGTTGAGGTAATCGAACACACGGTCGCCGATCAGTCGCTTCGGATCGATGACCAGCCAGCCGCGTTCGCCGAAATCGAGGATGTTGTCGTGGTGGATGTCGCCATGCAGCGGCCGGATGTCGGTTTGCTGGCCGAGCATGCCGATGGCCAGTTGCTTGGCCCGTCCGAGCAGGCCATCCGGTGAGGCATCGGTGAGATCACGGAACCACTGGGTGAGGGGAATGAGGTCTGGCAGCGGGCCCGGCCTTGGTGCATGAAGCCGTTCGATGACACGGCAGGTGATGCGGGTCGCTTCGTCGTCCCGGCCCTCGCGCACCAGATGGGACAACGCCCGTCCGTTGGTTGCGCGTTCCAACAGCAATGCGTTGTCTTCGAGCGCCAGCACGCGCGCGGCGCCATCGCCACCCCACCAGGCCAGCAGGCGCGCACCGAAGCCTTCTTCGGGTTCGGTCGAGACCTTCAGCATTGCCGGTTCGCCGTCGCGCAGCACCGGCAGAAGGCCGGCGCGCGGGGTGGTGATGGGATCGCCATCTGGCGTCAGTGCCCACCGCTTCAGATAGGGTGAAAAGGGGTTTTGCTGATCGGTGGTGCGGAGATCTCTCATGGCATCGATGCCGGTTCAAACCGGCTTGCGAGGGGCATTGATGCGCTTGACAGTGCCGGAGAAGCTGAGGACCGGCCGGCCGGCTGACGACAGCATGCCGCGCATGAACACGATCGAGCGGCCGGCACGGACCACCTCGCCCGTGCCTTCCACCAGTTCGCCCTCATAGACCGCATCGATGAACTCGGAGGAGAACGACAGGGTGACCCCGCGCGCGTCCAGCAGTACCTTGTTGCTCAGCGCGAACAGGCAATAGTCGGCAAAGGTCATCAGGCAGCCGCCATGCACTGCACCGCTGCCGTTCATGTGCTTCTTCTCGACCCGAAAGGCGCATTTGATCCGGTCGCCTTCGTCGTGGTGCCAGAAGGGTCCGTTCGCCGTCTCGAAACGGTCGCGAGTCCAGGTCCACCAGCCGGCGAATTCGCCTGAGGTCGCCTGGACCGCCCCGTCGTGGCGGGCGACTGCATCTTTCGGAACCACGCTCACACATCTCTCCTGTTGTTCGGCTTTTGCTGGAGTGTCTTGGAAGTTCTTGTCTTAAGAGGGCCTTGTCTTAAGAGGTGTTGGGCCCTGGGTGCAACACGGGGCTGGCGCGGATTGGCGCAGCCGACGGGGATTTGCCACGCAGGTCCGCCGCGGCCCCGTTCCCGGGAGGCTAAAACACCCTTAACGGGCTCCCATGGCCCTCCTTTGGGGAGGAAGGGGATCGGGCGCCAGTGGCTGCCAGAAGCCTCGCTGGCCGTTCGCAGCGGGGCTTCGGCGACACGGGCCTGATTCTCGGGATTCCGCCGTGAAATCCGCCAATTTGAGCCTTTCGCTCGCAGGCTCTCTCGCATAAACAGCAGGCCATGAGCCGCAATGAACCCGCCATCACCCCCGACCTGATCGCCAGCCACGGCCTGAAGCCGGACGAGTACGAGCGCATCCTGAAGCTGATCGGCCGTGTGCCCAGTTTCACCGAACTCGGCATCTTCTCGGCCATGTGGAACGAGCACTGTTCCTACAAGTCTTCGCGCATCCATCTGCGCGGGCTGCCGACGAAAGCGCCCTGGGTGATCCAAGGGCCGGGCGAGAACGCCGGCGTGATCGACATCGGCGATGGCCTTGCGGTCGTCTTCAAGATGGAGAGCCACAACCACCCGAGCTTCATCGAGCCATACCAGGGCGCGACTACCGGCGTCGGCGGCATCCTGCGCGACGTGTTCACCATGGGTGCACGGCCGATCGCCTGCCTGAACGCGCTGAGCTTCGGTGCGCCCTCGCATCCCAAGACCCGGCATCTGGTGTCGGGCGTGGTCGCGGGTGTCGGCGGCTACGGCAATTCGTTCGGCGTGCCGACGGTCGGCGGCCAGGTGCGTTTCCACACCCGCTATGACGGCAACATCCTGGTCAACGCGATGGCCGTGGGGCTCGCCGAAAGCGATAAGATTTTCTATGCGGCTGCATCCGGCGTGAACATGCCGATCGTCTATCTCGGCTCGAAGACCGGTCGTGACGGCATCCATGGCGCCACCATGGCGTCGGCGGAATTCGACGACGCGTCGGAGGAGAAGCGCCCGACCGTGCAGGTCGGCGACCCGTTCGCCGAAAAGCTGCTGCTTGAGGCGTGTCTGGAAATCATGGCCAAGGATTGCGTGATCGCGATCCAGGACATGGGCGCTGCGGGTCTCACCTGTTCGGCGGTGGAGATGGGCGCAAAGGGCGACCTCGGCGTCGATCTCGACCTCGACAAGGTGCCGACGCGCGAAACCGGCATGAGTGCCTACGAGATGATGCTGTCGGAGAGCCAGGAGCGCATGCTCATGGTGCTGAAGCCCGAGAAGGAGGCCGAGGCCGAAGCGATCTTCCGCAAGTGGGGCCTCGACTTTGCCATCGTCGGCTACACGACGCCGAGCAAGCGCTTCGTCGTCAAGCATGGCGGCGACGTGATGGCCGACCTGCCGATCAAGGAACTCGGCGACGAGGCGCCGGTCTACGATCGGCCGTTTGTGGATTCGCCGAAGCTGCCGGAAATCAAGCCGCAGGATGTAAAGCCGCCGCTGTCCAATGCGGAAGCGCTGCTGAAGCTGATCGGCTCGCCGGATATGTGCTCGCGCCGCTGGGTGTGGGAGCAATACGATCACGTCATCTTGGGCAACACGGTGCAACGGCCGGGCGGCGATGCCGCGGTGGTGCGCGTGCTGGACGGACCGAAGGGGCTGGCGCTGACTGCCGACGTGACCCCGCGCTACTGCGAGGCCGATCCTTATCAAGGCGGCATGCAGGCGGTCGCGGAAGCCTGGCGCAATATCACCGCCGTCGGCGGCAAGCCGCTGGCGCTGACCGACAATCTGAACTTCGGTAACCCCGAACGGCCCGAGATCATGGGCCAGTTCGTCGGCTGCCTGCGTGGTATCTCGGCTGCGTGCTCTGCGCTGGACTTCCCCGTCGTGTCCGGCAACGTCTCGCTCTACAACGAAACCAACGGCCGTGGCATTCTGCCGACGCCGACCATCGGCGGTGTCGGTCTGCTCGACGACTTTACCAAGTCCGCGACGCTGGCGTTCAAGCGGCCCGGGGACGTGATCCTTCTGGTGGGCGATACCCAGGGCTGGCTCGGCCAGTCGATCTACCTGCGCGACGTCTGCGGCCGGGAAGAGGGGGCTCCGCCGCCGGTCGATCTCGCAGCCGAAAAGCGCAATGGTGATTTCGTGCGCGGACTGATCACGGCTGGCTCGGCGACCGCCGCTCATGACCTTTCCGATGGCGGCTTGCTGATCGGGCTAGCGGAGATGGCCCTGGCAGGGGACATCGGCGCCGTGCTCGAGGCAGGAGCGGCTTCCCTTCCGCCGCATGCGTGGTGGTTCGGCGAGGACCAGGCGCGTTATCTGGTGACCGTTGCAGCCGACCAGGCCGATGCCGTGCTTGCGGCCGCGAAGGCGGCCGGCGTGCGAGGCCAGCGCATCGGTACGACTGGTGGTACGACTTTGGCCGCCGCCGGCGAGCAGCCGGTCGAGGTCGCTGCGCTCAGGCAAGCCTTCGAACACTGGTTCCCCGCCTATATGCGGGGGGATGTGGACCGCTAGCGCACTGCCGGCTCAGAACCGGAGCCCGAAGCTCCGCCAGTTCGGCGCGCTTTTCAGCTTCGGGCGACGCGCGGCCTGCTTCGCTCGAACACTTCGGGAACGGCCAATTGATGCTGGTCCAAACGACGCTGGTCAGGCAGGAAGTTCTTCGATCCTGTCGACCTTGTTCGGATAAAAGGCGAGATATCCTGCGATCGCGGCCATGGCGGGAAACGGTTTCTCGTAGCTCCAGACCGCGTTGTCCTGCGGTTTGCCATCGATCGCGATCGTGAAATAGCTCGCGTCGCCCTTGTAGGGGCAATGGGTCGTGTGATCGGTCGGCGTGAGCAAGGACATGTCGGTGTCCTTGCGTGGAACATAATTCACGACCGGGTAGGACGCCTCTCTCAGCTCAAGCGCCGAGGTCGTATCGACGACGACCTTGCCTGCGACAATGACGCGAACCCGCCGCGGATTGGGCGTGATCGTGATGGGATGATCCGGACCAGGAATTTTCATGGTGCCTCCTGTGCTGGACGGAATATAGTGCCCCGATATGGCAATGACAGGGAGCCCGAACTAATATGCCAATGGATGCCCGGGATATCGAAAGCATGATCAAGGCCGCGATCCCGGACGCGGTCGTCACGATTCGCGATCTCGCCGGAGACGGCGACCACTATGCGGCGACCGTGATTTCCGAAAGCTTCCGTGGCAAATCGCGCGTTCAGCAACATCAGATCGTCTATCAGGCGTTGCGGGGGCAGATGGGTGGCGCTTTGCACGCGCTCGCGCTGCAGACCAGCGCGCCGGAAAAGTAGACCCAAAGCGCGAGCGGTGCCATGACCGTCACAATCGAAGGCCGTCGCGTCTCGCTGATGCGTGAGCGGCCAGAGGGCGGGCATCATCGCGTCACCTATGTCGAATTGTTCTTCGACCTGGTCTTCGTCTTCGCGGTCACCCAGATATCGCACACCTTGCTGAGACACTTCACGCCGCTCGGCGTTGTCGAAGTGGCCGTGCTGTTTCTGGCGATGTGGTGGGCTTGGGTCTTCACCTCCTGGATCACCAACTGGCTCGATCCCGAACAGACGCCTGTGCGCATCTGCCTGTTCTTGCTGATGCTCGCCGGCCTCGTGCTCTCGACATCGATACCGAAAGCGTTCGAAGATCGCGGTCTCGCATTCGGCGTGGCCTTTGCTGCGTTCCAGGTGGGCCGTTCGCTGTTTACGTTGTGGTCGATCCCGTCGTCGAACGGGCCGTTGCGGCGGAATTTCCTGCGCATCACGGTCTGGCTGCTGCTGAGCGGGGTGCTCTGGGTCGCGGGCGGCCTTGCCGACAGCCATGCGCGGCTGTTGTTTTGGATCGCAGCATTGGCGATCGAATACGCATCACCCGTGGCGCGGTTTTGGGTGCCGGCACTGGGGGCGTCCTCGTTGCAGGACTGGTCCGTCGAGGGCGGACATATGGCGGAGCGCTGCGCGCTGTTCATCATCATAGCGCTTGGTGAATCGATCCTGGTGACGGGCGCGACCTTTGCCGAGCTGGCGTGGACGCCGCACGTCATCAGCGCCTTCCTGGCGTCGTTCGTCGGCAGCCTGGCGATGTGGTGGATCTACTTTCACAAGGGAGCGGAAGCCGGCGCCCATAACATTTCGCATTCCGAGGACCCCGGCCGGCTGGCGCGGTTGGCTTACACCTACCTGCACATGCCAATCGTTGCGGGCATCATCGTCGTGGCGGTAGGTGATGAGCTCGTGCTTGCTCATCCGGACGGTCATTCCGATCTGAAAGCGGTGATTGGGATCGTCGGCGGGCCGTTGCTGTTTCTGATCGGCGTGATCTTCTTCAAGCGGACCATCCACGGGCTGTTGCAACTCTCGCACCTGGTCGGGATCGCAGCCCTTCTGCTGCTGGTGCCGTTCGCCTATCTGCTGTCGCCTTTGATGCTGTCGCTGACGACGACGGCGGTTCTGGTCATCGTCGCGATCTGGGAGGCGATCTCGATCGGCAACAAGGCGACGCTGCCCTCGCGCTCCTCAGTCGGCCGCTAATGGAGGCGGCCTGTCAGCCACGAGCGCATGCACCGAGAACATCGCCTGTGCATCGGTCCATGACTGGCTGAGCGTCCAGCCTGCACTGCGCGCGAGTTTGTGCAAACGGGGAATGCTGTATTTGTAGCTATTCTCCGTGTGGATGCTTTCGCCGCTGGCGAACATGATGGTCCGGCCGCAGAGGCTGATCTTCTGCGCCTTGCGGCTGCGCAGATGCATCTCGATGCGATGCTCCGTGCGATTGTAGATCGCGCGATGATCGAACGCCGATGCATCGAAATCCGTGCCGAGCTCCCGGTTCATGCGCGCGAGCAGGTTGAGGTTGAATTTCGCGGTCACCCCGGCCGCATCATTGTATGCGTCGTGGAGGATGCGTTCATCCTTCTCCAGATCGACTCCAAGGATGAGACGCGCGCCCTGGCCGAGGATCGCGGCTGCCTTGCGCAAAAATTGCGCAGCATCGTCCGGTTCGAAGTTGCCGAGCGTCGATCCTGGGAAAAAGCCGACCTTCGGCATGCTTGCGACTTCGGCCGGCAGCGCGAAGGCTCGCGTGAAATCGGCCGCCACCGGATATACGGCGAGCGTCGGATAGTCGGCGCGCAACCGCGCGGCCTGGCTGTGAAGGAATTCGCCGGAGATATCGACCGGCACATAGGCTGCGAACGCCGAGTGTTCGAGCAGCAGCCGCATCTTGGTGGTGGCGCCGGCGCCGAACTCCACCAGCGCGGCGCCCTTGGGAATGAATGCTGTGATCTCACGCCCGCGTTCGCGAAGAATACCGAGCTCGGTCCGCGTCGGATAGTATTCGGGCAGGCGTGTGATCTGCTCGAACAGATCGGAGCCGGTCGCGTCATAGAAATATTTCGGCGACAGCCGCTTCGGCGTCTGCGTCAGTCCTTCCAGCGCATCGAGGGCGAATGGCGAGGGGCGCGAATTCGGCTGTGGCCAGCCTCGGGCGTCGACATGAGCGTTCATCGGAATTCCTCAGGCTTTGCTGCTGCAGGCTTGATGCATCACGAACGGTAGTCTGCGAGGCGCAGTCCCATGAACTGCCAGCGATGATGCGGATAGAAGAAGTTGCGGTAGGTGACGCGGCTGTGGCCCTCCGGCGTCGCCAGCGACGAGCCGCGCAACACGAGCTGATTGACCATGAACTTGCCGTTATACTCGCCGAGCGCGCCCTCGACCGCCCGATAGCCGGGGTAGGGCGAATAGGCGCTGCGGGTCCACTGCCAGACGATCCCGAAAGCATCGTTGAGCTGACCGGAGCGGGCGGCGACTTCCCATTCCGTTTCGGTCGGCAGATGCTTGCCGCTCCAGCGCGCAAACGCGTCCGCTTCATAGTAGCTGATGTGGCAGACCGGCGCGTCGAGGTCGAGCGAACGCAGACCGCCAAGCGTCATTGTGTGCCACTCACCATCGATCTCACGCCAATGGCCGGGCGCCTGCCACTCTTCGTTGGTGGCGACGGCGAAGCCGTCCATCAGCCATAGCGTCGCGGTGGTGTAGCCGCCGTCCTGCATGAAGGCGAGCCATTCGCGGTTGGTGACGAGATCGCGGGCGATCCTGACAGGGCCGACCAGGGTGCGGTGAGCGGGTCCTTCGTTGTCGAACGCATAGCCGTTTCCGTTATGACCGACGGTATGGATGCCTTCGGCCAGCATGAAATCGCCGCCGCCGCGCGTGGAGCGGGGCCTCTGCCACGCAGGATCATAGGCCGGACAGAGCGGGTTGAGCGAGAACGCGTGCAGGATGTCCGTCAGCATCAACTCCTGATGCTGCTGCTCGTGGTTGGTCCCGATCTCGATCAGCGGCGCGAGGGTCTCGAGCAGCGTTGTATCCGCGGTGGCGAGCGCCTTCTCCATGGCGGCGTCCACATGCGCGCGGTAAGCGTCGACCTCGTCCACCGAGGGACGGGTGACGACGCCGCGATGGGTGCGGGCATGTCGCGGTCCGGCGGTCACATAGTAGGAGTTGAACAGGAAGGCGAAATCGGGATGAAACGGCCGATATCCCTTCACATGCGGGACGAGCAGAAACTGCTCGAAAAACCAGGTCGTATGCGCGCGATGCCACTTGATCGGGCTCGCATCTGGCATCGATTGGACCAGCTGATCTTCGGGAGAGAGAGGGGCGGCGCGCCGCTCGGTCTCCTGCCGTACTTGCCGGTAGGCTGCCGCCAGCCGTTCCCCCCTGGTTGCACGCTGCTCGGGCTGGTCTTTGATCGCACTGCTGTTCGTCACGCGGAATCCCTCTTTGGCAGAAGAACGTCATCGTGAAAGATGCGTTCCGGGGAACGATCTGGTTTCGAAGGATAGGCTGGCCGTGAGGGGCCTGAACAGGCCAAATCCGGCCTCGGAGTCCCTATAATGGCAACAGCGGAAAGCCGGGCCCATGCAAGCCGCAAGGCTTTGGCCGACTTCGGGATCTGCATCTCACCGTTGCCAAATTCCATTGGGATGCGCAGCCGTTTCGGGATACATATATGCGACGCATGACCACGCGCCCGAACCGAGCCTGAAGGCTTAAATGCCGCCCAGGCCCCTGCGGGCGCCAAAGGACGAGACCATGAGCATCGAGCAATTCATCGACAATGAAGTGAAGTCCAACGACGTGGTGCTGTTCATGAAGGGCACCCCGCAGTTTCCGATGTGCGGATTCTCCGGTCAGGTCGTGCAGATTCTCGACCACATCGGGGTACCCTATAAGGGCCTCAACGTGCTGGATTCCGACGAGCTGCGGAACGGTATCAAGGCCTATTCGAACTGGCCGACCATTCCTCAACTCTATGTGAAGGGCGAGTTCGTCGGCGGCTGCGACATCGTCCGTGAGATGTTCCAGGCCAGCGAATTGCAGCAGCTGTTCGCCGACAAGGGCATCGCGGTTCGTCAGGCCGCGGAGTGATGACCGGCGCGATCTGAAACGCGGGGCCGCCGCCTTAAGGCGGCCCGCGGAGCATCGCCGGTGATCGAGGCGATGCGCCAAGCCGTCGGCAGCTGATGAATGGTCGGGGTGCTATGGCGCCCTCCGGAGGCCGTCAGACGGAACGTTTGCCGCGGCCTTACCCCACGCCTCAACCAACGGCGACGGAATGACTGGCGTCCGAACCATCGGCGAGACCTCGGTCGAGGTGACCGTTGCCGATCTCACCACGCTTACGGTGGATGCGATCGTTAATGCGGCGAACACGTCGCTACTTGGCGGCGGCGGTGTCGACGGCGCCATCCACCGCAAGGCCGGTCCCGAGCTTCTTGCTGAGTGCAGATCGTTGCGCGGTTGCGCCACCGGCGACGCCAAGATCACGAAGGGCTACCGTCTGTCTGCGCGGTATGTGATCCATGCCGTTGGTCCGGTCTGGCAAGGCGGTGGACAGCATGAGGACGATCTGCTCGCTGGGTGCTATCGCCGCGCCATCGAGATCGCCCAGACGGAAGGGCTTGCCTCGATCGCTTTCCCGTCGATCTCAACCGGCGTCTATCGCTTTCCGGCTGAGCGTGCAGCCCGGATCGCCGTTACGACCTCGATCGAATCCCTCAAACACACGTCGTCGATCCGGCGGCTGATCTTCTGTTGCTTTTCCAACGATGCTGCGCGACATCACAGCGATGTCCTGATGCGACTCTAGCGATCCGTTTGGACAACTCGCCTTGTCCGACCGACATTTCCAAGCATGTCAAAGCCACGCCATAGGGTATTCGTTCTTCTGCGATTGGCGCACTGGCGAAGGCCTCCCGTTGTGCGGGGCTGATCTCTGCGGAGAAAATATGATGAAGCTGCTTCGCCAAGCCCTCATCCCAGCGCTGTTGCTGATCGCCACCGCGCCGGCATCGGCCCAGGTCTTCGGAGCGGGGCATCCCGCCGAGCCGATGGGCTTCTCGCGAGCCAAGCTTGCTAACATCACCGAGTTCTTCAAGGCGGAGGTCGCAGCCGGCAACGTACCCGGCGTCGTTATGCTGGTGCAGCGGCGCGGCCGACCCATCTATTTCGAAAGCTTCGGCGTTCGCGACATGACGACCAAGGCGCCGATGACGCCCGATACACTGTTTCGCATCTATTCGATGACGAAGCCGATCACATCCGTCCTCGCCTTGATGCTGGTCGAGCAGGGCAAGCTGTCGCTCGACGAGCCTCTTTCAAAATACATTCCCGCCTTCGCCAAAACCCAGGTCGGCGTCGAGACCAAGGGCGAAGACGGCAAGCCGAAGCTGGACCTTGTGCCGGCCGAGCGGCCGATCACGATCCACGACCTGCTGCGTCATACCTCCGGCATCACCTACGGCTTTTCCGGTCATGGGCTGGTGCACAAGGCTTATGGCGAGATGCGGGCCTTCGCCAATCAGATGGACAATGCCGAATTCGCCGAGCGTGTCGCTTCCCTGCCGCTGGCGCACCAGCCGGGCACAGTCTGGGAGTATAGCCATTCCACGGACATCCTCGGCCGCGTGATCGAGGTGGTGGAAGGAAAACCGCTGTTCGAGGTGATGAAGGCGCGGCTGTTCGATCCGCTCGGTATGCACAACACCTCATTTTACGTGACGGATCCGGCCAAGCAGTCGCTGATTGCCGAGCCGTTGGCGGCGGATGGTGGCTCGGGGCCGGCGGCGATGTTCGATCCGCGCCTCCCTCGCAAGTGGCAGAGCGGCGGCGGCGGGCTCATCTCGACGATCGGTGACTATGCCCGCTTCGCCCAGATGATCACCAATGGGGGAACGCTGGAAGGCGAGCGCTATCTCAGCCCCAAAACCGTCGCCTGGATGGGAGCGAACCACATCGGCCGCTCGACCGGTATCCCACCCGGCCCGAACTTTCTGCCGGGTCCAGGCTTCGGCTTTGGTCTCGGGTTTGCGGTGCGGATCGAGCGCGGTGCCAGCGCTTGGCCGGGGTCTGTCGGTGAACTGAACTGGGGCGGCGCGGGTGGTACCTATTTCTGGATCGATCCGCGCGAAGACATGTTCGCCGTCCTGATGATGCAGAGCTACGCGCAGCGCGAACGCTACCGTAACATGATCAAGAACATGGTCTATGGATCGATGGACCGGAGCAATTGATCCCTGCCTATCCGCGGCTTGCGATGAACGGCTAGCTGTTTGCGCGAACGATCTCACGCACGGCCGCAACGGCCTCATCGACCATCGCTGCCGTCACGTCGAGGTGCATGCAGGCGCGCACGCGCCCGCCCAGCAGCGAGACCAGGATGCCGCGCGATCGAAGCTCCGCCTGCAGCTTCGCCGGCGTGAGCCCGCTACCTGTGATGCCGACATAGACGAGGTTGGTCTCCGGCTGCTGGACATCGAGACCGTCGATCTGTGAAAGGCCACGTGCCAGCGTGCGGGCGTTGGCGTGGTCGTCTGCAAGCCGGTCAACATGATGGTCGAGCGCATGCAAGCAGCCGGCAGCGGCGATGCCGCCCTGGCGCAGTGCGCCGCCTAACCGCTGCTTCCAGCGCCAGACCTGATCGATGAACGCCTGTGAGCCGGCAAGCGCAGCGCCGATCGGAGCGCCGAGACCTTTGGTGAAGTCGATCCAGACCGAATCCCACCCGGCAGCCATCGCGTGAGCCGGGATGCCGGTGGCAACGCAGGCGTTCAGTAGTCGGGCGCCATCCATGTGGGTGGCAAGGCCACGCTCCTTGGCGATGGCCGCGACCGCGTCCAGCACGGCCTTCGGCCAGATCGTTCCTCCGCCGATATTGGCGGTCTGCTCGGCGCAGAGCAGGGTCTGCGGTGGGGCGTATCGGCTCGGTACGCGGAAGGCCGCGCGCAGCGCATCAGGCGAGAACTGACCATGGGCGCCGAGCAGCGGCGTGATCTGAAAGCCGCCGAGTGCCGCATGCACGCCGCCCTCGCTGGTGAGGATGTGCGCCGTCTCGTGCGCCAGAATTTCGTCGCCCGGCCTGCAATGGCTGAGAATGCCCGCGACGTTGCACATGGTGCCGGAGGGCAGGAACACCGCCGCTTCCTTGCCGAGAAGCGCAGCCACCCGTTCGCACAGCAGGTTGACCGTCGGATCGTCACCGATCTGCTCGTCGCCGACCTCGGCGCGGGCGATCGCCTCGCGCATCGCTGGCGTCGGCCGCGTCTGGGTGTCGGACAGCATGTTGATGCGGACCGGCGGCAGGCTCTTGTCAGCTGGAACAGGGGTGTAGGCCATGACGAACCTCGTGAAGTGATGTCCGAAGTGTCTGCGCTAATGATCAGCACGGCAAACAAAAAGGCCCCGGTTTGCGCCGGGGCCTTTCGAGATCAAACAACGCAATTCGCTTTTGAGGGCATGATCTGGTCCGGAAACCGGTGCCCACTTTTCGGGATCATGCCCGGTTAGCGCGAATAGTATTCGACGATCAGGTGCGGCTCCATCATCACTGGGAAGGGGACTTCCGAGAGATTGGGCACGCGGTTGAACTTTGCCGTCTGCTTGCTGTGATCGACTTCGATGAAGTCCGGCACGTCGCGCTCGGCGAGCGCGTTCGCTTCCAGCACCAGCGCGAGCTGCTTGGAGGCTTCCTTGACCTCGACGACATCGCCGACCTTGAGCTTGTAGCTGGCGATGTTGACGCGCTTGCCGTTCACCTTGACGTGGCCGTGGTTGATGAACTGGCGGGCGGCGAACATGGTCGAGACGAACTTGGCGCGATAGACCACCGTGTCGAGGCGGCGCTCGAGCAGGCCGATCAGGTTCTCACCCGAATCGCCCTTCAGGCGGGTCGCTTCCACGTAGATGGCGTGGAACTGGCGCTCGGAAATGTTGGCGTAGTAGCCCTTGAGCTTCTGCTTGGCACGCAGCTGCACGCCGAAGTCGGAGAGCTTGCCCTTGCGGCGCTGGCCGTGCTGGCCCGGGCCGTACTCGCGCTTGTTCACGGGGCTCTTCGGGCGGCCCCAGATGTTCTGGCCCATACGACGGTCGAGTTTGTACTTCGATTCACTGCGCTTTGTCATCGCGTCCTCTTAAAGGATTGATAGATTTGAGGAAACGCGCCCTCCTGCTGCGCCGGATTTGAGCCCGGAGCCGACAGGTCCCAGCCCCCAAGCAGAGGGTCGGACCACGGGTCGCGAAACGCAACGCGGGCCGAAAACGGCCCGCGAGCAGGGGGCTTTTAGGTCAAAAGCCGTGCAGGGTCAATGCAGTGCTCAATCCGCATCGGGGATTTTGCTGCGCTCCTTGATGTCGCGGTACTGGGCGTCGGCGGCCTTGATCCTGGCGATGAAGGCCTCGGTTCCAAGGCCCTCGGCGGCGAGCCCGGCCTTGACCAGGATGTCTTGGATCTTCGGGTCGGCTGCCGCTTCCACAATGATCGCCGCGAGGCGGTCCGTGATCTCCTTCGGCAGGCCGGGCGGGCCGAACAGGCCGAAGAAGCCACTGCTGGTGTAGTCAGGCAGGCCGCTTTCCGCAGTGGTTGGCACGTCCGGGGTGGTCTTGGAGCGTTCGGTGCCGCTCGATGCCAGCACGCGCACGCCGGCGTCCTTTTGCGTCACCACCACGGGATCGAACATGACCTGCACCCGGCCCGCGATCAGGTCGGTGAGGGCGGCGGCGCTACCCCGGTAGGGGACGTGGAAAAGGTCGGTGCCGGTCTGCAACTTGAACTGCTCGCCGGAAAAGTGACCTGCCGAGCCGAGCCCTGCGGAGCCGAAATTCAGCTTGCCCGGTTGGGATTTCGCCAGCGCGATCAGGTCTTGCAGCGTCTTGACCGGCAGATCGGCGTTGACGCCGATGTACTGGTCGGAGCGGGCGAGCTGGGCAATCGGGGTGAAGTCGCGCAAGGCGTTGTAGCGCGGCGTCTTGCTCATCACCGTGTAGATCACCGTGGAGGCATTGTTGCCGAGGAGCAGCGTGTAGCCATCGGGGGCGGCTGCCGAGACCGCAGCACTGCCGATTGAGCCGCCGGCGCCGGCCTTGTTCTCGACCACCACTGTCTGGCCTGTCGCGGCGGCGATCCGGTCGGCCATGATCCGCCCCGCAAGGTCAGACGAGGCGCCTGGCGGATAGGGTACGACGAGGGTGATGGGCCGGCTGGGCCACGATTGCGCCTGGGCTGCCGTCGCAAACACCATCAAAACCAGTCCAGCCAAACGTGCGGACAGCCTCATACCAATTCTCCGGGAAACGCGTTTCAGTTGTAGGAGGCGTCTGTTTACGTGCTGGAACGTGCCCGCGCGAGACTCGGCGGTTCTTTNAATCCGCAGATAGCAGCATGACTATGCTGCGGATGACCCATACCGCAGTGCGAATATTGTTTCCAGGCGATGAGCCGGTTCTTGCTGGTTCCTTGCCCCTCAAGCCGCGGCCCGGCGGGCAAGAAAGGGCGCCAGAATCTGTTCCGGCATGGCCGGACGGCCCGAGGTGAACAGCATCCGTGGCGCTGCCGCAGGCCCGGACCCATGGTGCGCGCCAAGCAGGTCCGCAGTCCGCCTGGCGATCGCCGGGGCCGGGTCGATCCAGTCCACCGGCCAGGGAGCGAGCCGTATGAGGCGGTCCAGCAGCAGCGGATAATGGGTGCAGGCGAGCACCACGGTATCGGTGCGGGCTTCGCCGTTCAGAAAGCAGGGGGCAATCTCGGCGACGATGGCGTCGTCGCTGACAGACTCACCGCGCAAGGCCGCTTCGCCGATCGCAGCGAGGTTGGCCGCGCCGACCAGAGTCACCTCGCAGCCCTGGCCGAAGTCACGAATCAGCGCACGGGTGTATTCGCGCTTGACGGTGCCCTTTGTGCCCAGCACGGAGACGCGCTTGCTGCGCGAGCTCGCGCAAGCCGGCTTGATCGCAGGGACAGTGCCCACGAAAGGGACGGTGTAGTTGGCGCGCAGATGCGGCATCACCAGCGTCGAGGCGGTGTTGCAGGCGATCACCGTGACATCAGGTTCATGTTCGGCGATCAGCGCGCCGATCAGCGGCACCACGCGCCCGACGATCTCCTCCTCGGTGTGATGGCCATAAGGAAAGAATGCGTCGTCGGCGACGTAGACGTAGTTGGCATCCGGCCGTGCCGCCACGATCTCGCGGAAGACGGTCAGTCCGCCGAGACCGGAATCGAACACAAGGATGGTGGGCGACGCTGTCACAACGGGAAAATTAGCCGATCCGCGGTTACCGTACAGTAAGCAAATTGCGGATTGTCGGGGCTAAAGTTGGGCAGTCGGAGCCGAGTTGGTTCCGGCTGCGAGGTCGGCCTCAGGCTGACCCGAACACTCGCTTGAAGATCGTATCGACGTGCTTGAGGTGATAGCCGAGGTCGAACAGCTCTTCGAGTTCGGCATCCGACAGGCGGGCCTTCACGTCGGCGTCTTTTTTCAGCAGGGCGAGGAAGTCGCCTTCGCCGCGCCAGACCGGCATCGCGTTGCGTTGCACCAGGCGGTAGGCATCCTCGCGGCTGACGCCCTTTTGCGTCAACGCCAGCAGCACGCGCTGCGAATGGACCAGGCCGCCGAGCCGATCCAGATTCTTCTGCATGTTCTGCGGATAGACCAACAGCTTGTCGATAACTCCTGCGAGCCGCATGAGCGCGAAATCGAGCGTCACAGTGGCGTCGGGGCCGATCATCCGCTCCACCGAGGAGTGAGAGATATCGCGTTCGTGCCACAGCGCCACGTTCTCCATCGCCGGCGCGGCGTAGGAGCGGACCATGCGGGCAAGCCCGGTGAGGTTTTCCGTTAGCACCGGGTTGCGCTTGTGCGGCATCGCCGAGGAGCCTTTCTGGCCTTCGGAGAAGAACTCCTCGGCTTCGTAGACTTCCGAACGCTGCAGGTGGCGGATCTCGGTGGCCAATCGTTCAATGGACGAGGCGACCACCGCGAGCGTGGCGAAATACATCGCGTGACGATCGCGCGGGATCACCTGCGTCGAGACCGGCTCGACGGCGAGGCCCATCTGCTTGGCAACGTGCGCCTCGACCCGTGGGTCGATGTTGGCGAAGGTGCCGACGGCGCCGGAGATGGCGCAGGTCGCCACTTCCTTGCGTGCTGCGATCAGGCGCTGTTTGCAGCGGTCGAATTCGGCATAGGCCTGCGCGAGCTTCAGGCCGAAGGTGACCGGCTCGGCATGAATGCCGTGCGAGCGGCCTATGGTCGGCGTCATCTTGTGCTCGAAGGCGCGGCGCTTGATGGCGGCGAGCAGGGCGTCGATGTCGGCCAGCAGAATATCGGTGGCGCGCACCAGCTGCACGTTGAAGCAGGTGTCGAGCACGTCGGAGGAGGTCATGCCCTGGTGAACGAAACGCGCCTCCGGGCCGACGATCTCGGCCAGATGGGTCAGGAAGGCGATGACGTCGTGTTTGGTCTCGCGTTCGATCTCGTCGATGCGGGCAACGTCGAAGGTGGCGTTCTTCGCCTTGTCCCAGACAGCCTTGGCGGCTTCCTTGGGAACCACGCCGAGGTCGGCCAGCGCGTCGGTGGCATGGGCCTCGATCTCGAACCAGATCCGGAAGCGGGTTTGCGGCTCCCAGATGGAAGCCATTTCAGGTCGGGAATAACGGGGGATCATGGGCGCGCTCTCTCGCTGACAGGAGCGTTTAACAGAGCCGGCAACGTCCTGCAATTGCTTCGAAAAGGGCGTCCACGGCGGATTTCCAGGCCACGGCTCGCCCGCGAGCCGCTGTATCAAATTTGCGACGTGGGGCCGTTCGCGCTTAAGCGGCTTCGCCGCGCGCTCCGGCGCCGGCCTGACGGATCGCCGAAATATTCGCCTGATAGGCGGCCTCGGTGCCGCCCTTGAACACGGCGGAGCCCGCAACCAGCGCGTTGGCGCCCGCGGCGACGATATCGGCCGCATTCTCCGCCGTCACGCCGCCATCCACCTCGATGTCGATCGGGCGCCCCGCAGCCAGCGCACGCACGTTGCGGATCTTGTCGAGTGCCGAGGCGATGAATTTCTGGCCGCCGAAGCCCGGATTGACCGACATCACCAGCACCAGATCGAGCAGGTCGATCACATGCTCGATGGCCGAGGCCGGCGTGGCCGGATTGAGCGAGACGCCAGCTTTCTTGCCGAGTGCGCGGATCGCCTGCAACGAGCGGTGCAGGTGCGGACCCGCCTCGGCATGCACGGTGATGATGTCGGAGCCGGCCTTGGCGAAGGCCTCGAGGTAGGGATCGCACGGCGCGATCATCAGATGGGTATCGAACACCTTCTGCGAGTGCGGCCGCATCGCCTTGATGACGTCGGGACCGAACGAGATGTTTGGCACGAAGTGGCCGTCCATCACGTCGAGATGCACCCAGTCAGCTCCGGCGCGATCGATCGCGCGGACTTCCTCTCCGAGTTTGGCGAAATCGGAGGCGAGGATGGACGGGGCAATGACCAACGGGCGCAGCATGACGCGGATAACCTCTGCGGATTGCGCCCGGCCTAACACGGGCGGAGCATCAGGGGCAATGCAGACTGCCGGCACGATCGCGCGCGGCGGTGGATGGCGGGCAAGTTTTGCCTGTAGTGGCGGAGTTTGCCGATGGCCTGGCGCCTCGGGAACCGGAAAAACCTTTGTCTTTCAAAGCAGCAAAGGCGGCACAGCGCTTGCTTGACTGGGAGACGTGCCGTGGCGCGCCGCCACGTCGGTTTTCAAGGGTCCGCTATGCTGTTCACCATTGCAGCCGCTTCCGCCGCCGTCGATATCCTGTCGCAGCTTGTGGAGAAGGCATCCGCGAAAAACGGCGGTGGCGGCGCACGGCAGACCGGTTTCGAGATCGCAGCGCCCGCGCAGCCGGTCGAGTCGTCGATATCTTCGCCTGTCGCATCGGCTCCCACCGAAAACCTGTCACGTGAGATGCTGGACACGCTTCTGTCGGCGCAAGGCCAGGCTCAAGGCGTGGAGCGCAAGAAGCGGTCGCTCTCGGTGCTGCTCGATCTCATGCAGACGAGCCAGAACGGCAGTGTCAGCAAGACCGAATTCGATGCTGCCGCGGGTAGCAATGGTAGCAAGGCCGACGCGGCTGCGATCTTCGACAAGATCGACAGCGACCATGATGGCGCGATCAACCGGAACGAGCTGTCCAGCTTCCTCGACAGTTACCGCCGGACGCAGATTAACGGTCCGGACGGCGGGGCATCGCGAACGCGCGTGCTCACGATCGATGCTTAACGGCGCTTAACCCGCTTGCGCCCGCGACCGCTGGGCGATCTCCGGATCACTACGTATCTCACGATGAAATTCATTCGTCGGTAACCACGTTCGTTAGGAATGATGTCACGCCGTGTTGTCCGGAGTGATGTCGATGCGTTTCGCGGGAGTGGTGCTCGGTCTTGGCTTGTGCGTCGCGACGCCGGCAATCGGATCGGCGGAAGAAAACTTCGTTGCTTCGCTGAAGCTGCGCGGCGGTTACGACACCAACCCCGAGTTCTCGGTGCATGGCATCGGCGGCAGCGCGTTCATCTCCAGTGAAACAGCGATGATCGCCGGCCAGACCGGCGACAAGTACACATTGGGTTTTGTCGGCGAGGCGTCCAGCACGCTGTACTCGAATCCGCTAGCGACACCAGCACTTTCCGGCAAGGCGATTCTGCGCGGATCGATCGGCGACGACCAGGCGAACCTGACATCGACGACGACGCTCTCCGATGTTCGCACCTACAATCTGCGCTCGTCCGACATGATCCAGTCGTTGAAGGGCGAGGTCCGCGTGGGGGCGCTCAAGCTGTTCGCGACCGGCGAGGTCGGCCGCTCCAGCCTGAACCAGACCAACGTGATCTTTCAGGACTTCCTGCCCAGCCCGCAGCAATACTGGCGCGCGACCGTTATTCCCGGCGTCAGCGTGGTTGGCGACAAGATGGAAGTGGGCGTGTCGGCGAACTATTCGGTGCGTCGCTATCTCGAGGAATTCGACGACTTCGGCTATCGGCGCAACAATGAGCGTCTCCAGCCGTTCCTCTTCGCCCGCTACACCAGCAAGGACCTGACGGCGTTCGCTGCGATCTCCCGTCTATACGGAACCTGGCACGACCCGGACTTCACCAACGTCAAGCGCAACATGTTCGAGGCCAATGTCACTTGGCGGCCGGCGCCGTTCACGCTTGAAGCCTCTGCCGTGCGCCGCGCGGGGGAAACGACATTTCCGATCTCGCCGATCACGATCGATTCGATCTACTCGCTGCGCGGTACCTGGCAGGCCTATGACAAGCTCAAGCTTCTCGCCTCGGCTGGTTACGTCACGTCGGAGTATCTGGATTCGATCTACAGTTCGGAGACCGCAACGTTCTCAGGTGGCGTTCAGTACGACCTTGGTAATGATCTGACGCTGGGAGCAGACGTGACGTATGCAACGGGTAAGCTGCTCTCGGGCATTCACGCCGATGCCCTGATCTTCGGCACGTCGATCAGTAAGCGCTTCGCGCCTTTCGAGAAGGAGCCGGCCAAGGAAACGTCTGCCAAGCTCCCGCTTCAAATCGCCAAGAGGTAACAAGAAGTAAAGCGCGGACGGGAGAATGCTCCCGTCCGCTAAGTTGCGATTCAGTGGCAGCCGCAGCCGCCGCCGCCGAGCAGACCACCCAGCAGACCGCCACGGCCGAGCACGGCGCCGAGAACGCCGCCCTTGCCGGTCGTCACTTGGGTATCGACCACGAGACCGCCCCGACCGGACAGCAGGCCAAGTACGCCTCCCTTACCCGTCAGGACTGCCGCGTTCACGTTGAGACCCTGGCCTCCGCCACGGGCGAAAGCCGGGGCACTCATTGCGATCGTCGCGGCGACTGCAAGACCAACCAACTTCATCATGACATTTTCTCCCTTCATTCGCGCGCTCACTGCGCGCAGGAATGACCATGCGCGATTGGTTTGAGAGCTCAACGTCAAGCAAATGCTAACCTTAAGTGGCAGCGGTATCATGTGCGATTCAAAGTATATTTCGCCATGATCATACCGCGCGAGGTCCGTAGGTGCGCACTTCTCCGTATTGATACGTATTGATGGGTACTTTGAAATTCAGCGCCGCACGCGTTTGCGGAAAAAGAGATCGGGCCTGCAGCCCTCGTGCATGTAGCCCCAGAAGGCGGCGGCCAGCACAATATCGAACAGACTGTTGGGCAGCAGCATCATCTGGCTGCCAGGATCGAAAGCACCTTGCGCGATAATTACCCGCACGGCGATTTTGCGACCCGATCGCCGCGGAGTTGCGTGCAACGGTCATTGCCGTGAACACGACGGCCCACAACACCATCAAAAGTTGCAGTCGAAGCGAAAGGCGGGCGAGGCTTGCGCTCGTCGAGCGGCCGAAGATCGACTGCGACATCATGGTGATTGCGTAGAAGTCGCCGAAGGGCGATCAGCCAGGTGACGATCAGAACGAGCAGCGCCGTCAAGATCGCCGCGCATGCCGCGATGATCGCCAGTGCGCCGCCGAGTTTTCTTCCGGCAGGTTCGCCAGTTCACTGTGATCCGAGGATGCGCCAGCCCGGCGCTTCTCGCGGTGGAAGGTTCGTCATGCAGTTCCGGGCGTCCTTAAGTGTTCGAGTGCGATGTTCAGATCCACTCGACTGCACTCACTCGGGCGCTCCCGATCGCAACCGGGTTCAAGGTCGCATCAGCGGGCGAACCGGTCTTTCCAGGCGGGCAGGCTGCCTGCGAACGGCAATGCGGTCGCCTCGTACACGCCGCGCGCGATGGCCCGCGCGACAGTGTTGGCCGCCTGCATGCCGAGCTCGCTGATCGCAATCGGGCCGTCGATCGGCTTCTCCCCGGTCGCGGCTGCGAACAGCACGTCGCCATCGAGCGGCGCATGAACCGGGTTGATCGATCGCGCAAATCCGGTCTGGGCGATGATCGCCAAACGTTTGGCCTGGGCCTTCGTCAGCTTCGCGTTGGTGACGACGACGGCGAGCGTGGTATTTTCGATCGGCGTCGCGCGGGCGCCGCCCTTGAGCTTCAGGGCATGCATGTCCGGCGTGAAGGCTGGCGGCTGTCCGCATCCACCGAATTCGCCTCCGACCTCGAACGGCGCGGCCCAGAACCAGGGACCGTCACCGATCACGACGCTGCCGGCCGCATTCACCACGGCAAGGGCCGCGACCTTGATGCCATTACTGGTCGTCGCCGACGCCGAGCCGATGCCGCCCTTCCAGCCCGCGGTGGTCGCGCCGAGCCCGGCGCCGACGCTGCCAAGCGAAAAGCCGGAGGCGCTCGCCGCGGCCGCCGCGGCATAGCCCAGTTCGCGATAGGGCGAGAAGCGCCCCCATGCCTTGTCGCCGCCGTTCAGCAAATCGAAGCAGATCGCGCCGGGAACGATCGGCACAATGGCATTGCCGACATGGAAGCCGCGGCCGCGTTCGGCCATGAATCCCATCACCCCGCCGGCCGCATCGAGGCCGAAGGCGGAGCCACCGGACAGCGCAAGCCCGTCGATCGCTTCCACAGTGTTGGCGAGGTCGAGCAGCGCGCCCTCGCGGGTGCCAGGGCCGCCGCCGCGGACATCCATCGCCGCGACCGTCGGCCGGTCGAACAGGATCGCGGTGACGCCGGAGGCGAGCTTGCCGTCGTCGGCATGGCCGACCTGGACGCCTTTGATGTCGGTGAGGAGATTGTTCATGCGCAGCCTGCCTTTGCGGATCGCAGATGAGCGCAGGAGAGGGCGCCGGTCAACTGCCGACGATCACGCATCTTCACATCGCAAGGAACTGATGCCTCCTGCTCTTGCGCCAACGGGGATTGCATCGCATTAAGCGCCATGGCTTCCGATGTTTCCATCCTTGCCGCGCTGGTTGCGGGCATCATCAGCTTCCTTTCGCCCTGCGTGCTGCCGCTGGTGCCGCCATATGTGGTCTATCTGACCGGCGCGACCATCGAACACGTCGCCAGCGGTGAATCGCGCTCCGTTTCGCGCCGTGCCGTCATGGTCGCAGCGCTGATGTTCGTTCTCGGCTTTTCGACCGTTTTCGTGGCGCTCGGGGCGAGTGCCAGCATCGTCGGCGCGCTGGTGCGCTCCTGGACGGCGGAGTTGTCGATCGTTGCCGGCATTATCATCATTGTCATGGGGCTGCATTTCCTCGGGGTGACGCGGATTGGCTTCTTGATGCGCGAGGGGCGGCTTGGGATGGCAAAGCCGGTCGGTCTCTGGGGCGCTTATGTCATGGGGCTGGCCTTCGCGTTCGGTTGGACGCCTTGCATCGGACCGATCCTGGCAGCGATTCTCGCGGTGGCTGCATCGGAAGCAACCGTGGCGAAGGGAGCGAGCCTGCTGGCGGTCTATTCCGCCGGGCTCGGCATCCCGTTCCTGATCGCGGCCTTCGCGGTGGAGCGGTTCTCAGCGTTGTTCCAGCGGTTTCGCGGTCAGCTTCTCAATGTCGAGCGAGCAATGGGAGCGCTGATGATCCTGACCGGCATCGGCTTCCTCACCGGAGCGATTACCCATGTCAGCATCTGGATGCTGGAGATGTTTCCGGTGCTTGGCCAGTTCGGCTAAAGCGCGATGAGATCGGAATGAATCATCCTCGCGCTTTAGCTTATTGTTCAAGCATGGTCTTGTCGGAAAACCGCTTCACACTTTTCCGGATCATGCTTTAGCAACACGGGTTCACATCGCGAGGATGCTGCGAAAGAGAAAAGCCGCCCTCATGCGAGGGCGGCTTCGATATTTGCGTGGCGATGATGCCGCCGATCAGGAGCCCTTACCGGGATTGATCTCGGTGTAGTTGCCCTTGGCGTCCCACTTGTACACGACGTAGTCGAGCAGCTTGATGTCGCCCTTGGTGTCGAACGACATCTGGCCCAGCACGGTGTCCCAGCTTCCGGCCTTGATCGTATCCGCCACCTTCTTGGCGTCGGTGGTGCCGGCCTTGGCGACAGCCTGCGTCCAGACCTGCATCGCCGCGTAGGTGTAGAGCGTATAGCCTTCAGGATCGATGTTCTTGGCCTTGAACTTGTCGACGATCGCCTTGGCGGTCGGCTTGTTGCGCGGGTCGGGGCCGAAGGTGAAGAGCGTGCCCTCCGCTGCTGGACCTGTGATCGAAGCGAACTCCTTGTCGTTGAGCGCGTCGCCCGCCATCAGCACCGTCTTCAGGCCTTGGTCGCGCATCTGCCGAAGCAGCAGCCCGCCTTCCTGGTGATAGCCACCGAGATAGACGAGATCGATGTTGTCGCGCTTCAGGCGGGAGACGATCGCGGTGAAGTCCTTGTCGCCCTTATTGTAGGACTCGAACATCTTCTCCTGAATGCCGGCCTTGTTCAGCGCCTTCTTGGTCTCGTCGGCGAGACCTTTGCCGTAGGTCGACTTGTCGTTCAGGATCGCGATGTTCTTACCCTTGAAGTTCTTGACGATGTAGTCGGCGGCGACCAGGCCCTGCTGATCGTCGCGGCCGCACACGCGCAGCACGTTCCAGAGCTTGCGTTCGGTGAAGGTCGGGTTGGTCGAGGCGGGGGTGATCTGCAGGACGTTGTTCTCAGCGTAGGCTTCCGAGGCGGGGATCGACGACGCAGAGCAGAAGTGACCGGCAACGAACGGAATCTTCATGCTGCCGAGCTTCTCGGCGACGGAGCGGGCCTGTTTCGGGTCGCAGGCATCGTCGCCCACTTCAAGCTTCAGCTTCTTGCCGAGCACGCCGGGGCCGGCATTGAAATCGGCGACGAACTGTTCGGCACCGTTTCGCATCTGGCGGCCGAAAGCGGCTTCGCCGCCCGTCATCGGACCAGCCACCGCGATGGTGATGTCTTGCGCCCAGGTTGGGGTCACGGCGGCCATCGCCATCGACACGCCAAACGCCATACCGGCCAGCTTGAGATGTTTCATTCGCCTCTCCATGCAGCAGGCGCCGGATCGGGCTCCGGCGCACGATGGTCTATTGTCGAACGGTTTTCGGCCCAAGTCATCGACAATCTTAAAGCCCCTTGGCGCTTTTTGCCGATACATCTTGGCGCAGCCGCCAGTTCAAGGGGCCAGCTGGCTCGTACAGCCAGTAATACTGTCGGGTCATTTGCTGGGCGCGGGCGTGTCGCCAGGAGATCAGCGCGACCGCAATCAGGCAGGCGGTCTCGAACAGATAGGTGATGGGTTCGAGCAGCGGTTCCTGAAACAGCGCGAAGTGCAGGAAACGGACCGCGAGTCCAAGCAACACCATGGCCGCGACCGCAATCCAGGCCGGTCGCCAGGTCTGCGCGATCGCTCGTCCGGCCATCCAAGCGCAGCCGCAGCCGAGGACAAAGGTGAGGAACAGGACATGGAGCAGCGAGTCGCTGCTGTAGAGTTGCGGGATCAGTGCCTGCCTCCCTCGAGATAGGCTGAGCGGATTTCCGGCCGCAACAGCAGTTCCTGTCCGGAACCTGAGAGCGTGATGACGCCGTTGACCATCACATAGCCGCGGTGGGCGAGGCGTAACGCGTGGTTGGCGTTCTGTTCAACGAGCAGCACCGTCAATCCGTCACGCCGGTTGAGCTCGCGGATGGCGTCGAAGATCTGCCGCGTGATCAGCGGCGCAAGGCCAAGCGAAGGTTCATCCAGCATGAGCAGACGTGGATTGCTCATCAGGGCGCGACCGATCGCCAGCATCTGCTGTTCGCCGCCGGACAGCGTGCCGCCGCGCTGGCTCAAACGCTCCTTGAGGATTGGAAACAGCGAGAGCACGCGGTCGAGATTGGCTTCGTTGGAAACACGCTCGCCGGCCGCATCGGCGCCCATCTGCAGGTTCTCCATCACGCTCATGCGTGCGAAGATGCGGCGGCCTTCCGGCGCCTGTGCGATGCGCAGCCGGGCGATGGCGTGCGTCGGGACATGGGTGATATCCCGTCCGTCGAACAGGATATGTCCGGCCTTGGCCCGCGGCTTGCCGAACACCGACATCATCAAAGTCGACTTGCCGGCTCCGTTGGCGCCGATCAGCGCGACGATTTCGCCGGCCTTGACCTCCAGGTCGACGCCCTTCAGCGCGACGATCTTGCCGTAGGCCGCGCGCAATGCGGAGATGCGCAGCAAGGCGTCGCTCACCGGCGGCCCTCCATGACAGCGACGGCAGCGGCCTCATCGGCGACGCCGAGATAGGCCGCGATCACCTTCGGGTCGTCGCGCACCGCGCGTGGCGGCCCGTCGGCGATCTTGACGCCGTGGTCGAGGACGATGACGTGGTCGGAAATCTCCATGACCACCGTCATGTCATGTTCGATCAGCAGGATCGATGTGCCGTGATCGGCGCGAATGGCGAGCAGCAACTCGTTCAGAGCGGCGCTTTCGCGTCCGTTCAGTCCGGCCGCAGGCTCATCGAGGCAGAGCAGGGCCGGCTCGGAGCACATGGCGCGCGCTATTTCCAGCCGCCGCTGATCGCCATAGGCGAGATTGCCCGCAGCATCGTCAGCGCGCTCAAGCAGCCCGGTGCGGTCGAGCCAGTAGCGTGCGAGATCGATCGAGCGTTGTTCGGCGGCCGCAAAGGCCGGTACGCCAAGCAGCCCGAGGAAGGTATAGCCCGAGGCGCGCATCAATGTGTTGTGCTGGGCGACCAACAGGTTTTCAAGCAGCGTCATGCCGGCGAACAGGCGGATGTTCTGGAACGTGCGCGCGACCTTCGCCTGTTTGGAGATGCGATAATCGAACAGCCGTTCGAGCAGGAACGTCGCGCCGTCGTCGTGGATCAGCCGCATCATTCCTGTCGTCGGCTTATAGAAGCCGGTGATGCAGTTGAACACAGTGGTCTTGCCGGCGCCGTTCGGTCCGATCAGCGCAGTGATCTTGCCGCGTTCGGCACTGAAACTCAGGTCGCCGATGGCGACGATGCCGCCAAAGCGCATCGACAGGTGCGTCACATCGAGGATGATCGGGTCAGGGACGGTCATCCATGCCCCTCCTTGACGAGGGAGGAGGAGATCGCCCGCTTATGCTCGAGGAACACCGTCGGCGCGCGATGGCCGATGAGGCCGCGCGGGCGCCACACCATCAGCAGCACCATCGCCATGCCGAACACCAGCATGCGGTACTGCTCCAGTCCGCGGAACAGCTCGAAGCCGCCGATCATCGCCGTCGCCGCCAACACGACACCAAGCTGCGAGCCCATGCCGCCGAGCACGACGATGGCGAGGATGAAGGCCGATTCCAGGAACGAGAACGATTCCGGGCTGATGAAGCCCTGCCGCGTGGCGAAGAAGGCACCGGCAAAGCCGCCGAACATCGCGCCGACTGCGAAGGCCGTGAGCTTTGTCGTCGTGGTGTTGATGCCGAGCGAGCGGCAGGCGATCTCGTCCTCGCGCAAGGCCTCCCAAGCACGGCCGATCGGCAGGCGGCGCAGACGGATCGTCACCCAGTTGGTGAGCAGGGCAAGCGCCAGGATCAGGTAGAACATGAAGACGATACGCTGCAGCGGCGAGAACTCGATGCCGAAGAATGCGGCGAAGCCATCGTCGCCGGCCGTGAATGGCAAGCCGAAGAAGCTCGGCCGCGGGATGCCGGTGATGCCGTTCGGGCCGCCGGTCAGATCCTGCCAATTGATCAGGACGAGGCGGATGATTTCGCCAAAGGCCAGCGTGACGATGGCGAGATAGTCGCCGCGTAGCCGCAGAACCGGGAAACCGAGCAGGATGCCCCAGAACGCGGCAAGGATACCTGCCAGCGGGAGGCAGACCCAGAAGGAGAGATCGAAAGTGGTCGCCAGCAGCGCATAGGAGTAGGCGCCGACCGCATAGAAGGCGACGTAGCCGAGGTCGAGCAGACCGGCAAGGCCGACGACCACGTTCAGGCCCCAGCCGAGCATCACATAGGTCAAGATCAGGATGCCGAGATCGAGAATGTAGCGCTGATCCAGGTAGTAGAAGACGATCGGCATGACGAGGGTGATGCCGAGCAGGACGGGACCGAACAGCCGCCGTACGCTGGCGAGCGGTGCTTCGAGTGCCGGCGGAATGAGATTGGCGGGCTCCAGATGGCGAAGATTGTGCCGCAGCAATTCGACGATGATGCTGCCGACGAAGACCGCAAGCACGATCAGCGCGAGGTCACCGAAGCGAGTGCGGAAGATCAATTGCGCTGAGGGACCGGTGTCGGTGCGTATGCCGATCATCAGGGCGAACAGCACGAACGCGACGAACGCGCTGATGAAGGCTTTCTTGAGAATGAAGCCGACGTTCAGCGCAGACGCGGCGCGTACCGGAATGTGGTTTGCGGCGTCCGTCGCCATCAGACCTTCTCGATTTCCGGGCGGCCGAGGATGCCGGTCGGCATGAAGATCAGCACGATGATCAGGATGGAGAACGCGGCCACGTCCTTGTATTCGACCGAGAAATAGGCGGACCAGAACGTTTCGATCAGACCGATGGCAAGTCCCCCGAGCATCGCGCCCGGCAACGAGCCGATGCCGCCGAGCACGGCAGCGGTGAACGCCTTAATGCCGGCAATGAACCCCATGTAGAAATCGACCACGCCGTAATAGAGCAGGTACATCAGGCCGGCGACGGCCGCGAGTGCTGCGCCGATGACGAAGGTCATCGAGATCGTGCGGTCGGTGTCGACGCCGAGCAGAGCGGCCATCGTCTGGTCCTGGGCGCAGGCGCGCATGTCCCGCCCGAGCCGCGTGCGCGTGACGATAAAGGAGAAGATCGTCAGCAGCACCACCGTCGTCACGACGACGATGATCTGCACGTTAGAGAGCTGGACGACGAAGTTGTTGCGCTCGAACAGCGTATAGCCGCCGGTGACGATCGGTGGCACCGGCTTGACCTGTGCCCCTTGCGAGACCTGCGCGAAATTGCCGAGCACGAACGACATGCCGATCGCCGACAGCATCGGGGCGAGACGGAACGACTGGCGCAGCGGCCGGTAGGCGATGCGCTCGACGGTCCAGCCGTACAGCGCCGTCGTGACCATGGCGACCAGCAGTACCAGCAGAAGGATCAGGGGAATGGAGGTGAGGCCGATCGAAACGATCACCAGGAACGCGATCAGCGAGATGAAACCGCCGATCATGAAGACATCACCGTGGGCGAAGTTGATCATGCCGACGATGCCGTAGACCATCGTATAGCCGATGGCGATCAGGCCGTAGATGGAGCCGAGTGCTAGTCCGTTGATAAGCTGCTGAGCAAAATATTCCATGCGCTGCCGCGAGAGGGATTGAACGTGATCCGATGAGATCACGATCACCAGGAGCCGGGCAGCCCCGACGCGCCGCCTCGGAATTGTTAACAGCGCCGGTCTACAGCGGCAACTGTGTCGCCTTGCCTCAAGGGGCGCTGTCCACCGTCGATGCTAACCGTGGCTCATTCCTTGACTCATATGCTGGCGTTGCACTGCCGCATCGCTAACGGGAACGTATGTGCCGTCACCACGACGGAACCACGCGCAACGCGTGCCGCCTGCATGTTGCTCTGCACAGAACTCCGGCATCGCATGCCCTAGACCTTTGCAGGGCCAGTCGCTTTGCGCTCTTGCGCGTGTGACCTCTCGTGCCTGCGTGAGCCGAGGCGAATCATATTGCGCGCCGCGGTGCCCGGTTGTTGCGTCAGCGCCAGCCGGCGGGAGCCAGGGCAGGAGCTATGACGTGGAGTTCCGCGCCAAAGCGCGGTTTCGCGCTGGTTACCCAGCCGGTAAGCAATTATCCACAATCCGGCCGGCGCCGTTAAGGTAAACAAAAGGTTTAGATTGTGCCGTCCGAACTGCGGGCGTTACCTCGCTACCTGTTTGAACAGGTGGCAGGCGATGGCGCGCGGCTTTCGTATCACGACGATCAATGGCCTCCTGCTGGCGGCCTATTTCATCCCCGTATGGACGATCGCAGTCCTGCGCATCGTCACGTTTCCGATTCGCGGCATCTACGAGCGGGCGAACATCGGCCCGGCGCTCTTCATTAACGATCACCTGCAGCTGTCGGGGCTCGGTGCGGTGCGGTTCGCGTGGTTGCTGGCCCTGGCGAAGTTCGTGGTCGTCGGTTACTTCGGGTTGTTTGCGATCCTGACGCTGCGCGTTGCGCCGAAGGATGAGGAGGTGTGCCGTGCCGGTGGCGACGAGCCGCTCGCGCTGGCGCTGCTGCTGGGTGCCGTCATCAGCATCACCAGCATGGCGATGGCTGCGCGTGTCGGCGAGATCGCCGCGCTGCATCTGCATGCGACCGAAGCCTTGATGCTGCTCGGCGGCCTGGTGCTGCTGGCCGTCGATTCCCACAGCTACGGGGTCAAGGGCGCTGTGCCGCAGCCGCCGTTGGCGACGCCGTTGCTGTAGGGCTCTTGGCGATCCTTGGCAATTGATGTGAAGCCGTGCGTCGCCGCACAGACGGCGGCCTCAGCGTTGCGTGAGGAAGCCGATCAGCGCGTCGTTAAAGGCGTGGGCCTGCTCGACGTTGGAGATGTGCGCCGAATCGAGGATCGTCAGGTTGGCGCGGGGAATGGCTTTACGCATGAACTCGGCCTGCGCGATGGTCGTGCTCTGGTCATGCCGGCCGGCGACGATCAGCACCGGATGCGTGATCGTCGGCAGCAGCGCGCGCTGATCAAGTGTGCTCAGCGCCTGGCAGCACCCGACATAGCCCGCGACTGGCGTGCCCAGCAGCATGTTCCGGATTTCACCAGTGATAGCAGGGGCGCGCTCTCGGAAATCCTCGGTTAGCCAGGAGGCCATCACCTGATCGGCGATGCTGGCGAGGCCATCCTTCGTCACCGCCTTGATGCGATCCTGAAATCGGGTCGGATCGGGATAATAACAGGTGGTGTTGGCGAGCACGATCTTGTCGAAACGCTCCGGCGCATTGGCGCCGAGCCATTGTCCGACCATGCCGCCCATCGACAGTCCGCACCAGTGCGCCTTGCGGATGTTCAGTGCGTCGAGGATCGCGAGCACGTCGCGCCCGAATCGTTCGAACGAATAGGGGCCTGCCGTTCCGGATCTGCCGTGACCGCGGCGATCATAGCGGATGACGCGAAACTGTGTGCCGAGCGCGGCCAGTTGCGGCTCCCACATCTTGATCGTCGCGCCCAACGAATTGGAAAGGACGATGGCCGGTCCCTCGTCGCGCCCGTCGATGGCGACATGAATGGGGCAGCCGTCGGCGTCGATCATCGGCATGGCATTCTCCGTCCGGAGTTCGAATCGGACATTGCGAAATGTCCGCACGATCCTTAGCTACCTTGTTCTATCCTGTCGAACGGCCGCTCTTGCGCACCGCCTCGCCCGCCTCATAAAATTGTCCGTCCTGACGATGGTCAGGTCTATGATTTCCGGTGATAGTCCTTCGCCCGCCCGCGGGGGCGGAGAACGATGCGGTTCGTGGCACGGCGACGGGCCCTTGAATGTGGAGATTGATCGCATGGCCATGACCATGACTGGCGAAGTGCAGCTCGCCGCCCCTCGCGATGTTGTTTGGGCCAAGCTGAATGACCCCGACGTGCTGAAAGCCTGCATTCCTGGTTGCGAGGAGCTCGAGAAGGTCTCGGACACGGAATTTCGCGCCACCGCCAAGATGAAGGTCGGCCCGGTGTCGGCCCGCTTCAAGGGGCGCGTCACCTTGAGCGATCTCGATCCGCCGAACGGCTACAAGATCTCCGGCGAAGGCGAGGGTGGTGTTGCAGGGTTTGCCAAGGGCGGCGCCGCGGTGGCGCTCGCCGACAAGGATGGCGGTACGGCGCTGTCCTACAACGTCGAGGCGCAGATCGGCGGCAAGCTGGCCCAGCTCGGCCAGCGCCTGATCAACGGCTCGGCCAAGAAACTGGCGGACGAATTTTTCGCCAATTTCGCCGAAGCCGTGCAGGGCAAGCAACCGTGACCTGCGGTTGCCGGGGGCGAAATTGCCCCCTATCATGGGATTAGACTCTTTCCAAAAGCCGGATAGCCGGACGATGCAAGTGCTGCGCAGCGCATGGATAATGGCGGATGCGTTGCAGGGAGGAAGATACTGGTGGCGAAAGTCTCGATTACGGTGAACGGCACGACGCATTCGGCGAATATCGATCCGCGGACGCTTCTCGTTCAGTTCTTGCGCGAAAATCTGCGCCTCACCGGCACCCACGTCGGTTGCGATACGTCGCAATGCGGCGCCTGCGTGGTTCATCTCAATGGCAAGGCGGTTAAGTCCTGCACCACGCTGACGGTGATGGCCGACGGCGGCAGCGTCATGACGATCGAAGGTCTTGCCGCGGATGGCGCGCCGCTGCATCCGATGCAGGAAGCGTTTCGCGAGAACCACGGGTTGCAGTGCGGCTTCTGCACTCCCGGCATGATCATGACTGCGGTCGATATGGTCCATCGCAAGGGACACGATCTCGACGAGCATACGATCCGCGAGGAGCTGGAAGGCAATCTCTGCCGCTGCACCGGCTACCACAACATCGTGAAATCGATTGCGGCCGGCGCCAAGGCGATGGCCAAGTCGGCCTGAATTCAATCGGCGTGAGCGCCGGCCATCCGCCGGTGCCCTGAGCAAGGTTTTAAGGACACGACGATGTACGATTTCAAGTTCTCCCGCCCGGCGACCGTTCGGCAAGCGGCAAATCTTCTCGCCAAGAACGAGGATGCGAAGCTGATCGCCGGCGGCCATACGCTGGTGCCGGTGATGAAGCAGCGCCTGGCGCGTCCGGCCCAGTTGATTGATCTGTCGAAGGTCGATGGCCTGGACACGATCGACATGAAGGGGCGTTCGCTCGTGATCGGCGCAATGGCGCGGCATCACAGTGTTGCAACCTCGGCGATCGTCGGCGAGGCCATTCCGGCGCTCGCGAACCTTGCCTCGATGATCGGCGATCCGGCTGTGCGGCACATGGGCACGATCGGCGGCTCGCTCGCCAACAACGACCCGACGGCGGATTATCCCGCCGCCTGTCTGGCACTCGATGCCACCATCGTCACCAACAAGCGCAAGCTGAAGGCGGACGAGTTCTTCCAGGGGTTGTTCACCACCGCGCTCGAGCCCGACGAGATCATCGTCCGCGTCCAATTCCCGCTGCCAAAGAAGGCGGCCTACATCAAGTTTCGCAACCAGGCCTCGCGCTATGCGCTGGTCGGCGTGTTCGTCGCTCGCCGCCCGTCGGAGGTTCGCGTGGCCGTGACCGGGGCGGGCGGTGACGGTGTGTTCCGCGTCACCGCGTTCGAAGAGGCGCTGAAGAAGCGCTTCTCGCCGAAGATGCTCGATGGTCTCAGCGTCTCCCCCGAGGGCTTGAACAGCGATCTGCATGGCAGCGCCGAATATCGCGCGCATTTGATCGGCGTGCTTGCACGCCGCGCCGTCGAGGCGGCGAACGCTTGAGGCGCAGGTTCGGCCTGCGAGCCCAGCCATGAGCGCGGCATCCGCATTGCCCGGTTCGGTCGACGCGACGCTCGACTTGCTGATGAAGCACGGCTATCTCGCCGAGCGCGCGCTTGCGACGGTGACGTTCCTGTCGTTGAAGATGGGGCGGCCGCTGTTTCTCGAGGGCGAAGCAGGCGTCGGCAAGACCGAGATCGCCAAGGTGCTGTCGGCCGCGCTGGGACGGCGGCTGATCCGCTTGCAGTGCTACGAAGGACTCGACGTTTCCTCGGCGGTGTACGAGTGGAACAGCGCGGCGCAGATGATCGCCATACGTCTGGCGGAAGCATCCGGCGACACCGATCGCGACCGGCTGTCGCACGATGTGTTTGCCGAGCAGTATCTGATCAAGCGCCCGTTGCTGCAGGCACTGGAGCCTGATCCCGCCGGCGCGCCGGTGCTGCTGATCGACGAACTCGATCGGGCCGACGAGGCGTTCGAGGCGTTCCTGCTGGAAATCCTCAGCGACTTCCAGGTGACGATCCCGGAATTCGGCACGGTGCGCGCGCCGCAGCCGCCGATCGTCATCGTCACCTCGAACCGCACGCGCGAGATTCATGATGCGCTGAAGCGCCGCTGCCTCTACCATTGGGTGGACTATCCGTCCGCCGAGCGCGAGATCGCCATCGTCAAATCACGCGTCTCCGGAATTTCGGCGAAGCTGTCGGAGCAGGTGGTGGCGTTCGTGCAGGCGGTGCGCGGTGAGGATCTGTTCAAGCCGCCCGGTGTCGCCGAGACGCTCGACTGGGCGACGGCGCTGCGCGAACTCGACGCCAAGACGCTGACGCCGCAGGTGGTCGGCGACTCGCTCGGCGCGCTGCTCAAGTACCAGGACGATATCGGCCGCATGCAGGGCGAGACCCTGACCAGAACGCTCGACGCTGCGCTTGCGGGGAAACCCAAATAAGGTCCGCCCATGCCGGACATTGCTGACATACCCTCTGCTCCGGATCTTTCGGGATCGGGTGTCATCGCGGACAACATCATCGGCTTCGCGCGCGCGCTGCGGGCCGCCGGCATGCCGGTCGGCCCCGGCGCGACCATCGATGCGCTGAAGGCGTTGCAGGTGGTGGGCTTGAGCAACCGTGCGGATGTGTTCGCGGCGCTCGAATGCATCTTCGTCAAGCGCCACGAGCACGCGACGATCTTTGCGCAGGCATTCGAGATTTTCTTCCGCGCCGAACAGAACTGGGACCAACTCGTCGATAGCGTGCCGCTGCCTGGACAGCCGGAACAGAAGCCGCCGCCGCCGGCGTCGCGCCGCGTGCAGGAGGCCTTGTCGCAGCGGGACATGGTGAAGGAGCGCGAAAGCTACGTGCAGGAGATGCAACTTTCGGTCTCTGACGAAGAGGTGCTGCAGACGAAGGATTTCGCGCAGATGAGCGCGGCCGAAATCGCCAGCGTGACGCGCGCGATCGAGCGATTGAAGCTGCCGCTCGCAGAAAGACCGACGCGGCGCTTCCAGCCGCTGCCGCGCGGGCGCAAGCTCGATCTGCGGCGCACGTTGCGCGGCTCGCTGCGAACCGGCGGTGAGATCGTCAACTTCCATCGCCTTGGTCATATCGACAAGCCGGTGCCGGTCGTGGCGCTGCTCGATATCTCCGGTTCGATGAGCGAGTACACGCGGCTGTTCCTGCATTTCCTGCATGCGGTGACGGATGCCCGCAAACGCGTTTCGGTGTTCCTGTTCGGGACACGCCTGACCAACATCACCCGCGCGCTGCGCGCCCGCGATCCGGACGACGCGCTGGCGCGCTGCTCGGCGATGGTGGAGGACTGGTCCGGCGGCACGCGGATCGCGCCGTCGCTGCATGCCTTCAACAAGTTGTGGGGCCGCCGCGTTCTGGGGCAAGGCGCGATCGTGCTGTTGATCAGCGATGGGTTGGAACGAGAGGCAGATGCCCGGCTGGGCTTCGAGATGGACCGGCTGCATCGCTCCTGCCGGCGGCTGATCTGGCTCAATCCACTGCTGCGCTATTCAGGCTTCGAGCCGAAGGCTCAGGGCGTGAAAATGATGCTGCCGCACGTTGACGAATTCCGCCCGGTACACAATCTAAAGTCGATAGGCGAGTTGATCGATGCCTTGTCGGTCGCGCCTGCCGCCCGTTCCTTGATACGACCCGCTGCCTAGCGTGTGCTCCGCAAGTGAGCGCCGGTTTCATGATCGGAGGGCACGCGGACTACTGATGGGAGATGCGTATGCTGAGCCGTGACGACGACATTCTGAAGACCGCTGAGGAATGGAAGAAGGCGGGCCATGGCGTGGCGCTCGCCACGGTGGTCGAGACCTGGGGATCGGCTCCGCGCCCGACCGGTTCGCACCTCGTCATCAACGACGAGGGGACGTTTCTTGGTTCGGTGTCGGGCGGATGCGTCGAGGGGGCGGTGGTCACCGAGGCGCTGGACGTGATCGAGAGCGGTGAGCCGAAGATGCTGGAGTTCGGTGTGGCCGACGAGACCGCCTGGAAGGTCGGGCTCTCCTGCGGCGGGACCATCCGCGTGTTCGTCGAAAAGGTCGGGTCGTGAAAGCCGAAACGCTTGCAGACCTGAACGCAGAGCGCGCCGCGCGCAGGCCGGTGCTGGTCGTCACCGACATGGCCGGCGGCGGCCAGCGGCTGGTGAAGGCAAAGGACATCGCCTCCGACAGGCTCGCCGGCGAACTCGACAAATGCCTGCGCATGAACAAGAGCGGCATGATCGAGGCTGACGGCCGCAAGCTGTTCGTCACGGTGCATGCGCCCGCCGCGCGTCTGGTCATCACGGGCGCTGTCCACATCAGCCAGGCGCTGGCACCGATGGCGCGCATGCTCGACTACGACGTCACCATCGTCGATCCGCGCACCGCGTTTGCGAGCCCCGAGCGCTTTCCGGACATTCCGCTGCTCGCCGAGTGGCCGGACGTGGCTTTGCCGCCGCTGAACGTCGATCACTACACCGCATTCGTGGCGTTGACGCACGATCCGAAGATCGACGATCCGGCGCTGACGCACGCGCTGGAGCGGGATTGCTTCTACATCGGCGCGCTCGGCTCGCGGAAGACGCACGGGCGGCGGCTTGAGCGGCTGAAGGCGCAAGGCATTCCGGAGCAGGCGCTGGCGCGCATCCATGCGCCGATCGGCCTCGCCATCGGTGCGGTGTCGCCGGCCGAGATCGCCGTGTCGATCATGGCCGAGATCACCGCGCGCCTACGACAACCCAAGGCGGCTGCCGCAGACAACGTCAAAGAGTCTGCGGCATGAAATTCGGTGCGATGAAGCCGTCCGAGGCGATCGGCGGGGTGACCGTTCACAGCATCCGCCAGAATGGGCTGGTATTGAAGAAAGGGACCGTTATCGGAGCGGCTGAAGTCGACGCATTGACGGCGGCCGGTGTTGTGGAGATCGTCGTTGCCCAACTGGAGCCAGACGATATCTCCGAAGACGAGGCGGCGGCGAGCATCGCGCAGGCGATCGGCGGCGAGAACGTGATTGTCGAACGCGCTTTCACCGGGCGTTCCAACCTGTTTGCGGGCTCGGCCGGGGTGCTGGTGGTGGATCGTGCGGCGGTCGATCACATCAACCGCGTCGATGAAGCGATCACATTGGCGACGCTGCCCAACTTCAAGCCGGTGGTGGCGGGCGAGATGATCGCTACCGTCAAGATCGTGCCGTTCGGGATGCCGGCTCGACTGCGCGATGCTGCCATCGCGCAGGTGCCGCCGGGGACGTTGCGGGTTGCGCCGTATCGCATCCGCAAGGTCGGGATCGTCTCGACGCTGCTGCCGGGACTCGCGAAGAAGGTGATCGAGAAGACGTTGCAGGTGACAGCTGAACGGCTGAAGCCCGCAGGCGCGGAGATCATCGCCGAGCATCGTGTCACCCACGAGGAGAGGGAGTTGTCGGCGGCGATCGAGGCGCTGCTCGACGGCGGTGCGGAGCTGGTGATCGTGTTCGGTGCGTCCGCCATCGCTGACCGGCGCGACGTGATTCCGGCGGCGATCGAGCAGGTGGGCGGCGCGGTCGAGCATTTCGGCATGCCGGTCGATCCGGGCAATCTGATGTTGATCGGACAGGCGAGAGGGCGGCCGGTGCTGGGTGCGCCAGGCTGCGCCCGCTCACCGAAGGAAAACGGCTTCGATTGGGTGCTGATGCGCCTTCTGGCAGGCCTTCCGGTGACGCGCGCTGATATCACCGGGCTCGGCGTTGGCGGTCTGCTGATGGAAATCGTGACGCGGCCGCAACCGCGCGCGTCCACCGTCGGAGAGGGCAACCGCGGTGTCGCCGCCGTGGTGCTGGCCGCAGGGCGTTCGAGCCGTATGGGTGGACCGAACAAGCTGCTGGAATTGCTGCACGGCAAGCCGCTGGTCCGCATCGTTGCCGAGCAGGCGCTCGCCTCGCGCGCCAAGCCGGTGATCGTCGTGACCGGGCATCAGGAGGATCGCGTACGCGCGGCACTGAGCGGCCTCGATGTGAGTTTCGCGGCCAATCCGACTTATGCCGACGGCATCGCGAGTTCGGTGAAGGCGGGCATCGCAGCGGTGCCTGCGAACATCGATGGTGCGGTCGTCTGCCTCGGCGACATGCCGCTGGTCGATGCGTCGTTGATCGATCGTTTGATCGATGCGTTCGCGCCCGACAGAGGCGCGTTGATCGCGGTGCCCGCGCATGCAGGGCGGCGCGGCAATCCGGTGCTGTGGTCGCGCCGGTTCTTCGACGAGTTGATGACGCTGGAGGGCGATGTCGGCGCACGGCACATGATCGCGCGCCACGCCGAAGCCGTGGTCGAGGTGGAAGCCGAGGGCCCGAGCGCCTTTCTCGACATCGATACGCCGGAAGCGTTAGCGCAGGCGCGCGGGTGAATCGCGCGCGGCGCTCTGCCGCATCGGTCCTATCTTCACCAAGTTGAAACGGCTGCCGCCTAACCTCGTTGCGTCGACTCGGGGGAGGGGCATTCGTGTTGGGAATTGCGGCGCGCGTCATCGCCGGTCTTGTCGTTTCATGGCTTATTGTCGGCTCGAGCATGTCGGCGAAAGCTGCCGGCGCCTTGGCGATCGGCCAATGCGGCGCTTACGGACATGCATTCGATTATGGTGATGCCCGCTCGGCGATGGATGCGGCCAAGCGGCAATGCAAAGGCCAGTGTACCACTGTCACCATGAAGCGCGCCTGCGCGGCGTTCTCGGTTGATATGGCCAATCCCTGCGGCGCGCATGGATACGCAGTCGCCGCGCGCATTTCATCGGCGCAAAATGCCGCCATGCGCAACTGCTACAAGTTCGGCGGCAAGGAGTGCGTCATCCGCACCTGGGCCTGCGACGCGCGCGGTTAGCTGACGATGACGTCGCATTCAGCATTTTCTGCAGATCGATCTGATCTTACGGTCCAGCTCGCGATCCTGTCGATCGATGTCCGGATCGCCGGTGCCGAGGGGCCGATCGGAGTCACTCATCACTCTGGATGGACTGGAGCCGGTGGTCATTCCTGGCGGGAAAGCAGGCTCGCTTGGTGCGCTGCCGTCGCCTCGGTATGCACCCGGATTGGTGCCGAGCGGTCCGCTGGTCGCGGACGATGGAGGGTCCACGGAGCCTGTCTGTGCAGCGGGCGCGGGTGGTGACGGGACCTGCGCCAGTGCTCTCCCGTCGGCCATCATGATTGTCGTTGTGGCGACAGCGACCAGCACAAGCTTCTTCATGGCGGCCTCCATGATGGCCGTGTTCTTTCAATCAATCTAAGCGGGAAAAATGGCGGCCGGTTCCCTTCATAGCTCTGCGTTTCCGCCAGAGCTGGCGCGCACCACGACCGAGATTTGCGTCGTGAAGCAGGTGGCGATGCTTCCGTCACCAGGCTGAATGCGGGGGCGATCTGTGCGACAAAGCTGAGAAGTCTTATCAGAACAAGCGGTTATTCCGCGTCAAACATCGGCTTCAAGGCGGCACGTGCATAACGGTCCCCCGACTCAGCGTCCTTGCGCGTCCCTTACGCACCATGGGGACGCATAGGCCAATTTCCCTTGAATATGACTGACCAGTCAGTCATATTATTGGCATGACTGAAACCGATCCAAAACAACGGGGCGTCGTGCGGCCGCCTCAGACGCATATGGCGATCCAGTCGAATCCTCCCGGGCCGGCTGGCGCAGCCGCTGTGCGCAATCGCGCCCGTTCGAGCAAGCGGGAGGCCGGCGTCGCCGAGCGGCGGCAGGCGATCATCGATGCGGCGCTGGTGGAGTTTTCGGCGAAGGGGTTTGCAGCCTCGCGCCTCGAAGACATCGCCAAGCGGGCGAAGGTCGGCAAGGGCACGATCTATCTCCACTTCTTCGATAAGGAGGCGCTGTTTCAGGAGTTGGTCCGCACCTCCATTGTGCCGCTGCTCGGGCGGCTGACGCCACCCGCGACGGGACAGATGTCGGCGCGGGCGATTTTCGAGATGTTCGCCACGACGTTCGAGCGTGAAGTGTTGCACACGCAACGCGGCGACATCGTTCGCCTGATCATCGCCGAGGGCGCACGCTTTCCGTCGCTGTCGGAGTTTTACCATCGCGAGGTGATCTCACGCGGGATGGCCGGCATGAGGACGCTTGTCGAATATGGCATCGCCCGCGGCGAGATCACGCATCCGGCGCTGGTGCAATTTCCGCAGCTCCTGATCGCGCCCGCGATGGTGGCGGTGATCTGGGAAGGGCTGTTCGGCAAATATGATGCGCTCGACGTCAAGGCGATGCTGAAGGCGCACATCGATCTAATTTTCGGCCCCGGGAGGCCAGCATGATCCGCGCGAGACACATTGCAACGATCGCCATAGTGGTCTTGCTCGCGGCCTGCAGCGGTCAGAGCGACCCCGGCTACCAGGGCTGGGTCGAGGCCGATCTGATCTTCGTCAGCCCGGACGAGGCCGGGCGGGTGATCCAGCTGTCGGTGCGCGAGGGCGATCAGGTCACGGTCGGCGAGCCGCTTTACGCCCTCGATGACGATTTGCAGAAGGCCGATCTCAACCAGCAGACCGCGGCACTTGCCAATGCGAAGCAGACGTTCGACCGAGCGCAGAGTCTGAGTCGTACGGGTTCGGGCACGCAAGCCAATCTCGACTCGGCTGTGTCCGCGTTGCGGATCGCCGAAGCGCGCGTGAACACCTCGCAGACCCGGCTTGCGCGACGCAGCGCCTTCGCGCCGGTGGCCGGAAGGATCCAGCAGATTTACTTCCGCGAAGGTGAGATGGTGCCGCAGCAGCGGCCGGTGTTGTCGATCCTGCCGCCCGGCAACATGAAGGTGCGCTTCTTCGTCTCCGAAACCGAACTGCCCAAGCTCTCCGTGGGACAGGATGTGCGCGTCACCTGCGACAACTGTGCGAACGATCTGACGGCGAAGGTCTATTACATCGCCACCTCGGCGGAATACACGCCGCCGGTGATCTACAGCCTCGAGGAGCGCAACAAGCTGGTCTATCTCGTGCAGGCGCGCCCCAACCGGCCCGAGTTGCTGCGTGTCGGCCAACCGGTGACGATCGTCGAACGCGCTACAGTCGCCAGCGCGAGCAACGTGGGCAGTGATACGTCCGGCGCCGGGAAAACCGCCGGACGGCCATAATGCGAGGCTGCCATGCAGAGCGACGTCAAACCCGCAGAGCCTGCTGTCGCCGCCGATATCGCCATCGACGTGCGCGGTCTGTCGAAATCGTTCGGCGGCCGCAAGGTGGTCAGCGACCTGTCGATGCAGGTCAAGCGCGGGGCGATCTACGGCTTCCTCGGTCCGAACGGGTCGGGCAAGACCACCACCATCCGCATGCTCTGCGGCCTGCTCACTCCCGACAGCGGCGACGGCACCTGTCTCGGCTATGATATCCGCACCGAGGCTGACACGATCCGCCGTCACGTCGGCTATATGACACAGCGCTTCAGCCTCTATCAGGATCTGTCGGTGCGCGAGAACCTGGAGTTCGTCGCCCGCCTCTATGGGCTTCCTGATCCGCGCGCGGCGGCGCGTGACATGATCGGCCGGCTCGGCCTTCAGGGCCGCGAGGAGCAGCTTGCCGGCGAACTGTCCGGCGGCTGGAAACAACGACTCGCGCTCGGCGCCTGCACGCTGCCGAGCCCGCAACTGCTGCTGCTGGACGAGCCGACCGCCGGCGTCGATCCGAAGGCGCGGCGCGAGTTCTGGAACGAGATCCATGCGCTCGCGGCCGAAGGGCTGACCGTGCTGGTGTCGACCCACTACATGGACGAGGCCGAGCGCTGTCATGAGATCGCCTACATCGCCTATGGCCAGCTGCTGGTGCGCGGCACGGTGGAGGAGGTGATCGCCAATTCGGCGTTGATCACATACACGGTGAGCGGCGCGGACCTGAACGGCTTGCAGGGGGAGCTGACTGGCAAGCCGGGCATCGATATGGTCGCGCCGTTCGGCAACAGCCTGCATGTGTCGGGACGCGATGCAGAGGCGCTGGAGACTGCGATCGCGCCATACCGTTCGCGTCAAGGGATCACCTGGCAGCGCGGCGAGCCGTCGCTCGAAGACGTGTTCATCGAGCTGATGAACCGCGCGAAGGACAATTTCCAATGACGATGACGTACCGTCCAGAGGACCGCCCCGAGCCGCGCTTTGCCGCGTTGCGGCGAACCTGGGCGATGCTGCTGAAGGAGTTCATCCAGCTCAAGCGCGACCGCGTGTCGTTCGCGATGATCATCATGATTCCGGTGATGCAGCTCCTGCTGTTCGGCTACGCCATCAACACTACGCCGCGCCACCTGCCGACCGCGGTGCTGCTGCAGGAAGACAGCGATCTCGCCCGCTCGGTGCTGAAGGCGCTGGAGAACACCGCGTACTTCCGCTTCACCCATCAGGTGCGCACGGAGCAGGAGTTCGATCGGCTGCTCGAATCCGGAACCGTGCTGTTCGGCATCGAGATTCCCCGTGGCTTCGAGCGGGCCGTGCGCCGCGGTGATCAACCGGCGCTGCTGGTCGCGGCCGATGCCACCGATCCGGTGGCCGCGAGCGCGGCGCTCGGAACGCTCGGCCGGATCACATCGACCGCGCTGGCGCACGACCGCGTGGCCGGCACGACAGAACAGCCGCCATTCGAGGTGCGCGCCCATGCCCGCTACAATCCGGCGGGCGCCTCGCGGCTGAACATCGTGCCGGGATTGACCGGTACGATCCTGACCATGACGATGCTGATCTTCACCGCGCTGTCGGTAACGCGCGAGGTCGAGCGCGGCACGATGGAAAGCCTGCTGTCGATGCCGATCAAGCCGGTGGAGGTGATGCTCGGCAAGATCATTCCTTATGTGCTGGTCGGCTTCCTGCAGGCGGCGCTGATCATATCGCTCGGCGTGCTGCTGTTCGGCGTGCCAATCCTCGGCAGCCTGACGATGCTGGCCTTGCTCTCGACGCTGTTCATCACCGCCAACCTGTCGATCGGCTACACGTTCTCCACCATCGCCCAGAACCAATTGCAGGCGATGCAGATGTCGATGATGTTCTTCCTGCCGAACATCCTCCTGTCGGGCTTCATGTTTCCGTTTGCCGGCATGCCGGAATGGGCGCAGTGGATCGGCGAGGCGCTGCCGCTGACGCACTACTTGCGGATCGTGCGTGCGATCATGCTGAAAGGGGCGTCGCTGGAGAACCTGCAATATGACGCCGTGGCACTGCTGGTTTTGACGCTGTTCGCGATGACGATCGCGGTGACGCGGTTTCGCCGGACGCTGGATTGAGCCGCATCTCATAGCTGCGGCGCGACCAGGTTCTCGACCGCCACGCCCTGTTTATCCTCGATGATCTCGGCGATGAAGGTGCGGTGGCAGTTCTTGTGGTCGCGCTCGTAGCAGAGCAGGCAGACCGGCCCGGCCTTGCTGACGAGCGTCGCAAGTTCGTCCATCTCCTCCTTCGCCTGTGGTGTCTTCAGGTGTTTGGCGTAGATGCGTTGCAGCGTCTTGATGTCGCCGGAGCGGGCGGCGAGGCGGCCTTCCTTCGGGGTGCCGAGTCCTTTCAGGTGCAGATAGGCGATACCACGCTCCTGCAAGCCCGCCGCGAGCTGGTTCTTCGAGAAACCCGGCCGCCGCGACGACGTGACGGCGCGCACATCGACCAGCAGTTTGACGCCCGCCTGTTCGAGTTCGTCGAGCACGGCTTTCGGGGGCGTCTGCTCGTAACCGATGGTGAACAGCTTGGGCTTCCTCGGCATCTCCGTCGTTCTCCTCGCTTGCCAGCCAATGGCGCTCTGATCTGAACTCGGCTCCGGGATCACGACAGCCGCTTGATCAATTCCATCGCGCCGGCCGGGGCACGCACCTTGCCCTCGTGGATGACGTAGGCGAACACGTCGCGCGGCTGCTTCGGCGCATCCTTCTTGTCGATGCGCGGCAGATCGTCGGGCTGGCCGCCCTGCGCCCACGTCTTCAGCCGCGCGGCCCAGGCGTCGAGTTGCTTCGGCGGATAGCAGGTCTTGATGGTGTCCTGGCCCTTCTGCAGCCGCGCATAAACGAAGTCGGAGGTCACGTCCGCGATCTCGGTGTAGGTCTCGTGCTCGGAATAGACGATGCCGGCGTTGAACTGACGCAGCAGCGCGATGAAGGCCGGCGTCTTGAAGCTGTCGTGCCGCACCTCGATCACATGGCGCAGCTTGCGGCCGGCCAGCGTCTGCGGCAGCAGCTCGAGGAACTTGCCGAAGTCGGCCTCGTCGAATTTCTTGGTCGGGTTGAACTGCCAGAGCAGGGGGCCGAGCTTGTCGCCGAGCTCGAGCACGCCGGAGTCGAGAAACTTCTTCAGCGAGTCGCCGGCCTCCGCCAGCACGCGGCGATTGGTGACGTAGCGGACGCCCTTGACGGAGAAGACGAAGCCCGGCGGCACCTCGGATGCCCATTTGCGGAAGGTCGCCGGCGTCTGGGTGCGATAGAAGGTGCCGTTGATCTCGATCGAGGTCAGATGGCTCGCGGCGTATTCGAGTTCCTTCGCATGCGGCAGGCCCTCGGGGTAAAACACGCCGCGCCAGGGCTCGAAGGTCCAGCCGCCGATCCCCGTGTAGATCTTTCCGGCCCTCGCGGCGGTGGATTTTGCCATCATTAACCCCTTGTAAACCGTTTTCCCATCACCATATGCCTTGCAACGGCGATGTCGATGCCTTCACAGGCTCCGTCGCCGGGACGACCACGCTGAGACCTTCTGCGCCGGATGTACGCGCAATATGTGGGTCCCGCCGTGGTCGTTGGCATTTTTGGACCTGACTCATTTCAGGGCGTGGCTTGCGGCTATTTTGCGATCCGCCGCGCTGTCGTCTACCCGTTTTAGGCTCGGTCTTGTTCACTGCTGTCATCCTGCGGTCATACGCCGGCGCGGGCGTGGCTTGGATGACGGCTGAATGTGTCGGTTTGGTTCTCATCCTGACGCGCGGGCGCGCGTCTCGAAGGGTGAGGCCAAGGCGGCTCCATTGCGGCCTGATGGTTCGAGACGCGACGCGCCTTGTTCGAGTTCGAGCATGATCCCGTCCGAAAACCGCTTCGAACTTTTCGGGGATCATGCTTGCGCCGCTCCTCACCATGAATAGCGTTGTCCTCGTCGCCAATTTGCAAAGCGGTCCAACCCGCCTTCAAAACCTCTTTCGTCGCTTCACATATGACTTCTCGCTTCACACACGGCTTCGCGATCTCGCGGCGCAATGCGCCCGAGTTTTGCGGTGAACATTCCCGCCCTCCCTTTCAAGAGGGCGCGCGGAACGCCGGACGCGCGACGCGTCCGCAGCCTCGCGTGCAAATGAAAACAAGCACACGAGTTAGCCACCACGGTCACGCCGGATGCGTCCGGCGTTCCGCACGCGATGGTTTTACGGCTTGCTTTGCATGACCCCCGGTGTCCGATGCTGGCACCACCGTCAGTCGAAGGCGCGGGCCGCCGCGCCAGGACCATGCAACTTGGGCCGTCCTCCGACGCGGCGTGGTCGTCACCGCCTGTTGTCGCGCATGGACCCGCCATGCCGAACAACCGCGGATCGAACACCGCGCGGGGCCACCGCATCCCGCCCCGCGGTCGTGACGATCGCGAACGCCCCTCTCATCGGGGCAGGACAACTAGGAATATAAACTTAGTAGAAAGATTGTCAAGCGGCGCTGTGAATGTCTTCAGGGAAGAATGCAGTCTTGGGGCGCGCATGTGTATAAGGAGAGGTCCTTCAAGAGCCGATTTGTTCGGCATTGGCATCCTGATAGCGCGCGTTTCCTGCGTATCGAGACCACGTCGAGCGTGCCGCTGTCGCGCATGGCAGATGCTGATCGTGTAAGGAACCAAATGGTGCCGCTGTTGCTTGTCACTCGTATCAGGGAGCGTCAGCGATGTTGAATGGAAGTGATCCGAAGACCGTGGTTCTGGTGGTCGAGGATGAAGCGTTGCTGCGGATGGATGCCGTGGACACAATTCGCGAAGCAGGCTTTGCCGTCGTCGAGGCCGCCGATGCGGATGCGGCCATCGCCCTGATCGAGGGCGGCAACGACATCGCGCTGGTCTTCACGGATTTGCAGTTGCCGGGATCGATGGACGGTCTGACGCTTGCCGCCGCCATCAAACAGCGCTGGCCGGCGCTGAAGGTGATCGCCACCTCAGGCGATCATGACGGCGGATCGGCCGGCCGGCTGCCGACCGGGGAGCCGCTGCTGGTGAAGCCCTACAGCAACGAGACGCTGAAGCGAGCCATCCGCGAGGCGATCGACGCCGGCTAGAGCGATGAAATTGGATGAAGCATGGCCGCGCTTTATTGTTTAAACGTGATCTCTTCGGAAACCGCTTCACGCTTTTCCGGATCATGCTTTAGCACATCATCGGTCCAAACGGCGTTCGGCGACGTCCAGACGGGTTCGTCGATTTGAAACGGATTGCGTGACCTTAGCCCTTCAGCGCATGCATGGATTCACGCGCTGCTGCTCGATTGCGAGGGGATCGGGATCACCTCGGTCGTTGCCGCGTTGTCCGGCGTGTCGTCCTTCCACCGCACCGAGCCGAACGGCCGCTCCAGCATGCGCCGGATCCGCACCGGCTCGGGGCCGATGTGCAACTCCGTCGCGCTTCGTTGCAGCGCGCGCTCGGCCTGGGTCGGGCGGCTGCGCTGGCGCAGGTAGTCGTGCCAGGTCGGGCAATGATAGCGCTCGGTCCACAGCTCCGGGTCGGCGACGTCGCGGGCGATCGACCAGCCATAGGCGCCGTTGCGCTGCCGGTTCAACTGCACCTGCAGCATCAGCCCGTAGAAGGTGCGCGCGTTCTTCGGATCGATGCGGTACTCGATTTCGATGACGATCGGTCCCGAGCGCGGCGACAGCAGCATCCGCACTTCCGGGTCGGCGACGGCTTCGGCGTCCTGGTTGCTGCCGTCCACGACGTCGGGCATGCGCAGCCACAGGCCGATCAGCGGCGACAGGCACATGGCGGCGGCCGACAGGATCAGCGCCTTGTCGACGCCGATGTGATCGGCCGCATAGCCCCAGGCCCAGCTGCCGATGGCGAGGCCGGCGGAGTTCGAACTGCGGAAGCCGGCCAGCGCCCGGCCCGAAACCCAGCGCGGGGCGGAGAGCTGGATCGAGATGTTGAACAGCGCCATCGACATCATCCAGCCGCCGCCGGTGAGCGCCAGGGCTGCCGCCGTCAGCGCCGGCCAAGGGCTCAAGGCGGCGACCAGCGTGCCGACGCCCATCATCACCAGGCAGGTGGAGACGGCAAGCTCGCCGCCGAACCGCTTGCGCACCGGGCCGACATAGAACGCGCCGAGGATCGCGCCGATGCCGAAGGCGCCGAGCATGACGCCGTAGGTCTGCGCGTCGCCGTGCAGGTGATCGCGCACGAGCAGCGGCAGGAGCGCGAAGATCGAGCCGCCGACCGCGCCGGTCAGCATCGCGCGGAGCATCAGCGTGCGCATCGGTGGCGAGTTGGTGACGTAGCGCACGCCGGAGATGATCGCCCGCGTCAGCTTTTCGGGCGGCAGCCGCGACGGCTCCTGCTTGCGCCGCCACAGGTAGAGCACGATCAGCAGCGGCACATAGGCGATGGCGTTGGCGACGAAGGCGGCCACCGCGCCCGCGGCCGCGACGATCACGCCGCCGATCGCCGGGCCGAAGCTGCGGGCGATGTTGTAGCTGATGCTGTTCAAGGTGATCGCGGCCGGCAGCATCGGCGGCGGCACCTGCTCGTTGACCGACGACTGCCAAGCCGGGCCGAACAGCGCCATGCTGCTGCCGATCAGGAAGCAGAACGCCAGCAGCGTGTAGGGCGAAAGATAGCCGAACCAGGCCTGGACCGAGAGCATGATCGAAAAGGCGAGTGTCAGCAAAAGCGAGACGAGGCCGACCTTGCGGCGGTCGTACATGTCGGCGATGGCGCCTGCGGGCACCGACAACAGCATGATCGGCAGCATCGAGGCGGTCTGCACCAGCGCGACCATGTCGGCCGAGGTGGTCATCTGGGTCATCGCCCAGGCAGCGCCGACGCCCTGGATCAGCGAACCGAAATTCGACAGGAGACTTGCGAGCCACACGCGGCGGAACAGGCTCTGCCGCAACGGCGCGCCGACCTGATCGTCACCAAACATCCTGTGCAACGCTCCTTTCGTCCCCAGTTTCGGATTAGGAACTGTCCTGTTCCGGAAAGTGCGGTGGCCCAAACCGCATTGCTAACTTTAGCGGCGAATCGCCGCAGCACAAACGCTACGTTCGAACCCAGCCCCGCGTGCGGCGGAGGGCTCGCATCAGACCTGTCCTGCGGCGCGCCGCAAAAGCTTTGGAGGGATCATCCGCTTGGGCGGCTGAACTTTCAGACAAACAAAAACCCCGGCATCGCTGCCGGGGTTTTCACATCGCTGGGGATCGCTTGAGCGATAGAGCCTAACGCTTGCGCGTTAGAAGTCCATGCCGCCACTCGAAGCCGGGCTTGTCCGGCTTCGAGCATCTCCATGAAAGGGGCGGCGATTTCTAACGCTTGCGCGTTAGAAGTCCATGCCGCCCATGCCACCGCCCGGCGGCATCGCCGGCGGCGGGTTCTTCTTCGGCAGCTCGGCGATCATCGCCTCGGTGGTGATGAGCAGGCCGGCAACCGACGCGGCGTTCTGGATCGCGGTGCGCACGACCTTGGTCGGGTCGATGATGCCCTTGGAGACCATGTTGCCGTATTCGCCGGTCTGCGAGTCGAAGCCGTACGAATACTGTTCCTTCTCCAGCACCTTGCCGACGATCACCGAGCCGTCTTCGCCGGCGTTGATGGCGATCTGGCGAGCCGGAGCGGAGAGCGCCTTGCGGACGATCTCGACGCCGGTCTTCTGGTCGTCGTTCTGGGTGCGGATCTTCTTCAGGGTCTCCGAAGCACGCAGCAGGGCGACGCCGCCGCCCGGAACGATGCCTTCCTCGACCGCCGCGCGGGTCGCATGCATCGCGTCATCAACGCGATCCTTGCGCTCCTTCACCTCGACCTCGGTCGCACCGCCGACGCGGATCACCGCGACGCCGCCTGCGAGCTTGGCGAGACGCTCCTGCAGCTTCTCACGGTCGTAGTCCGAGGTGGTCTCCTCGATCTGCGCCTTGATCTGCGCCACGCGGTCCTCGATGTCCTTCTTCTTGCCGGCGCCGTTGACGATCGTGGTGTTCTCCTTGTCGATCATCACCTTCTTCGCACGGCCGAGCATGTTCAGCGTGACGTTCTCGAGCTTGATGCCGAGGTCCTCGGAGATCGCGGTGCCGCCGGTCAGGATCGCGATGTCCTGCAGCATCGCCTTGCGGCGATCGCCGAAGCCCGGCGCCTTGACGGCAGCAACCTTGAGGCCGCCGCGCAGGCGGTTGACGACCAGGGTCGCCAGCGCTTCGCCTTCGACGTCTTCGGCGACGATCACCAGCGGCTTGCCGGTCTGCACCACCGCTTCGAGCAGCGGCAGCAGCTCGTTCAGCGACGAGAGCTTCTTCTCGTTGATGAGGATGTAGGCGTCCTCGAACTCAACGCGCATCTTGTCGGCGTTGGTGACGAAGTAGGGCGAGATGTAGCCGCGGTCGAACTGCATGCCCTCGACGACGTCGAGCTCGGTGTCGAGCGACTTGGCTTCCTCGACGGTGATGACGCCCTCGTTGCCGACCTTGGCCATCGCCTTGGCGAGGAAGTCGCCGATTTCCTTGTCGCCGTTCGCCGAGATGGTGCCGACCTGGGCGATCTCGTCGTTCGAGGTGACCTTCTTGGAGTTGGCCTTCAGGTGCTCGACCACGGCTTCGACCGCGAGGTCGATGCCGCGCTTGAGGTCCATCGGGTTCATGCCGGCGGCAACCGACTTGGCGCCCTCGCGGACGATCGCCTGCGCCAGCACGGTCGCGGTGGTGGTGCCGTCACCGGCCGCGTCGGCCGACTTCGAGGCGACCTCGCGCACCATCTGCGCGCCCATGTTCTCGAACTTGTCCTCGAGCTCGATCTCCTTGGCGACGGTGACGCCGTCCTTGGTGATACGCGGAGCGCCGAACGACTTGTCGAGCACGACGTTACGGCCCTTCGGGCCGAGCGTCACGCGCACTGCGTTGGCAAGGATGTCGACACCGCGCAGCATCTTGTCGCGCGCGTCGACCGAGAATTTGACTTCTTTGGCTGACATATTTTCCGTTCCTCTAGATCTGTTTGAAGCGGATGTCTCAGGCCTCATCCGGAGGAGTGCAGCGTGTGGCTGCATCTTCGCGAGGATGAGGGGTGGTTCTGTACCTCATCCTTGCGAAGACGCCGGCGCCGCCGGCTCCTCGCGGATGAGGAAGCGGCTTAGGCGGCCTTCTTCTTGCTGGCCTCGCCTTCGAGGACGCCGAGGATGTCGCTCTCCTTCATGATCAGGAGCTCCTGGCCGTCGATCTTGACCTCGGTGCCAGACCACTTGCCGAACAGCACCCGGTCACCGACCTTGAGGTCGATCGGGATCAGCTTGCCGGCCTCATCACGGCCGCCCGGACCAACGGCGACAACTTCGCCCTGGGAGGGCTTTTCCTTGGCCGAGTCGGGGATGATGATGCCGCCAGCGGTTTTCTCCTCGGCATCGATGCGCTTGACGACAACGCGATCGTGAAGCGGACGAAACTTCATCGCTGTTCTCCTAAAATACTGTGATTGCTGGGTTTTTACCTGATATTAGCAGTCGCTACGAGTGAGTGCTACGCGTAGCCCCGCTGACATAGGCCGATCTGTCGCGACGATCAAGGCGATAGCAGAATTTTTTGGCACTCGAAGGCCGAGGCTGCCAAATCCGGCAGGCGTGGTTAATGGATCGCAGGGGAGACATGCCGTCGGGCTAGGATTCAGCCCTCGCTCTTCCGCTTCCTGACGATGTCGAGTTCGGGACGGGGCGCGACTTCCTCCGGCATCGGCTTGCCTTGGGCCTTGGCAACGAAGCGCGCCTTTTGCAATGCGAGGAAGCCGAAGGCGCGCACCGCCGCCCACATCACCCAGCGCGTGAGGAAGCCGACGCCAAGCACGGCCATTGCCTCGCGGAACACAGCGTCGGCGGCCTGGCGGGTCGGCGCTTGCGGGTGCGGCTCGGTGCCTGGCCGCAGTTCGTTATAGAGGTAGTCATGCACGACGGCGGCACGGCTGTAGCGGCCCCAGGTCGGCAGGAAGGATTGCAGCAGGCGCGGGATCGATGCGCCGTCGGTCTCGAATCGCATCGGCACGCGGATTTCGCGGCCCGAGCCTTCGGCGCCGACCTCGTAGACGAGATCCTGTTCGAGCCGCCAGGTGCGGTAGTCCGCATCGAGTTGCGTAATCGTCAGTTCGCCGGTGAAACGGCTCATGCGCGGCCCCCTAACGTGCCCCGATCGCTGCGCGAGCGGGCGGGCAAACTTACCGTGCCCCGCTGCTAGCAGCCAGCGATCAATGCTGCCAACGTCTTGTATTTCAACACTTTATTCAATTTTCGGGCTTGAGATGAACCCTGGTGCTGCGTCAGAATTTTCATGCCGAAGATGGAGGTTGGCATGTCTGAGAATGACGTTGGTTCATGCAAGCTGAGTTCACATCACGCGCGTCCCGACAGCGGTTCCGGTGGCGTCGCGTCGGAAGAGTTCACCCTGCAGATGCAGGGTTACGGGCTGACCACGGCCGAGATCCTGTATCGGCGGCCGGACCGCAAATGGCTGCTGCAGAGCTACCTCTGGCAGAATTACGACCTGTTTCCGAAATTCCCGAAACTGCAGGAGTTTCTCGCCTTCTGGCAGGCGAAGCTGGATGGGCCGCTGTTCTCGGTGACGGTCGCCCATTCGCGGCTGATCAAGCCGGCGGACTTCAAGGCGGTGGACGGCGTGTTCCGTTTGCAGTGATGGAAGGGGACTGAGGCGCAACGGACGTTGTCGCTCCGGGATATGCGACTGAACTCGGGTTCAAACGCGTTCAGCGCTCTCGAATGCTCAAGCGGGCACAGCGGTCTTGAGGTCGCGCGGCCGGGACTCCAGACACCCGCTGGTGGTTATGGATTCCGAGCTCGCTCGCTCTGCTCGCGCCCTGCAATGACGGGCTGCGTGTTATCGCGCAGCCGCAGCACGAGATAGATCGCCAGTGCCGGCGCGATGAAGCCGGGGCCGGGCATCTGGATGCTGCCGAACAGCAGTTGCAGCGCCGGCATCCAGAACACGAGCTGCGCCAACCGCCGCCCGGCGGCATCGCATTCGCCGCGGGCGAGCAGCACCAGCGCCATCAGCGTCAGCGGCAACAGGTCGTAGCTGGACATGTAGGGCGAGGCGGCCTGGGTGCAGGCGAGCAGCAGCGCGCACAGCACCGCGACATCCGCATCGCGCTTGAACCAGAACGCCCATGCGACGGCCGCAACCGCAGCCACGCTGCTCGCAGCCTGCACGATCATCGCAACGTCGTTGCCGAGCAGCCCGCGCAGGTTCATGAAGATCGTCGCATGGAATGGCATGGCGATGCCGGAGGGATCGGCCAGCACCTCGCGCTGCAGCGGCAGCGCCTTGGTGATGTAGGCGATCCAGATCTCCGGCCCGAACAGTGCGGCGGCGAACCCTGCCAGCGCGAGCGCGGTGAGGGCGGCGGTTGCGAACACCGTCCAGCGCTGCGAGGCGAGCAGCGCCACCGGAATGAGAATGCCGAGCTGCGGCTTGACGGTGAGCAGGCCGAGCAAGACGCCCGCGAGCAGCGGCCGCCGATCCCAGCAGACCACCGCGCCGATCAGGGCCGCCGTGGTCAGGAATGAACTCTGGCCCGACATCAGGCAAAGCAGCGCCGCTGGTGACACCAACAGCACCGGCAGCACGCGGGCGTCAGCCAGGACGCGCCGCATGGTGAGGGCGAGCGCGGTGATGCCAATGGCGAGCCAGGCGAACAGCGCAGGGAAGAAACCGAGCAAACCGAACGGCGCCATCACCAGCAGCGCGGTCGGCGGGTTCGGCCAGTTCTGTCCTGGATAGCCGTCGCCAAGCAGCTTCGTCAGCTCGGCGTTGTAGACGGCGATGTCATAGAAGCGGGCGGGATCGGCATCGGCGACCGCGCGGCCATACATCCATAGGTTCAGGAAGTCGCGGCCGACCACGAGGCCGGTCTTGTCGCGCGGAAACGGCAGCGTCCAGGCGCAGGTGGCGAGATAGGCGATCGCCGTGAGCACGAACAGGATGCCGCCCATCGCGAGCAGGTCGCGCAGGAATTCGCGATCGCGCGGATCGGCCGTTGCGGGAAGCCACGCATCGAGGCTCCGCCTGAAGGCCGAAGGCGACACTTCGCCGCGTGCGGTCGTATCTAGGGTATCCGGCATGGGATCGTTCAGCCTGGGACCGTTCAGCCCGGGAGGGGTGAAAGACTCCAAGGGCGTCAAATAGAGCGTGAAAAACGCCCGTTTTATCAGGGCTTGCCTCAAACTAGGACCTTCGACTTAAGGTTTAATTTAAGGCTGCCGTGAAATGGTTGGGGCCTGTGCCGCGCTGGGATTTGCGGCGGACGCAGCCTTCGAATTTCAAGATGTGCGGTGATGAACTGCGTTGTCATTCCGGCCTATCGCGCAGCCGCCTCGGTGCTGCCGGTGATCGCGGCGATCGGCGATGAGATCGATCTCATCGTCGTGGTCGACGACGCCTGTCCGCAGGGCACCGGCCTTGCGGTGTCCGCGCAATGCGCCGACCCGCGCGTCGTCGTGCTGATGCACGACGAGAACCAGGGCGTCGGTGGCGCGTTCCTGACCGGCATGCGTTATGCGCTCGGTCGCGGTGCCGACATCATCGTCAAGCTCGATGCCGACGGACAGATGGACCCGGCGCAGATTCCGGCGCTGATCCAGGCGATCGCCAGCGGCACGGCGGACTATGTGAAGGGTGATCGCTTCTTCTTCCTCACCAACGCCGCGGCGATGCCGGCGGTGCGGATGATCGGCAACCTCGCGCTGTCGTTCATGGCGAAGCTCTCCAGCGGCTACTGGACGGTGATGGACCCGACCAACGGCTTCTTCGCGATCCATGGCCGCGTCGCCGAGCTGCTGCCGGCAGAGCGGATCGCCAAGCGTTTCTTCTTCGAGACCGATCTGTTGCATCATCTTGGCCTGCTGCGCGCCAAGGTGGTCGAGTTTCCGATGCGCGCGCATTACGGCGACGAGGTTTCCAACCTCAATGCCGGGCGCGTGCTGCTGCCGTTTCTCGGTGGGCATCTGCGCAACACACTGCGGCGCATCCTCTACCGCTACTTCTTCCGCGACGTCTCGCTGGCGTCGCTGCAGCTCGTGTTCGGCCTCGCCTTGTTCGCGTTCGGCTTCGTCTTCGGCCTGTATCATTGGCTCGCCGCGGCCGAGCACGAGTTCGTGCCGACCGGCACGATCATGATCGCTGCGCTGACGCTCTTGATCGGTTTCCAGATGCTGATGGCGTTCCTGAACTATGACATCAGCGCCGCGCCGCGCGAGCCGCTGCACCCGTATCTGGAGCCGCTCTCGCCCAAGACGGGCCAGGAGACCGCGCCGTCAACGTCGACGAACGTGCTGGTGCTGGCCGAAAGCGACGAGCCGTTCGGCCAGCGTTCGCAACAGCAAGCTAAGCGGTGATGCCGCCGTCGATGGCGACCTCCGCGCCGGTGATATAGCCGCTCTCGTCCGACAATAGGAACAGCACGAGGTGCGCGACCTCGTCGGCCGTGCCTTGGCGCTTCATCGGCACCGCCTTCACCCGCGCGGCGTTCTGCTCCGGCGTGCGTACGTTCAACATCTCGGTGTCGATCGGTCCCGGATGCACGGAGTTGACCCGAATCTTGTGTCGCGCAAGGTCGATCGCCGCCGACTTCGTCATGCCGCGCAGCGCCCATTTCGTCGCGCTGTAGGCGAAAGCCTGCGGCGAGCCGCGCAGTCCCGCGCCCGACGAGATGTTGACGATCGAGCCACCGCCTGTCCGCTCCATCGCCGGCACGACCGCCTTCATGCCGAGGAAGCAGCCATACTGGTTGATGCGGATGTGGCGATCCCAAAGCGCCGTGTCGGTCTCCATCAGGCTCTTCGGTTGATAGACGCCGGCGTTGTTGACGAGGCCATGCAGCCCGCCGAAGTTCTCGGCCGCCTTGACGGCGTTGGTCCAGGCGGCCTCGCTGGTCACGTCGTGGTGCACGAACGTCGCGGCGATTCCGAGTTCCTTGGCAAGCGCAGTGCCTTCCTTCTCCAACACGTCGCCGATCACCACCTTCGCGCCTTCCGCAACGAGCAGCCGTGCTTCCGCCGCACCCTGTCCGCGGGCTCCGCCGCTGATCAGAATCACTTTGCCGTCGAACCGTGCCATTGGCATCTTCTCCTGTTGTTGTTCTTGCGTATCGCCTGAGTTTTTTCTCTCAATCACTGCGAGGGAGCCAAAGGTTCGCAGTGACGGCAGTCTAACTCAGCATGCCGACGATCGCACCCATAAGACAAGTGGCGAGCGTGCCGGAGATGATCGACTTCATGCCGAGCGACACGATATCCGCACGCCGCTCCGGCGCCATCACGGTCAGGCCGCCGATCATGATGCCGAGGCTGCCGAAATTGGCGAAGCCGCACATCGCATAGAGCATGATCAGCCGCGAACGCGGATCGAGCGCGTCGGCGGGCAGTTTCGACAGGTCGATGTAGGCGATCAGCTCGTTGAGGATGGTCTTGGTGCCCATCAGGCTGCCCGCGGTCAGCGCCTGATCCCAGGGAATCCCCATCAGCCAGCAGACCGGCGCCATGATCGCACCGAGCATGCGTTGCAGCGAGACCGGCGCGCCGCCGATCTCCGGCAGCAGACCGAGCATCGCGTTGGCGAGATGCACCAGCGCCACCAGCACCAGCAGCATCGCGACGATGTTCAGCAGCAACTGCAGCCCGGACGACGTGCCCTGGACGATGGCGTCCATGGTCGAGGCGGCCTCCGGCGGCGGCGTGACGAGATCGGCGGCGGTCTGCGCGGTCTCCATTTCGGGCACCATCAGAAGCGCGATCACGATCGCCGCCGGTGCGCCGAGCACCGAGGCGATGACGAAATGCGCCGACGCGTCGGGAATGTGCGGCGCCAGCATCACTGCGTACAGCACGAGCACGGTGCCGGCGATGCCGGCCATGCCGCCGGTCATGACGAGGAACAGCTCGCTGCGCGTGAGTGTCTTCAGATACGGCCGGATGAACAGCGGCGCTTCCACCATGCCGAGGAAGATGTTGGCAGCGGCCGAGAGGCCAACCGCGCCGCCGACCTTGAGCGTGCGTTCCAGCATCCAGGAGAAGCCGCGCACGACCGGCGGCAGGATGCCCCAGTAGAACAGCAGGGTGGTCAGCACGCTCATCACCAGCACTAGCGGCAGCGCCTGGAACGCCAGCACGAATTCCGCGCCGGGCGTCTTCAACTCATAGGGCAGCGGTCCGCCGCCGACATAGCCGAACACGAACGCCGTGCCCGCGCGGGTGGCGTTGGCGATCGCGCCGACCGCATCGTTGATGACGGCGAATGCCTTGGCGGCATACGGGATTTTCAGAAGGACGACGGCGGTGGCGACGGTGACGAGGAGGCCGAGCGCAATCTGCCGCCACGAGACGGCGCGGTGGCGCTCGCTGATCGCAAAGGCAATGGCAAGCAGTGCGAGACAACCGAACGCGGATTGAAGGTGCAGCATGAGGCCCCAGATGTTGCCGAGAGTATCGCAGCAACGCGTGGGGAGGTGCAATGTCTGCGCGATCATAGCCCTGCGTCATCCCAGCAGATGCCATGCACCCTCTCCCCGCATGCGGGGAGAGGTTAAGGACGCTTTCCGATTGGAGAGAGCGCTGCCTCACCCCCGGCCGACGAATGGCATCTGCGTTGCCATGATGTTCAAGAACAGCGCGTTGGCGTCGAGCGGGCGCGTCGCCATGAAGACGATGGCGTCGGCGACATTCTGCACGTCCATGCGCGGCTCCACCATCTTGTCGCCGCGCGGCTGCAGGATGCCGCCCGCCATGCGCTCGGTCATTTCGGTGGCGGCGTTGCCGACGTCGATCTGGCCGCAGGCGATGTCATAGGCGCGGCCGTCGAGGGCGGTGGCGCGGGTCAGGCCGGAGACGCCGTGCTTGGTCGCGGTGTAGGGCGCCGAGAACGGCCGCGGCGCGTAAGCCGAGATCGAGCCGTTGTTGATAATGCGGCCGCCGCGCGGCGTCTGGTTCTTCATGATTCGGAAGGCGTGCTGGGTGCACAGGAACGGCGCGGTGAGGTTGGTATCGACCGTCGTCTTCCACTGCTCGACGGTGAGGTCTTCCAGCGGCACCGGCGGCGTGCCGACACCGGCGTTGTTGAACAGAAGATCGAGCCGCCCATAGACCTCCATGGTCTTGGCGAACAGCGCGGCGATCGAGGCCGGCTCGGTCATGTCGGCGGTGACCGCGAGGCTCATGCCCTCCGGTCCGGCCTTTGCGGTCTCGTCCAGCTTGTCCTTGCGGCGGCCGGCGAGCACCACATGGAAGCCGGCCTTCATCAGCGCGAGCGAGGAGGCGCGGCCGATGCCTGAACCCGCGCCGGTGACGAGGGCGACTTTCTGCAGAGCCGTGTCGTGCTGAGCCATGAGGACCTCCGAAGGTGTCGTTTCTTCCGTCAGGACGTCGTGCCCTTGTAGGGCGGGCGCGGGATGTTCTGATGCGCGGCGCGCAACGCCGCCGACCAGCGCGAGCGCAGGTCGTGGAAATACGGCTCGCCCGCTTCGATGCGATGATTGAGATCGGCGCGGCCCGTATCGGGGCGCACCACCAGCACGTCGATCGGCATGCCGACGCCGAGGTTCGAGCGCATGGTCGAGTCCATCGAGATCAAGCCGATCTTCAGCGCGTCGTAGACATCGACGTCGTAGGAGATGGCGCGGTCGAGCACCGGCTTGCCGTACTTGTGCTCGCCGATCTGCAGGTAGGGCGTGTCGGTGGTGCATTCGATGAAGTTGCCGGCCGGGTACACCATGAACAGGCGCATGCGGCCGCCCATGATCTGGCCGCCGAACAGGAACGACACGTCGAAGTTGATGTCCTCGCTTTGCAGCGCCTTGCCTTCGGTGGCGCTGATCTGGCGGATCGCTGCGCCGATCCGCTGTGCCGCCTTGAACATGGTCGGCGCGTTCATCAGCGTTTCGAGCTCACCGGTCTCCGGATTTTCCACGCCTTCGCTCAGGGTCGAGAGCACCGACTGGCTGATGGCGAGGTTGCCGGCGGTCGCGACCGCCATGATCCGCTCGCCGGGATTCTCGAAGATGTGCAGCTTGCGGAAGGTCGAGATGTTGTCGAGGCCGGCATTGGTGCGGGTGTCGGCGATCATCACCAGCCCTTCGCGCACCAGAATGCCGCAGCAATAAGTCATTCCAAACCCCTGTCGTTGCCCGGGGGTTCTAGAGCATTTCCGCCGCCGATGGAATCAGAACCGGCGTGCCAGGCATCGCGAGGCTACTGGCTGTGCCGCCCGGCCTGGGCGACGGTTACCGCCACCGACGCCGTTTCGCTGCCGCCGCCGTAGCGCGTGCCACGCACGGGGGCTGCGCCCAGATAGTCGAGGCCGATCGCAATCCGCGCGTGGGCATCCGTCGTGCAGATGCCGTTTACGGGATCGAAACCGACCCAGCCGAGGTCCGGCACATAAGCTTCGGTCCAGCCGTGGCCGGCGTTTGGCCCGGTGCCGCCGTTCGGCCGGTACAGATGTCCCGAAACGTAACGGGTCGGAATGTGGACGGCGCGCGCGCAGGCTGCAAACACATGCGCGTAGTCCTGATAGACGCCGCGCCGCGCCTCGAACGCGTCGATGGCGGTGGTTCCTGGGCTCGTTGGATCCGTCGTCAACGTCATGCGTGCGCCGAGTTGCGTCAGCAGCGTGTGCAGGAAACGCAGCGTGTCGCTGTCGGCTTTCGTCTGAAGGTCGCGGGTGAACGTCCGCATCTCGGCGCTGGCTTCGGTGAGCGGCGTGGTGCGCAGGAAGAAGCCGGGCGGAAAGCGCTCGACAGTGCCCTTCAGCACACCGCCGGTGTCCTGCGTCTCCACCAGCCCCGACACCTGCACGGTGAGGCTTTCCAGCGGAGTGCCACCCGGCATGTGGGTGAAGACATGGGTAACGTTGCCGAAGGCATCGTGCTGCATATCGAGCTTGGTATCGACCGACAGATCGATGTTCCAGTCGGCGACATACTGGCCGTCGTGGTTGCCGGGCGTCAGCCGCAGCACCTGGATGACGCCGGGGGCGGGCGGATCGTAGGCGAAGGTGGTTTCGTGGGAGATCCGCAGGCGCATGAACGATCTTCAGGTCAGATACTGCTTGGAGATGATATCGCCGAGCCGGGCATTGTCGCCGATGAACTCCTCGATGAATTCGTGCAGCCCGTGCTGGAAGACGGTGTCCATGTCGCTGCGTTCGAGCCGGTTGCGGATGCCGCGCGCATGCCGCTGCGCCGGGCCCTGACGGCCATAGGCGACGCCGATCTGGTCGAGGTTGCGGACGAGGTTCTCGTAGCAGCTTGCCAGCGAGCGCGGCAGCGAGTTGTTGAGGATCAGCAGGTCCGCGATCAGCCACGGCTTCAGCGTCTCGCGATAGACCCAGTGATACGCGGTGAGCGCCGACACCGAGCGCAGGATCGAGGTCCACTGATAGTAGTCGAGCGGGCCGCCGACATGCTCCTTCTCCGGCAGCAGCATGTGGTATTTCACATCGAGAATGCGCGCGGTGTTGTCGGCGCGCTCCAGATGCAGGCCGAGCCGCGAGAACCAGTAGGCGTCGTTGCGCAGCATGGTGCGATAGGCGGAGCCATCGAACCGCAGCGAGGTCTCCTGCACGAAGCGCAGGAAGCGGGAGAGGTTGTCGCGCGTGCGCGGCGCATTGGTCCAGACCTGCTGCAGCTCGATCCAGGCGCCATTGATGGTGTCCCACATCTCGCCGGTCAGCGCGGTGCGGACCGAGCGCGAGTTCAGCCGCGCGATCTCGATGCAGTTGCGGATCGAGGACGGGTTGTCGGGCGAGAAGGCCAGATACTCGACCACGGTTCTTTCGTTCGCCTCCTCGAACAGCGCATGGAATTCGTGGTCGACACCGGCGGTGGCCAGCGCCGATTCCCATTCGTTGCTCTTGCCGCCATAGGCGCTCGGCAGCGCGGTGGCGCGCAGTGTCGCGTCGAGGGTGCGGGCGAGGTATTCGGCCCGTTCGACGTAGCGGGCGAGCCAGTACAGGTTTTCGGCGGTGCGTGAGAGCATGCGGTTATCTTTGCTCGAGCATGGTCTGGTCCGAGAACCGGTATCCACTTGTCGCGATCATGCTCATTCGTCCAGCACCCAGGTATCCTTGGTGCCGCCGCCCTGACTGGAATTGACGACGAGCGAACCTTCCTTGAGCGCCACCCGCGTCAGCCCGCCGGGCACGATCGCGGTGTGCTCGCGCCCGGTCAGCACGAACGGCCGCAGATCGACATGGCGCGGCGCCAGGCCCTTGTCGGTCGCGATCGGGCAGGTGGAGAGCGCAAGCGTCGGCTGGGCGATGAAGTTGTCCGGCTGGTTCTTCAGCTTGTCACGGAAAGCGGCGATCGCCTCCTTGGTGGCGGCCGGGCCGATCAGCATGCCGTAGCCGCCGGAGCCGTGCACCTCCTTGACCACCAACTCGTGCAGGTTGTCGAGCACGTATTGCAAATCGTCCTGATGCCGGCAGCGCCAGGTCGGCACGTTGTTCAGGATCGGCTGCTCGCCGAGATAGAACTTCACGATCTCCGGCATGTAGCTGTAGACCGCCTTGTCGTCGGCGATGCCGGTGCCGACCGCATTGGCCAGCGTGACGTTGCCGGCCGCATAGGCGGTCATCAATCCGGGCACGCCGAGCATCGAGTCGGGGCGGAAGGCGAGGGGATCGAGGAAGTCGTCATCGAGGCGGCGGTAGATCACGTCCACGCGCTTCAGCCCTTCGGTCGTGCGCATGAACACCTCCTCGTCCTTGACGAGCAGGTCGCGCCCCTCGACCAGCTCGATGCCGAGCTTGTCGGCGAGGAACGAGTGTTCGTAATAGGCGGAGTTGTAGATGCCGGGCGTGAGCAGCGCGACGGTGGGCTCGGCGGTGGCGGTCGCAGGCGCGACCGAGCGCAGCGCCGACAGCAGCTCGTCGGTGTAGTTCTCCACCGGCGCCACCCTGTGCCGGGCGAACAGGTCCGGGAACAGCCGCATCATGATCTCGCGGTTCTCCAGCATGTAGGAGACCCCGGACGGGGTGCGGGCGTTGTCCTCCAGCACGTAGAACTTCTCGGGATCGACGCGGACGATGTCGATCCCGGCAATGTGGACATAGATATCGTGCGGCACGTCCTGGCCGTTCATTTCGGGCCGGAACACCGGGTTCTGGTAGATCAGGTCCTCGGGGATCAGCCCGGCACGCAGGATGTCGCGGCCATGGTAGATGTCGCTCAGGAACATGTTCAGCGCCTTGACGCGCTGCTTCAGGCCGCGATCCAGAATCGCCCATTCCTTCGCCGAGATGATCCGCGGGATCACGTCGAAGGGGATCAGCCGTTCCTGTGCCTCTGCCTCTCCGTAAACCGCGAAGGTGATGCCGATCCGCCGGAACAGCAGTTCCGCCTCCTTGCGGCGATATTCCAAAGCGTCCGGCGGCGTCTCCTTGAGCCAGAGCGAGAGTTCTTCATAGGCCTGACGCAAAGCGCCATCAGGCTTATTCATCTCATCGTACGCTACTACCATAAGCCGTCAGACACGTCCCCCTTCAGTCATCGCGCCCCTCAAGTCATCTTGAGCGTGGATGGCCGCAAGGCAATGGTAGCAAGGGATGGGCCAGCGCGATATGCATGGTTTGAAGGCTATTGGTCTATGATGCCGACGGCAATGCCGCATGAATGGGCGGCGGGCTGCCGTTTGCACAGGCATATCGCCGCAAGCCGGGCATTGCGCTTGCTGCGGCGCAAAGGTTGAATGGACGTTCAAGGAGCAGGTTCGATGAGCGAGATCGTCACGGCGGGCATTCTGGTGATCGGCGACGAGATCCTGTCCGGCCGGACCAAAGACAAGAACATCGGCTTCATCGCCGAGTATCTGACCAATATCGGCATCGACCTGAAGGAAGTCCGCGTCGTCCCCGACGAGGAGCAGGAGATCGTCGATGCGCTGAATGCGCTGCGCAAGCGCTTCGATTACGTGTTCACCACCGGCGGCATCGGTCCGACCCACGACGACATCACCGCCGACAGCGTGGCGAAGGCGTTCGGCGTTGGCATCAACTATCACCCGGATGTGGTGGAGCGCTTCAAGAAGCGCTTCGGCGCTGACCTGAACGAGGCGCGGTTGCGGATGGCACGGGTACCGGACGGCGCGGCGCTGGTGGAAAGCGCCACCATCATGGCGCCGGGCTTCTGGATCGGCAACGTCATCACCATGGCGGGCGTGCCCTCGATCATGCAGGCGATGATGGACATCGTCGCGCCGAAGCTGCGCTCGGGCCCGCGCATGCTGTCGGAAAGTGTCAAGGCCAATGCGCGCGAGGGCGACATCGGCACGCCGCTGCGGGAGATTCAAGAGGCGCATCCGGATACGGTGATCGGCAGCTATCCGTTCCTCGACGAGGAGAAGAAGCCGAACACCAACCTGGTGGTGCGTTCGCGCGACCCGGAGAAGCTGCGCGCGGCGATGGACGCGGTGCAGGCGATGCTGGCGACGCTGAAGGTCGCGCGGTGAGCGAGAGTGCGATCCCGTCGCCCGACAAGATCTTCCCCGTCTCGTGGGACCAGTTCCACCGCGACTGCCGGGCGCTGACCTGGCGGCTGAGCGGACTCGGCCCGTTCGCCGCGGTCGTCGGCATCACCCGCGGCGGCCTGGTGCCGGCGACGATCGTCGCGCGCGAGCTCAACGTGCGGATCATCGATACGGTCTGCGTCGTCAGCTACGAGCATCAGACCCAGGGCGACCTTCGGGTGCTGAAATCCGTGTCGCCGGAGACACTGGCGCTCGGCGGCGGCACCGGCAAGGGCCTGCTGATCGTCGATGATCTGGTGGACACCGGCAAGACCGCGCGCATCGTCCGCGACTTGCTGCCCGACGCGCACTTCGCCACCGTCTACGCCAAGCCGCAGGGCAAGCCGCTGGTGGACACCTTTATTACGGAGGTGTCGCAGGACACCTGGATCTTCTTTCCCTGGGACACAGGATTGGCGTTCCAGCCGCCGATCCGCGAGGGTGGGGCGTAGCTTTTCGGATCTCCCACATCCACGGATGTGGCAATCGGCAACTCACAATTGACGCGGTGTCTTTGCCCTTCACCCGGAGTGCACACAGCGAGGTCTATGCAGCCAGCGTAAACTTGGCCGTGTGCAATCCGACCTCTCCCCGTCAAGACGGGGAGAGTCAAGACGACATCGTTCTGGAATGACGGCGACAATCTCCATGACAGCACAGCCACGAGGGTTGCGTAAATGCGCGGGGCCGCAGGAGTTTGTGCGGTAGCACCGGGCAGCGGCAGCCGTTATGGTCGGCCGTCGCGCATTACCTTCCGTTGTCAGGCCTTCCATGATCGATCTGCACTACGCGCCGACCCCGAACGGCTGGAAAATCTCCATCATGCTGGAGGAGTGCCGCCTGCCGTACACCGTTATCCCGGTGTCGCTCCGGCGTGGCGAGCAGTTCAAACCCGAATTCCTGGCCATCAGTCCCAACAACCGGATTCCGGCGATCGTCGATCGCGATCCGGCCGATGGCGGCGAGCCGGTGGCGATCTTCGAGACCGGCGCCATCCTGCTGTATCTCGCCGAGAAGACTGGCAAGTTCATGCCGCAGGCGTTGCGTGAGCGCTACAAGGTGACGCAATGGCTGATGTGGCAGATGGGCGGGCTCGGGCCGATGCTCGGCCAGAACGGTCACTTCAAGCTCTACGCGCCGGAGAAGATCCCGTATGCCATCGATCGCTACGCGCGCGAGGCGGCGCGGCTCTATGGCGTGCTCGACGGCCAGCTCGGCCGCACCGGCCGCTTCGTTGCTGGCGATGACTACACCATCGCCGACATGGCGTGCTTTCCCTGGACCATGACCCACAAGGCGCAGGGAATAACTCTCGACGACTATCCGAATATCAAGCGCTGGTATGCGGAGGTGCGCGCACGGCCCGAGGTGCAGAAGGGGCTCGCGGTCGGCAAGGAGACCGAGAAGGTGCCGATGGACGACGAGGCGCGCCGCATCATGTTCGGCATCAAGAAGCCGGGAGCGTGACGGGAACACGGCTTCGAGCAATGATATGTGGTCAAGACAACGGACGTCATTCCGGGGCGCGAGCAAAGCGAGCGAGCCCGGAATCCATAACCACCACCGGGAGTCTGGATTCCGGGCGCGTCCCGGAATGACGAACGACTGATAAGGCCGCAATCAAGCGGCGAATGACGAGGAAACACCAATGATCGAAGTCTTCTTCGACTGCTCGAGCCCCTGGACCTACCTGGCGTTCCACAACATCCAGCCGATCGCCAAGCAGTATAATGTGCCGATCACCTGGCGGCCGGTGCTGGTCGGCGGCATCTTCAATGCGGTCAATCCGAGCGTCTACAACAGCCGCAACGCGCCGGTGCCCGCCAAGCAGCGGTACGGCAAGAAGGACATGCAGGACTGGGCGCGCTCGGCAGGATTAAAGATCAAGATGCCGCCGACGGTGTTCCCGGTGAATTCGGTGAAGGCGATGCGCGGCTGCATCCTGCTGGAGAAGGAAGGCAAGCTGCTGCCGTTCGCCACCGCGTGCTTCGAGGCCTACTGGGGCGACGACGAGGACATTTCCAAGGACGAGGTGCTGGCGAAGATCTGCCAGCGTGTCGGCGTCGATCCGCAGAAGTTTCTGGCCGGCGTTGCCGATCAGGCGATCAAGGATCAGCTCAAAGCCAACACGGATGAAGTGATTGCGCGCGGCGGCTACGGCTCGCCGACCATGTTCGTCGACAAGACCGACATGTATTTCGGCAACGATCGGCTGCCGCTGTTGCGCGAGGCGATCGAGCGCAAGCTCGGCCTGCGCGCGTAGTTGAATTCCAAACCTGAAAGAAGAAGGACCAAGAATGCCCAGGGCTGTCGTCTGTCGTGAGTTGGGTGAGCCGGAATCGCTGCATCTGGAAACGTTCGAGAGTAAGCCGCTCGAGCCGGGCCATGTGCGGATCGCGGTTCGCGCCGCCGGGCTGAACTATCCGGACGTGCTGATGGTCGCGGGCAAATATCAGCACAAGCCGCCGCTGCCGTTTATTCCGGGCATGGAGGCCGCGGGCGACGTCACCGAGGTCGCGAGCGACGTGCAGGGATTCAAGGTGGGCGACCGGGTGATGGTGAAGCCGAAGCAGGGCTCCTACACCGAAGAAATCATGGTGACGCCGGAGAACCTGACGCCGATGCCCTCGACCTTCGATTATGCGCAGGGGGCGACCTTCTTCGCAGGCCATGGCACGGCTTACTACTCGATCATCGACCGCGCGCGGATCCAGCCCGGCGAGACGCTGCTGGTGCATGGCGCGGCCGGCGGCGTCGGCCTGGCGGCGGTCGAGCTCGGCAAGGCTTATGGAGCGAAGGTGATCGCGATCGCCTCTTCCGAGGAGAAGCTGGCGATCGCCCGCGCCCGCGGTGCCGACCACACGCTGCTGTCGGGCCAGCCGTTCCGCGAGCAGGTCAAGGCGTTCACCGACGGCCGCGGCGCCGACGTGGTGTTCGACCCGGTCGGTGGCCAGGCGTTCGAGGAGAGTCTGCGCTGCATCAATTGGGGGGCGCGGCTTTGCATCGTCGGTTTCCTCGGCGGCGTCGGCGTGGCCAAGACCAACCTCGTGCTGATCAAGAACGCCAGCGTGCTCGGCATTCGTGCAGGCGAGGCGATGCGACGCGATCCGAGCCTTGCCGGGCCACGCCAGCGCGACCTGCTGCGGTTGGCCGAAGAAGGCAAGATATCGCCGAACATCTCGCACCGCCTGCCGCTCGAGAAGTGGGCAGAGGCGATGCGCCTGTTGATCGACCGCAAAGCGATCGGTCGTGTCGCGCTGGTGATGTAAAGGTTATACGCACGCGTTGGCTGGGCCGGCGCGTGCACGCATGCTGCCGAAATTATCGGCAGCGTGCCGCGCAAATGGGTTCACGGAATATTAGCGCGCGAATGTGAAGGTCCCGTCGATTTTGACCGACAACGAAGTCGGGGGGACTGTCTTGTTGACCGATATGAAAATCCGCCAGCGTTTGCTGCTGGCCATCCTGCTTCCCATCGCGCTGCTGATCGCGCTATCCGGCTACGAACTGTCGCAGAAGTGGCGGGTTCGATCGGAGATGATGCGGCTCAGCGTCTATGCCGAGGACGTCGGCAATTTCAGCCGGCTGGTACACGAGCTGCAGAAGGAGCGGGGCGCATCGTCGGTGTTCCTTTCGAGCCGCGGCGGACAGATGCGTGTCGAGCTGGCCGATCAGCGCAACGCCAGCGATGCGCAGCGGGCGGCGGCGCAGCAGTCGCTGCAGCGTCTGGCGGGCACGACGCAGGCCGCCGATCTGCAGACGGCGGTGCGGAAGGCGAGCCTTGCCCTTACCGAGCTCGATCCGAAGCGAAGCGACATCGACGGGCTGACGCTGGCGCCGCCGGCATCGATCGCCTATTTCTCGCAGACGATCGCCGCGCTGATCGAAGTGGCAGCCGCGATCGGCGCCGCGACCGCCGACGGCGACAGCTCGATCGCGATTGCGAGCTACGTCAGCTTCGTGCAGGGCAAGGAGCGTGCCGGCCAGGAGCGTGCGCGCATCGCGGGCGGTCTTGCGGCGGGACGCTTTCATCTGCCCGACTATCGCGCGGCGCTGAACCTCGAGGCGGCCCAGCAGGCTTATTTCGACATCTTCCTCTCGCTCGCGACGCCGGCGCAGCGCAGCTTCTATGCGGCGACGCTCACGGGCCCGGTGATCGAGACCGTGAAGACCATGCGCGCGTTCGTTGCCGACCGCGGGCTATCCGGCGATCTCAGCGAATTGACGGGCAAGGCTTGGTTCGATGCGTCGACGGCGCGGATCGATCTCTTGAAGACGATCGAGGACAGGCTTGCAGCCGATCTGGTGGCGCTGGCTGCCAGCAAGCAGCAGACTGCGACCCATGCGCTGGTGCTGCTCGCCGCGTTGATAGCGACGGCGATGCTGGTAAGCCTTGCGCTCGTGATGGTGATGGCCCGCAGCATGACGTTGCCGCTCGAGTCGCTCGCGCGCTCCATGCGCGAGCTTGCTGACGGCAATATAACGGCCGCGGTGGAGAACACGGAGCGCGGCGACGAGGTCGGCGCGATGGCCCGTGCTGTGGCTGTGTTCAAGGACAACATGATCCGGTCGCGCGAGCTCGCAGCCAAGGAGGCCGAGAGCCTGAAGGCGACGTCGGCCCGCGCCGCCCGCGTCGATCAGCTTGCGCAGTCGTTCGACCAGGCGATGGCGGGCGTGCTGCGGTCGGTGGCCACCGCTTCCACGGAGCTGCATGCGACCGCGACCTCGATGTCGGCGACAGCGACGACGGTCTCGCAGCAGGCGTCCGGCGTCGCTGCCGCGACCACGCAGGCGACCGGCAACGTGCAGACGGTCGCGGCGGCGACCGAGGAGATGTCCGGCTCGATCGACGAGATTCGCCGTCAGGTGATGCAGTCGGCGCAGGTGGCGCAGAGGGCGGTGGATGAGGCGGAGCGGACCAATGCCACGGTCGCGACCTTGTCGCGCGCGGCCGAGCGGATCGGCGATGTCATCAAGCTGATCAACGCCATCGCCGCGCAGACCAACCTGCTGGCGCTGAACGCCACCATTGAGGCGGCGCGCGCGGGCGAGGCCGGCCGCGGCTTTGCGGTGGTCGCGGCGGAGGTGAAGACGCTCGCCGATCAGACGGCCAAGGCGACCGGCGAGATTTCGGCGCAGATCGCTGAAATCCAGGACACCTCGACCGACGCCGTGCAGGCAATCCAGGCGATTACCGCGACGATCAGCGACATCAGCCGGATCGCGGCGACGATCGCAGGCGCAGTCGAGCAGCAGTCGGCGGCAACGCAGGAGATCACACGCAACGTGCAGCAGGTTGCGGCGGGTACGACCGAGATCGCAGGTAACGTGCGTGGGCTGTCCGAGGCCACCGATCACACCGGCACGGCGGCCGGCGACGTGCTGTCCGCCTCGCGCGAGCTGTCGGAACAGGCGGAGACGATGCGTGAGCGGGTCGAGACCTTCCTGCGCGATATCCGCGCCGCCTGATCCTGAGCATTTCCGGTTCTGATGGACTCGAGAGCCGAAGTGCTCGCGTCTTGCCGACGCGCTTCACGCGAACCAGTGCCGATCCCGGAGCAGACCCGGGACCGGCTGTCGTTCGAAAGACGCTTGAGCCGTACAAACGGCGCTGGTCACTCGTATTTGCGCGGCTTCCACCACGGCACGAACGACGGCATGTGCTTGCTCACCGTGTCGGTGAAGTTCGGCGGGCGCTTCTCCAGGAACGAGGTGACACCTTCCTTCACGTCGTTCGAGGTGCCGCGGACATAGATGCCGCGCGAGTCGACCTTGTGCGCTTCCATCGGGTGGTCGGCGGTGAGCATCTTCCACATCATCTGACGGATCATCGCCACTGACACCGGCGCGGTGTTGTCGACGATCTCCTTGGCGATCGCCTGCGCAGTCGGCAGCAGTTGATCCGGCGGCACGACCTTGGATACCAGTCCGCCGTCGAGCGCCTCTTGCGCCGGGAACACGCGGCCCGAGAAGGTCCATTGCAGCGCCTGGGAGATGCCGACGATGCGCGGCAGGAACCAGCTCGAGGCCGCTTCCGGCACGATCGCGCGCCGCGAGAACACGAAGCCGAAACGCGCCTCGGTCGAGGCGATGCGGATATCCATCGGCAGCTGCATGGTGACGCCGATGCCGACCGCAGGGCCGTTCACCGCGGCGATCACCGGCTTCAGGCACTCGAAGATGCGCAAGGTGACGCGGCCGCCGCCGTCGCGGACGATCTCGTCGCTGAGATCCGGCTCGCCGTTCGGCAGCGTCGGGGCGGTCTTGCCGCGCGCGCCACGGTCGAACGACTTGGCACCGGCGGAAAGATCAGCACCGGCGCAAAAGCCGCGGCCGGCGCCGGTGACGATGATGGCGCGGATGTCGTCGTCCTTGTCGGCGCGGTCGAACGCGTCGATCAGTTCGTCGCCCATCGTCGCGGTGAACGAATTGAGTTTGTCCGGCCGGTTCAGCGTGATGGTCAGGACGTGGTCCTTCACCTCATAGAGGATCGTTTCGTAGGCCATCCGGCATTTTCTCCAATCGTAGACAGACGTTTTTATGGATGGCGCAGGCCATCCTGTTGCGCGCTTATCGTGGCATGTCGTCCGGGCGGGGTAAATGCGCCGACGCGGAGAGGCGCATGAGTGGAACGCGCGGCCCTCGCGAAAACGGCAGGGCGTGCGTGCATCGTGATGGTCCGGACGTGTTCGCAGCCAGCGACCCGGCGTGGGGGCGCGATCTCTTCGGCCGCTCAGGTCTGAGGCGTCACGCCGGCACGATGGTCTTGCCGATCGGCCACAGCGCGAGGCCGGCGAGCTTCAGGTGCGCCCAGGCGAAGGGCAGGCCGATGATGGTGATGGCGAGGCCGATCGCCGTGATCAGGTGACCGAGCGCGAGCCACCAGCCTGCCAGCACGAACCAGACGATGTTGCCGATGATGCCGAAGGCGCCGGTGCCGATGTCCTCGCGGCCGGTGTAAGTGTCCCGCGACACCGCCCGCTGGCCGAACGGCAGGAACGTATACGCGGCGATGTTGAAAGCCGCGCGCGACCACGGCAGGCCGATGATGGTGATGGCCATGATGATGGCCGCGAGCACCCAGCCGGCCGCCATCCACAGGCCGCCGAACAGGATCCAGGCCAGATTCAAGAGGAACGACAGGGGCGACATGGGACGCGACATGGGACCTCCAGCGATCAGCCGCGCGGACCGCGGCCAAGCATATGTAGTCTTGCAGCGGACCGAAGGGAATGATGGCCGGCCTGAAACGAGCGACGCGCGGAAGCCCGATCAAGCTCGCCGAATGCATTGGCGCCGGGCTGGTTCGGATCAGTAGGATCGTTGTGGCCGTCAGCGACGAACTTGGTGCGAACGGCGGGAATCGAACCCGCACGACGTTGCCATCGAGGGATTTTAAGTCCCTTGCGTCTACCAGTTCCGCCACGTTCGCGCCTGTTGGTTTTGCAGGGTTTTCTGCGTCAAGGTCAACCGGTGTTTGCATGCCGGTGGACCGGTCCTGCACAAGCCGAGGGCTTCGGCAGCAGTGTGCCGCCGCAGCTTACACAGGCCTGAACAACCGCTCTGAGGCATCCCGCACAAGGCTGCACGACGGGCGGGTTGGCTGACGCATGGTCCTGTTGAAGGGGATCACGATTCGATCGCCGCGAGGATGTGTTGCGCGATCGCCGTGCAGCCCTCGTGACGACGCCGGTGGCGCGAGGTCGAAGGGGCGTTATCGGACGAAGGCATCAAGCCGTCCAAGTTCCGGGCGATGCTTTATGGTCACAGGTTGCGATCCGGCAAGACCACGCGAGGGCGTCATCGCGCTGCGTTCGCATCCGCGGACCGCGCGATCGATCGAGATCGATCAATTACGCGTGGTTGTGGAGATGATGAGGTCATAACGGCTGGACAACGCACCAGCCCGCGTGATCAGTGTCGCGCAACAATGAACACTCAACAGGAACCCAATCAGAGAAGATGGCCATCAGCCGCCGTATCGTTATTGCCGCGCCGCCGCTCCTGCTTGCTGGATGCGTGGCACAGCGCCCACCGATCCTCAATTCCTTGAGCAACCTGGTCGATCCGAGCTACACCACGATGTATGCGGCGATCACGACCGAACCGTTCCCCGTGCCCGCGATCGACCTCAGCGAGGTCGACCCGCAATATCTGCGGCGGGAGGTGGCTTTCACGACTCCGCAGCCGCCCGGCACCATCGTCGTCGATCCCTACGCGCGCTTTGCTTACTTCGTGTTGGAGAAGGGGCGGGCGATCCGCTACGGCGTTGGCGTCGGTAAGACGGAAGCCTTCAACTTCAAGGGCGACGCGGTGATCGCCCGCAAGGCGGAGTGGCCGCGCTGGACGCCGACACCCAACATGATCGCCCGCGAACCCGAGCGCTATGGAAAGTATGCCGCCGGCCTTCCCGGCGGACCGGAAAATCCGCTCGGCCCGCGTGCGCTCTACCTGTACAAGGACGGACGCGACACGCTCTACCGCCTGCACGGCACCACCGAGCCGTGGAGCATCGGCAAGATGGTCTCCTCCGGCTGCATCCGCCTGCTGAACCAGGACATCATCGATCTCTATCGGCGTGTCGCGATTCCGACCAAGGCCGTGGTCCTGTCCGCTGCCGCGTCCGTGTCAGCCTAACGGCCGTCCGGCGCGATTGCGCCGTTGACGCATTCCGCCCGATGGAGAAGATGGTGCGGCGGCCGCAGAGCCGTCACATCATAACGGGCAGGAACGATGGCAAAGGATTGGCGGAGCCGCGCGGGCACACCGTTCGCATGTCAGAAGCAGACCGCGTCGGGCAGCCGCGGCATGGTGGTCTCCAACCACCCGTTGGCCTCGGCGGCCGGTGCCGAGATGCTGGCGGCCGGCGGCAACGCCATCGACGCTGCGATCGCAACCCTGTTCACGCTCACTGTGGTCGAGCCGATGATGGTCGGCTTGATCGGCGGGGGNATGGCGCACATCCGCCTCGCCGACGGCAGCCACCGGGTGATCGACGGCCAGAGCACGGTGCCGCTCGCCGTTCGCGGCGATACCTTCCGCTCCAAGCCCGGGTCTGCCCATGACGTGTTTGACACGGTGGACGACGAGAACCTGACCGGCCCGAAGGCGGTGGCGACGCCGGGTTCGTTGAAGGCCTGGTGCGAGACGCTGCGCCGGTTCGGCACCATGAGCCTTGCCGACGTGATGCAGCCAGCGATCAAGCATGCATCGCGCGGCTTCGCGGTGACGCCGTACCTGCACGAATGCATCAGCGATGCGGCCCGCGAGATGCTGAAGGACAAGCCGATCGCCGCGCGCTACCTGCCGGATGGAAAACCGTTGCAGGTCGGCGACCGCCTGGTGCAGGCGGATTATGCCGAGACGCTGACGCAGATCGCCCGGGACGGCGAGGCGGCGCTCTATGGCGGACCGCTCGGCGATATCCTGGCCGATTACATGCAGGCGAAGGGCGGGTTCATCGGTCGCGACGATCTTCGTGCCTACAAGGTCGTCGAGCGCCAGCCGGTTCGAGGCAAGTATCGCGGCTTTGATATTCTTGGACCGCCGCCGCCGGCCGCATCCGGCGTGCACATCGTGCAGATGCTGAACATCCTCGAAGGTTACGACCTCGGCGCGATGGGGTTCGGTACGCCGGCGACGATCCATCTGTTGGCGGAGGTCTTGAAGATCGCGTTCGCGGATCGCGCTGCAGCCACCGCCGACCCGGATTTCGTGCGGGTGCCGGTCGAGCGCCTGACCTCGAAGGCCTATGCCGACGAACGGCGCGCGGCGATCGATCAGTCGCGCGCGCAGGCCTGGAGCGCCGGCGTACGTCAGCTCGAGGGCGCGCACACCACACACATGACGGTGGCGGACGGCGACGGCAACGTGGTCGCGACCACGCAGACGATCAACAATCTGTTCGGCGCGAAGATCCTCATTCCCGGGCTCGGCATGGTGCCGAACAACTATCTCAACCTGTTCGATCCGCGCCCCGGCCATGCGCTGTCGCTCGCGCCGGGCAAGCGGGTCACCACCTCGATGAGCCCGATGATGGCGCTGCGTGACGGCAAGCTGGTGTACGCACTGGGCCTGCCGGGCGGAAAACGCATCTTCCCGAGCGCGATGCAGGCGCTGGTCAACCTGATCGACCATGGCATGAGCCTGCAGGAGGCGGTGGAGGCGCCACGGGTGTGGACCGAAGGCAACGCGCTCGAGGTCGAGCAGGCGGTGCCCGACAGCATCCGTGCTGCGTTGCGTGCCATGGGGCACGACGTGCTGCCGGTGGCGGCCGTCGCCGGCGGCATGAATGCGATCCAGTTTCATGCCGACGGCACGCTCTCCGGCGCCGCCTGCTGGCGCGCTGACGGCACGCCGATCGGCTTGGCAGGTGGGCTCGCGCGCGCGGGCGTGCGCTTCACCCTGGAGCGGCGCCCGTGAGGGGACTGGATCGCGAAGAGTCGGTCATTCCTCTTACGGTCATTCCTTTTGGATGCCGGCTTCCTTGATCACCGCGTCCCAGCGGCTGATCTCGCTGGCGAGATAGGGCGTGAACGCGTCCGGACCGGTCCAGGCGATCTCGGTGCCGACCTTGGCGGTGTGCTCCTGGATCTCCTTGTCGTCGAGCGCCTTGCGAAGCGCCTTCGCCAGCACGTCGGTCACGTCCTTCGGTGTGCCCGGCGGCGCGAACACGGCATACCAGAAGCTCAGGTCCACGCCCGGCGCGATGGTCTCGTGATAGGTCGCAACATCCGGCAGAACAGCGCGGCGCTGCTTGGAGAAGAACGCCAGCGGCTTGAGCTTGCCCTGATCGAAATACTGTCCGGCGGTGACGATGTCGGCGACCATCAGCTGCAAGTTGCCGCCGAGCAGATCGGTCATCGCCTGCGGCGTGCCGCGATAGGGCACGCCGACGACATCGATGCCGGCGCGCTTCTTCAGAACCTCCACCGCGATCTGGCCGCTGGCATTGGCGAAGCCGATGTTGAGCTTGCCGGGATTGGCTTTTGCCGCGGCAACGAGCTGCGGAATGTTGCTGATGTTCTGATCCGAACGCACCACCAGCAAGGTCGATCCGGCGGCGAGGATCGCGACCGGCGTGAAGTCCTTGATCGGATCATACGGCACCGCCTTGTAGAGGCCGAGGACGGACGTGTGGGTCGAACTGGTGGTGAACAGCAGCGTGTAGCCGTCCGGCTTGGCGCGCGCGATCGTCGCCGCGCCGTTCATGCCGTTCGCGCCGGGCCTGTTCTCGACGATGACGCGCTGGCCGAAATCGCTTTCGAGCTTGCGTGCGAACAGGCGTGCGTAGGTGTCGGTCGCAGTACCCGCGGGATAGGGTACGACGAGCGTGACGACATTGCTCGGATAGCCGGCAGCGGAAGCCGCGATGCCAGGCAGGCAACAGACGAGCGACAGCATCAGCAGGACTGCAGAGGCCAGGCGATGCAGGGCCGCAGGTAAACCTCGATTGCTGCCGCGCCGAATGTCGGTCGTCATGGAACCTCCCGGATGGCGTTGTCGGCGGCGGGCTTGCGCCGCTCGGATTTTATGACGGCAGCATGCCAGCATTGGCATGGTTCGCAACGACGGTTGCGATACCAAACCTGTCGCGCCGTCAGAAAACAGGGGACAGGGGGACTTTTCAGGCCGTCGTGGGGAACGTATGACTGCGCCGAACGCATTCGCCGGTCGAGGATCGTTCGGAGATTGTGGCGGGCAAACTGCCGGAAGCCACATTCTCGACATCGCGCCTTGCTTTTACGCGCTGTCAGTGTCGGGGTGGTAGTCTAACGATGGGTGTGGTCTTGGGGGATGTCGTCTTAGGGGATGTGGTCTTAGGGGATGTGGTCTTGGGCGTTCGCCAGGGGACGAAGTGGTTTCAGCAGTCGGCGGCTTTTGCGGTCGCGGCGATGTTGCTCGGCGGCTGCGCCGGCGGCGAGATCGGCGGCACCAACGTCTCGCTCAACGAGGCCACGTTTTTCTCCGACCCCGCGAAATTCGCGCTCTACGATTGCAAGCAGCTGGCGTCGGTCCGCACGTCCTATGCGGCGCGTGTCGAGGAGCTGAAGGGACTGATGAACAAGGCAGAGACCGGCCCAGGCGGGCCGGTAATTGCCGAGCTGGCGTACCGGCCGGACTACCTCTCCGCCCAGGCCACGTTGAAGCGGGCCAACGATGAGTGGCAGCGCAACCGCTGCGACGTGTCGACCGATCCGTCGCTGGCCCGTCCCGCGCCAGGAGCGAAGCCGGCCGCAGGCCGTAGCGGCGCCGGCGTTTATTAACGGTTGATCGGGGCGGGAGGGCATGGACCACCGCCGGCCCGTTCTCGCGCAACGCTGCTTCGCCGAAAGCCGCACCGCGTTCGACGGTCTTGATCTCGCGCAACGCTTCGATCTGATCCATCGCACCAATCTGTGGGGTGCCGACAGTTCCGTCTCCGGCGTCGGATCGGAATTGGCGGCCACCGCGACGCTGCGACGGGAGCTGTCGAAGCTGCTGCGCGATCTCGACATCCGCGCTCTGCTCGACCTGCCATGCGGCGATTTCGGCTGGATGGCGCATGTGGACCTTGCGGGCGTCCGCTACCTCGGTGCCGATATTGTGCCGGCGCTGATCGCGGCAAACACGGCACACCACGCAAGGCCGGATCGTATCGCGTTCCGTCATCTCGATCTCGTCGATGATCCCCTGCCTGCCGCTGACTTGATCCTATGCCGCGATTGCCTGGTGCATCTGTCGTTCGCGCACATCCATCGTGCGCTCCGCAATATCCGCCGCTCCGGCAGCCGCTGGTTGCTGACCACGACATTCCTGCAGATCACCAGCAACGGCGACATCGATGACGGCGACTGGCGGCCGCTCAACCTGCAGCGCGCGCCGTTCGATTTTCCCGAACCGGCGGCGGTGATCGTCGAAGGCTGCGATGAGGCGGGCGGCGACTATGCCGACAAGGCGCTGGCGCTGTGGCCGATCGCGCAACTGCCGGACGTTACGGCGTGAGCCGCCAGCGGTAGATCGCGTCGCGCTGAGCGAGCAGCCGCTCGCCGCCGAGCAGCGTCATCACCAGATTGCGTGCAAGCGAGACCGGCGGCGGCAGATGATAGATGAGGCCTGACTGCCAGGTCGTGCGTTTCACCAGAGCGATGCGGGAGCGGCGCAGCAACGCATAGCGCTGAAACGCACCGCTTGCATCGTCCGGTGACTGGCCGAGGCAGTCGGCAAGCACTGCGGCGTCCTCGATCGCCATCGCCGCACCCTGGGCCGCGAACGGCAGCATCGCATGCGCCGCGTCGCCGATCAGCGCGACATCACCACGCGCCCATTGCGTGTGGCTCACCGAAAACAGCGCCCACTTGCGCCAGGTTTCGATCGCGCCAATGAGGTCGCGCGCAGCACCCGACCAGCGGCGCGGATCGAACGCGGCGGCAATCTCGGCGGCCTCGCCGGGCGCATTCCATCCCTGCTGCTCCCATTGGCCCTCGACGATCGCGACGACATTGACGAGCGTGCCGCTGCGGACGGGATAGACGACGAGATGGGCGGCCTGACCGAGCCAGAGCGCGATGCTGCCGGGGGCGATGTCGCGCGGCAAGGCGGCGGCGTCCAGCGTGCCGCGCCAGGCGACATGACCGGAGAACGTCGCAGGCGGACCGCCGAAAAGCTGCTGCCGGACGCGGGACCAGACGCCGTCGGCGCCGATCAGCGGCATGCCGGGGTGGATGCTGTCCGAGTAGGCTGATCCGAGCCGCAGGTCGATGTCCGGGTGTGCGCGCACATGAGCGAGCAGGGCGGCCTGTAGGTCCGCCCGATGGACGATCCAATACGGGGCGCCATAGTGGGCCTGGGCGAAGGCGCCGAGCGGGATGCGGACGATCTCACGCCCGCTGCGCGCGTTGCGGATGCTGATGCCGTCCGGCGTCACCGCGCGCGCGGCGACCTCCTGCTCCAGACCGAGGCCGATCAGGATGCGGGTGGCGTTCGGGGAGAGCTGAATACCGGCGCCGGCTTCTTCCAGCGCCTCGGCCTTTTCATGCAGGACGACGTGGAAACGTTTCTCGGCCAGCGTCAGTGCCGCGGTCAATCCGCCGATCCCGGCGCCGGCGACCGCGACCGCGCGCCGTGCACGGGTCTGCGCGGTGGTCGCCGGTGTCAGGCTGCCTTGTCCTTTAGCGCACATTCCGGCGGGCGTGATTCTCCGGCGGCCAAGTCACCAGCGTACCGATAGAGCGTCGAGCAGTAGGGGCAGATGATCTCGCGATCGTCACCGAGGTCGAGGAACACATGCGGATGATCGAAAGGCGGCTGCGCGCCGACGCACATGAATTCCGTGGCCCCGATTTCGATGACGGGAACGCCCGCATCATTCTGGAAATGGGGGACGACGTGGTCGGCCATGATCTTAACCTCGAGCTTCTTCTGCGGCTGAACCGGCCGGCACCCTGCCGAGCCGCGCGCACCATAATCGCGAGTTGTGGCGATTCCTAGAGGAACCCCTGCCTTGCATGCCTCCATACCGCCCGCGCGGCTGGTAAAATCGACACAATCGCTCGTTTAAGAAAGGCCGTCTTTGGTCGCATGTCAGCCCGCTTGTCTCGGCAGGCGTCAGCGCTATGTGACTGTGTATGTGCCGTACAGGCATCCGCGCGGGCAATCCCGCGGCACGAGGGCCTTAACGAGAGCGTGGGCACGTGGCAGGCTGGTTTCGGCTTTCCCGGCTGTTTCCTTCAGCGTCCATGCCGCGCGATGGACTGAGATGACATTGACGTTGATGACATTGACGTTCCTGTCTCGACCGCTTGCCGCTCTTGCCTGCGCTGCGCTCTGTGCCGGCGGGCTCATGGCCGTCTGGCCGCAGGCCCGCGAGGCGGCTGCGATTTTCGCCGCCAAGGACGATCCTGCGGTCTTGAGCGATCTGCAACTTCGACGTGCGGTGAAGGGCGATCCGGCATTGATCGATCGCGAGATCCAGGCCGCGCTGGCACAAGGCGATGCCGATCTCGCCCAGAGTTTCGTTGACGTTGCGGACGCGCAGAACCTGCCGGTCTCGGCGGATCTTCTGGTCAAAGTCACCGACGCGGTGGCCGAGCAGCGCTCGGTTGCGCACCTGGCCGGGCGGTTCGCCAGCGGTTTCGTCACCGGCGAAGCCGACGATCTCGCCAGCCTGTCCGGCACCGTCACCGGCGATCTGTTCACCTTCGGCGACATTCGCGACATGGTGCGCGAGGGGCGCCGCTACGCCCTCGGCGAGCAGGCCGATACGCTGGTGCTCGGCCTTGCCGCGGTCGGACTCGCCATCACCGCCGGCACCTACACATCGGTCGGCACCGTCAGTCCCGCGCGGGCGGGTCTCAGCCTGTTCAAGGGCGCCCGCAAGTCCGCGCGGCTGAGCGAAGGGCTGGCGCATTGGGCGCGGCGCTCGACCGCTGATGTGATCGACACGGATGGGTTGCGGCGCGCGGTTTCCAACGTATCGGTGACGCGGCCCGGCGAATCGCTCGGCGCTTTGAAAGCGGCGGTCCGCACCGAGAAGGCGGGGCTGCTGGTCGCTGCGGTGAAGGATGTCGGTCGCGTCGGCGAAAAGGCCGGCGCCCGTGCCGCGCTCGACGTGGTCAAGGTGGCGGACAATCCGAAGGAGCTTGCGAAGGCTGCAAAGCTCGCCGAGAGCAAGGGCAGCCAGACGCGGGCGTTGCTGAAAGTTCTTGGACGCGGCGCGCTGCTGCTGGCGGCGGGCGCGTTCAATCTGGCGAGCTGGCTGCTCAGCGCGCTTCTGTTCCTGTTTGGAATTCTTGCCTCGATCAAGTCGCTCACCGAGCGCATCACCCATCGCCTGTGGTTACGAAAGCGCGAGCGGCGCGCCCGGCAAGCCGTTGCCGCGGCCTGAACCTCGACGTCCGCGGCCCGCTTCGCTACCTTCTTCTCCCACCTCGATCGTCTTTCCAGCCTGCGACCAAGCACGAGTTCCGATGCCCTGTTTTACCAACGCCGGTGTTGAAATCGCATATCTCGACGAGGGCGAGGGCGAGCCGATCGTGCTCGTGCACGGCTTCGCGTCGAGCAAGAACGTGAACTGGGTCTATCCGACCTGGGTCTCGTTTCTGCGGCAGGCCGGCCGTCGCGTGATCGCCCTCGACAACCGCGGACATGGCGACTCCACCAAGCTCTACGATCCCGAGGATTATCACATCGGCACCATGGCCGGTGACGTGCTCGCGCTGATGGATCATCTCGGCATCGCCCGCGCCGACATCATGGGTTATTCGCTCGGCGGCCGCATCACCGGCTACCTGGCGCGTCATCACGGCCAGCGCCTGCATCGCGCGATCCTCGGCGGCATCGGGCTTGGCCTGATCGAGGGCGGCGGGCCGGACGAAAACGTCGCCAAGGCGCTGGAGGCGCCGTCGCTCGATGCGGTCACCCACAAGATGGGCCGCATGTTCCGCGCCTTCGCCGATCAGACGCGGTCTGACCACCGCGCGCTGGCCGCCTGTCTGCGCGGCTCGCGCCGGTTGATGACACGGGAAGAGGTCGCAGGCATCGCGGTGCCGGTGCTGATCGCGGTCGGAACCACCGATGAGATCGCGGGCTCGGCGTCAGGTCTTGCGGAGATCATCAACGGCGCGCAGGTCTTGGACATTCCCCGCCGTGACCACATGCGCGCGGTCGGCGACAAGGTCTACAAGGAGGGCGTGCTGGCGTTCCTCACGAGCAGCGCGTGATCGAGCGCGCCGGCGCGGGCTTGATAGCTGCGCAGGAACGCGACCAGTGCCGTGAATGTGGCGATCCAGGCGAGACGCGAGCCGTAACGGTCGTGCGGGCCTGACAGCACCGCACACACCGCCGCATTGCCGAGCACGGCCAGCAGGGTGGTGACGCAGAGCAGCGCGATATCGTCGAAGGTGCGGCGCCAGAGCGCGTAGGCGGTGAGCGCTGCGATCAGCAGCAGCGACGCGAGTGCCGCCGGCACATGGATGCGGTTGATCTCGGTGAACGACAGGTCGCCGCGATGTTGCCGCGAGGTTTGCATGACGAGGGCCTGCTGCGGCAGGTAACGTTCGATAATGCGGTGCGTGTGCATCAAGTCGCTGTGCACGCCTTCGCCGGTCGCAACCATCGTCAGTTGCTTGATCGCCGCCGCGGCGGCCGTGCTGAGATGCTGACCGGGATAGGCGATCAGCGAGCGCAGCACGATATCCCGCATCTCGTCGTTCATGCCCTCGAAGCGGCCGAGCTGATTGAACACGCTCTTGCCCCATAGGAACATGTCGCCGGTGGCGGGGAGATCGTTGCGATACGGGCAGAGCTTCAATGCCTCGCGGGCGCAATGGTCGTTGAGATAGCGTGCGACGATGCCGTCCTGCAGGATACGGCTGAAGGCAATGCCGTATGCGCCAGGCGTCCAGGCGAGCCTGCCGCTCATCATCAGGTTGGTGGCGAGCAGCATCGCCGCGCCGGCGAGCAGCGCCAGCCCGCCGTGGACGATGCCCTTGAGTGGAAGGGCGCGTGCCAGCCAGCGCCGCGCCAAGACAGCACAGCCGACGAGCCCGAGCAGCACCGCAAGCGTCGCGCTGTGGGAGGCGGCGGCAAAGGCGGTGAACAGGAACAACGCGCCGCGCTCCAGCCGCGAGACGCGTTCTCCGTGCAGCACGAGCAGAAACAAGGACAGCACGGACAGGCCGGCGAAGATGTCGGTCAGCAGCAAGCTGACGAGCCACGGCAGCGCCGTGGTCAGCGCAAGGACGACGACGACGGTGATGATCTGCGCCAGCCGCGCCACGTCGTAGACGCGCAGCACTGCCTGCAGGATCCAGATCGTGGCGAGCGCCTGCAGTTTGAGGTTGAGCCAGAAGTGGCTGTCCTCGCCGAGATGGAGATAGAGGCCGAAGGTCGTGGAGCGGCTCGGCACCAGATAGCCTTCGTACCAGCGCGCGATGTAGCCGCCGGTGTCGTATTGCAGCAGCGGAAAACCGTTCCAGAGGGCAGGGAGCATCAGCGCAAGCGGCAGCAGCACCGCCGCAAAGCTTGCGGCAGCCGAGATTCTCAAGCGCTCACGGAGCGCGAGCGTGCTGGTTGCTTGTCCCCTCATCCCCGCGGCGGACTATGCGGCGCCGGCCCGGCAGACACAATCGTCATGATGCTTCCGAGACTTCAACTCTTGGCGGAGGGAGCGGCGAGCAGCCTCGTCCAAACCATCCGCAAATACGCAAGTTATTGATTCTATTCGTGAGAATCAGATTGTTGGACGCGAACGCGGAGCTCTGCAACGCACGCGAGCAAATCTTTTACCTCATATCCGGTGCGCGTAGTCATTGCGGCATGACCAAGGCGCATTATGTGGTAGGATCGCCTCCTGAAGAACTGCCGGATGAAATCCATGTCCAAAACCCGCCTCGACACGCAGTCCGCCCTGAGCAAGCTTGACCCGGTCTGGGCGCATGTCCGGCACGAAGCGGAAGAAATCGTCCGCAAGGAACCGGAGCTGGCGACCTTCATCTATTCCTCGGTGCTGCATCATTCGCGGCTGGAGGATGCCATCGTCCATCGCGTCGCCGAGCGGCTCGATCATCCCGAACTGTCGGGTGATCTGATCCGCCAAGCCTACCAGGAAGCGCTGCGCGACGATCCGGATATCGGCAACGCCTTCCGCGCTGACATGGTCGCCGTGTACGACCGCGATCCGGCGACCTCGCGCTTCATCGACCCGCTGCTCTACTTCAAAGGCTTCCACGCGATTCAGACGCACCGTCTGGCGCACTGGCTCTGGAACAAGGGCCGCAAGGATTTCGCCTACTTCCTGCAAAGCCGCTCCTCGGCAACCTTCCAGACCGATATCAACCCGGCAGCGCGCATCGGCCGCGGCATCTTCCTCGATCACGCCACAGGATTTGTGGTCGGCGAGACGGCGGTGATCGAAGACGACGTTTCGATTTTGCATGACGTCACGCTCGGGGGAACCGGCAAGGAGAACGAGGATCGTCATCCGAAAATCGGTCGCGGTGTGATGATCGGCGCCGGCGCAAAGATTCTCGGCAACATCGCGGTCGGCCATTGCGCGCGGATCGCCGCGGGCTCTGTGGTGGTGAAGCCGGTGCCGAACAACGTGACGGTGGCGGGCGTGCCGGCAAAAGTGGTCGGCGCCGCAGGCTGCGCGGAGCCTTCGCGCACCATGGATCAGATGCTGAACGGCGGCGAGTGAGCCGAGCGGTGCGCGGGCTTCAATCCCCGCTTCCCTAAGCCCTTATGTTTGCTGACGGTTCTTTGATGACGCGCATTCGCGTGCGGCTTGGCCGTACTTGGATGCAAATGTTGGAGTTGAACCCCTAGCGCTTCCTCACGACAGGCAATAAAGGTTGGCCTCAAATTTCCCGCGTGCAGACGCGAGTGGACGAGGAGACGATTGTGAACGTTCAGGAAGTCAGGAAACTCGATAGCTACCTCAAGCGGCTGTTCGGCAATCCGCGCATCCGCGTGGTGCCGCGGCCGAAGAAGGACGACTCGGCGGAAGTTTATATCGGCGAGGAGTTCGTCGGCATCCTGTTCGTCGACGACGAGGATGACGACCGCTCCTATCAGTTCCAGATGGCGATCCTCGATACCGATCTCGACGAGGCTTGAGAGCGGGCGCGTCAGCCCGTTCTGCCCTGCATCTGCTCGATCAGCTTATCCATCGCGTTCGCGACGCCACGCCAGTCCGATAGCCATGCGCGCGGAAAGCGATAGGTGACGTAGGCGCCGTCGACACGGCGTTCGCTCAGGCACATTCCCGGCGTCATCGCATCGCGCGTGCAACGCACGACGAAGTATGGCGTCGTCGCCGTGAACAGGTCCTCGCCGTGATAAGGCGAGGACTCACGGAAGGCGCGGGCGGTCAAGCCGTCCTGCGTCGTGCTGTCGGCCTCCACATAGCGTGGATAGATCGTGCGCACGCGCTCCTGCGGCGTGATCACGTCACCATCGGCGGCGATCGATATCACGATCCGATCGCGCGCGACCGGCAGGGATTCGACCGTGTCGGCGGTGACGTGGACTTGCGGCGCGGGCGGCTGCAGCGATGGATACTCGAAGGCGAGATCGATCCGCTCCTGCGGTCCGGCGCGGCGTTGCATGCGCATGCGGATCGCTTTCGCCGGCACGTTGAACAGCGCGCTGCCGATGGTGATCGGCAGCCGGTCCGGATCGTTCGCGGCCGTGGCGTGCCAGGTCGGCCAGAGCAGATAGACGACGCCGGCAAGGGCGGCGATGCCGACCACGCAGCATGTCATGAGCGCAAGCGGACTCGGCCGATGCGGCTGCCGGGCAGGCTGCGCAGGCGAGGCAGAGTAGGAAGACATCGAGGAAGAACCGCAGTTTGCGTCGAATCAGCGTGCAGTATGCCATGCGCGCGGCGATTTCCTCGCTATTGTGGCAGCGATCGGGTATCGCAAGTCATGCGTGCGGGGCGGGTCGCGCCTCGCGCATTAACCTTTTCTTAAGGATAAGCTGGCGCGGCCAACGGACATTTGCGAAGCCTGTCGCGTCGTTGTGCACAGACGCGAGCCCGGCATGTCCCTTGATACGCTGCATTCCTTTCTTGCGATCGGCATCGGTTTTGCGCTCGCGGGTGCGCTGGTCTCGGCCTATCAGGGGCTGGTGCAACAGCCGGCCGGGTTCGGCCTGCTCGCCCGTGGGGCCAGTCCGCAAACCTTCGCCGCCGTACCGTTCCTGGTGTTTGCCGCGCCCTTCATCATCATGCGCAACACCGTGCGCGGCCGCAGGATCGAACGCCGTCGTTTCGAATTCGTGATGCTGGCGACGGTGCTCGCAGGCTTCTGGAGCATGATGTCCGGCACCTTTTTCGTGATGATGCTGCAGGCGGTCGGCCTGATGCAGGGCTGAATCATGCAGGGCTGACTTGCCGCATCCTGCTTGCGCGGCCCGCTGATTGGCGGGCAAATGGGTGCGGGCGATGTCGGGATTTGCGGGCGCGTTGTCGTAATCGGATGCAGATGCTGACATCGTGCCGCTCATGGAATGGATCAGCGCAGGTTTCCAGATGTCAGACAATGTCGCGCACGATGCGCAAACGCTTGCCTTCTACGACCGCGAGGCTGCGAGCTATGCGGTGCGCCCGAAGCCGGAGCGCAATCCGCGGCTGGAGGGCTTCATGGCGGCGCTGAAGCCGGGCGCGAGCGTGCTCGAACTCGGCTGCGGCGGCGGCCAGGATTCCGAGACGATGATCCGCGCCGGCTTCGACGTGACGCCGACCGACGGTTCGCCGGGGCTTGCGCGCGAAGCAGAAAAGCGGCTCGGACGGCCCGTAAAGCTGATGCGGTTCGCGGAATTGGACGCGCTCGCGGCCTACGATGCGGTCTGGGCGAATGCGTGCCTGCTGCATGTGCCGGCGGAGCATCTGGGCGACGTGCTGACGCGCATCTTCGTCGCGCTGAAGCCCGGCGGCCGCTTCTATGCGAGCTACAAGATGGGCGACGGCGGCGATCGCGACGGACTCGGCCGCTATTACAACTTTCCGTCGCGCGCGCGGCTCGAGGCGACATACCGGCAGGCGGGCGCCTGGATCGATGTGACGATGGAAGAGGCGCCCGGCGGCGGTTACGACGGCGTGCCGCGTACGTTCCTGCACGTCACCGCGCTGAAGCCGTAAGGCACTGACCGGCTCGCCACCGGCCGCGGTTTCGTGGCAGACTCCGTCATGGCGACGCAAAACACTGAGAACCCTCCAAGGACAGGACACGGACAGGCATGGCAATCTACGAACTCGACGGGCAGGCGCCCGATCTTCCCTCCGACGGCCGCTACTGGGTCGCCGACAGCGCCGTGCTGATCGGCAAGGTGCGGTTGAAGCCGGACGCCAGCGTCTGGTTCGGTTCGGTGCTGCGCGGCGACAACGAGTGGATCGAGATCGGCGAAGGCTCGAACGTGCAGGAGAATACGGTGTGCCACACCGATCCCGGCAAGCCGCTGATCGTCGGCAAGAACTGCACCATCGGCCACAACGTGATCCTGCATGGCTGCACCATCGCCGACGGCTGCCTGATCGGCATGGGCGCGATCGTCATGAACGGCGCCAAGCTGGCGTCCGGATGCGTGGTCGGCGCGGGTGCGATCGTCACCGAGGACAAGGAGTTCCCGGAGAATTCACTGATCATCGGCGCGCCGGCGAAGGCTGTGCGGACGCTGACGCCGGAGCAGGTCGCGCAACTCACGCGCGGCGCGCCGCGCTACGTCGCCAACGCCAAGCGCTTCAAGGCGGGGCTGAAGAAGATCGGCTGACCGGCGGCAGGGTAGCCCTCGGCTGCGCCGATACTCTCTCTGATGCTCGCGTGCCACGTTCCTGTGAGGCCGGCACGCAGCATCAGACAAACAAGAACAACAAGGAGGGGACGATGCCCTTTGCGGATGTGAACGGCGTGCGGCTGGCTTACGACAGCGTCGGTGAGGGTGTGCCGCTCTTGTTCATCCATGGCGGCTATGGCGGTGCGCCGACCACGCTCGCGCCGCAGACCCACGCGATCAAGACCATCCTGCCGCGCGACCGCGTTCGCACCATTCTCTACGACCGCCGCAATGCCGGCCTGTCTTCGTACACCGACGCCCATTACACGCTGCCGACGCTGGCCGCCGATGCACTCGGCCTGCTCGATCACCTGTCGATCGATAAGGCGATCATCGTCGGCTCCTCGGCGGGTGGGCCGATCGCGCTCGAGCTTGCGCTGTCGAAGCCCGAGCGGGTGATCGCGCTATGCCTGCCGAACACCGGTGCGCATTTGGCCTCGCTGGAGCGGCCGCAGGGCAAGACGCGGCTTGAGCTGGTCCAGCGCTGCAAGGCCGAGGGCGACAAGGCCGTGTTCCTGTCGCGCAAGGATGCGCTGCGCGTGCCGCCGCCGAGCGAGCCTAAGGACGCGGCCGAGATCGCGCGGCAGGAAAAACTGAAGGCCGCATTGCAGGCGGTGTCCGAGGAGGATCTGTTTCGTTATTCCGTCGGCGAGATCAGGAACTTCGAGGCCTATCTCGGCGTCGATTACACGCCGCGGCTGAAGGAGTTGCAGATGCCGGTGTGCATCATCCACGGCACAGCCGATCGCGTCGTGCCTTATGCGTGGGGCGAGACGCTGCACAAGGCGATCCCGCAATCGGAGATGCATCCGATTGCCGACGCCGACCACGGCATTCTCAGTTACGAGGGCGCAGCCATCGCGCTTCGGAATTGGGTCGAGCGTGTGATCGCGCAGCGCCGTTGATGCGCTTGCGGCGATGCGCGCTACAGGTTTTCGTTGCGAAGGCGCGCCAGCTTTGATCGGCAGAGATCAACGCTGAGATCAAAAAGGTGCGGCCGAGCTTGGGGGAAGCTCGGCCGCGCGCGGACCGGTCGGACGGGGAGGGGTGGGGATGTGACCGGTTCGCGGAGCTCCTGTTTGTTTAGCGGGCGCTCGAACGGGCGCTTGCCGTCGCCACGTTCGGGCGCGGCTCGCCGAGCGCGACCCAGACGTTCTGGTCGGCCTGCGACTGGCGCTTGACGAAGCGATAGCCAGTTTCCTGCCACGGCAGGATGTCTTCGTTCTGGTTGTCGAGAATGAACTCGCCCTTGTCGCTCTTCACCGTCAGCACCGCATGGCCGTCGCCCTTTTTGTCGCGAACGACGGTGATCAGCAGGGCTTCGCGCGGCCAGCCCGCTTCGATCAGCATCTTGCGCTTCAACAGCACGTAGTCTTCGCAATCGCCGTAGCCGTCGGTCGGATAGGACCAGCGCTCGACCACGCCCCAGTGTTCCTGGTCAGTCATCGGCTTGACGGTCTCGTTGACCCAGCGGTTTACGCGGACGAGATCCTTCCACGCGCTCTGCGACATCACGATATCGCGCGGCTGCGCTTGGCTGCTGCGGCACTCCTGCGGATTGTCGGCGCAGAATTCGACCCAGCCGATCGGTGCACGCGACGTATCGCCGACGCTTGCATACGCGATGCGATCGTTTGCCTGTGCGCCGTTCGCCATCGCAAGCAGCATGACAAACGCGAAACCAATCCCCTGTCCGTAACGAATAGCCACTGTGGCCCCCTGTTTTCTTGTTGGGCCACACTTCGCACGAACGATTTTCGCCGCAGCTAAGTTCGAAATCAGCAATTGAAGCGAATACGCGTCAAACTCAACGACAACTCGAAGCGAAGTTGAATCGACTTTGCATAAAATTCGAAACGTCGCGATTTGATTCAAATTTTATGCATTAACGCGTCAAAGCCAGCGAAAATGCGCATCGCTTTCGCGCGCAACCGGCAGCGTTAACCGCCCAGGCAACCGGATGCAGCTGCCGCGCCGGTGCCATCGTCCGGTGCGGAGGCCGGGATCAAGCGCTTGATCGGACTGGAAAGAGACGTTTGGGCGTCGGCGCCGTTTACCTGGCGGTGACGCTATCTTCGACTGTGTCGGGAAGTTGCGCGTGCAGGAACTCGATCGCGAAGCCATCGTCGAGGTGCCGGACCACCCGCGCCTGCACCCGGCCGAGCATCAGCGCAGTGCCAACGTCGGGGTGGATCTGCGCGCCGATCGCAGCCCCCGAGAGCGAGAGATCGATAATGCGGCAGGGAACCTTGCGGCCGTCCTCGAAGGTGAGCACACCGCTCGGATTGCGCGGCACGATGCGGTCGTGGCGGCGGTCTTCCGGCAGGTTGAGGATTTGCCGGTTGGCGAGCCAGGTGAGCTGAGCAGCGAGCTTGTCGCGCTTGCGCGGCGTCGCCGAGATCGTCATGGCGAAGCCGTTGTCGATCAGGCGGGTGATTTTGCCTTCGACGCGGCCGACGTGATCGAGGTAGGCGACGACGCGTTCACCGATCTGGCCGATTCCCGGCGCATACATCGCAAGCCCGCCCGGCGACATGTTCACCACCTGGCACGGAAACTCGCGATGATCCTGAAGCATGTACCGTCCCAGGAGGTGAACCTTGACGCGTTGGAAGCGTCTCCGTTCCTCACCCAGCGGGGCAGCCGGAGGATTCTTATGTGCAAGCGCCATATCTGCCAACCGGGGCCGCGGTGATCGGTATCTTGCAACCCTAAGGCTGGCAGGGTTAACGCCCCGTATATGAAGGCGTGTCCGAGACGTGGACCGTAGGTCAGACTTCGCCGCGCAATCCTTCGTAAACCATGAAGCCGCGGGCGAGGGCGAGCTTGCGCACGGCGCGTTGGCGGATCGTCTGCAGCCGGTGGCCCTGGTGGCGCCAGGTCGTCAGCGTGAAGGTCTCGAGCCGTGTGTGACCGAACCGCTCCGGCACCGTCAGCGGCACCAGGGAGCCGGTGATGCATTGCGGCGCCAGCGACGATGGCGCGAACGGCAGCAGCAGCAGCTCCAGATAGACCGGCAGTTGCGTATCCGTCTGGGCGGTTACGCCGGCGACGGTCGCAAGCCCCTCGGAGGTGCTGATGCCGATCAGGTCCTCGATCTCGTGGCGGCCGGAGGCGTTCCAGAGATCGAGGAAATCCTGCCCCTTGAGATCCCGTCCAACCAGGGCGCACACCCGCGTTCCCGCGACACGGACGGGAAAGCGGGCGCCGCGATCGCAGGCGAGAACGAAGGTGTCCCCGATCAGGTGTCGGATCGGTCCGGGTTCCATCGCCCGCCGGTCGGGAGCCTGGGCGTCTGCGCGCTGCTTGTCCCAGTAGGCGTAAAGGGCGCGGGTCGTCGAATGCTTCATTCAGGGCCTAACTGACGCGGAAGCGCGGCCGGTGGAACACAATTGTCCCGATCCGACATAGAAAACCGCGCCTTATGTCTCTCGCAGGTCGGTCTTGCAGCGTCCATGCCTGCCGGTCGGAAACAAGTGGATCGGGTTCTCTTTGTGCCGTTAACGTTAAATTCACCATCGCCGTAAACGGATCAGTAACTTACGCGTCTCAGTCGCTCGATCTGAGGTCTTTCCGTCCGAATGTCTCAGGCGCCCCCGGCAATACGGACGCACCCGAAGAGAGCGGTGGGCATTAACGTTAAATTCACCATGATCTTGGGGTCGGCGGCCTCAGGCGGTATGTTTGTCCTGCTGGTTTTTCATCTCCAGGAAGGGCCCGCAGAAAAGTCGCAAAGGACACTGCTGATTGCCGGCTGTCGGTCACGGGGAGGGGTGGGGATACTCTGGATGCGACCGGCGGCAGGACACGCGATGAGGAGGGCCGATCCGGCCCTCCTTTTCGTTTGCTGTCAGTCCCCACGCAGGACAGGCTTTCGACGTTCTCCCGCGCGCAAATGCTTGCCTGCGCCGCCCAAGGCGCCTATGCCCACACGTCGGGATTACGAGTCGTGGGCGAGACGGTTGCCGCAAGCGAGCGCTGGCGCATCGCCTCCCTGGAGAATCCGGTACCCTTGCGACGTGCGCGCTAATGGACGTTCCTTGCCGTGACTGAGCCTGAAACCCCGCGCGAACCGGTGCTCAACCTGCCGGGGGCGATGACGACGGTCCTGATCGTGCTTGCAGGTATCCATCTCTTCCGGCAGATCCTGCCGGCGGAGTCCGATCAGTGGATCATCTGGACCTTCGGCTTTGTTCCGGCGCGGTTCGATTCATCGCTGCTGGCGGACCGGTTCGCCGAGTATGGCGGCGAGGGGGCGAAGGTCTGGTCGTTTCTGACCTACAGCTTCCTGCACGCCGACATCACGCATCTCGCCTTCAACATGCTGTGGTTGCTGCCGTTCGGCAGCGCGGTCGCGCGCCGCTTCGGTGCGATCCGCTTCTTCCTGTTCCTGGCGGTGGCGGCGATCGCCGGAGCCGCCGCACACCTGCTCACCCATGCCCGTGAGCTGGCGCCGATGATCGGTGCCTCGGCCGCCGTCTCCGGTGCGATGGCGGCGGCGCTGCGCTTTGCCTTCGGCCGCGGCAGCTTCCTGTCGTTCCGGCGCGGCGACGCGGATGCTGCGGCGAAGGTGCCTGCGCTGCCGCTGTTGAAGGCGCTGCGTCATCCACGGGTGATCGCGTTCCTCGCCGTCTGGTTCGGCATCAACATCATCTTCGGCCTTGGATCGACGCCGTTTGCGGCGCCGTCGCAGAGCGTCGCCTGGCAGGCCCATATCGGCGGCTTCCTTGCGGGCCTGCTGCTGTTCTCGCTGTTCGATCCGATCCCGCCGGCCTCGCGCAACCTCTCCGATGCGGCGGTCGGTGTGACCGATCAGAGCTCGGGCGGCTAAGGGGTCCTGCTGGCGCCAGCTTCAATAGCCGACAGTGAAGCGCTGGCGCGAATGGGCTGGCTTTTCGATCTCATCGACCATGGCGATCGCATAATCCTCGAACGAGATGCTGCTGCCGTTGGCGTTGGTCAGCAACGTGTCCTTGCCGAGCCGGAACTTGCCGGTGCGTTCGCCAGCGACGAACATCGCCGATGGCGACAGGAAGGTCCAGTCGAGCTGCTTCTCGCCTCTGAGCAGGTCGAGAAACTCCGCACCCTTGAGCGCTTCCGCCTTGTACTGGGCCGGAAAGTCCGGCGTATCCACCAGGCGCTTGCCGGGCGCAACCTCGAGACTGCCGGCGCCGCCGACCACGAGATAGCGCTTCAAGCCCGAGGCGCGGACCGCTTCGATCAGCGTCGCTGGATCGCTGGCCGTGAAGTGAACCGCGCTGATGACCGCGTCGTGTCCCTTCAACAAGACTGCGAGGGCGCTCGGGTCGAACACGTCGCCCTGTTTCACGGTCACGTTCTCGAGCTTGGCGATCTTGTCGGGGTTGCGGGCGATGGCCGTGACGGTATGGCCGCGATCGGAGAGCTCTTTCAGCAGACGCGAGCCTGCCTGTCCGGATGCGCCGATGAGAGCGATATGCGCCATGCGAAATCCCTTTGGTGCTTTGGTTCGAAAAACGGACCAGGTCCTTCAAGTAGACCTGGAACGCACCCACCTAAGCTGCTAGCGAGGGCGCCACAAGACGTCATCGCCGCGTGATCAGGTCAGTCGGCACTGACCCGGATGTGGCGAAAGGCGGTACAATGAAGGGCTGATTGATATGGCTGCGGAGAGAAAGATCGCGAAGACGAGCGAAGCGGCCTGTCCGATCCGCGACGTGCTGGACCGGATCGGCGATCAATGGAGCTTCCTGGTGCTCGACTCGCTGGCGGAGGAGGTGCTCCGCTTCAGCGAACTGAGCCGGCGGATCGGCGATATCTCGAAGCAGATGCTGTCGCAGACCCTGAAGCGGCTGGAGCAGGACGGGCTGGTTGCCCGGACGTTGTGTCCCGAGGTGCCGCCGCGGGTCGAATACCGCCTGACGCCGCTCGGGCGATCCTTCCTCAAGCCGATGCGAAACCTGGTCGCCTGGGCCGACAAGAACCATCAGGCAATCCGAGCCGCTCGCCGCGATTACGCCGGAGCTTGAGCGGTCTCCGCCGGAGCTTCCGGTCAAGCGAAAACGGGCGCACGCGTCATTGACGGTATCGGCCGCGGGTGTCGAATGATTCAGCCCCACAACGTGGTTAAGTGAAACGGTCAAGCTCATGTCAAACATGAGCAGGCTGCGACATCGGCACGCGCCGTCTTGCGGGACGCCGAGCGTTGCTCCATCATCAGTGAACCAAAACGACGCTGCGCTGTTTCTTGTTATGCAAGAATGTGACCGCGTCCGGCCGGCGCGGTCGCCTGAAAGGGAGGCGACGATGACCGTTCGTGCAATTTTGGATGTGAAAGGCCGCCAGGTCGTGAGCATCGGAGTGGATGCGACCGTCGGATCGGTGGTGGCGCTGCTGGCCGAGCGGCGGATCGGCGCCGTGCTGGTGATGGCCGACGAGCGGATGGAAGGCATCGTATCCGAACGCGACATTGTCCGTGTGCTGGCGGAACGAGGCGCCAAGGTGCTCGACGAGCCGGTGCGCGCGCTGATGACGACGCGGGTCATGACTTGCCGCAAGGCCGATACGGTCGCCTCGGTGATGGAGAAGATGACCGACGGCAAGTTCCGCCACCTGCCGGTGATCGAGGACGGGCGCGTCGTCGGCATCGTCTCGATTGGCGACGTGGTCAAGCATCGTCTGTCGGAGTTTGAACACGAGCAGGAAGCCCTGCGCGACTATATCAAGACCGCGTAGCGATCTGTTCGTCTCGCGTTGCGCCAAGGCGTTTCAGTGCCGCGCCGAAAGCACGCGCGGCGGGCCCGAGCGGCGCATCGATCCGATGGGCGAGATAGGCCTCCATCGTCACTTCGCTGTCCCGCCCGAGTGCGGCCGTCGCCAGGCGCACGAGACGTCCCTCCGCCAGATCCCGCGCGGCCTGCCAGAGCGGCAGGCGGCCCCAGCCGAGGCCAGCAACGATCATTGCCTGTTTGGTGTCCTGGCTGCTGACGCGGAGCGTCTGCGGAGAGATCACGCCGAAATCGCGACCCTCGGTGAGCGGCGACGGATCGGACTGGACGATCTGCAGGTGATCGGCGAGATCGGCGGCGCCAAGCGCATCGGGCTCGGTTCGTGCGGCAAGCGGATGCCGCGCGCTGACGACCGCGACTATCGGCACGGACAGCAGCGCCTCGCGCGCGACGCGCGGATCGCGCAGCTCTTCGCCGACGACGATGCCGAGCGCGTAGTGCCGCTGCAGCAGGCCGTTGACGGGACCGCCCAGCGGTTCGACCGCGAGCCGGATCGCCACCGACGGGTAATGCGCACGCATCTCGTTCAGCGCCGCGCCGACCAGCGCCAGCGGAAACAGTGTGTCCACCACGAGCGGCAGTTCGAGCTCGACGCCTTCGCCGAGGCCTTTGGCGCGAGCCCGCATCGCATCGACGCGCAGCAGAATGTCGCGCACGTTGGCCAGCAAGGCGCGCCCTTCCGGCGTCAGCACCGGGCGATGGCCGGTTCGGTCGAACAGGGTCAGGCCGAGTTCGGCCTCCATGTTGGCGATCGCATGGCTGACGGCCGATTGCACTCGCGACAGTCGACCGGCGGCCGCGCGGAAGCTGCCGCTGTCGGCAACGGCGGCGAACACCCGCATCTGGTCTAGCGTCAGGGCGTCCAACATGATCGCTTTGATCGATCGTTTCGATGCAAATTATATCACTATGATCGATCGTCGGAAGCCATCAGACTGTCGTCGCATGACAATGGGATTTCCGATGGGCGCTGGTGCTGAACGGGATGCGTCGCTGCGGATGAATGTCGCCGGTGGTGCTGCGCTGGGGAGGCGTCGGTGATGGTCATGACGCCGTCGCTTGCGCGGCCTCGCACGGCTTGGGTCGCGGTCGGCACGGTGGTCGGCGCCGGTGTGACGGCGGCCTTGCAGGTCGGCAAGGCGGCGATTGCCGCACCGCTGCTGCAAGCCGATCTTGGTCTCGATCTTGCCGCGGTCGGCTGGATCACCGCAATCTTTGCCGTGCTCGGTGTCGTCGGCGGCGTACCTGCCGGTGCGGTAACGGCGCGCCTCGGGGATCGGCGGGTGCTGCTTGCGGGTCTTGTGGCGATCGCGTTGGGAGCTGCGGTCGGCGGCGGCGCCACCACCTTCACGGTCCTGCTCGGCTCGCGGGTGATCGAAGGGCTGGGCTTTCTGATGATCGCGGTGTCGGGACCAGCGGTGCTGCAGCGGATCGTCGCCGCGGGCGATCGCGATCTCGCCTTCGCGCTCTGGAGCTGCTTCATGCCGGCCGGCATGGCGCTGGCGATGCTGACGGTGCCGCTCGCGGCGAGCTGGCAGGTCTATTGGTGGTGCAGCGGCGCGCTGGCGGCGCTGAGCGCCGTCGGCATCGCGGTGAGTGTAGCAGGAGCAGACAGCCGTACGAGGTTCGTCTGGCGCGCTTTGGTGAAGGACGCATGGGCGACGCTGCGCGTCGGGCCGGCGCTGCTCGCCGTGTCGTTCGCGCTCTACAGCCTGATGTTCTTTGCACTGTTCAGTTTCCTGCCGGTGCTGCTGATGCAGCGGATGGCGGTGTCGTTGACCGCTGCGGGCTTCTTGAGCGCGCTCGCCACCGCTGCGAATATCGCCGGCAATCTGATCGCGGGCGTGCTGCTCTCGCGCGGCGCGAGCCGCACGACCCTGATCGGCATTGCCTGCGCGGTCATGAGTCTCGCGGCGCTCGGAATTTTCATCCCGGTGCTGCCGCCGCTCGGCGCCCTCCTGTTGTGCGTGGTGTTCTCCGGCGTGGGAGGCATGCTGCCGGCGACGATCGTTGCGACGACGCCGATGCTGGCGCCGGCGGAGCGGCTTGTGCCGGTCGCCGTCGGACTCGTGATGCAGGGCAGCAACCTCGGTCAGGTGATCGGTCCTGTGGCGGTTGGCGGTGCGATCGACCGGTTCGGCTGGCCGTCGGCCGCGGCGATCGTTGTGGCCGCAGGCGCTGCGGGTTTCGTCGTATCGCTGCTGTTGCGCAAGGTGCTGCGCGGGCCATGAGACGCCCGGTCGCGAATGAAGCACTCGCGCGTTAGCCGGCTGCCTGTTGCTGCTCGCCAGTGTCGCCGTTGTCCTTCGGCGCGTCCGTCTCCGCCGGATCGGTTGCGGCAACGTAATCGGGCGCGAGGATCGCGATCGCTTCTTCGATCGATTCGATGGTGCGCTCGGCTGCGCGCTGGCCGTGCGCGATGGTTTCCTCCGCACGGTGGAACTCGAACCAGCCGATCTTGCCGACGCGCGGCGAGATCAGGACATCGGGCGGGTCGCCGGCCAAGCGGGCACGGGTGATGCGGTCCTGCATGATGTTGAACGCTTCCACCATCACCGTGGAGATGCCGGGCCGGCTGACACTGCCGAAGAATTCGCGCTTCATCGTCCGTTCGGCGGAGAAGAATTTGCTGAAGCCGGTCTTCGCAGTCTCGGGGGGAAATTCCTCCTCGAGCGCGACATCGGGCGGGGTACCGTAAGATGCGATCGTTCCACCGTGACCGAAGCTGTCGGCGCTGAGATTGACCGCGATGACGATCTCGGCGCCGAGCGCGCGCGCCGTCGAGACTGGCACGGGATTGACCAGCGCGCCGTCCACCAGCCAGCGGTCGCCGACCATCACAGGCGAAAAGATTCCGGGCAGGGCGTAGGACGCGCGCAAGGCATCCACCAGCCGCCCATGTGTCAGCCAGATCTCGTGGCCGGTGGTGATTTCAGTGGCGATGGCGGCAAATTTCGCCGGGAGGTCCTCGATCAGGCGACGGCCCATCGCTTGCTCCAGCTCGGCCGCGAGTCGGCCGCCGCCGATCAGGCCGGAGCCGTTGAGCTGAATGTCGAGATAGCTGAACACGCTGCGCGGCTGCAGGCTTCGCGCCCACGTCTCGAACTCGTCGAGGTGGCCGGCGGCATAGGCGCCGCCGACAGCCGCGCCGATCGAGGTGCCGACGACGATGTCCGGAGTGATGCCGCGCGCCAAGAGCGTGCGCAGGATGCCGATATGCGCGAAGCCGCGCGCAGCGCCGCCACCGAGCGCAAGCCCGATCACCGGACGGCGCGATGGACCAAGACCGACCTTGTTCTTGGGCGCGCCGTTCTTTTGCCTGAACCAGTTCTCAAGCACGCTGAAGCCCTGCCTCGTATCTCGTTGCCGTTGCGAGTGTCGCAATGCCCTGAGAAAATAGGAATTGCTCGTACCGGTTCCAATATCCCGGCCAAGTAACCTATTCGTTGCCGCCTTGCAGTTTGTCCACACCACTATCAGTGCGCGCCACGGCAAAGCTATGGCAAGGACGGCTGCTCGGGTCCGCACAGGCTTGAATTTGCCGCGTTTTCGGTCGAGAAGCGGGTGATGATCGGGGCGGCAATATCAGCGAACGAGCGGTTCGGGCGGTCAGCCGGGCGAATCGGTGTCTATGTACGGTTTGGGCCGCTGTGGCTCGCCGGTGCGCTCGCCTTGGCGGTCCCCGCGCAGGCGCAGATTTTCGGGGAGTCCCCGCCGCCGGTGCCGCCGGCCGCGGTCCCGATGCCAGATATCGGCGGCGCCGCCAATCTTGCGCCGTCCTCCGGGGCGGCCGCCGCGCCGGCCCTGCCGCAATCGATCCTGGCGCCGCCGGGGGCTGCGCCCGCGCCGGTTCCGTCCGCATCCGCGCCGGCTGGTGCCGCAACCCCGCCCGCGAACCCGCAGCAGGCCGTGCTCGCGCTCAGCGCCAAGTTCGGCAAGGATCTGCCCGCCGTCACCGGCGGGGTGATCTGGCGGATTTATGCCGACAGGCCGGATCCGAGCGGCGTCTTCCGTCTGGTGCGGGAGGAGCGCTCACCGACGCCGAACATCGTGCTGCCGCCGGGGAGCTACGTCGTGCATGCGAGCCTCGGGCTTGCCAGCGCCGTTCGCCCGGTGACGCTGCGCCAGGATACGATGCGGGAGTCCTTCGAAATTCCGGCGGGTGGCTTGCGCATCGAGGGCCGCGTCGGCACCACCCGCATTCCATCCGGGCAGGTGACCTTCAACATCTATAAGGGCAGCCAGTTCGACGCCGAGGAGAAAACGCCGATCGCGCAGAACGTTCCCTCCGGTGATATCGCGCTGATCCCCGAGGGCAACTACTACATCATCTCCAACTACGGCGACGGCAACTCGGTCGTGCGCTCGGACATCCGCGTGCAGGCGGGCAAGCTGACCGACGTGACCGTCACCCATCGCGCTGCGCTGATCGTGCTGAAACTCGTCTCCGAGCGCGGCGGCGAGGCGCTCGCCAACACGTCGTGGTCGGTGCTGACGCCGGGCGGCGACATCGTCAAGGAATCGATCGGCGCGTTTCCGCGCGTGGTCCTGGCCGAGGGCCAGTATCGCGCAATCGCCCGAAACGAGGGCCGCGTGTTCGAACGCAACTTCGACGTCGTCAACGGCGTCGATGGCGAAATCGAAGTGCTGTCGAAGTGATCACTTGGATTGATCCGGCCTCCGTCTTCCGCCGGTAACCATCGCTCATCTTAAAAGTGTCATAATGCGGCTCGGCTGCACTCATGCAGTAGCCCTTTACCTTGCCTTAACGCCGGAACCAAACATTGCGCGCTGACCGATTGGGTACTGGGGATGCGTGTTATGGTGTCGGCGTTGCGTCGCAAGCCGTCGGTTCAGCCGCCTGTGCTGGACGATATGTCTCTGCTGCAGCGGAAGTGGAGGGCTGCGCTGAAGCCCGGTGTGGCGTTGCCTCCGTTCGAAGAGGTGATGCTCGGCAGTCTCGGGCGGGTGAGCGATCATCTCTTTCTGGTGAACTATGACCTTGGCCTTGCCGAGGGGATCACACGCGCCGGGCGTTACGTGCGCGACTGGGCGGACGCGGCCGACGACGAGCCGATCGCATTGCCGCTCGACACCAGCATCGCCGTCACCGAGGCGGTCGGCCACGCGTTGCAGGTGGGACAGCCGCATCATGCGATCGCGCACCGGGTGCGAGGCGGCCTGGTCGAGACCTACGACATTTTGGCGCTGCCGATGGCGTGCCGCTGGAGCGGCCCGCTGGCTGCGGTGTATGTGAAGGAGCGCGGCACCCGCTACAACCTGATCGACGCGATCTTCGGTTCGACCAGCGAGGGCATTCTGGCGCTGGCGGCGTTGCGCGACTCGCACGGCCGCACGGTCGATTTCCAGATCCTCGATCTGAACAAGGGGGCCTGCCACCTGTTGCGCAGCCGGATGGACGAATTGCGATTCCGGCGGATCGGCGATGGCCATCCGATCCTGTCCAAGCCGGAGGTGGCCGAACGGATGCAGAGCGTGCTCGAGACCGGCAGCCGCCAGCAGTTCGAGGTGACCGTGCCGAAAGGCGAGGGACTCTCCTATCTGCAAATCAGCGTCGGCGCGATCGGCGATCTGCTCGCGGCGACATTGACCGATATCACCGACGTCAAGCGGCGGGAGCAGTCGTTCCGCCTGTTGTTCGATCACAACCCGATGCCGATGTGGGTGTTTGACGCGACGACGCATCGCTTCCTCAGCGTCAATGACGCTGCGGTCAGTCACTACGGCTACAGCCGCGACGGCTTCCTGACGATGCGCTTGCAGGATATCTGGCCGCGCGACGAGTGGGAGACGCACCTCGCGGCGATCAACGAGTTCGGCGACGTCTACCAGTCATCGCGGAGCTGGCGTCATGTGAAGGCCGATGGCAGCGAGATCGAGGTGCTGACGCGCGGCCGCCGCATCGCCTTCGACAATCGCGATGCCTTCCTGGTGACGGCGGTGGACATCACCGACCGCAAGAAGGCCGAGGCGCGGATCGCGCACATGGCCCATCACGACGCGCTGACCGACCTGCCGAACCGCGTGCTCTATCGCGAGCGGCTGGAAGCCGCGCTCGCACGCGCGCATGCGCAGAGCAGCGTCGCCGTGCTTTGCGTCGATCTCGATCTGTTCAAGAACGTCAACGACTCGTTCGGCCATTCGATGGGCGATCAGTTGCTCCGCTGCGTGGCCGAGCGTCTGCGGCAGTCGTTGCGGGAAAGCGAGCTGGTCGCGCGCATCGGCGGCGACGAGTTCGCGATCATCCTCGACAAGGTGCAGGGCGCGAACGATGTCAGCGCCCGCGCCGCCGCGCTGATCGAAATCCTCAGCGAGCGCTACCTGATCGACGGCGTTGAGCTCGTGATCGGTGCCAGCATCGGCGTTGCGCTTGCGCCGGGGGATGGTGACAGTGCGGACCAACTCCTGCGCAACGCCGACATGGCGCTCTATCGCGCGAAGTCGGAAGGCCGCGGCTCGCATCACTTCTTCGAGGTCGACATGGATCATCAGGCCCAGCGCCGCCGCACGATGGAGGCGGATCTGCGCCAAGCGCTGGCGCGTAGCGAATTCGAGTTGCACTATCAGCCGCTGATCGATCTGGCCGCCGGGCAGATCACGGGATTTGAATCGCTGCTGCGCTGGCGGCATCCGGTGCACGGCATGATCTCGCCCGGCGACTTCATCCCGATTGCGGAAGACATCGGCCTGATCGTGCCGATCGGCGAATGGATCCTGCGCGAGGCCTGCACCGAGGCGACGCATTGGCCTGCGTCCGTGAAGGTCGCGGTCAACCTATCGCCGGCACAATTCCGCAGCCGCAATCTGGTGCAGACGGTCGTCAGCGCGCTGGCGCATTCCGGTCTCGAACCGAAGCGGCTCGAACTGGAGATCACCGAGTCGGTGCTGCTGGCGGAGACCGAAACCAACCTTGCGACGCTGCATCAGATCCGCGCGCTCGGTGTCAGTATTTCGATGGACGATTTCGGCACCGGCTATTCATCGCTGAGCTACCTGCGCAGCTTTCCGTTCGACAAGATCAAGATCGATCGTTCCTTCGTCAGCGAAGTCACCGAGCGGCCCGATTGCGTAGCGATTATCCGTGCGATCTCGGGCCTCGGCCGCAGCCTCGGCATCACCACCACCGCAGAGGGCGTCGAGACCACGGCGCAGCTCGATTGCTTGCGCAACGAAGGCTGCATGGAAGTTCAAGGTTTCCTGTTCAGCCCGGCGCGGCCGGCATCCGAGGCGCGGCAACTCATTGCAAGGTTCGGCGCCCACAGCGCATCACAGGCCGCTTGAGCGGCGCGGCCGAGGCGCTGCAGGCTAACGTCTGATCCGGAAAAGTGTGTAGCGGTTTTCCGAATGGATCATGCTTAAACAATGAGCTAAAGCGCGCGAGGATGATTCATCTCAATCTCATCGCGCTTTAGAACCGCGTGACGATGTCGGCGAGCTTGGGCCTGTCGCGATCTTCGACCGGCCGGGTCGAACGGCCGATATGCACGAAGCCTGCCATTTTCTCGTCCGGTGCAAGGCCGAGGGCGTCTAGCGCTGTGCGGTCGAACGCGATCCAGCCGGTGAGCCAGTTCGCCACATAGCCGAGCGCGTTCGCCGCGATGATGAGGTTCATCACGCTGGCGCCGGCCGACAGCTCCTGCTCCCAGAGCGGGATCTTCACATGCGGCTTGGCGCGGCTGACCACGGCGATGACCAGCGGTGCATGCAGGAACCGCTTGCGTTCCACATCGATCTGGTCCGCGGTCGCCTGCGGGTTCTTGTCCTTGAAGATCGCAGCGAAAATCTCGCCCGCCTTCGCCCGCGCCTCGCCCTCGAACACGATGAAACGCCAGGGCACCAGCTTGCCGTGATCCGGCACACGGGCGCCGAGCATCATGATGGTTTCGAGTTCGGCGGGCGAGGGGCCGGGGCCGGCCATCTCCATCGGCTTGACCGAACGGCGGGTTTTCAGAAGGTCGATGATGTCGGGCATGCCGGGTCCAAACGAATGATGAGCGTCAGGCGCTGATATCGGCACGGTCCTCGCGAAGGCAAGGGTGCCTTGTTTGGCAAAGCTCTAAATTGGAACGCCATCTCGCGCCGGCATGCCGGCGCGAGAGAGGATCGTTTTAGGCGAGGTCGCGGAGCCGCCTCACGTCCGGCGGGGTTGCTTCCTCGACCAGCGCCTTCAGCGCCTCGTTGAGCGGCATCACCTGCTGACGCTCCGAGCCGAGGCGGCGGATCGACACCGTGTGCTGCTCGGCTTCCTTCTTGCCGACCACCAGCAGCGCCGGAATCTTCGCCAGCGAGTGCTCGCGCACCTTGTAATTGATCTTCTCGTTGCGAAGATCGATCTCGGTGCGCAGGCCGGCGCGGCGAGCCGCCGCCAGCACCTTCTTGGCGTACTCGTCGCCTTCGGAGGTGATGGTGGTGACGACCGCTTGCGTCGGCGCAAGCCAGAGCGGGAAGTTGCCCGCATAGTGCTCGATCAGGATGCCGAGGAAGCGTTCCATCGAGCCGCAGATCGCCCGATGCACCATCACCGGCGGCTTCTTCGAACCATCGGCGTCGATGTAGAACGCGCCGAACCGCTCCGGCAGGTTGAAATCCACCTGCGTCGTGCCGCACTGCCAGTCACGGCCGATCGCGTCACGCAGCACGTATTCGAACTTCGGTCCGTAGAACGCGCCTTCGCCCGGATTGATCGCAGTCTTGATGCGGCCGCCCGACTGCGCCTCGATCTGCGACAGCACAGTGGCCATCACGCGCTCGGCGTGATCCCACATCTCGTCGGTGCCGACGCGTTTCTCGGGGCGAGTCGACAGCTTGACGACGATGTCGCCGAAATCGAAGTCCGAGTAGGTGGACAGGATCAGCTCGTTGATCTTGAGGCATTCCTCGGCAAGCTGCTCCTCGGTGCAGAACACATGCGCGTCGTCCTGGGTGAAGCCGCGCACGCGCATCAGCCCGTGCATCGCGCCCGACGCTTCATAGCGATGGACGATGCCGAACTCGGCCAGGCGCAGGGGCAGGTCGCGATAGCTCTTCAAGCCGTGCTTGAAGATCTGCACATGGCCGGGGCAGTTCATCGGCTTCAGCACGAACCAGCGTTTGTCCTCGGCCTCTTCTCCCGCCGACTGCGCTGCGAACATGTTCTCGCGATACCAGCCCCAGTGGCCGGAGGTCTCCCACAATTCCTTGTCGAGGATCTGCGGCGCGTTCACCTCGTCGTAGTCGCCGGCGAGCCGGCGGCGCATGTAGGCAACCAGCGCCTGGAACATGGTCCAGCCCTTCGGATGCCAGAACACGACGCCCGGACCTTCCTCCTGGAAGTGGAACAGGTCGAGTTCGCGGCCGAGGCGGCGATGGTCGCGCTTCTCCGCTTCCTCGAGCTGCTTAAGGTAGGCGTCGAGGTCGTCCTGCTTTGCGAAGGCGGTGCCATAGATGCGCGTCAGCATCGGATTGTTGCTGTCGCCGCGCCAATAGGCGCCTGCCACCTTCATCAGCTTGAAGGCGTTGCCGACCTTGCCGGTCGAGGTCATGTGCGGGCCGCGGCAGAGATCGAACCAGTCGCCCTGCTTGTAGATGCGGATGGTCTGATCTTCCGGAATGGCGTCGACCAGCTCGACCTTGAACAGCTCGCCCTTGTCCTTGAAGACCTGCTTGGTCTGGTCGCGGGTCCAGATCTCCTTGGTGAACGGCGCATCGCGGGCAATGATCTCGCGCATTTTCTTCTCGATGGCGTCGAAGTCTTCCGGCGTGAACGGCTCGTTGCGGAAGAAGTCGTAGTAGAAGCCGTTCTCGATCACCGGGCCGATGGTGACCTGGGTGCCGGGCCAGAGCGATTGCACCGCCTCCGCCAGGACGTGGGCGCAGTCGTGCCGGATCAATTCCAGCGCGCGCGGATCGTCGCGGTTGACGAATTCGATCGTGGCATCGCGCTCGATCGGATCGGCGAGATCGGTGAGGGTGCCGTCCAGTGCCATCGCCACCGTGCGCTTGGCGAGCGAGGGCGAGATGCCCTTGGCGATATCGAGGCCGGTGGTGTGTCTTGGGAATTCGCGGCGCGCGCCGTCCGGAAAAGTCAGGGTGATCGCGCGCGATTCGACGGGTTTCAGGTTGCTCAGCGTGTACTGGAAGCCCGACGCGGAAACAGGTTTGTCAGCCATATGCATCTCCTTCTGCTCACTCCTGCGAACGGACGCAGGTAAGCGAAGCCGCTGTATAGCAGCGGTTGGAGCCAAAGCAACGGCAAACCAGGCTTCAGGGCTTAGGTCTAAGGCTCTGGGAATGGGCCGAGGGGCGGCCGTGACCAGGTCCGGTCGTGCAGCGTGTTACGCATCTTCCGTCACATCCCGTGGACCGCAGCCATTGCGATGGACGCTGAGGCTGCTTACCTCTGCCGGGCTGTCCCTCCTGAACTTTCAAGACCGAAAGAGCGCGTTTGAACGCCCGTTTTGTCCCCACGGCGTTGCTGCTTGGCAACTTCGTCATTGGCACGAGCATCATGGCCCCCGCGGGCATGCTGAACGAATTGTCGCGCGATCTCGGCGTTGGGATCGGCCAGACGAGCCTGCTGGTTACACTGGGCGCCGCGGTCCTGTGTCTGTGCTCGCCGTTGCTCTCCTGGGCCACGAGCCGGATGGACCGGCGCAAACTGCTCTGCGTTATCCTGCTGGTGGTGATCGTCACGCACCTCGTCTCGACGCTGACGACGTCGTTTGCGGCTGTGCTGTTGCTGCGCCTCGTCATGCTGGCGGCCGCGGCGCCGTTCACGCCGCAAGCCGCCGCGGTCGTCGGCTTGATCGCGCCGGTCGAGCGGCGATCGAGTACGATCGCCTATGTCTTTCTCGGCTGGTCGTTGGCGGCCGCCGCCGGATTGCCGCTGATGACTGCGATCGCCAGCCGGTTCGGCTGGCAGTACGGCTTCGTGGTGATCGCGATCATGGCGGCGGTGAGCTGCGCATTGCTCGCATGGCGGCTTCCGCCCAAGCTGCACACGCCGGCGGTGGACCTGAAGGCGTGGGGCGACTTGTTTCGCAACCGTCTCGTGCAGGTGCTGCTGTTCATCACGATCCTGCAGATGAGCGGGCAGTTCGTGATCTTCACCTTCATCGGTCCGCTGCTGGCGCATTTCACCCAGGCGGATCCGAACGGGATCGGCATTGCTTTTGCGCTCTATGGCATCGGCGGCTTCCTTGGCAACGTCGCGGCGACACAAGTGGTCGGCGGGCTCGGCGCGTTCCGCACGTCGCTGCTGTCGACCCTTTCGGTCGGAACCGGCATCGCCATTTGGGCGGCCAGTGCCGGACACTACGTCTGGATGGTCGCCGGGATCTTCGTCTGGGGGCTTGGTTTTGCTGCAGCCAACTCGATGCAGCAGGCGCGGCTCGTCGCAGCCGCCCCCGCGCAGGCCGGCTCGGCGGTCGCGCTGAACACATCGGCGCTTTATACCGGCCAGGCGATCGGCTCGGCGATCGGCTCAGCCTTGTTCGTGCAGGCCCACTATCTGGCGACCGGTTATGTTGCAGTTGCGATCATGATCGTCGCGCTGGCGTTCATCGCCCGCTCACGCCACGCTTGACCATCGTTGCATGAGGGGTGTCATTCCTCACTGCAAAATTCTCGTGCGCAAGTTTCGATAAATGCGTTGTTGATGCGTCGGTGTGCGATGCATCGTGTGAATGTCTGCGACTGCAAGTGGCGTACATGCGCGATCGATGCTATGGCGTGTGGCGCGCCGCGCGCGCTCAATACTTGACGAGCCTGTCATTTTTGAAGAAGGCACACATTGTCAAATCCGTTCATGCTCACCGCATTGCTGATCGGCAATTTCATCATCGGCACAAGCGTTGTCGCGCCGGCGGGAATTCTCAATGAGTTGTCCGATGGTCTGGACGTCACCATTCGCGAGGCGAGCTATCTGATCGCCTTCGGCTCTGCCGTGCTGTGTATCGGGTCACCGCTGATGTCGTGGCTCACCGGCCGGCTCGACCGCAGGCTCGCGATGGCGGGGGCGATGTTGATCATCGCCGTATGCCATATCGTTTCGGCGTTCGTCTCGACATTCGTGGCGCTATTCGCCATGCGCATGGTGATGTTGCTGGCGGCTGCATTCTTCACGCCGCAGGCGGCAAGCATCGCCGGAATCGCTGCGGCGCCGGAAAAGCGCGCCGGCGCGATCGCCTTTGTCTTCATCGGTTGGTCGTTTGCGATCGCGCTTGGCGTACCGATCGCGACCGCGCTTGCGAGCCGGTTCGGGTGGCCGGCAGCCTATCTGGCGATCGGCTTCGCTGCAGCGGTCAGTTTCTTGCTGCTCGCCACGGCGCTGCCTTCGCATTTCAAGACGCCGCCGGTCGATCTGCAAGCCTGGGCATCGCTGTTCCGTTCGCGCGACATCCTGCTTCTGCTGCTGATCACCGCGATCGTCGCCTGTGCGCAGTACATGATCCTGACATTCATCGCGCCGCTGCTGGTTCTGCTGGGCAACAGCGATGCGGATGGCATCAGCATCGCCATCGGCCTGTTCGGCATCACCGGCATCATCGGCAGCGTCACCGCTGCCCGCATCGTCGGCCCGGTCGGGCCATTCACCACCTCGTTGATCTTCGCCGGCGCGATTGCGATCGGCATGTGCATCTGGTCGGCGGGGGCGCAAATCTATGCGGCGATGCTGACCGGGGTTTTGATCTGGGGGATCGGGTTCTCCGCGATCAACTCGCTCCAGCAGGCGAGGCTGGTGCTCGCGGCTCCGGCGCTCAGTGCCGGCGCGGTGGCGCTGAACACGTCGGTGCTCTATATCGGCCAGGCGATCGGCTCGCTGATCGGGGGCGTGCTGTTCGACCGCGGCCACTATCTCTCGATCGGCTATCTCGCGACGGCGGTGATGGTCGCCAGTCTCGGCGTTCTGTTGATGACGAGGCCACACAACGCTGATGTCAGTGCGGGCGTGTGATGCGAGGATGGTCAGCGACAGCTTTCCTTGCGCTGTTGTTGCTGCCGGCATGTACGGCCTTGCCGCAAGCTTGCGCGCCGCCTGCGCAGGCGATGATCGCCGCCGAACTGATGTTCGGCCGGAAAATTGGCGACCGCATCGGCGTCAGCGATGCGGCCTTCGCCGCCTTCGTCGCGCGCGAGATCACGCCGCGCTTTCCCGACGGTCTGACCGTGATCGATGCGAAGGGACAATGGCGCGACAGCAGCCGCGGCGTCATCGTGCGGGAGCCGAGCAAGCTCGTGCTCATCACCTTCGCCGATGATGCGCGCCGGCGCGCGGACATCGCGGCGATCGTCGATGCATATAAGCAAACGTTCAGCCAACAATCGGTGATGACGTCGCTACGTCCGAGTTGCGTCACGTTCTAAGCGCGAGGAGATCGACCGGATCAAGCCTCAGTGTTTGCAATGTCCGCAGGCGGACGTTGCGTCAGGCGTGGGATCGAGCGGTTTCCACGACCATCGCCCGTAATGCCAGGGCAGGTACCAGCGAGCTGCGGCGGGCAGACGCTGCGGCACATTGTCGATGCCGGATGTTCCCCATGGATGGCAGCGGCAAAGGCGGGCCAGCGTCATCCATCCGCCCGCCCACAGACCGTATCGCGCGAGCGCCTCATCGCCGAAGTGCGAGCAACTCGGCAGATGGCGGCAGTGATGGCCGACGAGGGCCGACAGGGTATATTGATAGGTGCGGATCAGCGCGCGTCCGGCCAGGCTTGGCCCGCGTAACAACAGCGACAGCACGGCGCGAAGAAACATCATGTCGAGCGTACGGTCATCATCCGGTAGTTCCGGCATTGGAACCGGCTCGTCCGGCAACGCCGCAACAGTTCGTAAATATTGCGTGCGTTCGACGCAATGCAGCGAACTTTAACTGGACGCGACTCCTACGGCCAGTTACGATTTTTATGATGTGACTGTGACAGCACCGGCGGGGCCGTGCTGCGGAAATCTTCGCTAGCGTTTATCGGGGTTTGTTGGGGCGGGGAAGGGATTCACTTGGTCTGTAGGTCGCTTGTGATGGGCGGCTGGGTGCGCTTATGCGCCGCAGCATTGTTGCTGACCGCGGTGTTGCCGGCCGTATTCGATGGAGCGGCTCACGCGGCATCCTCGCTCGAAGAGCGAAAGCTGCCGATGAAATTTTCCTGGACTGCGGACGGTGGCTCGCGGGCATGCGAGCCGCACTGCAGGGGCTGGGTTACCGCAACCGGCATTGTCACCGCCGATACCTACCGCGCGTTCGAGGAGTTCGCTGCCGGGCGTGACCTGCGCGGTGCGACGGTCGTGCTGGACTCCGGTGGCGGCTCGGTGCTGGACTCGATCAAGCTCGGTCGGCGCTGGCGCGAGCTGCGGATGTCGACGACGGTCGGCACAGTGGTTGCTCCGCCCGCCGACGGGGCGATTGCTGCGCGTGTCTCGATCGCGCCGGACGCCTCCTGCGAGTCGATGTGCGTGTTCCTGCTGCTGGCCGGCGTGAATCGCTATGTGCCGCCAGGCGCGCATCTGCGCGTGCACCAGATCTGGATGGGGGATCGGGCCGAGGACGCCAAGGCCGCGACCTATTCGGCGGAGGATGTCTTCATCATCGAGCGCGATGTCGGACGGCTCGCCCGGTATACGTTCGAGATGGGCGGGACCGGCGACCTGCTTGAGATCGCACTCAGCGTTCCGCCCTGGAAGCCGTTGCGCGAGCTGACCGCCGCCGAAATCCGCACCAGCAACCTGACCAGCGTTGAAACGCTGGCTGACCTGCTGCCGGGAGTTGCCTCCGTACCGATGGTATCGGTGCCGAAGCCGGTCCAGGATCGCTATGCGGGTGAGCAGCCAAAGACGGCCGAGGTGCAGAAGACGGCGGAGGCAAAAGCTCCGGCGCTGACGGTGAACACCGAAAACAAGTAGCCGGTCGTGATGCAGGCCCGTCGCGCGTGCCTGCAGCCGTTTCGGCGAAAGGCTTTCAGCCTGCGACCGTGCTCGTATCGGCGTCTGACGACGCGCGGGCCTCGATCTTGCCGATCGCATCGACCACCGCATCGAAGGTCAGAAGCGTCGACGCATGACGCGCCTTGTAGTCGCGCACAGGTTCGAGCACGGCGATATCAGCCCACTTGCCGGTCGGCGGCGGGCCGTTTTCCTTCAACATCCGCCGGACGGTCTCGCGCAGGTCGCGCAGCTCCGAGGCGGTGGAGCCGATCACGTTCCGCGCCATGATCGAAGAGGACGCCTGGCCGAGAGCACAGGCCCTTACGTCGTGGGCAAACGCGGTGACCACCGGGCCGTCCATCTTCAGGTCGACCACCACGGTCGAGCCGCAGAGCTTGGAGTGTGCGGTTGCGGTTGCGTCCGGGTCGGCCAGCCGCCCGAGCCGCGGGATGCTGCCGGCCAGCTCGATGATCCGCTTGTTATAGATGTCGTTTATCATGGCTAATGCATAAGACCCGTGCCGGTCCCGCATTGCGGGACGTGCTTCCGGCATTATATAGTCATGGTCTCCCAGGAAAGCATCGGCTGCCAATGCCTCTGGGAACAATAAGCCAGCCCGGGCGCTATCAGGCGCTTGGGTCTATTTTGCGGCGTCCAGCGAACGAAAGAGTCGCTGCGATTGACCGGTGACACTCCGGTCCCACAATGGGGCCGGTCGAACGGAGAGTCGTAATGGATGCCGTGATCAAGCCGCTTCGCGCGGCCGGTGCTGATGCTGAAATGGATGCTTCAAAGAGTGGGAATGCTGCTGCGCGGCCATCCCGCGCCGAGGCCGAGGCCGCCGTCAAGACCCTGCTGTCCTACATCGGCGAGAATACCGCCCGCGAGGGGCTGATCGATACGCCGCGGCGGGTGGTCGAGGCTTATGACGAGCTCTTCCAGGGCTATCAGCAGTCCCCAGATGAACTGCTGGAGCGGACCTTCGGCGAGACCGCCGGCTACGACGATTTCGTGCTGGTGCGGGACATCGGCTTCACCTCCCATTGCGAGCATCACATGATGCCGTTCTACGGCAAGGCGCATATCGCCTATGCGCCGGTGGACCGGGTGGTGGGGCTGTCGAAGCTGGCGCGGCTGGTCGATGTGTTCGCCGCGCGCCTGCAGACCCAGGAGCACCTGACGGCGCAGATCGTCAATGCGATCGAGAAGACCCTGAAGCCGCGCGGTGTCGCGGTCGTCGTCGAGGCCGAGCACACCTGCATGTCGGTGCGTGGCGTCGGCAAGGAGGGTGCCTCCACGCTGACCACGCAGTTCACCGGCGTCTTCCGCGACGACGTTCAGATGCAGGGGCGTTTCCTGAATATGGTACGCGGCCCCGGCCGCTGACCGGTCGGCCTCTGGCCGAGCCTGCTTTCCGTCGTGTTCGAATACGATCCGGGTGGAGCGGAGGAGACGTCCGCGCCCGGCTGGGCGTCGTCGCCCATGAGTTGGATGTCAAATCCGGCGCTCCTCTGAGCTATTGTTGGCACCTGATTCCCTAATCAGTTTGCTGACGGCGTAGCCGCTCGCAAATCTTGAGTTCACGCATCCGATGCGGCGGTGGCCGTTTCGGACCATGCGCCGCTGGAGGCTTCCGTGTCGACCGAACCATCTGCAAAGCAAGCCGACGATTTGGAGGAGGGCGTGGTGCTGCGTCCGCGCTTCGATGCCGCAGGCCTTGTGACCTGCGTCACCACCGACGCTGCGAGCGGCGAGGTGCTGATGGTCGCCTACATGAACGCCGAGGCGCTTCAGAAAACGGTTGAATCCGGTGAGGCCTGGTATTTCAGCCGCTCACGCAAGGCGTTGTGGCATAAAGGTGAGACATCGGGTCACGTTCAGCGCGTGGTCGAGATCCGGATCGATTGCGACCAGGACGCGATCTGGTTGCGGGTCGATCAGACCGGCGGCGCTGCCTGCCACACCGGCCGCCGTTCCTGTTTTTACCGCGCGGTCGTGCCCGGGGCAGGCGGGGCGGATTCGCTCGCGTTCGTCGATGCGGAGCGGCTGTTCGATCCGGACGCGGTGTATGGCAAGGCCGGGCACGGCCACAGCGACGATTAACACTGCGTTAACCATAACGCTTCACTTTGATGACGGTCGAGGAGGTCGGGCGGGCCCCGTGCGTCGCCGCCCATACCTGAACCCAAGCCCGGTCCCATCATGGCGGTCGAAGCGGCCATACCAGTCTCAGCTGCCAACCCGGTGCGCACCGCGCTCGCGGGGACCATCCGGCAGGCCGCCAGCGCAACCGGCGTCAACTTCGGCTATCTCGTCGCAGCTGCGAAGATCGAGTCCAATCTCAACCCGTCCGCCGCCGCCCCATCCTCCTCCGCGCGCGGGCTTTATCAGTTCATCGAGCAGACCTGGCTCGGCACGGTGAAGGAGGCGGGCTCCTACTTCGGCTACAACCGCTACGCTGACGCGATCACCCGCACGCCGTCGGGGCGTTATGAGGTGAGCGATCCGGCGATGCGCAACGAGATCCTGCAGTTGCGCAAGGACCCGGCGGCGAATGCCGCGATGGCCGGCGTGCTGACCCGTTCCAACGGCTCCAAGCTCACCAGCAATCTCGGCCGCAGGCCGAGCGAGGGCGAACTGTACATCGCGCATTTCCTTGGCGCGGGTGGAGCCTCCAGGTTGATTGCGCAGGCCGAGACCAATCCGCAGGCCAATGCAGCGGCGATGTTTCCGCGTGCTGCCGCCGCCAACCGCTCGATCTTCTATGCCAACGACGGCACGCCGCGCACCGCCTCGCAGGTCTACGCCACATTGACCGGGCGATATGCCACAGCCGCACGCTCCGAAGATGCGCGCAGCATGATCGCGGCCGCCGGTGTCGCGCCGCCGACCGGCGGTACGCTGGCTGCGCTCTCGACAAGCACCATGGCGCAGGCGAGCGCCTATGCGCCGGAGGCCTCCGAGGCCGAGAGCCGGCAACGCGGCATCGCCGAGCGCAACGCTCGCTTCAGCTTCCATGCGATGTTTCAGACCGGTGACCGCGCCGAGCCGGTGTCGGCAGCCGTGCGCGAGCTGTGGGCCAACGGCTCCACGTCATCCACCGCCGGCATCGCATCCGACGTGCAGAAGCCAGCGGTCGCGGCTCCGGCGGCCCCCGCAGCATCCGCCGGGCAGAGTCAGCCGCTCGATCTGTTCAGCGATCGCTTCGGCGCATACCGGAGCTGATGGCGGTATCTCCGTGCGGCCGTCCGTTAATCAAACGTCAATCATTCCAAACAGTTATGGTGAACGCTTTGTTAAGCGTCGGCCGCTAGAGTGACGAGAGTTGGCATCGTTGGTCGATGCCGTCACCAGTTGCGTCAAGTGGAATGCCCATGATTGTCCGGCATTTTCTCGGTTGGGTGCGTACGGCTCCGGCGGGCGAGCGGGCGGAAGCGACCCGCGCTTTGGCCCGGGCTTGGCTCTTCTCCGAAATGTCCTCGGACGACGTTGCGGCGACCGAAGGTGCGCTGCTGATGCTGCTGGATGATCCGTCGCCGCTGGTGCGAGAGGCGATGGCGCAGGTGTTCGCTCACAGCAGCGACGCGCCGGCCGCGATCGTGCGGGCGCTGTCCTGCGACCAGCCCTCGGTGGCGCTGCCGATTCTGCAACATTCTCCGCTTTTGATCGACGCCGACCTCGTCGATATCGTCGCCACCGGCAAGCGCGAGGTGCAGTGCGCGATCGCCAGCCGCCGTAATCTGCCGGCGTCGATCTGCGCGGCAATCGCCGAAGTGGGCACGATCGAAGCCTGTCTGGTGCTGATCGAAAATGCCGAGGCGGCGCTCACACCGCTCTCGATCGATCGCATCGTCGAGCGGTTCGGTCATGTCGCGGCGATCCGCGAGCGGCTGCTGGATGGCCGCGAGCTTCCTGCCGCGACGCGCCTCGCTCTGGTTGCCAAGCTGTCGGATCAGCTCAGCCGCTTCGTCACGGCGCGCAACTGGCTGAGCACCGAGCGGGCGGAGATCGTCACCGGCGAAGCGCGTGAGCGCTCGATGGTCAACATCGCGGCGAAGGCGCCGGGCGATGATCTGTGTGTCCTGGTCCGCCACCTGCGCGAGAGCGGCCAGCTGACGGCAGGATTGATCCTGCGGACGCTGCTGTCCGGCAATGCCGACATGTTCGAACTGTCGCTGGTCGAACTGACCGGCATGAACCGCCAGCGGGTGAGTGCGATCCTGCAGGAGCCCGCAGGCGCGAGCCTGACCGCGCTCTTGAGCCGCGCCGGTTTCCCGCCCTCCACCTTCGCAGCCTTCGGTGCGGCGTTGGCAGCGGGCGGCGAGATCGGCTTCGCCGGAACCATCGATGGTGCGACACGGCTGCAGCGACGGATGGTCGAGCGCGTGCTGACGAGCTGCGAACAGGACTCGGAGGCGACGGAAGCGCTGTTGATCCTGCTGCGGCGGTTCGAGACCGAGTCCGCGCGCGAGGAAGCGCGGCTGTTCTGCGATGAATTGGTCGCCGCGCAACACCTCGATCGCGATGCCAGCGATCGTCGCCTGGCCGCCTGAGGCGCCTCTCGCGCGTTCGTCGCGCGAAATGGTGTTCGCTTCGCTCGCAAACGCGCTAGCGGCCAGATCGCGGGTCGTTCAGGGGACGATCATTCGGCCGGAATGATGCTTGGCGCGAGGATCACTTCGAGATGGTCGGGGCGATCCTTGTTGACGGCGGCGAGGAATTCGTCCGCGACGCCGCGCAGCTTCCGCGACAGTTCGCCGGCGACGCTGTCCACGCCGAAACGCCTGTGCTCGCGCACGATCGCCTGGATGGCGTTGACGTGATGCGCGATCAGATCGCCCGGCACCTTGGCGACATCCGGCGCGTGCTCCAGAATCCGGCAGAGGCTTTCCGCCGCCGCCGCGGCGATCGGGTAGCCGAATGTCGCGGCGTCACCCTTGATGTCGTGAGCCGCGCGGAACAGCTCAGCTTGCGTTTCGGCGTTGAAGCCCTGCTTGATGATCGCGGCATGGGCCAGCGCCAGCCGGCTGCATTCCTCCTGCATCCAGCCCTCGAACTCCCCGGACAGCTCGTTCAGCGCCTGTTCGGCGCGGGCGACTGGATCGTCGTGTCCCTGCTCGGAGATGCGCTTCACCGCGCCGTGCAAGGGGTTCGGTTGGCGGATGATCTGATAGTCGGGATAGGTCTCGATCTCGATCTTCGCCTTGCTGGCGTCGCGGCTGCGTCGGCTGTTGGCCATGATGGAATCCTCCGCCAGCGTCAGCTCGACGCCTTGACCTTGTCGAGCAAGGCCTGCTGCTGGATCACCTCGGCCTTGCCGCCCTGGCGGCGTTCGGGGCCGATATAGGTGTTGGTGGTGTTGCGGCGGCGATCCGGGCCGAAATAGTTCTTGGTCTTGATGAAGGGACGAGGACTGACGACGACGTTGATGATGCGCTGATACAGCGCTTTCGCCGAGATCGGTTTGGCCAGGAATTCGGTCACGCCCGCATCGCGGGCCATCATCACCCGCCGCTTGTCCGAATGGCCGGTCAGCATGATGATCGGGGTATAGGGATTGCCGTTGCCGTTGGGCTGGCGGATCATCTGCGTCAGTTCGAGCCCGTCAAAGATCGGCATCGACCAGTCGATGATCAGGATATCCGGCACGTAGTGGATGTACATTTCCAGCGCCGTGGCGCCGTCTTCGGCCTCGTAGGCCTCGCGCGCACCGAACGAGTGCAGCAGCGTGCGCAGGATCCGCCGCATGTGGGCGTTGTCGTCGCAGATCAGAAAACGCAGCTTGTTGAAATCGATCCCGAACATGCCACAGCCCCGCGCGTCCGGAGAGCCGGTACACGATGCATTAACCCTATGGACGTTTGGTTAATGAACGGTTTGCGGGGTCAGGGATCAGGCTCCGAACTGCTCACGCAGAATCCGTTCCTCCAGGCTATGGCCGGGGTCGAACAGCATCTGCATGGCGATCGAGCGGTCGGTGACCACCTCGACGCGTTTGACGTTGCGCGCTTCGTCGTGGTCGGCGACGGCTGCGACCGGGCGCTTGTCGCTTTCCAGCACCTCGAACACCACGACGGCGGTGTTGGGCAACAGGGCGCCGCGCCAGCGGCGCGGGCGGAACGGGCTGATCGGCGTGAGCGCGAGCAGGGCGGCGTTGATCGGAAGGATCGGTCCCTGCGCCGACAGGTTATAGGCCGTAGAGCCCGCCGGCGTCGCCACCATGATGCCGTCGGCGACCAGTTCCGCCATCCGTTCGCTGTCGTCCACCAGAATCCGCAGCCGCGCCGCCTGGTGCGTCTGGCGGAACAGGTGCACCTCATTGATCGCGTGGTGCTTGTGCTGCTTGTCGTGGATGTCGGTCGCCCGCATCAACAGCGGGTTGATCATGGTCAGCCGCGCCGCCGCCAGCCGCTCGTGCAGGCGCTCGGTGCTGAACTCGTTCATCAGGAAGCCGACCGTGCCGCGATGCATGCCGTAGATCGGGGTGCCGGAGCGCATATGCTTGTGTAGCGTCTGCAGCATCAAGCCATCGCCGCCAAGGGCGACGATCACGTCGGCCTTTGGCACATCGTGATTGCCGTAGACGTTGGTGAGGGCTGCGAGCGCCTCCTGCGCTTCCGGGCTCGAGCTCGCAACAAACGCGATCCGGTCATATTTCTGTTGCGTCATGGGTTGGTTCGGGCCCGAGAACGTGCAGGGAAACTACCAAATGGATCGCGCGGTATTCGTCTATACGACCTTTCCGAGCCTTGTCGAGGCGGAAGCCGCGGCCAAGGTGATCGTCGAGGGCAAGCTTGCCGCTTGCGCCAACATCCTGCCGGGGATGATTTCGCATTACCGCTGGGAGGGCAAGGTCGAACGCGCGGAGGAGGTGGTGACGATCTTCAAGACCCGCACCTCGCTCGCCGACCGCGTTCGCGAGGCGGTGCGGCAGAACCACTCCTATGAAGTGCCGGCGATCGCGGTGATCGCCCTGGAGAGCGTCGATCGCGACTATTTCGGTTGGCTGCTCGACTCGACCAAGCCGGACGAGACCTGAACACGGGGCGGAGCGCTGACGCGGTTGTGAACTTTCAACCGGCTGGCTATCCATGCTATGCAGCCGCCATGGGGTTGGGTCGTTTCGTTCGCTGCAGTCTCGCGCTCGCGATGTTCCTTCCGCTGGCGGCCTGCGCTGGCGGATCGGGCGAGGAGACCTATTTTGCCAGGCCTCGCAATGCGGGCGCCCCGCAGCCGTTCCCCGTCAACTACCGTGCCGACCTGCTGGCGTTTCTGCGCACCTATCTCAACGATCCGACCAACGTGCGGGATGCCTCGATTTCCGAGCCCGTGCAGCGTTTCATCGGTGGCGCTAACCGCTACGTGCTGTGCGTACGCTACGATACACGCGATTCAAGCGGCCACTATACTGGGACGGCCGACCGCGCAGCGCTCTATCTCGACGGCCGCTTCGACCGAATGATCGAGAAGCCGCAGGATCTCTGTCCGGCAACCGCCTATGCGCCATTCCCCGAACTGGAAAAGTTGAAACGCTGAGTTGAGAACTTCGTTCTTGACCCCGTTCCGGTTCTGGAAAGAATGCGGCGCCCCGTTCAATGGATGGGACTGCACGGCCCATAGAAGGCTGTGCGAGGAAACTCAAGGAGTGATGATGATAAAACGTTCGCTGCGCGGACTTCTGGCCGCATCGCTGTTGTTGCTGCCAGGGTTTTCTGCGCCCGCTGCCGCGGAGGGCTTCCCGGACAAGCCGATCCGGTTGATCATTCCCTATACGCCTGGTGGCTCCACCGATCTGACAGGTCGGATCTACGGTGAAGCACTGCAGGCCATTCTCGGCCAGAACGTCATCGTCGAGAACCGTCCTGGCGCGGCGGGCACGATCGGCATCGACGCGGTCGCGAAATCCAAGCCCGACGGCTACACGCTCGGCGTCAGCGGTGTCGGTCCGACCGCGATCGCGCCACTCATCGATCAGAAGACGCCGTACCAGCCGCTGCGCGACCTCGACATCATCTCGGGCTTGAGCATCGTCGATCTCGCGTTCGTCGCGCTGCCGAATTCGAAGTACAGCACCATGAAGGACGTGCTGGACGATGCGCGGGCCAATCCGGACAAGATCAGCTTCGCCACCGCTGGCGTCGCCGGTCCGGCGCACCTCGATGTCGAGAATCTGTCGCAGCTTGCGAAGGTCAAGATGATCCATGTGCCGTTCCAGGGCGACGTGCCGGCCATCACCGCGCTGCTCAGCGGCGACGTGACGATCGGCGCCGTGGCTGCAGCGTCTGCGACGCCGTTCCTCACCGGCGGCAAGTTGAAGGCGCTCGCGGCAGGCGGGCCTGAGCGGCTGAAGCTGTTGCCTGATCTTGCGACCGCTGCGGAGCAGACCGGCTTCAAGGACTACGACGCCTATGCCTGGAACGTGCTGGTGGCCGCGCGCGGCACGCCGCCGGAGGTGATCGCCAAGCTGAACAAGGCGGTGAACGAGGCGGCGGCGAAGCCCGAGATCAAGGAGAAGCTGGAGAATCTCGGGCTCAAGGTGATGCCGGGCGACATGAAATGGGCGCAGGAGTTCGTGGCCGGCAAGATCGCGCGCAACAAGCGCATCATCGAGACCACCGGGCTGAAGCGCGAATAGAACTTCGAAGCTGCAACGAAGCCGCCGGCATGGACGGAGCCATGTGCGGCGGCTTTGTCATATGGGCAGCGCACGCACGAACCGTCAGCGTCTGCGCATGCTGCTGCGCCTGAGAGTAGACCGGGGCCGGGGCAGGGCAGGTCAGGCGGGCGAGGCGGACCCGAACAGCTTGCCGCGTTCGGTGATCGCCGCGATGAGGATCGCGATCGTGCCACAGACGACGAGGCCGATGCACAGCGGCAGCAACGTGCCGTTGTAGAGCTGGCCGATCATGTGCGCGATCAGCGCTTGCATCATGGTCGCGACCGAGCCGATCAGCGACGAGGCGGTCCCGGCGATCCGCCCTTGCGGCTCCATCGCCAGCGCATTGAAGTTCGACGAGGCCATCAGGTGCAGCGCATTGATGATGCACATGAACAGCGTGTAGTTGATCGCATCGACCATGCCCGCCTGCGCCACCAGCAACAGCACGACCGAGAGGCCGGTCGCGATGATCATGCCGGCGTGCGACAGCAGCCGCATGCCGAGCCGGCCGACGAGGCGTGAGTTGATGAACGCGCCGGTCGACATTGCCGCCGCGGCGATGCCGAAGGCGATGGTGAAATAGGGGCCCATGCCGAGCAACCCGCCCATGACTTGCGGAGCGGCATAGAGCGTCGCCAGCAGCGCACCCTGGGTGACGCCGTTCGCCAACATGTAGCCGAGCGTCTGCGGCGTCGTCAGCGCCTGCCGCACGGCGTCGATGATCTCCACCGGACGCAACGAGCGGGTGTTGGCCGGGTCCAGGGTCTCGGGCAGGCGGGCGAACGCCCAGGCCGATGCGATCAGGCCATAGCCGGTCAGGAACACGAAGATCCATGGCCAAGGCGCGGCGAGCACCACCACCTGGCCGATGGTGGGAGCAATCACCGGCACGATCATCAGCACCGTCATGGTCAGCGACATGACGCTCGCCATCCTGCGGCCGCTGTAGCAATCGCGGATCACCGAGATCGTGATGACGCGCGGGCCCGCGGCGCCGAGACCCTGGACGAAGCGGGCGATCAGCAGTGTCTCGAAACTGGGCGCGACGATGCACAACAGCGAGGCCACGAGATACAGCGCCAGGCAACCCAGCAGCACCGGCTTGCGGCCGAACCGGTCGGAGACGGGCCCCACCACGAACTGCCCGACGCTGAAGCCGGCAAAGAAGGCCGTCAGCACGCCCTGGGTGCTGGCGTCGTTGACGGCGAACGACCGGCCGATCGGCGCCAGCACGGCGAGCATCATCGAAGTCGCCAGCGCGGTCAGCGCCATCAGGCACGAAACCAGCATGACGAATTCGGGGAACCGCATCGGCAGATGCCGCGGTGAGGCGGTATCAAGCGGCGGTGATGCTGCGGGAGAGTTCATGAGTGGACCTGTATGGAACCCTGTTGTTCACGGTCGCTCCCGCCGGTGCAACCCCACCGCCGGGATGGCTGCTCATCACGGTTCCAGCGCGGCTGATCACGTGGCCGTGATCATGGCCGTTTTTTGCCATGTCAGGCCTATATTCGCCATGGATGGCAGCAATCATCGCCATCGTTGAACGTGAATGACTGCGCCGCAGACCCATTCAGGTTCCACCGTGACTGTCGCGCCACAACCGGTCCGGAAAGGACGCCATGGCTTCACCGCCAAGCAACCAAATCCGTGCCACGTTGTTTGATGACAAGTCGCATGTCGTTGCGGTTGGGCCCGCGACGTTGTTTGGTTTGAGGGTGGTCGTTATGAAACGTGTTGTTCTCGCTGCCGCAGCAGCAGTCTTGGTCGCAGCGCCTGCGCTGGCGGCCGATATGCGCGCGCCGGTTTACAAGGCGCCGCCGCCGGCGCCGACGCCGGTCGCGCAGGTCTACAACTGGACCGGTTTCTACATCGGTGCCCATGTCGGCGGCGCATTCGCCGGCTCCAACACATTCTCCGGCAATGATGCACGCTTCATGGTCGGTGTGCAGGGTGGTGCGGACTACCAGTTCGCCCCGAACTGGGTGGTTGGTATCGAGGCGCAGTATTCGTGGCTGCCGACGAGCAGCGACCGCACGCTGGCCTTCGCCCCGAACGGCGCTGCGACCCTGGACAACCGCGGCATTGGCTCGGTCACCGGCCGGCTCGGTTATGCCATCGGCCCGGTGCTGATCTATGCCAAGGGCGGCTACGCGTTTCTGGATCGCAGCCTGGATGTGAACGTGGGCGGTGCGCCTGCCGCTTTCTCCACCTCGGGCAAGGGTAAGGACGGCTACACCGTCGGTGCCGGTCTGGAATACATGTTTGCCCAGAACTGGTCGGTGAAGGCCGAGTACCAGTACTACGACTTCGGCCGCACCACGTTCACCTCGGGCCCGCCGGCCATCGAGGGTACGAGCTTCAAGAACGACGAGCATACCGTGAAGGCCGGCTTGAACTATCGCTTCACCTGGGACGGCCCGCAGGTGCCGCGCTACTAAGCGCTCCGCAATGTTCGATGCAGAGGCCGGCCCTTGCGCCGGCCTCTTTGTTTTTGGTGGCGGTGCATGGGAAGGACATGGGCGTCGCGAGTTGGGGCTCTTGCCCGCCGATTCGTGGCTTCAACATCTCGCCACCGATTCTGTCGCGGACTCGAACTCGGTGCGAGTCGCAACCCCTGCAGAGAAAAACAAAGCGCGTGACCTGCTCGGCATGCCTCGCTCAAATATCTCTATGGAACAGTCGATTCGGAAATTGCGGCCCGAGCTCAGCACACCGGTCAATCTGGTGTTGGCATTCACGTTGATGCTCGCGTGCTCGGTCAATGTCTGGCTTCTCTGCACGCATCTGTGAAGGGTGCGTGGTATCACCGCCATACCTGTGTCCGTTCTGTTACTGATGCGCGTGACCGATGGTCAGGCTGGGCCGGCTGTCGATTTCAAAATCTGATCATAGCAGCAGAACCGTAGCGCGCCTTCGGCTTTAGAAGTCATGTAAGGCCAATCGCGAAGCTGTGAGTATCCAGACTCACAATGGTCATGTTGAGCGGCTAGTGCTTACTTCCGAAAGAGGAAGCGTGCTCATGACAAAAATCCCACCCACCGAATTCGGGGCTGAACTGGTTTCGATCATGCGCAATGTTCTCGAAGAAGCGGTCGAGCGGATCAACTACGAAAACCGCACGCCGGCGACGAAAGCGAAAATGGCGGAGCGGATCGTTCTGACCGCATCGAGCGGTGTCACCGCGCGAGATCAGCTGCTACTGGCGGCGGTCGCCGAGGGAAGGGAGCCCGCCGCCTGAGCGGGACGTTCGCGCGCGGGACGTTGGTGCCAGAGGAGTGCTCCGCCGCGGCATCATTTCAGCAGCATCTTGTAGGCAACCAGGATTGCCAGCAAGGCCAGGAAAATCAAAAACGCCGGCATCTTCTTTTCAGGCACGGGCTTCTGCTGCGCCGCGGCTTGTCGTTGCGCGGCGGCTTGCCGCTGCCGTGCGTCGCGTAGCGAAATCACGTTATCCTGCTCGTCCGGCCGCTTCTGCTCAGAGGTCATGGCCCGTGTCCTATTCCGCCCGTCGCCACGCGATGTCGATCATAGATAGCGGCCGGCGAAGCTGATCAACGGCTGGATGGTGCTGTTCTGCGTAAACGCCTTGATCGTTCCGATCGCGATCATGGTCGCGTGGCGTTCGATCGTTTCTTCCAGTTCGCAGTCGAGCACACCAACGGCGCTATTCAGCACCGGCGCGCCGGTTGCGAGCGTGGTCCATTCGCCGGCGTCGAAACGATCCGCGCCTTTCAGTGTTCCCTGACCCCCGAACTCCCTTGCCAGGTCTTCGCGGTCGCGCCCGATATAGTTGATCGCGAAATGCTTCGCCTCGAGAATGACCGGGAGAGCGGAGGTCTTCTGGCCGATCGACACCAGCATGGTCGGAGGATCGGCGGTGAGGTGCGTCGCGGACAGCGCCAGGAAGCCGGCCGGACCGTTCGCGCCCTTGGCGGTGACGATCGCAACCCCGATGGCGCGAGATCCCAAGGCCCGCCAGAACGTCTTCGCATCAATGGCGTCGGTCATGCGTATCCTTGTCTGCGTCAGCGTATGACGTCTGCCGCAGCGTGCGGCGGCGCGCTCATACGTCGTTCAACTCCTGTGAGGTCAAATTAGGACGCCGGCCGAGCGACCGCAACGTGGTCGAGCACGAATTGCAGCCGCGCAGGAACAGGGGCGAACGGCAGCGCGATCAGATCGTAGCCGAGGTCGGTGTAGGTTTGCGCCAAGGCGGCGTAGGTTCGCTCGGCTTCGGCGAAATCCTGCCGGCGTTCGTCGTCCTGCGCGAAAATCTCGCGCCAGGGCGGGGTGATGAACGCGCGCCGGTGATAACGGAAAAGCTCCGCCGCCTTCCGCACATGGGCAGGCGCGTCCAGGCCGCACAGACGCAAATAGCCGAGCACGTCGGGGACGCCGCGGTCGCAGAACACAGGAACCTGCGGCGAAGCCTGCCGCGCGGCCATGTGGTAGGACCGCATATCCCAGCTCAGCATCAAATCGGCAAAGGCGGCCCGATCGCTCCATGGCAGCGCCGTACCGCCGATGGCGACCTGATCCTGGATGATGCCTCGTCCGGCCTCATGCGTGCGCGCGAAGCCGGCAGCCTCCAGCGCGTCGATCAACGTGGTTTTGCCTGAGCCGGGGCCACCGGTGATGACAACCAATGAATCGTGATTTTCCAACATTGAGGTCTCCTTCGATCGTGATGCAGCCCGTTGTAGTGCCTCGGTGCTGCCAACTTCAGTTCTTGTTTTCGGCATGATCTTTTCGGAAAGCGCAGGTCCCACCATGTCGCGGAGCGGCCCGAGGGCCGGTTCTCGCGTGATTTCTTGTGTGCCGGATTTCTGTTAAGAGCGGTCGAGTCAGGCTGAGATGATTGCTGAATGCAGGGGGTGCAGGGCGATGCTTCCAAAACCGTGGCGCCTGCCAGGATTCGTTGCTCTCGCACTGACGTTTGCGCTGGGTGGATGTCAGGATCAGGCCGCACCGCCCCAGACTCCGATGAGTGTCGTCACCGAAGTCGCCACGCTCAGCGATTATTCGCCGACGGTATCACTGACCGGGGAGGTCAAGGCCCGCATCCAGAACGATCTGTCGTTTCGGGTCAGCGGCAAGCTGATCGAGCGCAAGGTCGATGTCGGCAGCCGAGTAAAGGCGGGGGATCTTCTGGCCAAGATCGATCCGCAGGAACAGATCGCCAATCTCAATGCCGCCCAAGCGTCCGTCGAGGCCTCGCAGGCAAGCCTGAAACAGGCAACGGCAACCTTCGAACGACAGAAAACGCTGCTCGAAGGTGGTTATACGACCCGGCGCGACTATGATCAAGCCGAGCAGGTGTTCAAGACCGCGCAGGGCTCGATGGACTCTGCCAATGCGCAGCTTGCGACGGCGCGCGACCAGCTCGGCTATACTGAATTGCACGCCAGCGCGTCAGGCGTCATCACCGCCAGGAACGCCGAAGTCGGCCAGATCGTGCAGGCCGCGCAGGCGATCTTCACGCTGGCGCAGGATGGGGCGCTCGATGCGGTCTTCAACATCAACGAGTTGATCCTGACGCGCGAACCGGGTGATCCGACGATCGAGCTGACGCTGGTGAGCGATCCGTCCGTGCGCGCGTCCGGCACCGTCCGCGAGATTTCGCCGACCATCGATCCGCAGATGGGGACGATTCGGGTCAAGGTCACGATCAACGATCCGCCACCGGCGATGGCGCTGGGTGCGGCCGTGGTGGGCTCCGGCAAGTTCAAGGCCCGCAGCCGCATCGTGCTGCCGGCAAGCGCGCTGTTCTCGCACGACGGCCGTCCGGCGGTGTGGGTCGTCGATCCGCAAAGCAAGGCGGCATCACTGAAGCCGATCACGGTCGATGCGTTCGAGACTCAGCACATCGTCGTCCGCGACGGCCTCAAGCCTGGCGATATCGTGGTGACTCGCGGCGCCTATCTGCTGCGGCCTGACCAGATCGTGGCGCTGGCTGGGAGTGCCAAGCCATGAGAGCCCAAGCCTTCAAAGCCCAAGCCTTCAAAGCACAAGCCCTCAAAGCCCAAGCCATGAGAGCCTCCACCGCTCTTCTGACATCGGCTGCGATCGCATGCGCGCTCACCGCCTGCAAGGAGAAGGAGCCGCCGCCGCCCGTGCGCCCCGTGCTGTCGATGGTGGTGGCGCCGCAGAGCGAGCGTACGCTCGGTTTTGCCGGAACGGTCGAGCCGCAATACAAGGTCGGATTCGGCTTCCGTGTGCTCGGCCGCGTGATCGCCCGCGACGTCAATGTCGGCGATATGGTCAAGAAGGACCAGCAGCTCGCCGCGATCGACGCGGTCGCACTGGAATTGGGTGTGCGCACCGCGCAAGCCGACGTCGCCAACGCGCAGGCGCGTCTGGTCAATGCCTCCGGCGTTCTCGGCCGCCAGCAGATCCTGCTGCAGCAGAACACGGCGACGCGGGCCGAGTTCGAAAGCGCGCAACAGGCGCAGCAGACGGCAACGGCGATGGTCTCGCAGGCGGAAGCCAACCTGGCCAAAGCGCAGGAGCAACTCGGCTATAGCAAGCTGCGCACCGACTTCGACGGCATCGTGACGTCGGTGGATGCGGAGGTGGGGCAGGTGGTTTCGCCGGGGCAGGCGGTGATCACCGTGGCGCGCCCCGATATTCGCGAGGCGGTGGTGGACGTGCCTGAAGACATCGCCAACACGCTTGCGCCTGGCGCGCGCTTCGAGGTTGCGCTGCAGGTCGATCCCACGCTGATGATCGACGGCAAGGTGCGCGAGGTCGCGCCGCAGGCCGACGCCACCACGCGGACCCGGCGCGTCAAGATCACGCTCGACAAGCCGCCGGAGAACTTCCGTCTCGGCACGACCATTACCGCCTACCTGACCACGTCGTCGAAGCCGGCGATCCAGTTGCCGGCCTCGGCGCTGCTGGAGCGCGACGGCAAGACCATGGTTTGGACCGTGGATCCCGCCAGCAAGACGGTCAGCCTGCAAGAGATCAAAGTTGCCGAGCGCAACGATCAGGATTTCCAGGTCGTCGATGGACTGGCGGCGGGGGTGCGAGTGGTGATTGCCGGCGTCCACAGTCTTAAGCCGGGGCAGACCGTGAAACTTGCGCAAGAGGCAAATCCGTGAAGGGCTTCAATCTCTCGGACTGGGCGCTCAGCCACCGCTCGCTGGTCTGGTATTTCATGATCGCGGCGACGCTCGCTGGCATCTTCTCCTATATCCATCTCGGCCGCGAGGAGGACCCGAACTTCACCATCAAGACGATGGTGATCCAGGCCAAATGGCCGGGTGCCTCGGTTGAAGACACGATCAGCCAGATCACCGATCGGATCGAGAAGAAGCTCGAGGAACTGGAGTCGCTCGATTTCACCAGGAGCATGACGACGCCGGGCCAGACCACGATCTTCGTCAACCTGAAGGATACGACCAAGGCCAGCGATGTGACGCCGACCTGGCTGCGCGTCCGCAACATGATCGGCGACATCCGTGGCGACTTCCCGCAAGGCATCGTCGGCCCCGTCTTCAACGATCGGTTCGGCGATGTGTTCGGCAACGTCTACGCCTTCACCGCCGACGGGCTGAGTCCGCGCCAGCTTCGGGACTACGTCGAGAACGTGCGGGCACAGGTGCTCACTGTGCCGAATGTCGGCAAGGTCGACCTGATCGGCGTGCGCGACGAGGTGATCTATCTGGAGTTCTCGACCCGGCAGATCGCAGCACTCGGCGTCGATCAGCAGGCGATCATCCGCACGCTGCAGTCGCAGAACGCGATCACGCCGTCCGGCGTGATTCAGGCGGGGCCGGAACGGGTGGCGCTGCGGGTCGGCGGGCAGTTTGCTTCCGAGGAGAGCCTGCGGGCAGTCAACTTCCGCATCAATGACCGCTTCTTCCGTCTCAGCGACGTGGCGACGGTCACCCGTGGCTACACCGATCCGCCATCCTCCTTGTTCCGCTTCAAGGGGCAGCCGGCGATCGGGCTCGCGATCGGCATGAAGCCGAACGCGAACCTGCTCGAGTTCGGCGAGGCGCTAAAGGCGAAGATGCGGATCATCGAAAGCGAGCTGCCGATCGGTGTCGGTGTGCATCTGGTCTCCGATCAGCCGGTGGTGGTGGAGGAGGCGGTCGGCGGCTTCACCCGCGCGCTGTTCGAGGCGGTGGTGATCGTGCTCGCGGTCTCGTTCGTCAGTCTCGGCATGCGCGCCGGTCTCGTGGTTGCTTTGTCGATCCCGCTGGTGCTGGCGATCACCTTCCTGACGATGGCCTATCTCGGCATCTCGTTGCAGCGCATTTCACTCGGCGCGCTGATCATCGCTCTCGGCCTGTTGGTGGACGACGCGATGATCGCCGTGGAGATGATGGTGGCGCGGCTCGAGGTCGGCGACAATCTGAGGAAGGCCGCGACCTATGTCTACACCCATACCGCGTTTCCGATGTTGACCGGGACGCTGGTGACGATCGCCAGCTTCATTCCGGTCGGTCTGAACGGCAGCGCCGCGGGTGAGTTCACCTTCACGCTGTTCGTCGTGATCGCCGTGTCGCTGATTGTCTCATGGGTGGTGGCTGTGCTGTTCACGCCATTGCTCGGTGTTACGGTTCTGCCCGAGACGATGAAGAAGCATGACGAGAGGCCGGGCCGCTTCGCCGCCGCGTTCTCGCGCCTGCTGCTCTGGGCGGTCAGCCATCGCTGGCTCACCATCGGCGCAACGGCGGCCCTTTTCCTGCTGTCGGTGGTCGGCATGGGGTTCGTCCAACAGCAGTTTTTCCCGGCGTCCGATCGGCCTGAGCTGATCGTCGACTGGACGCTGCCGCAAAGCGCGTCGATCGCCGAGACCAAGACGCTGATGGACCGGTTCGAGACCCACCTGCAGGGCGATGACGACATCGAGCGCTGGTCGTCCTATGTCGGGCAGGGCGCGGTCCGCTTCGTGCTGTCGTTCGACGTGCAGCCCGCCAGTCCGAATTTCGGCCAGGTCATCATCGTGACCAAGAGCCTGGAAGCGCGCGAGCGGGTTCGGGCCAAGCTGAATGCGATCATTCAGCGTGACTTCGTCGGCATCGACGCGTTCGTCAAGGCGATGGACCTTGGTCCGCCGGTCGGACGGCCGATCCAGTATCGTCTCAGCGGGCCGCAGATCCAAAAGGTGCGCGACTATGCGCAATCGCTCGCCAGCATCGTCGGCAAGAATCCCAATGTCGGCGGCGTCGTTTATGACTGGAACGAGCCCGCGCGCGTCGTCAAGGTGGATGTGCTGCAGGACAAGGCGCGCCAGCTCGGCGTCAGCTCCGAAGACATTGCATCGTCGTTGAATGGTGTCGTCGGCGGATCGGCGATCACCCAAGTCCGCGACAGCATCTATCTCGTCGACGTGGTGGGCCGCGCGCGCGCCGCCGAACGCAACTCGCTTGAAACCTTCCAGAACCTGCAGCTTCCGGCCAAGGGCGGGCAGGCGGTGCCGCTCGCCGCGGTCGCGACGTTCGCGTATCAGATCGAGCAGCCGGTGGTGTGGCGGCGCAGCCGGCAGCCGACCATCACCATCAAGGCCGGCCTCATCAGCGACCTGCAACCGGCAACGGTGGTCAACCAGCTTGCGCCCGCCGTGAACGCGTTCATCGCGCAACTGCCGGAAGGCTATCAGGTGCAGACGGCAGGCGCCGTCGAGGAAAGTGCCAAGGGGCAAGGGCCGATCGCGGCGATCGTGCCGGTCATGCTGTTCGTGATGGCGACGCTGCTGATGATCCAGCTGCAGAGCTTCCAGCGTCTGTTCCTGGTGGTGGCGGTGGCCCCGCTCGGGCTGATCGGCGTGGTGGCCGCGCTGCTGCCGAGTCGCGCGCCGCTCGGCTTCGTCGCGATCCTGGGCGTGCTGGCCCTGATCGGCATCCTGATCCGCAACTCGGTCATTCTGATCGTCCAGATCGAGGAACTGCGGCGTGAGGGGCATGATCCGTGGCACGCCGTGATCGAAGCGACAGAACACCGCATGCGGCCGATCATGCTGACGGCGGCTGCGGCGAGCCTGGCGCTGATCCCGATCGCGCGCGAGGTGTTCTGGGGGCCGATGGCCTATGCGATGATGGGCGGTATCATCGCGGGCACGTTGCTGACGCTCGTGTTCCTGCCGGCGCTGTATGTGGCCTGGTTCCGCATCAAGCAGCCGCCGGAGAAGCCTGTTGAATCGGCCGCCGAGGCGCCGGCTGCGGTGTCATAGCGGGACAGTCGCTGGAAGCCATATCCAGCCGCTTGTGGGTTAGCCCCGCGGGCGGCTGGCGGTTCTTGCGACCGTGCGCTTGGCCGGATGCCGCACGAATTTGACGCCGAGTTGGTCGCCATTGATCCAGGCAAGTTCACAGCGTCGATGCGCTGTTCCGGTGCCCGACAGTAGCAGGAAGAATTCCGTCGAACGCGGCATGGCGATCGATCCGTCGATCTGCAGCTTGGCCCCGCTTTCCGAGATGTCGGAAATCCAACACGCATGGTGCCAGGTGCCGTCGATCGCGATCATACGGGCCGGCAGGTCGTGCGAGAAGTCAACGCGCGGGGCTTTACGCCGATCGGCAGGGGGCATCTTGAACATCCAGGGCAGGCCGAGCGAGGGCTAGTCTTGATGTCTATTCGATACCATCTAACGAGGTCCTAAAGCGCGATGAGATTTGGACGAATCGTCCTCGCGCTTCATCTCAGTTTGAGCATGATCCTTTCGGAAAACCGCTTCACACTTTTCCGGATCACTTCTCATGCGTAGCCGGCCTCTATGATGAGGTGACGCTCGGGCTCGGTACGTCCTCGTCACGATCGATGTAGGTGTGGTGAAACAGGCTTGGCGTCGCGTTTCCGTCGAGCAGAACATAGAAACCGGAGCCGCGGGTGCGTCCGACGATGACGCCTGTCTCCACTGCGATCTTCGGGCTTCGTTCCTTGCCGAGCTGATTGAGACGGACGCGATCTCCGGAGCGGAGCTGAAGAGGCGATTTCGATTCTTGCATATTCCAGACCTTCAAAACGACTGCTCCGCGGCTTTTAGGGCTGGATGGCCGCACCTATCGTGATGTGAGTCACGCAAGGGGGCCTGGAGGTTCACGAATTGATGATGATTCCTGCCGGGCCCAGGCGGATGACGGCCGCAAGCTGCGATATATCCGTGCTACGGTTCCGGAGCGGCTTGCAGCTCAAGGGGTTAGCCCAGCTGCCCCTATCACGGGTTCGCATTGGGCGATGTGTCGCAGTGGCATCGTGGGATGGCGGGCGTGCGGCTTGGCGGACTTTACAAGGTCGAATATCGGTTCGGTGACGCGACGGGGCGCAGCGTGATGTACGCGCGCGGCGGACGGATGTTCGGTGGCAACTCCGCGTTCGCGCATATCGGCACCTACCGCGAGGTGGATGGCGAAATTGTCGCAGAGATTTCAACCCAGCGTCATCATGACGATCCGAACTACCGAGCGATGCTCGGTTCCGATGTGGCATCAATCGCCGTGCGCGGTCACGCGCGGGATGATGCCTTCCAGTTCGAGGGCTCTTCGCCGCAGGCGCCCGGCGTCTTCAATGCGGTGATGCGACCGCTGCGCGAGGAGGAAAGCCCGCTGGCCGGCACGGTCGGCGAAGGCGGGCTCGCCAATGGGCTCTATGCGATCCACATCCATGCGCTCGACGGCGTGGCCGGTGGCAACACCGGCGTCATGGTGATGGTGGACGGCTGCATTCTCGGCGGCGACGCGTTTTTCTACTACCTGGGCTCATACTCGTCGTCCGAGGGGCGCTGGAAAGGTGAAATCGTCAGCCAGGAGCACACGCCGGCCGATCCCGCGCTCTCGCTGTTCGGCGGTCAGGAGGTCGGTATGGGATTGTCCGGATCGTGCAACGCCGATGGTGCGGAGGCAATCGCCACCGCTTTCACCGGCCGGCGCAGCATCCGCTTCGCGGTCACGCTCAAGCTGATGTGCCGCGCCTGACCGCGAGGCGTCTCGCAGGGCTACGCTAGCGCAGCGCGAAGCCGGCGAGCTTGCCCTCCGAGCGCCACTTGTCGAGCATGTCGAAGAACACCAGCGACCCCGCGCCGTAGGTTTCGGAGAAGAAGCCGTTCTTGTTTCCGGGCGCGCCCTCGCTGTTGTAGTAGCCCGGCGTGCATTCCCGATAGAAGTTTTCGCCGATGCCGGACAGCCGTCGCACCTCCTGCACATAAGCCTCTTCAGCGGCGGGCGTGAGTTCGAGCGTCTTGTAGCCGCGTGCCCGCGCTTCCGTGACGATATAGGTGATGTGGCGGGTCTGGTTCTCCAGCGAGAGCGGCAGGTTGACGGTGGTTGCCGCCTGGCTGCGACCGACGAAGAAGCAGTTCGGGAAGCCATGCGCGGTCATGCCGTGCAGCGTCCGCATGCCATTGCCCCAGTGGTCGGAGAGCTTGGCGCCGTCGCGGCCCACCACCTCGTAACCGGCGCGGCGGGTGAAAGCCGTTCCGACCTCGAACCCCGTCGCGAAGATGAGGCAGTCGATCTTGTATTCCTGTCCGTTCGCGACCACGCCGTCCTCGGTCATCCGTTCGACGCCCTTGCCGCTGGTGTCGATCAGTGTGACGTTCGGGCGGTTGTAGGTCTGCAGGTACTCGTCATGGAAGCAGGGACGCTTGCAGAACTGCCGATACCATGGCTTCAGCACGGCGGCGGTCGCGGGATCCTTGACGATCTGATCCACGCGGTCGCGGATCTGGTTCATCTTCTTATAGTCGGCGAGTTCCAGCAGCTGGGCCCGCTCCGTGCTCGTCAGCCGCCGGCCGATCCTTTTTGAGGCTTCCAGCGCCGCCTTACCGGTGAGATTGCGGAAGATGTCCGTCCAGCCGTCATGCACCAAGTCTTCGTCCTGGTCGCCGCCGCTGACCAGAATGTTGAAGTTCTCCATTCGCCGCCTTTGCCAGCCGGGTTCGAGCGTGGCGGCCCAGGCCGGATCGGTCTCATGGTTGTTGCGGACGTCGATCGAGGACGGGGTGCGCTGGAAGACGTAAAGCTGTTTGGCGGAGGCGCCGAGATGCGGGATGCACTGCACCGCGGTCGCACCGGTGCCGATGATGGCGACGCGCTTGTCGTTGAGGCCGGTCAGATTGCCGTAGCTGTCGCCGCCGGTGTAGCGATAGTCCCAGCGGCTGGTGTGAAAGGTATGGCCCTTGAATTCGGTGATGCCGGGAATGCCCGGCAGCTTCGGCCGATGGAGCGGGCCATTGGCGATCGCCACGTACTGCGCCCGGAAGCGATCGCCGCGATCGGTGGAGACGATCCAGCGCTGGTCCGCCTCGTCCCATTGCAGGCCGCTGATGCTCGTCTGCAGCAATGCGTCGTCGTAAAGTCGATAGTGGCGCGCGATGCGGCGGCTGTGTTCGAGGATTTCCGGCGCGAAGGAATATTTGTGCTTCGGGATGTAGCCGAGTTCCTCGAGCAACGGCAGGTAGCAGTAGGACTCGACGTCGCACATGGCGCCTGGATAGCGGTTCCAATACCAGGTGCCGCCGAAGTCGCCGCCGCTTTCGATCACGCGAAGCTTCTCGAACCCGGCCTCGCGCAACCGCGCGCTCATCAACAGGCCGCCGAAGCCGCCGCCGATGATGGCGAAATCGACGTCGTCATGCACCGGATCGCGGGTGAAACCCGGCTCCACATACGGGTCTTCGATGTAGCGCGAGAACTGCTCCTTGACCTCGATGTACTGGCCGACGCCATCCGGCCGCAGGCGCTTGTCACGCTCGGCAAGATATTTTGCCTTGAGGGCGTCCGGATCAAAATCGATCGTGCCGACCAGGGCCGCAATGTCAGGGTGGATGTTCATCGCGTGTCGTTCCTTGGACCGTTTGTTCTCATTGTTACGAATGGCAATCTGAAAAATCGAACGCCTGCGGCTCCCTACGCGGGAGCACATGCGGGCTATCCTAACGCTGGGGCACCAATTGCAAAGCGGCGGTTGCGATTTTTCCGGATATGTCGGTCAACGCGCAACTCTCCCATGCTGTGGAAAGGGGGCATTTGGTTCTGGCCGGCAAAGCCGCTACAGTTCCCCGGCCAAAGGCCACTTGGCCAAGGTCATTTGGCCAAAAGAATAAGCGGGGGAGGCAGACGTGTCCTACGATCGTTCCAGCGCCGAGGCGATTATCCAGCTCTATTTCGATGGCCTGTATGAGGGCGATGCCGACAAGCTCGGTGCGGTCTTCCATCCCACGGCCGACCTGCGCTGGCTGGAGAAGGGCGAACTGCAGGTGCTGAGCCTGCCGGACTGGCTCGAGCGGGTTCGCAAGCGTCCATCGGCCAAAGCCGAAGGCAAGCCACGCGACGACTTCATCGTCACTCTCGACCGTTCGGATGAATCAACAGCGTTCATCAAGGTGCGCTGCCAGCTGCCGCCGCGCTATTTCACCGATTATCTGGTCGCCATGAAACTGAGCGATGGCTGGCGCATCGTCTCGAAGAGTTATCGCTACGATCTCAAGGAGTGAGCCGGAGATCGCTCGCCGTTGACGCAGATGCAGCAGATGGAGTGCCTGACATGAAACTTGGGGCGGCGATCGCCGAAATCATGAAGCGCGAGGGCATCGAGATCCTGTGCGGTTATCCGGTCAACCACCTGATCGAGTATGCGGCGGCGGCCGATATCCGTCCGGTGATGGTGCGGCAGGAGCGGATCGGCGTGCACATGGCGGATGCGATCTCGCGGGTGACGTCGGGGCAGACCATCGGCGCGTTCTGCATGCAGCATGGGCCGGGCGCGGAGAACGCGATGGGCGGCGTGGCGCAGTGTTATGGCGAATCCGTGCCGGTGCTGGTGCTGCCGATGGGCTATCCGCGGCGGCTTGCCCACATCGATCCGAATTTCAGCTCAACCTATGCGATGAAGCCGTTCGCGAAATCGACCGAGCCGATCATCCTGGCCAGCGAAGTCTGCAACATCTTCCGGCGCGCCTTCACCCGGCTGAAGAATGGTCGCGGTGGACCGGTGGTCGTCGAAATCCCATCCGATATGTGGAACGAGGAGGTGGCGGAGCCGCTGAACTATACGCCGGTGCTGCGCACGCGCTCCGGCCCGGATCCGCAGCATGTGCGGGACGCGGCCGCGTTGCTCATCAGCGCGCGGCGGCCGGTGCTGTATGTCGGCCAGGGCGTGCATTACGCAAAAGCCTGGCCGCAGTTGCGCAAACTCGCGGAGCGGCTTGCGATTCCAGTGGTGACCAGCCTCGGCGGCAAGTCGGCGTTCCCGGAAACGCACCCGCTGTCGCTCGGCGCCGGCGGTCTCGCGTTACCGCGGGCGGTGACGAAGTTTCTCGCCGACGCGGATGTGATCTTCGGTGTCGGCTGTTCCTTTACCGAGACCTCGTTCGGCGTGGCGATGCCGAAGGGCAAGACCATCATCCACGCCACCATCGATCCGGATCACCTGAACAAGGACGTCGAGGCGAAGGTCGGATTGGTCGGCGACGCCGGCCTCGTGCTCGATGCGCTGCTTGACGAGATCGGCAAGACCGTGACCGACGACCGCGACCATAAGCCGGTTGCGGCCGAGATCGCGGCGCTGCATGCGGAGTGGCTGAAGACATGGATGCCGAAGCTGACCAGCAACGACGCGCCGCTCAATCCGTATCGCGTGCTGTGGGACCTGCAGAACACGGTCGATATCCGTAACACCATCATCACCCACGATGCGGGCAGTCCCCGCGACCAGCTTTCACCGTTCTGGAAGTCGGTCGAGCCGCTGTCCTACATCGGCTGGGGCAAGACGACCCAGCTCGGTTATGGCCTCGGTCTCGCCATGGGCGCGAAGCTCGCCAAGCCGGACAAGCTTTGCATCAACGTGTGGGGCGATGCGGCGATCGGATTCACCGGCATGGATTTCGAGACCGCCGTGCGTGAGCGGATTCCGATCATGTCGATCCTGCTGAACAACTTCAGCATGGCGATCGAACTTAAAGTGATGCCGGTCTCCACCGAGAAGTACCGTTCGACCGATATTTCCGGCGACTATGCGGCGATGGCGCGGGCGTTCGGCGGCTACGGCGAGCGGGTGACGAAGCCGGAGGATATCATCCCGGCGATCCAGCGCGGCATCCAGAAGACCAAGGAGGGCATTCCGGTGCTGCTGGAGTTCATCACCAGCAAGGAGGTCGAGGTCGCGCGGCCGGGCACGTAAGGGTGGTTGGATCGAGGCCGGAGCGAGCGCGCGGTTGCGGGGATCAGGCCGCGAAGCGTTTGCACTTTTGGCAGATGGTTGCGCTGCGCGCTCAAGCCTGGCTGCGTTTCTCGGCCTTGTATGTCTTCGATGCGATGAGCCGCAGCTTCGGTAACGCGGCCTTTTGCCGGGCCGCTGCGGCTTGCACAGCGTCGATCAGCCATGAACGGAACGCCTCGACCTCCGCCTTTACGCGCCGCCGCTTGGGCCAGACGATGTAGTAGGGGCCATTGCGCCCGGAGATCATCGTGTTCAGCGGCGCGACGAGATGGCCGGAGATCACGTCATCACCGAGTAGCAGAAGCTGGCCGAGCGCGACACCCGCGCCCTGCCGCATCGCCGAGTAGACCTGCGAATAGTTCTGCATCTGGTGACCACTGTCGCCATCCACCCCCGTCGCACCGGCGGCGTCGAGCCAATCCTTCCAGCCGAAGCTCGTGCCCATCGAATGCAGCAGGCGGAACTTCGCAAGGTCGTCGGGCGAGGAAATCGGACCATGCCGCTCGAGCAGGGCGCGGCTGAGAACCGGCAGATAGTGCGGCGTGCACAGCATCTCGTAGTCGATGTTGGCGAGGTTGCCGAGGCCGATGACGATACCGACGTCGGCGTCCTCGGTATCGAAGTCCACGAGCTTGAGCTGGGCCTTGAGCGTGATCTCGATCTCGGGGTGCTTGCGTTCGAATTCGTTGAGGCGCGGCAGCAGCCACTCGGTGCCGAAGGTGCCGAAGGCCCGCACCGACAGGGTGCTCTTGTTGCTGCGGCCGAGCAGGTTGGTGCTGGCCTCGTCGATCAGGTCGAAGGCCTCGCTGACCTGCCGCAGGTAGGCCTGGCCCCGTTCGCTGATGATCAGGCCACGCTGGGTGCGGACGAACAGCCCGCAATTGAAGTGTGCCTCCAGCAGGGTGAGCTGTCGGCTGACGGCCCCGGGAGACACCCGCAGCTCCTTTGCCGCGCCCGAAATGCTGCCATGCCTGCCCACGGCCTCGACCGCGCGCAGGGCATTGAGAGACGGCAGCTGGTATCGCAAAGGAGGTTCCTCGTCAGGCAATCCGCCGGAAAATGCTCTGGCGAGGTGAGGGTCGTCAATCGTTTCGGCATCGGACGCATCGATCCGGCCCGCCAGGCTATCCGTATAGGGGCCGCGGCGGTTCCGGGAGGCGGGTCAAATCGGCGTATGAGCGGCTAATAAAGCTCCATCAGGCGGGCATTGTCGGCAAGGTCGTCCGGCTGGGCTTCCAGGATGATCTGGCCGGCTTTCATCACAACCACGCGATCCGACACCTTCAGCGCCTCGCGCACGTTCTGTTCGACCAGCAGGATCGACATGCCGCGCTCCTGCTGCAGGGCCCGGATCGGTTGTAGCAGATCCTGAAACAGCTTCGGCGCGAGGCCGATCGAAGGCTCGTCCATGATCAGGCAGCGCGGGCGGGAGAGCAGTGTCCGGCCGATCGAGACCATCTGCTGCTGGCCGCCGGACAACAGCCCGGCGCGCTTGTTATAGAAATTCTTGATCGGCGGCAGCACGTCGAGCACGAACGACACGCGCTGTTCGTGCTCGTTCTTTGGCACGTTAGCGGACCAAAGGCCGAGGCTGAAGATTTCCGCGACGGTCAGGCCAGGGAAGATACCTCGCCCCTCCGGCATCAGGGCGATGCCGCGCGTGGCGAGGGTGCGCGGTGCGTGGTTGGCGAGCGGCTCGCCGTCGACCAGGATGCGTCCTGCGGTCGGCCGCTCGAGTCCGAATAGCGTCCGCATCAGGGTCGACTTGCCCGCGCCGTTGTGGCCGATCACGCACAGCACCTCGCTCGGGCGCAGGTCGATCGAGACCCCGGTCAGCACCGGCTTGCCGCCGTAGCCGACGACCAGCGATTCCGCTTTCAGGACCGCTGCCGTGCTCATGCGGACCGCTCCCCGAAATAGATGGCGGCAAGCGCCGGATCGGACAGGATCGTCTTCGGCTCGCCCTCGGCGAGCAGCTTGCCCTGGTCGAGGAATGCGATGCGGTCGGAGATGCCTTGGACGATATCGAGATTGTGCTCGATGATGCAGATCGTCACGCCCTGCCGCACCTCGCTGCGCAGCAGGTTGAGGAAGCGCTCATAGGAGCCGGGATCGAGGCCGGAAGCCGGCTCGTCGAGCAGCCACAGCCGCGCGCCTGCGGCCATGATGCGCGCGATCGACAGGAATTTCCGCTCGGCATAGGAGAGGTCGATGGCGCGCGTCCGCCGTTTGCCGGCGAGGCCGGTGCTCTCCAGCGCGCGTTCGATCCGCTCGCGCCGCGTCGCGCGGGCGCTCTCGCCGCCGAACTGCCAGAGCCAGGAGCCGGTCTCCGTCACCGTCGTCACGTTTTCGAGCACGGACATGTGCGAGAACAGCTTCAGGTCCTGGAAGGTGCGGCCAATGCCGAGGCGGGCGATCTGCCAATGCGGCAGGCCGAGGATCGGCTTGCCGAGCCAGGTGACGCTGCCGTGATCTGGTGTCAGATGCCCGGTCATGGCGTTGAACAGGGTGGTTTTGCCGGCGCCATTGGGACCGACCAGCGTCGTGACGATTCCGGCACGCAGGGCGAGCGAGACGTTGTTGACGGCCTTCAAGCCGCCGAATGTCTTCGACAGCTCTCTCGTTTCCAGCAGGACTTCGCCGCTCATGCCTTGCGCGCCTCCGAATCCTGGAAACCCCACAAGCCCGCGGGACGGAAGATCATCAGCAGCACCATGGCGAGGCCGTAGATCATCTGCTGGATCGAGCCGATCTCGGTGGGCGGCAGGTAGGGCAGATAACTCAGCAGCGCCGGCAGCAGCAGCACGAGAATGGCGCCGATCACCGGGCCGAGCAACGTCGCCGTACCGCCGATGATCACCATCGCCATCACCTGCACCGACACATCGAGCACGAAGCTCTCGACATTGATGAAGCTGAGATAGAAGGCGAACAGTGAGCCGGCAACCGCCGCGAGCGAGCACGAGACCACGACCGCAAGCGTCTTGATCACGGCGACGTTCTTGCCGAATGCGGACGCCGCCACCTCGTCGTCGCGGATCGCCTTCAGGCTGCGGCCGAAGCTCGATCGCACCAGCTGGCGGATGGCGAGCACGACCAGCACCAGACAGACGAGCGTCAGGCCGAGGAAATGCAGCGGATCGGTGAAGGCGAAGTCGAAGATCGTCGCAGGCGGAATGCCGATCAGCCCGCCGATGCCGCCGGTGACCGGCTTCCACTCCGAGAAGATGGTGACGGCGAGCATCTGCAAGCCGAGCGAGGCCGCAACGAAGTACTCGCCGCGGACTCGCAGGGCGGGAAGCGCCAGCGCCAGCGATAGGATGCCGCTCACCAGCATGCCGGCGGCCGTTGCGGGTATGAAGCCCGCGCCGAACTTCATTGCCACCAGCGAGGCGGTGTAGGCGCCGACGCCGAAGAACACCGCATGCGCGATCGAGAAGATGCCGGCATAGCCGAGGATGAAGTTCAACGTGACGGCCAGGATGGCGTTGATGCCGATCAGGATCGCGAGGTTGATGATATAGGCAAGCATCGCGGGTCCCTCACTTCGCCCCGACCGGGCGGCCGAAGAATCCGGCCGGGCGGAAGATGATGAACAGGAACAGCACGATGAAGGTGACCGCCTCGCTCCATTGCGGGTCGAGTTTCCAGTAGGCGAGGTTCTCGGCGAGGCCAAGCAGAAAGCCGCCGCACGCAGCGCCCCGCACGCTGCCGATGCCGCCGACGATGGTCGCGGCGAGGCTGACGAGCATCACATGCGAGCCGATCGCCGGATTGAGGCCGGCCGTCATCGCCGTGAAAATCGCGCCGGGAACGACGATCGCCGAGCCGATCATGAACGCGTATTGGGCGATCCGGCCTGGATCGAGGCCGAACACGCGCACCAGGTCTGGATTCTCAGACAAGGCCCGCATCGCCGTGCCGACATTGGTCCGGTTCAGGAACCATGACAACGCCGAGAACAGAACCAGGGCGACCGCCAGCGAAATCCACGCGATCGGCGCGACGAACAGACCCGGCAGGATTTCGACGCTGCGGCTGAGCGGCGTGCTCACGGTTTCCATGCCGCGCCCGATCAGCGATCCGATCAGGTTCTGCACGATGATCTGTACGCCGAATGCGGCGATGAAGACCGTAAAGAACGACGCTTCATGCCGCTGGATCGGCCGGTAGACGAACCTCTCCATCACCAGGCCGAAGGCGGCAGCGGCAAGGATCGCCAGCAGCGCCGCGAACGGCGCGGCGATGCCGGCCTTCGCCACGCACCACCAGTAGACATAGCCGCCGATGGCGAAGGCGGAGCCATGCGCGACGTGGAAGATCTTCGTCGAACCGAAGATCAGCGAGAAGCCGACGGCAGTCAGCGCGTAGATTGCGCCGAGCTGCAGCCCGTTGACGAGAAGCTGGAGGAGGATCATCGAAGCAAATCGGATGTGCTGCTGGACGCTACTTCACCCGCTTGCCCGGACCGGTGCCGTCGATCTCCTGGATCTGGATCGGCATGGCGACCGTGCCGTCGGGTCGGAATTCCATCTTTCCGCCGATCATGTCGAAGCTCGGTGTCGCCCGGCGCTGCGCCAGCAGGTTGTCGCCGGTGATCGGTTTACCTTCCTTCTCGAGGGCTTGCGCCAGTTTCGCGAACAGCAGAACTGCGTTGTAATAGTTCGCGACGTAGGCGTTGGCGTCCTTGCCCGTCTGCTCCTTGTACTCCTTCGCAACACGCTGGCCGAGCGGACTGGCGCTGAAATCGGCGGACTGGGTCGTATACAACGTGCCCTTGGCCTCGGGCAGTTCGGCAATGGTCGGAATCGAGAAACCGGAATAGCCGATGAGCTGCTGGCTGACGCCATTGTCGCGCAGCTGCTTGATGATCTGCGCCTGCTGCGTTCCAAACGAAGCGATGTAGATCACGTCGGGTTTGAGCTGGCGGACGTTTGCGGCGATTGACGCGAACTGCTGTGCCGCGCGGGGAATCTGGATTTCGCCGACCAGCTTGCCGCCGGCTTTCGGCACTTCCGCGCGGAGCACCTTCTGCACGGCCTCGCCGAGCGGATCGTCGACGAAGATCAGCGCGACATTGGTCAGGCCCCGTTCCTTCACGACGTAGGGGATCGCCACCTCGGCCTCGAAGTTGACGAGCGGAATGACGTTCCAGAAATACTGGCCGAGTTCTGCGAGGTCGGGACCGACCGCGCCACCGTTGATGCTCACGACCTTGGCGCGATCGCCGAGCGGAGCAATCGCCTTCGACACGGCCGTATAAGCGCTCAGGACGTATGGCACCTTTTCGACGTTGATGAGCTTGTTCATGGCGACGACGCCGCCTTGCGGCGTCGCCTGGCTGTCCTCAACGAGAATCTGCAACGGCTTCGACAGCATCTTGTCGGCGTTGATGTGCTTGGCGGCGAGGTTGGCCGCACGCGCGAAGATTTCGCCGATCTCCGCATTGCTGCCGCTCATCGGAAACGTCGCGCCGATCTTGATCGTGTCCTGGGCTCTTGCCGGAGTGGCGACCGGCGTCAATGCAAGCGTCCATGCAAACGCCATCGCGCACAGAATACGACCAACCTGCATGCAGGCCTCCCTGACTTTGTTTTTCGCGCAATGCCTTGCGCATTTGTGACGCAACGCTAGGAGCAATCCGGATGCTCCGCAATAGGCTTGTGTGCAAGAGCCCGTGCGACGGACCGCGAGACGGACCTTATCAAAACTCAAACGGCGTTTGATTTTTTCAGCGTTCCCAAATCTGCTCTGGGCGATAGCATTTCGGAAAAATCGATAACCGAATTCCGGAGGGAGCGATGCGGTATCTTGGTTTTACCGGCGCGGTTGCGCTGGCTTTGACGGCTTTCGCAGGACCGGCCGCTGCTCAGACCTTTCCGTCGAAGCCGCTATCGTTCGTCGTGCCGTATTCCGCCGGCGGACCTTACGACACGCTGACGCGCGCGCTCACCGACAGCATGCGCAAGCATTCTCCCCAGCCGTTGATCATCGAGAACAAGCCAGGCGGCAACACGTTGCTCGGCATCCGTTACGTGCAGCAGGCGCCGGCGGACGGCTATACGATGTTGATCTCGACGACGCCGATCAACACGAACCTGTTGCTTGTGAAGGATCCGGGATATCGCGCCGAGGATTTCGTGCCGATCGCACCGGTTGCCAAGCATCCGTACATCCTGTTCGTGCCGGCGAGCCTGCGCGTCTCGACCATGGACGAGTTGAAGGCCTATGCGAAATCGAATCAGGCGCGGCTCAATATCGGCATCCTGGCGCCGGGCGGCCCCAATCAGCTTCTGACCGATCGCTTCTTGAAAGAATCCGGGCTGACGATCGAGAAGATTCCCTACAAAGGGGCGGCTGAGCTCGCCACGGCATTGCTGACCGGCGACATCCAGATGATGTTCACCGCCTATTCCGCCGGCGCGCCGTTCCTGGAGAGCGGCAAGATGAAGGCGATCGCCATCGCCCAGGACGAGCGCTCAACGCTGGCGCCGGACCTGCCGACCTTCAAGGAATTGGGCATGCCGTCGGTCAGCGGCGAGACCTGGGTCGCGCTGTTCGTGCGCTCGGGAACGCCGCAGCCCGCGATCAAGGCGATCCAGGATCTCGTCTTCGCGGCCACGAAAGAGCAGGATTTTCTGACGAAGATCCGGCCGATGGGAATCGAACCATGGCCGATCACGCCGGACAAGATCGCAGCCTATATCCACACCGATGCGCAGAAGTGGGAAGCCGACATCAAGGCGCTGGCGCTCGAACCACAATGACCGGCGCAGGTGAGTGGATAGGTGCCTAGACGTGGATGCGGCGCCGTCCAGGTGTCTGCACGGCGCCGATGGTCACGACCGGCAGGTCGTCTTAGCCCGGATTGAGCGCTTAGCCTGGGTTGACTGCCGGCGGGCGCCAGCGGCTGGGCTTCATGACGTCGCCCGACTGCGGATCGAGAATGAGTTCGATCTCCGCGCCGTTGCGGTCATAACCCTCGATCTTCCAGCACCCTTTGCTGCGCTTGGCTTCGCTCACTGCGTAGCCGAGCTGTTCGGCTTTGCCGATTGCCGTTTCGATCGGCATCGCCTGGGCCGACGCGTTGCAGCGGATGTCATCGGCCGAAGCCGGCTGAGCGGTGGAGACGATCGTGGCGGTCGCAAGCGCGAGCAGGGCGTATTTCATCGGAGAGTCCTTTCCCAAAGCGGTCCCAAAAGTGTGGTCAGTGCCGGCCGAGCGTGCCGGCTACGATCCGACCATGGCAGGTCGGCGGCGATGTGAGCCTGACAGCCGGTGTCAGGGAGCTGTCAGGTCCGGTGCGCTAGCTTCCTCGCGACACCGCATAGGAGGGTTCCATGCAAGCCATACCGTTCCTTGTTTTCGTGGCCGTGCCGGTCTTCGCTGCGCTCGCGATCGATACGGAGGCCTTCGTTCCGTTCCTGATCTTGTTCTTCGCAATCGCGGGCCTCAGCACCGCACATCCGCTTTATGATGGTGCGGAATGGGAAGCTAGTCAGGGAGCCGGAGATCGACGGGAATCGATGCGGCAGACCGACGCGGCCCAGCGCGGCGCCGCACCGCGCCGATTCCCGGTCAAACCGGCTCACTTATAAGTGAAGATCGGTTCCCCGGTGATCGGCCAGGCGATAAGAGAGTGAGATGATGCGTCTTCGGGTCATGGTTTCGTTTTTGCTGCTGCTTGGTGTGGCCGTCGCAGCGCCCCATGGTGCGCATGGCGACGACCGCAAGGGCGAGTGCAAGCGCAGCCAGGATTGTGCGCTGGATGCCTTCAAGAGTGGCGACATTCGTCCGCTATCGGACGTCCTTGCGGTCGCACGCGAGGAGGTTCCGGGAGAGGTGGTCAAAGTCGAACTCGAGCGCGAGGATGGGGTCTGGGTCTACGAGGTGAAGATTCTGACGCCGGCCGGACGCCGCCGCGAAGTGGAGATCAATGCGCATACGCTTGCCGTCATCAAGGTGGATTGACCATGCGCGTCCTGGTCGTTGAAGACGAGCCGCGTATCGCTGCCGATGTCCGCTCGGGGCTCGAAGCCGCGAACTATGCCGTCGATACGGCGAGCGACGGCGACGATGCCTGGTTCAAGGGCGAAACGGAAGATTACGATGCGATCGTGCTCGACCTCGGTCTGCCGCGCCTGGATGGTCTTTCCGTTCTCAAGCGGCTGCGCGGCGCAGGGATCGCGACGCCGATCCTGATCCTGACGGCGCGTGACGGTTGGCGCGAAAAGGTCGAGGGGATCGACGCGGGCGCCGACGACTATCTCACCAAGCCCTTCCAGATGGAGGAGCTGGTTGCCCGTCTGCGGGCGATCACCCGCCGCGCGGCCGGGCAGGCCTCATCGGTGATCCGGTCGGGGCCGCTCGAGCTCGATACGCGGGCGCGCGCCGCCACAGTAGATGGCCGCGCGCTGTCGCTATCGACGATGGAATACCGGCTGCTGTCGTATCTGCTGCTGCATCGCGGACGGACCATGTCGCAGGGTGAACTGCTCGAACACATCCATGCGGGCGATACCGATCGCGATATCAACGCGATCGAGGCGCTGGTGGCCCGCTTGCGCAGGAAGCTTGGCTTCCCGCTGATCGAAACCCGCCGGGGCCATGGCTACTGCATTCCCAACGAGCCGGCATGAAAACATCGTCGCTGTTTCTCCGTCTCTCGTCGGCGGCAGCGGCTTTGCTCGTGCTGGCTTTGACTCTCGCGGCTTTCGGTTTGCAGGCAATCTTCAACCAGGAGATCGAACGGCGCGCAGCGTCCGAGCTTGGTCAGATCGTCAAGGTGGTCACTGCGCAGGTCCGGATCGATGCGGGCGGCACGCCGGTTCTTGACGTGGAGCCGCCGGACCCGCGCTTCGAGACGCCTTATGGCGGGCTCTATTGGCAGGTCGGCAATGCTGACGGACAGCGCGCGCGCTCGCGCTCGCTGTGGGATTTTGTCCTCGTCGCGCCGGCGGATGGCGCCAACAAGGAGCGCAGGGTTGCCGACATCGACGGGCCGGACAAGGCGAAGCTGCTGGCGGTGATCCAGGACATTTCCGTCCCCGTTGCTGAACACGGCGAGAAGGACGTCGCGCTGCAGGTGATCGCCGCGATCGATCGTGCTGACATCGCCGAATCTCAGCGGTCGTTGTTCCGGCTGCTGGTCTTGTCGCTGGTCGCGCTTGGCGTCATTCTCGCGGGCGCCATGACCATCTTCATCCGCCTGGCGCTGCGGCCGTTCGACGATCTCGCCCGCGGCCTGCAGGCGATCCATGGCGGCACAAGCCGCGCCTTGAGCGGCAGCTTTCCGGGTGAAGTGCAGCGAGTGGTGGACGATCTCAACCGTCTGATCGCCTTCCAGGACGCCGCTGTTGATCGTGCCAAGACCCATGCCGGGGACCTGGCGCATGGGCTGAAGACGCCGCTCGCCGTGCTGAGCGCCGTTGCAAGACAGGCCGCGGGGGACGGCCGCAAGGAGCTGGCGGCATCGATCGATGAGCAGGTGGTGCAGATGCGCCGGCAGGTCGATCGGGTCCTGGCGCGCGCGCGGGCGGGGATTGCGGCAGCGCTCGGCCGCAAAGCCATCGCCGTCGAGCCGATCGCGACAAAGACCGTACGCGCGTTCGAACGGCTGCCGCACGAACGGTCGTTGCGCTGGACCTGCCATGTCGCACCGAACGCCATGTTCGCCGGAGAGGCCGGCGACTTGACGGAAATGCTCGGCAATCTGCTGGACAATGCGCGCAAGTGGGCCGCGAGCCGCATCGACCTGACCGTCGCCGTCACCACGGGCGTCCTGACGGTGCGCGTCGAGGACGACGGGCCGGGGCTCGCGCCCGAGCTGATTTCGCAGATCGCGCGCGGCCAGCGCTGGGACGAGACCCAGCCCGGCACCGGATTCGGCCTCGCAATCACGCGCGATCTTGCCGAGAACTATCGCGGGTCGCTCGACCTCGGCCGGTCCGAGCTTGGCGGCTTGTGTGCGACGATCCGGATTCCGTTCGATGCCCAGTCGGCGAGACGCTAAAGCATCATCCGGAAAAGTGCGAAGCGGTTTTCCGAAAGATCATGCTTAAACAATAAGCTAAAGCGTGAGAATGATTCATACCAATCTCATCGCGCTTTAGCCGCTATCGCGCGATCTGCCGCGCGCCGAGCAGGTTGGGGACGCGAAGCCGATCCAGCAAAGCCAGCGTCTCCCGTCCCAGCTTGGTGATCGGCAGCCGGGCAGGGGTCGCGCGCAGCACCGTGTTCAGCAATCGCGGCGAGCGGATATCCGCAAACTCGAACCCTTTGCCGTTCTTGGCTTCCAGCAGCATGCCACGCGGAATGACGCTGAAGCCCACGCGACGTTCGACCAGATCGAGGATTGCGTGCATCGTGTTGACCTCGACGACGATATCGAGATGTACGCCGGCGCGCTGCCTTGCAGTCTCGATAGACGCCCTGACCGAGTTCGGCATCGGCGGCAGGATCAGAGGAAATTGCGACAACCGGTCGAACTTGATCTGCGACGGCAGCCGCCTGCGATTCGCGGTATGCCCGACCAGCACGAGCTCTTCCTCGCAGAGCGGATCGAGAACGAGCTGCGGATCGTTCGGCGCATTGAACAGCAGTGCCAGTTCGATCCGCCCGAGTTTCAAACCTTCCACCAGGATCGGGCTGAGGCCTTCGGCGATGACGATGGACGCTTGTGAGAATTGTTTGCGGAACGCCTCGACGAGAGGTCCGGTGATGACCCGCGCGATCCGCGGCGGCAGGCCGATCACGATCCGTCCAGCGAGGCCTTTGCTGGATTCGGCCAGCGCAGTTTCGCCGCGGCTGACCGATTCCAGAATGGCTTGTGCATGGGGCAGGAAGACCGCGCCCGCAGCCGTCAGCGTCACGCCGCGCCCCGTCCGCGCGAACAGCTTGGTGTGCAGACTCTGTTCGAGCAGGCGGATCTGCCGGCTGAGCGAGGGCTGCGAGATGTCGAGCGCTGCCTCGGCGCGGCTGAAGCTGCCAAGCTCGGCTATTCGGACGAAGTGTCTGATCTGATCGAGGTCCAGGCGCGTCTGCTCCGATAGAATTTGTCGATATCAGATAGCACGCTTCAATCATGGATTGAATAGATCGCCGTTGCTAGGTGCTCCCCTGCAATCGTCATGGGAGGTTGTCGTGACAACAAGAAGAAACGCTTTCATCCGGCGGGCGGTGCTGTGCATCGCGGTGCTCGCGGCAGCGGCCACGCCGCGTTCCGCGCAGGCCCTCGACTATCCGGTGCGGCCGATCCAGGTGATCGTTCCGCTTGCCGCTGGCGGACCCGGCGACATTCTGATGCGCGTGGTCGCAGACAAGATGGGCGAACTGCTCGGCCAGCGGGTGATCATTGAAAATCGGCCCGGTGCGGGATCAAACGTCGGCTTCGGCGCCGCCGCGCGGTCAACGCCGGACGGCTATACGCTGCTGCTCGGGCTTGCGCCGCTGACGATCAACCCGAGCCTGTTCAAGTCGGTCCCTTACGATCCGATCAAGGACTTCGTCCCCATTTCCCGGATCGCCACGTTTCCGCTGGTGATCACGACGCATCCATCGATTCCGGCAAAGACCCTGCCGGAGTTGATCGCCTACATCCGCTCGAAGCCGGGCGAGATGAACTACGGCTCGTCAGGCCTCGGCTCGACGCCGCACCTGGCGGGCGTGCTGATGGACAAGGTCGCGCAGACCAAGATGGTGCATGTGCCCTACAACGGCGTGCCGGCGGCGATGACCGACCTGATCACCAATCGCATTCAGATCGTTTTCGCGGGGCCGCCGATCGCGCTGCCGTTCCTGAAGGAAGGCAAGATCAAGGCCTTTGCGGTCGCGAGCCCCGAACGTTCGGCGACCGTTCCGGACGTGCCGACGACGGTCGAGGCAGGCCTGCCGGGTTTCGAGATCGCGACGTGGTACGGCTTGCTGGCACCGGCAGGAACGCCGAGCGAGATCGTCGAGAAGCTGCATGCGACGCTCGGCCAAGTGCTAGGCGATCCGGCGATCAAGCAAAGGCTTCTGGACCTTGGCGCGGATGCGGCATTCGATGCACGGCCATCGTTGTTCGCCGACTACATTGCGCGCGACATTCCCTACTGGCGGGAGCTCGTGCAGAGCTCGGGCGCCAGGATCGACTAAGCGGCGGCATCGGCCGCGGATCAACGACTGAAGACAGAGCGAAAACCATCATGAAGCCTTTGTTGTTTACCCCGATCACGTTGCGCGGGCTGACGGCGCGCAACCGCACGGTCATCGCGCCGATGCTGCAATATTCCGGCCGCGACGGCTTGCCGACGGATTGGCATCTTCTCCACCTCGGCAAATTCGCGCTGGGCGGCGCCGGGATCATCTTCTCGGAAGCGATCGCGATCGAGGAGCGCGGGCGCATCACCTATGGCGATCTCGGCCTGTGGCGCGATGATCAGGTGGCGCCGCTGCGCCGGATCACCGATGTCATCAAGCAGCATGGCGCGATCCCGGCGGTTCAGCTCGCGCATGCGGGCCGGAAAGCGGGCACGCAACGGCCCTGGGATGGCCATGGTCCGCTGACGGCCGCGGACATCGTGCGGGGCGAGACCCCCTGGATGCCGATCGGAGCGAGCGCGGTGTCGGCGAGCCCGGTGCGGACGGTCCCGGCGGAAATGTCCGCCACCGAAATCCGCGAGGTGCTGGAAGCCTGGCGCACGTCGGCGCTGCGCGCGCTTGATGCCGGCTTCCAGATTGCCGAGCTGCATGGCGCGCACGGTTATCTGCTGCACACCTTCCTCTCGCCGCAAAGCAACCTGCGCGCGGATGGCTACGGTGGATCGTTCGAGGGGCGGGCGCGATTGCCTTATGAGGCGGCCGAGATTGTCCGTAACGTGTGGCCGAAGGAGTGGCCGGTGTTCTACCGCATCTCGGCGGTGGATGAGGGCGGCTGGCAGATCGAAGACAGCGTGCGGTTCGCGGCCGGGCTGAAGGAGCGAGGTATCGACGTTGTCGATTGCTCGTCCGGCTCGCTGCACGATTCATCGACAGCGAACGTCCGCTTGCGTCGCGGCTTCGGTTTTCAGGTGCCGTTCGCGGCCGAGATTCGCCGCAGCGCCGGCGTCAGCACCATGGCGGTGGGACTGATCGTCGAGCCCGAGCACGCCGAACAGATCCTTCAGGCAGGTGATGCCGATCTAATCGCGATCGGCCGCGAGGCGCTTTACAATCCGAACTGGCCGTTGCATGCCGAGGTCGCGCTATCGGCGCAGGGCGAATACCAATCCTGGCCGCAGCAGCATAGCTGGTGGTTGACGCGCCGTGAGCGGATCTTCCAGCGGATCGCGGAGGAAGCCGCCGCTGAAGCGCAGGCTCGAAAGAGCGGCTAAGCGCCGGTCAGGGGCGGACCGCAGGCGTCTCGATCGGCATGCCCTTGGCGCGGGACATCAGGAACAGTTCGAGGTCGACATATTCCTGTGCGCCGTAGGGGTAGGGTTCGGCGCGCACGCCAACGAAGCAGCCGCGTAACCGCCTTTGTAGCGAGCCGATGCTCTGCCATTCGAGCCGATAGATCGGGTAGCCGGTCGGATGGCCCTGCGGGATCGTGGCGGCGGCGAGCTTCTGTCCCGGGTGGCTGTCGTGGCAGTTGGCGCAGGAGAAGTTCAACTGACCCTGGCGCTGGTTGTAGAGCGTCTCGCCGCGTTTGCGGAATGGTTCGAGACGGGGATCGTCTGGCGGCGCGATCGGCATGCCGCGCGATTGGGTTGCGACATAGGTCGTCAGCGCTAGCAGCTTGCTGTCCTCCCAGGCGAACGGCTCGGCCTGCTGCTGGGTTTCGCGGCAGGCGTTGACCTTTCCCTCCAGGTCGAGCGGACGCTGCGTGGTTGCATCATAAGCGGGGTAGCGCGTGGCAACGCCTTTCATGCTGACTGACGCGTCCCGATGGCAGTCGGCGCAGGATTTCCCCGCCGCACCGGCTTTCGTGCTCCAGAGCATCTGTCCCTCCAGCACGGACAGCATGCCGGGGTTGGTGACATCCTCGCGCTGCATCGCCTGCAAGGGCGGGCTCATGTCATCGAAGCCGGAACGACGGCTGTCGCCGTTGTCGGCCGCGATCGCAAGCGTTGCCGCGCACAGCAGCGCAGGCAGGAGCACGAGAGGCGGTGGGCGGCGGCTGGTCGTCATTCGACGACGAGCTTGGCCGACTCCATCGCGGTCTCGCCGCGATCGTCGGTCCATGAGAACATCAAAAGCCCGCCTTCGGTCGCCGTCGTCGTGAAGGTGATGAACGGGTTGGCGGCGATCGCCGGAAACAGGTCGGCGCGGAAGATTTCCTCGCCGTTCAGCGTGCAGACGAACGTTTGGATGATGTCGCGCGGGTAAAACGTGCCGTCGCCTTTCGGCCGGTAACCGGTTTCCATCGGGTGCGAGATCAGCGTCTTGATCTCGAAGATTTCGCCACGTTTGACCTTGGCGGGAACGTTGATGAGGGCGCGGGCCATGGTCAGTTCTCCACGCAGGCCGGGAGCGTCACGACGAGATCGGCAGAGCCGGACCAGAACGATCCGTCGCTCATCTGCGCCACGGCCATGATGGTCTGCGAGTCGCCAAGCCGGATGCGCGTCGAGACGTAGGCGCGGCCGGAGCGTGGCGACAGGTGGAAGGTGGCGATATTGGGCTGCGGGTTCTTCTCGTTGAAGACGGCGATGGTCTTGACGTAGTCGTCCGCGGTCATCGGGCTTTCCACGGTGAGGGCGAGCGGCACCGAGTTGCCGTTCTCCACCAGCGGTGGGATGTCCAATGTGATGCGGCCGGACTTCATCTCCGCGCCGGCTGTGAAACTGCGGACCGCGCTTTGCATCGTCTCCGTGGTGGCGCGAGCCGGCCGCGCGACCAGGATGGCCAGCGCACCGGCGCCTGCGGCGAGCGCGCTGCGACGTGTCATCGATATGAGGCGGTCAGAGCTCACGGCGTGTCCTTCAATGTCATCAGATAAGCGATCACATCCTCGATCTGCTCCGCCGTCAGCACCGGCTTATCCTGCCATGCGGCGCCGACCCGTGTCAGGCCTGCGATGCGATAGTAGGCGGGCATGATCGTGCCGGGGGTCACTTTGCTGCTATCGACCAGCCGCAGCCGGAGCTGGCCTTCGCTCCAGCGCGTTCCGGCACCGCGCAGGTCGGGCGCGAGCGTTCCCTGGAAGCGCTGCTCCGGGAACGGGCCCGTGTGGCACAGCAGGCAAAGCCCGACCTGGCGGTCGGCGACGATCGCGCGCCCGCGTCCGCTATCGCCCTTGGTACCGGTCAACGACTGCGGAATGCTGTCGCCATCGATGGTGAACGGCCGCAGCGGCTCTGCGGATGCCGGTTTCACCACGCAGGTAAAAGCCGCCAGCATCAGCGCGATGCGGTCAGCCGAAGACTTCCGATGTGATCGTCTTGAACCAGGCATCCGCATATGTCGCTTCGAGCGCCCGGAACGAGGCCGGAGCATCGAGCGGGCTGACGCCGCCCGCGCCTTCGACATCGGTCAGCAGGCCGTTCGCCGGACGATAGACGCCGGCGATGGTGATGCCGTAGTCGGGCGCGACCAGGCTGTAGCAGGTATTGATGAGTTTCGGTGAGATCGCCTGTTCGCCCCGCAACAGGCGGAGCACCGCGGCCGCGCAAACCTTCGCTTGGGCATTGGCGGAGAAGGCGGATTTCGGCATGCCGCCGGCGATGCAGGCGTCGCCGATGACATGGATCTCCGGCTGTTGCTTGGATTCGAAGGTCACCGGATCGATCGGGCACCAGCCGCTGCGATCGGCCACGCCGGCAAGGGGAGCGATCAATCCGGCCCGCTGCGGCGGGATGACGTTGGCGACATCGGCCTTGTGCTTGCCGAACTCGGTGACGAGCGTTTTCTCCTTCACATCAACTTCGGTGACCTTGCCGCCGGACGACAGCGATATCCATTCGAGATTGGGGTAGAGCGCCTTCCAGGCGTTCTGAAACAGCGTCTGCTTCGAGAAATTGTCCTTGGCGTCGAGGATGATCAGCTTCGCGCGTGGTTTCTGCGTCTTCAGGTAATACGCAATCAGGCTGGCCCGTTCATACGGCCCAGGCGGACAGCGGAACGGATTGGCCGGCGCCGAGATGACGACCGTGCCGCCGTCCTCCATCGTCTCGAGTTGGCTGCGCAGCAGCGTGGTCTGGGCGCCCGCCTTCCAGGCATGCGGCATGACCTGTGCGGCTTCTTCGTTGTAGCCGGGCAGCACGTCGAAGCGGAGATCGATGCCAGGTGCCAGCACCAGGCGGTCATAGTCGAGGGTTGCTCCGTCCGCGAGGGTGACGCGCTTCGCATGCGGCTCGACACGGGTGGCATTCTGCGCGCCGATGGTGATGCCATCCGCCTTCAGGGCGTCGTAGCCGAACTGCTGCGCCGATAGCGGCCGCAACCCCGCCAGCACGCCGTTGCTGAACGGGCAGGCGGTGTAGGTCGCGTTCGGCTCCACCAGCGTTACGCTGACGCCGCCGCGTTTCAGTTCGCGGGCGCAGGTAGCGCCGGCGAATCCGCCGCCGATCACCACGACGCGCGCCGACGTCTGCGCCGCGGCTGGCCGCGCGAACGCCGCCGATGCGCCGAGCAGCGCGGCCGATTTCAAAAGCGAACGGCGGTCGAGGGTTGCGGTCATCGGTCGTGTCCTCAGCGTTGGCCGAGCCACGCGGCGATTGCGCGGGTCTCCTCCTCGGAAAAACCCTTGGCGATGCGGCCCATCACCGTCGCCTCGCGCTTGCCCTCGCGGAAATCCTGCATTGAAGAAACGATCTCTGCTGCCGGTCGGCCTTTCAGTGGCGGTAGCGAGGTGCCGGCATTCTTCGCGTCGTGGCAACCCGAACATGAGGATGCGCCCGCGGGGGCCGCCGACTGGGCGGCAGCCCCACCGATCATGAGCAGCAGTGCCGCGGTGCTGGCGAGCAATGGTCGCATGATCAGGTCTCCCGCGGCCGTTCTGCAACGGCCGCCGTTAGTGGCAAGGATCTCAAACCTTGCGCAGGCTGGTCTTCGACAGCGGCATCTGACGAACGCGTTTGCCGGTCGCCGCGAAGATCGCGTTCAGCACCGCAGGCGCTGCGACGCAGATGGTCGGTTCGCCGACGCCGCCCCAGAAGCCTCCAGACGGCATGATGACGGACTCGACGGCGGGCATCTCGTCCATCCGCATCATCTGATAGGTGTCGAAATTCTCCTGCTCGACGCGGCCATCCTTGATGGTGATATCGCCATAAAGCATCGCCGTCAGGCCATAGACGAACGAGCCTTCGATCTGTGCCTCGATCTGCTGCGGATTGACCGCGGTACCGCAATCCGTTCCCGCGACGATGCGGTGGATCTTGAGCACGCCGCCGTCGCTGACGGAGACCTCGGCGCAGGCGGCCACATAGCTGCCGTAGCCCATGTGCTGGGCGATGCCGCGGAACACGCCGGGCTGGGTCGGCGTGCCCCAGCCGGCTTTCTCCGCAACCGCGTTCAGCACCGCCAGATGCTTCGGGTGATTGACCATCAGCTTGCGACGGAATGCGAGCGGGTCCTGTCCGGCCGCATGCGCCAGCTCGTCCATGAAGCATTCGAGGTAGAGCGCATTCTCGTTGTTGTTGACGCCGCGCCAGAAGCCCGGCGGCACATGCGGATTGCGCATCGCATGGTCGATCAGCAGGTTCGGCACCGTGTAACCGAACTGGCCCTCCGGCCCCTGCGGGTTGAGGCCCTGGAAGTTGGTCGGATCGCGGCCGTTCTGCAGGCCTTGCGGGTTGACGCCGGCGAGGATCGATTGTCCGGAAATCCGCATATGCAGTGCGGTCAGGTTGCCGGCCGCATCGAAGCCGCCGACCAGCCGGCATTGCGTGGTCGGATGATAGACGCCATGCGTCATATCCTCCTCGCGCGACCAGATGGTCTTGATCGGCGTGCCGGGCATCTGCTTGGCGATCAGCACGGCATAGCGGACGAAGTCGTGGCTGGTGGCGCGGCGGCCGAACCCGCCGCCGAGATGATGCCGGTAGACTTCGTTCTTCGCGGTCGGCAGGCCCGAGGCTTGCGTTGCGGTGGCGAGCGCTGCTTCGCCATTCTGCGTCGCCGTCCAGACCTCGCACTTGTCCTCGGTCCAGAGCGCGGTGGCGTTCATCGGCTCCATGGTGACGTGGTGCTGATGCGGAAAGCCGTAGACGGCCTCGACCGTCTTCGCCGCACTCGCAAGTGCGGCCTTTGCATCACCATTCTGGTTGCCAAGGAAGGCGTCGGTCGCGGTAAGGCCCTCCTTCTGTGCCGCTTCGATATCAGCGCTCTGCACATTGCCGTTCGGGCCGACGTCCCATTCGATCGGAAGGGCATCGAGGGCGGTCTTGGCGCGCCACCAGGTGTCGGCGACAACGGCGACGCCCGTATCGGCGACCTGAACGACCTTCTTGACGCCCGGCATGCCCTGAACCTTCGCGGCGTCAAAGCTTTTGATCTTGCCGCCGAACACCGGGCAATTCTTGAGCGCCGCATTGAGCATGCCGGGAAGCTTGACATCGATGCTGTAGACGAGCTTGCCGTTGGTCTTGTCCAGCGTATCCAGCCGCTTCAGCGGCTTGCCCGCGATGGTCCAGGACTTAACGTCCTTCAGCGGAATGTCCTTCGGCGGTTCGAGCTTGCCTGCGGCTTCGGCCACCTTGCCATAGGTGGTCGAGCGGCCGGAGGCTGCGTGGGTGATGACGCCCTTCGCGACGGTGCATTCGGAGGCTGGCACCTTCCACTCGTTGGCGGCGGCCTGCACCAGCATCAGGCGTGCGCCCGCGCCACCTTTGCGGACATATTCATTGGACTGACGGATACCCTGGCTGCCGGCGGTCTGGAAGTTGCCCCAGACGCGGCCGCGGGCGACGTTCTGGCCGGGGGTCGGGTACTCCCACGTCACCTTGTCCCAGTCGCATTCGAGCTCTTCGGCGACAAGTTGCGCGAGACCGGTGAGGGTGCCTTGTCCCATCTCGACACGGGCGATGCGGACGACGACGGTGTCGTCCGGCTTGACGACCACCCAGGCGTTGATCTCCGGCGTGGCGGCTGCGGCGGGCTGGGCCGCAGCGGTCGTGCCGAAGGGAATATGGAAGCCGATGGCGAGGCCGCCTGCGGCAGCGGCGGTGTTGACGAGGAAGTTGCGGCGGGAGAGTTCGATGGCGTTGCGTGCGGTGATCGTCATGCGTGCCTCCAACCTCAGCCGGCCATCGTCGAAGAGGCGAGCTTGATCGCCGCCTTGATGCGATTGTAGGTGCCGCAGCGGCAAATGTTGGTCATCTCGCTGATGATCTGTTCGTCTGTCGGTTTCGGTGTAGCCTGCAGCAAGGCTGCCGCCGCCATGATCTGGCCGGTTTGACAGTAGCCGCATTGCGGCACGTCCAGCGCGAGCCAAGCCTTCTGAATCGGATGACTGGTATCCGGCGACAAGCCTTCGATGGTGACGATCTTTTGCTGTTCAGTGATGGCGCTGAGTGGCATGCTGCAGGAGCGTGTCGCGACTCCGTCGATGTGCACGGTGCACGCACCGCATTGGGCGATGCCGCAGCCATATTTGGTGCCGGTCAGGCCGACTTGTTCGCGAAGGACCCAGAGCAGCGGCGTATCGGGATCAGCGTCGACGTCATGAGTGATGCCATTGATGGACAAGCGTGCCATGAGAGTCTCCCGAGCGGATGAAGCAAGCAGACGGTTCGAATGTCAGACAGCATGGCTGACGTGAACACATCGCGACTATACAGCCTGAGCTGGAGTTTGATGCATCACGCTAATGTGTGAAGATATTTCGCGCGTCTTTTGTCGTACGACGTTTTGACTTTTGCGACATTTCGGCGCGGCGCGACGAGGGAGTCGGCGGCTGCGACGTGCGATCCCGGCAAAACGGGGCTCTCAAGCGTGACTCTCATGACATGCCGGTAACGCTGTGGTTTGCAGTGCGTTCCGACAGTGAAGATCTGGCATCGGCGCAAAGGTCGATCGTGACAAGGGGCCGTCGTGGCAGCGCGCTGTGATGCTATCGTTGCTGTTTTATGATTGTCGCAAACCGACCTCGGCACAGACGTGCCGCTGCTCATCTTCCGCCCAGAGATCGTAGCCGCCATTGACGGCGCGGGCGCAGAGATGGATACGGGTGCCGCAGTAGATCGGTCGGCTGTTGCGGGTCGTCATGGTGGCAAGTGCGGCATCGTTCAGGTGGCGCATGCCGAATTCGCGCAGCAGCAGCACGGTCAGGCCCGCGTTCACGACCAGCGACGGATAACCCTCGGTTCCGGTGGTGTATGGATAATCATAGTGGATGCGGTGCGCGTTGAAGGTACAGGCCGAGTAGCGGAACAGCATCGTCTCGTCGATCGCGACCTGTTCGCGGACATCAGCGATGCGCTCGACCGGCCTATCGGTTGCCGGCGCGGCGGCATTGGCCGAGGCCGGTTCACGGAACAGCGTATCGGTGTCTTCCTGCAGCGCGGGCTTGCTTTGGCCGGCAACGTAGAGGAGCTGGCGCGTGGTCGTAATCATGAAGCGGCCGGAGCGACCGGTCTTCTCGGTTGACGACACGACTTCACTGACGCGGCGGACATCGGCGCCGATCGGAATATCGGAAAAGAATGTGAACCTGCGTCCCCCCATCATGCGCCGCGGCAGCCCGGGCGGCGTGACGGCGCCCTTGTTGGTGGGCGTACCGTCGGCGCCAAGCACGTTTTGCGGCGCCGTGGGCGTGAACAGAATGAAGTGCCAGCCGCGCGGCAGGGGATCGCCATAGCGCACCTTGCTGTCGTCTCGCCCCAGCAAGGCATAGACACGGCGTACCAGCGGCAGAGCGCAGTTGTCGAAATCTTCGTCCAGCGAGTCTTGATCGTTTGTTCTATTTGTCATCGTTGAGACTCCATTTTTGGAACCTCATAAGCAATCGGCCTGCAGAGCGCCAGCACGCAATAGTCAACATGGGAACAGTAAGTCGAGCCGACGTGGGAGATCGAGGCTGCCTGGGTGGTCGACATGCGCGCCCGGCTCTTGGTAGAGAGGGCTTCCAATCAGGGATCGAGCATGACAGTTCCAGTGAGGTCCGCCGATCAGGGGCGCGCCGATATTGCGGAGGCGATCCAGCGGGAAACCGGCATCGACGAGGCGATGATCGAGCGGTTGGTTCGCGGATTCTACGCCCGCGTTCGCGAGGACGCGTTGATCGGCCCGGTCTTTGCCGCACGCATCACCGACTGGGAGCCGCATCTGCAACAGATGTTTGCGTTCTGGTCCTCGGTCGCGCTGATGACGGGACGTTATAACGGCCAACCGATGCGCAAGCATCTGCCGCTGCCGGTCGATGCGCGCCACTTCGATCGCTGGCTGGCGCTGTTCGAGACGACCGCGCGCGAGGTGTGCCCGCCGAAGGCGGCGGATCATTTCATCGAGCGGGCGCAGCGGATCGCGGAGAGCCTCGAACTTGGCATCGCGAACGGGCAGGGCGTCTTGCTGCGCAAAGGCGAGCGTTTCCGCCGCGCCGAGACCTGAGCTGATCTCAGCCGATTGATCCTGAGAGGCTGACCGAAACAGCGATCGACATTTACAAGCCTGCTCTGACGGTTCGAAGAGCGATTCACTTTGTCATGGCCGCGTCGAGCATGGGCATGACGGGGAGGCGGTCGGGAGAGCGGCGATCATGGGAGCGCGTCCCGTTCCTTGACCAGCCGTTCGAGCTCTTCGGTTTGCTGAGCGATCCGGGCGGCATTCCGCTCTTCGGTTTCGCCGCCGGACGCGGCCGCCGCTTGCTCGATCAGTTGGCGGATGTTGTCGCGCAGAATGGCGATGCGGCGGTCGAGCTCCGGTCGTGGCAGCGTGCTTTTCTCGCCCATACCCTGCTCCCTGCCGGCCATGTTGCCGGAGCCGACGTATCATGGCCCGGCAATCCGTTCCAGGAACCGTCGGCAACGGTGTTCCAGGGCAGGGAGGCTGTCAAGCCTAGTGGTTCTTTGGTCCAGTTGACTTTGCCGGTGCTTTTATTCAGACGTTCCGGATGCGCGCATCACACCAGCGGCAACGCCTCAATGGCGCCGGCAGGCTTATCCTGCTGATTTAGCCCGAATCCCCCGGTTACGACCGGTGGGTTCGGGGTTGGATCGCTTCGCGCAAGCCATCCCAAGCCATCCATGCCGCATGATCGCCAGCCCGCGCCGCGGGTTCTCCAAACAGTCGATTATCGAGAGAGCATCCGTGCGTTCACCACGCACTCCATCGGGCCGTTCCGCAGGTTTCGCCTCGCGTCGCCCTGCAGCAAAGAGGTTCCCGTCGCAGCCTCTGGACGCGAACGTGGCCAGCCTGCCGCGCGCGCTGTCGAAGCTCGGCTATTGTTCTCGGACCGCCGCGATGGCGCTGATCGCAGCCGGCCGGGTTCGCGTGAACGGCCAACCCGCCAAGCACGAAGCGATGCGGGTGCACATGGCCCGCGACGTCATCACCGTCGATGGCGAGCCGGTGATGGCCGCGCGCAAACACTATCTGATGCTCAATAAGCCGCGCGGCCTGATCACCACCCGCAGCGATCCGCAACAGCGCGGCACCGTCTACGACTGCCTGGCTGGCCACGATGTGCCGTATCTGTCGGCCGTCGGCCGGCTCGACAAGGCGAGCGAAGGGCTGCTGCTGCTGACCAACGATACGCTTTGGGCCGACCGGTTGCTCGATCCCGTCTCCCATGTCGATAAGCGCTATCATGTGAAGATCGATCGGCTTGCTGATGAGGGGTTCCTGTCGGCGCTGACCGCAGGCATCGACGACAGTGGCGAGCGGCTGGTGGCGAAGTCCGCCTCGCTTCTGCGCGAAGGACCGCGCGCTGCCTGGCTCGACATCGTTCTCGATCAGGGACGCAACCGGCAGATCAGGCGGATGGTCGCGGCGCTCGGCGCGGAGGTGACGCGTCTCGTACGCGTGCAGATCGGCGGTCTCCAGCTTGGCGATCTGCCGAAGGGGGATGTGCGTTCGCTGACGTCGGACGAGATTGTCCGCCTGTCGGGCGCGGCGGCGCCATCAAACAAGATTGCAGGCTGACGGATCGGCCGTCGGCGCTACCGCGGAGGACATGTTGGTCAATCTGGACGAAAAGCTGGAGCCCATTCTTACCGATGTGCTTCGCCGCAATGCCGGCGAGGAAGAATTCCACCAGGCGGTGCGCGAGGTCCTCGAAAGCCTCGGGCGGGTGATCGCCAAGCATCCGGACTATGCCGACGATGCATTGATCGAGCGGATCTGCGAGCCGGAGCGGCAGATCATCTTTCGCATCCCCTGGGTGGACGACAAGGGCCAGGTGCATATCAACCGCGGCTTCCGCGTGCAGTTCAATTCGGCGCTGGGTCCTTATAAGGGCGGCATTCGTTTCCACCCGTCGGTCAATCTCGGCATCATCAAGTTTCTCGGCTTCGAGCAGACGTTCAAGAACGCATTGACCGGAATGCCGATCGGCGGCGGCAAGGGCGGCTCGGACTTCAACCCGCGGGATCGCTCCGACGGCGAGATCATGCGGTTCTGCCAGTCATTCATGACCGAACTCTATCGCCACCTCGGCGAATATACCGACGTGCCGGCGGGCGACATCGGCGTTGGCGGGCGCGAGATCGGCTACCTGTTCGGCCAGTACAAGCGCATCACCAATCGCTACGAAGCGGGCGTGCTCACCGGCAAGGGCCTGGTCTATGGCGGCTCGCGCGCGCGGCGCGAAGCGACCGGATATGGTGCGGTCTATTTCGTCGAACGGATGCTGGCGACGATCGGCCGTGACTTCAGCGGCAAACGCGCGGTTGTTTCCGGCTCCGGCAACGTCGCGATCTACACGATGGAGAAGATCCGGCAGTTTGGTGGCACGGTGATCGCCTGTTCGGATTCGAATGGCTATGTGATCGATGAGGCTGGTATCGACCTCGATCTCGTCAAGGAGATCAAGGAGGTCCGACGCGGCCGTATTGCAGACTATGCCGCGCTGAAGAAGGGCGCTCGCTATATCGAGAAGGGGAGCATCTGGGAGGTGCCGTGCGACATCGCCATGCCGTCGGCCACCCAGAACGAGTTGACCGGCAAGGATGCTGCGGCGCTGATCAAGAATGGTGTCATCGCGGTGGGAGAAGGCGCCAACATGCCCTCGACGCCGGAAGCCGTGCGGGCCTTTCAGGAGGCGGGCGTGCTGTTTGCGCCGGGGAAGGCCGCGAACGCGGGCGGCGTTGCCACCTCGGCGCTGGAGATGCAGCAGAATGCGTCGCGCGATAGCTGGACATTCGCAGAGACCGAAGAGCGTCTCGCCAAGATCATGCACGGCATTCACGACAGTTGCGCGGCGACGGCCGAAGAGTACGGCGCGCCGGGCAACTACGTGCTCGGTGCCAACATCGCAGGCTTCGTGCGGGTGGCAGAGGCGATGCGGGCGATGGGTGTGGTCTGATCGTCGGAGAAAGATTGGCGGGGCAGGAAGATCGGGGAGCACTCCCGCCCCGCCAATTGCGACCATGGCTTATCTCACCTTGGCCTCGGTCGCGTGAGGTTGATGCTGCGCGGCGCTTTCATGCTGTGCGACCGTGGCGGCCGTGTCCTGGTATCGCGTCTGCTGGGCCGCGCCAGAAATCGATGCCAGGCCCATGAAGATGCCGTAGACCAGCCAGACCACCATCACGTCCGCTTCCACCGTCATACCGGGAGGTTCGACCACGGCGCCCGGCGCGGGCAGCCGCTTGACGAGTTGGGTCGCGAGTACGCTTGCTTGTTCTGGCGAGAGATGGGCACTGGCCGTCGTCCAAAGTGTCGCGGCGAGGCTGTTCGCCGCCTCCTGTTCGGACAGGCCGCTCAGCCGTGCGGACTCCTCCCACGGATCGAGCCCTTGCCGCGCGAGCGCCGAAATCACGCTGAGCGATAGTCCGTCTTGGTCAACGACCGGCGCGTACAGGAAGTTCTCGAATTCCGTATTCAGGCTGGTCATATCGTCCTCCTGTCGGCGCCGGCGCGACCGGTGTTCAGCCTGTCGCCGTCCGTGCCGCAAGCTTGCGTTTCAGTTCACGCATCTCCTCGAAGCGCTGCGATACGTCACGCAGGATCGACACCGTTCCCGACGGCTGTTGCTGTGCATCGCGCAGGATGGCGATGGTGAACTCGACTGAAAGACGCCGGCCGTCTTTCGTCAGTGCCGGTACCGCGAGGAGGTCGCCGGCGCCGTACCGGCTTTGGCCGGTTTGCATCGTACGTTCGAAGCCGTCCCAGTGACGCTTCCGGAAGTTGTCGGGAATGATGATATCGAGCGACTGGCCGACGGCCTCAGCGGCCGAGAACCCGAAGATCCGTTCCGCGCCGGGATTCCAAAAACGGATGATTCCGTTGCGATCGGTCGCCATGATCGCGTCCGAAGCCGTCGCAAGAAGCGCGTCGATGACCGGTTGTGATGCCTGCATGAGGTTATCGTCGCTCCCTTTCGCGTTTCGGTGCCAGCCTATGAATTGTTCGATGGATCATTGGCGGCGATTCACAGCGTAGGCCGTTCGATGGTTTTGACAAACGAATTAAAATGGCGGTTACTATCGATAAATCCGATATAAACTTCCGGAAATCCCGGAGACGCAAATGGACACCGAGCTGGCACGCACGTTCCTGACTGTGATCGCGGTCGGCAATTTCGTGAACGCCGCCGAGCGCCTGCACGTCAGTCAATCGACCGTCAGCACCCGGATCCAAACGCTGGAACAGCAGCTCGGTTGCGAACTGTTCGTGCGCAACAAGGCTGGCACGACGCTGACGGCCGCGGGGCGGCAGTTCCAGCGGCATGCTTCGACGCTGGTGAGAACGGTCGAGCAGGCGCGTCACGACATCGGCATTCCGAAAGGTTTCCTGGGGACGCTGGTGGTGGGCGGCCGCATCGGTCTTTGGGAGGAGTTCCTGCTGGAGTGGCTGCCGTTGATGCGAACGCGCAGTCCGGATGTCTCCGTTCGGGCCGAAATCGGCCTTGAGGCCGAGATCATGCAAGGACTGGTCGAGGGGCGCGTCGATATCGGCGTGATGTACACGCCACAGAGCCGTCCGGGGCTGAAGGTGGAACAGCTGTTCGAGGAGAGGCTCGTGTTGGTCTCGACCGATCGCCGGAGCAAGCCGGAGCCGCAACCTGGTTACGTCTACGTCGATTGGGGGCCGGAATTTCAGGCGCGGCACGGCGCGCTGTTTCCGAACTACGAGGGCGCTGCCGTGACGGCGAACATCGGCTGGCTCGGGCTGCAGCATGTGTTGCTGAATGGCGGCTCGGGTTATTTCCCGATGCGAACCATTCAGCGCCATCTGCGCACGAAGATGCTCACGGTCGTTCGCGACGCCCCGGAATTCCTGTTGCCGGCCTACGCGGTCTATCCCGCCGAACATGATGCGCGTCTGTTCGGTCACGCGCTCGACAACATGCGAACGATTGCCGAGACCAAGCGCGGCTAGACAGCGTTGCGGCGTCTCGATCTTCGAGGATCGATGTCTAAGCCGTCTGTTGAATCCGCAGCTTCAGTTCCTCGATCATCGCGTCGCGGATCAGGAATTTTTGGATCTTGCCGGTGACCGTCATCGGGAAGCCATCGACGAAGCGCACATAGCGCGGCACCTTGTAGTGCGCGATCTGCCCCTTGCAGAAGGCGATGATCTCGTCTTCGCTCGACGTTTCGCCCGCGCGCAGCTTGATCTAGGCGCAGATTTCCTCGCCGTATTTGGCATCCGGGACGCCGACGACCTGCACATCCTCCACCTTGGGATGGCGAAACAGGAATTCCTCGACCTCGCGCGGATAGATGTTCTCGCCGCCGCGGATCACCATGTCTTTCAACCGGCCGACGATGTTGCCGTAGCCCTCCGCATCGATCACCGCGAGATCGCCGGTGTGCATCCAGCCCTCGGCATCGACGGCCTCGGTGGTCTTCTCGGGATCGTTCCAATAGCCCAGCATCACCGAATAGCCGCGGGTACAGAGCTCGCCGGCTGTTCCCCGCGGCACGGTGGCTCCAGCCGCATCAATGATCTTCACCTCCAGGTGCGGCTGCACGCGGCCGATGGTCGAGACCCGCCGTTCGACGGAATCCGTGTTGGATGTCTGGAAGCTGACCGGGCTCGTCTCGGTCATGCCATAGGCGATGCCGACTTCGGTCATATGCATGCGGCTGATCACCCGCTTCATCACCTCGATCGGGCAGGGCGAGCCCGCCATGATGCCGGTGCGCAAGGAGGACAGGTCGAAGCGTTCGAATTCGGGATGTTCCAGTTCGGCGATGAACATGGTCGGTACGCCATGCAACGCCGTGCAGCGCTCGGCCTCGACGGTTCGCAGGACCGCGATCGGGTCGAATGCATCGGAGGGATAAACCATGGTCGCGCCATGGACGAGGCAGGCGAGATTGCTCATGACCATGCCGAAGCAATGATAGAGCGGAACGGGCACGCACAGGCGATCGCCTTCGCGCAGGCCCATACCGAGACCGACAAAGTAAGCGTTGTTGAGGATGTTGCGGTGGGAGAGGGTGGCGCCCTTCGGCAAGCCGGTGGTGCCGCTCGTGAACTGGATGTTGATCGCATCGTTGCGGTCGAGCGTCGGGCCGATCGCGGTAAGCTGCGCTCGCTCCCGGGCGGTCGCGAGCGACGGCACCTGATCGAACATCAGCCAGCCGGGGCGCGCCGTGCCGCCGATCTGGATGACATGGCGCAGCATCGGCAGTTTCGCCGCATTCAGCGGCTGGCCGGCCGATGTGGCGATTCCGGGCACGAGGCCTTCGACCATCGCGATGTAATCGCTGGTCTTGAATCGATCCGTACAGATCAGCACCTGCACGCCGACCTTCGCCAGCGTGTATTCGAGCTCTGAGGTGCGATAGGCGGGATTGATGTTGACCTGGATCAGGCCGGCGCGCGCGGTGGCGAATTGCGCGATGGTCCATTCCGCACAGTTCGGCGCCCAGACGCCGACGCGATCGCCGGGGCGGAGCCCCAGCGCCAGCAGTCCTGCGGCGAAATCATCAACCTTGCGGGCGAATTGCGTCCAGGTGAAGCGCAGGCCTTGGTGCGCGGAGACAAGCGCCTCGGCGTCCGGCCATTTGGCGACGGCCATGTCGAGCGCCTCGCCGATGGTATGCTCCAGCAAAGGCGGCTGCTCCTCGCCGATGACGTGGCTGAGCGTCTCCATCCGGGCCTCCCGTTCATGTTCGTTGAACGAAATATACGCCGTCTCGACGAGCGGTAAACGGTCACAATCGGTGGATCATGCGGCGCGCTCACGCGCGTTCCAGAAGCGCTCGAGATTGTCGATCAGGGCCGGCGAGAAATGACAGGCGGCTTGCTCGCGCGCGTACACGGCCATGTAGTTGCGGAACAGGTCCAGCGGCTCCTGCGCGACGCGGAAGGCCTTGCGGTTGCTGCCAATGCCGACGACGCCGGAGGTGGTGAGGGCGTGGACGGTTCCGTCGATCGCGCCGTCCATGTCATCCGGCGCGATGATGCGGTCGCAAATCAAAAGGCCTTCGGGGCTGTCGCAATCGATGCGGCGTCCGGTCATCACGGCCTGGCGGGCGATGCGATCGCCGACGAAGCGCGGCAGCCGCAGATTGGCGGCGCCCGGCACGATGCCTTCCTTGCGGGCGGGCAGTGTCATGTAGGCGTCGCTCGCCGCGATGGTGTAGTCCATCGTCAGCAGATACTGGCAGCCGCCGCCGATGGCGAACTTTTCCACTGCTGCAATCCAAGGCTTCTCGATGGTCTCGCCATGCACGTCGTCCGGAATGGCCTCGGGTCTGGCGATACCGCGATAGAATTTATTCACGAAGCCAAGATCGCGAATGAGATACCAGAGGTAGGAAATCCGGCCCCGATAGAGGTGAGTGAGGTTGATGCCGGTCGAGAACACCCGCTGTCCTGCGTATTTGCCGTGCTCGATGACGCCGCCGCGGAGCACGCAGACCGACGTTGCCGGATCGAGCAAAGCGAGATCGACGGCGGTTTCGACGGCGGCCACCGTGCCGTCGTCCTCGGCGTTCAGGTAGCGGCTGTTGTTCATCGTCACGAACGAAGCCTTGCCTCGGCGCTCCACCATCGCGGCACCGAGATCGATGTGGCCATGCCGCTTGAGAAGGTCGAGCTGGTCGAGCGCTTCCCGCCGCGGCAACAGCATCGCGTGACAGAGATGCCGGCCGCAATCGGTGTCGGCGAGCACATGATGGAAGAACAGGCCCTGGTCGATCTCGTGGCCATCCTTGCCGGCCTGGGGCAACGCCGCCTCGCGCGCGATGTAATCGGGGCTCGGGCAGAGACCTGGGACTTTCGCGGCAGCGAGTGTCGCCAGTTCCTCGACCCGGCGGAAGGTTTGCAGATCGTCAGTGAGGTCGCGATACAGCTTTGCCGCATGGGCGCGCAGGAAGTCTTGCCGCGTGCTGCGGGCCTGCCGGAGCAGCGCGTCGGCGGCGTCTTTGTCGGACGCATCACGTTGAAGGCGGGGCGGAGCAGTGTCGAGGCACGCCAGGCCTTCGAGCCAGAAGCGGGAAAAGCGGACGCTGTCCGCTGCATAGTCGCCCGTCGGTGCAGGTGTGACGGATACCCAGCGGTTCATGAGGCCCTCCCGACGATGCATTTGTGCCTATGGAGCCATTCTCCATCGCGTTTTAGCCAGCCTGCCAGCACGCGGCGGAATTCTCATCAACGAATAGGAGGGCGGCGGCATCTCGCCGCGATGTCTTCCACTCCGGACGGGTTGTCCGAGGGACGGGCAATTGATAGTACGCCACCGTTTATCCGTTGACGGATATATTGGATGCGGATATTAGTCGCCCATGTCCGCGAAGACTCGGTCAAATCCCCTGGCGCTGGCCGTGCTGGCGTTGATCTTTGAACGTCCGATGCATCCGTACGAGATGGCAGCGACGCTCAAGCATCGACACAAGCACGAGAGCATCAAGCTGCGGTACGGGACGCTCTATACAGTGATCGAGCTGCTGACGTCCCGTGGCTTGATCCGGCCCAAGGAGACCTCTCGCGACGGCAAGCGGCCGGAGCGGACCGTGTACGCGCTGACGCCGGCGGGGCGTGATCTGCTACGGAGCTGGATGCGTGACTTGATTGCGCAGCCGGCGAAGGAGTTCGTCCAGTTCGAGGCGGCCTTGTCGCTGCTGCCGGTGCTGCCGCCGGACGAAGCCGTCGCCATGCTGCGCGAGCGCGTGCAGCGGCTGTCGGAGAATCTGACCCAGATGCAGGCGCTGGCCGGCCAGCTGTCGGATATGACGTTAGGTGAGCTTGCTGAACCTAATCAGGATCTTCCGGCGCCGCTATTAGGACAGAAATTTCCTGCAATCTTCATGGTCGAGAGCGAGTATCGTTCGGCCCTGCTGAAGGCCGAGATCGATTTCGTCAACGATCTGGTCCGCCGTATCACCGAGGAGGGCTGGGGGCCAGTCGAGGTGTGGCGGGGTATGCAGGCGCACTGCGAGCAAGGCTATCAACGTGAGAATGAGAGCGCCGTGCGGGACGACGCAGATGGCTGAGGTTGGGGCAAGGTTACGATGAGTGAGGAAAAGGCCAAACTGTTGCGCTCGCTGACCATCGATCGCAGCGCGCCTGAAGCGCCGCCGCCGTCCGGCCGCCGCTGGATGCCGATCGCGGCGGCTGTCGTCGTCTGCTGCGCCGTGCTGGCGTTCGCGGCTTATGCGTTGACGGGGTTCGGCTCCTCAGAGCCGACGAAACAGGTTGCGCAGTCCGACGCGCCGACACAAGCGCCGGCGCAATCTCAGCTCCAAACGCCGTCGCAGCCGGTGACACCGAGCGAGGCAGGCAATCTGTCTGCCTCGGGCTATGTCGTCGCCCGTCGCAAGGCGACGGTGGCGGCCGAAATCACCGGCAAAGTGGTCGGCGTTTACATCGACGAGGGCATGAGCGTCACCGAAGGGCAGGTGGTCGCGCGTCTCGACAGCGTGCTGGCCGAAAAGGACTATCAGCTCGCGCAATCGCGCGTCGAAGCGGCTGACGCGGCCATCAGCGCGATCAATGCCGATCTGCAGGACGCGACGCGAATCCTGTCGCGCGTCGAAGCGCTGCAGCAGAAGAACGTCGCGACCGAAGCCGACTTCACCAAGGCGCAGGCACGCGTCGGCGTCCTGACGGCGCAACTGCGTCAGGCGCGTTCGCAACTCGAAACCGCCAAGATCGATGCCGCCCGCAGCAAATCGGTGCTCGATAAACATCAGATCCGGGCGCCGTTCGCCGGCGTGATCGTCGATCGTAGCGCGCAGCCCGGCGAGATGATCTCGCCGATGTCGGTCGGCGGCTTCACCCGAACCGGCATCTGCACCGTCGTCGACATGGATTCGATCGAGATCGAAGTCGATGTGAACGAGGCTTTCATCGGCCGCGTGGTGCCAGGCGGTGCGGTCAACGCCGTGCTCGATGCTTATCCAGGCTGGACGATTCCCGCTTCGGTGATCGCGATCGTGCCGACGGCCAACCGCGAGAAGGCGACGGTGAAAGTCCGCATTCGCTTCGAGCAGAAGGACCCGCGTATTCTTCCCGACATGGCTGTGAAGGTGACGTTCCTGCGCGCTGCGGCGGGCACGGCGGCGACCACCGAAACGACCGCGGCCAACTAGCTCCAATCGACCCGAGGAGAGACTAAAGTGACACCGGAAACTCCGATGGTTCGCCTTGCCGGCGTGAGCAAGCGCTTCACCAAAGGCAAGGAGACGATCTCGATCTTCGATCATCTCGACTTCACGATCCCGCGCGGCGATTTCGTCGCCGTGATGGGTCCATCGGGCTCGGGAAAGACCACGCTGCTGAACTTGCTCGGTGGCATCGATCATGTCGATGAAGGCGAGATCACCATCGCCGACGAGCGGATCGACGGGTTGTCCGAAGGCCAGCTTGCGGCATGGCGCGCGAGGAACGTCGGGTTCATCTTCCAGTTCTATAACCTGATGCCGATGCTGACGGCGGCGCAGAATGTCGAGCTGCCGCTGCTGCTGACCAAACTCGGCGGCAAGGACCGCGCCGCGCGCGTCAATACCGCGCTGTCGGTGGTCGGTCTTGCCGATCGCGTCAAGCACCGTCCGCGCGAGATGTCCGGCGGTCAGCAGCAGCGCGTCGCCATCGCTCGCGCCATTGTCTCCGATCCGAACCTGCTGCTCTGCGACGAGCCGACCGGCGACCTCGATCGCACCTCCGCTGACGAAATCCTGTCGATCCTGCAATTGCTCAACAAGGAACTCGGCAAGACCATCGTCATGGTGACGCACGACCCGGCCGCCGCGCAATACGCGCAGCGGACGCTGCACCTCGACAAGGGCCGTTTCGTCGAACGGGAGCTGGCCGCGTGAACGACTTCGACCTGGTGCGGAAGAATCTCTTCCGCCGCAAGCTGCGCGCGATCCTGATGATCGTCTCGATCCTGGTCGCGTTCCTGATCTTCGGCGTGCTGGCCGGATTCTATCGCGCGTTCAATGCGGGCGAGGATCGCGCTGCCGCCGATCGGCTGATCACCGTCAACAAGATCAATTTCACCCAGCCGCTGCCGATTGCCTATTTCAATCGGGTGCGGGCGGTGGAGGGAGTGCGGCAGGTTACCTTCGCCAACTGGTTCGGCGGGTATTATCAGGAGCCGAAGAACTTCATCATCGCGCTGGCGATCGAGCCGGCGACGTATTTCGATGTCTACCGCAACGAATTCGATATTGCGCCGGATGCCTTGCAGGCATTCATCCGTGACCGCAGCAGCGCCGTGGTCGGTGAGGCGCTCGCGCGCAAATGGGGATGGAAGGTCGGCGATCGCATTCCGCTGAAGAGCAACATCTTCTCCCAGCGGAGCGGCGGACAGACCTGGGACTTCACCATTGCCGGCATCGTCAAGGGCAAGGCCGAGCACGTCGATACCAACTTCCTGTTGTTCCAATACAATTACTTCGACGAAACCCGATCGTTCGGCAAGGACACGATCGGCTGGATGATCCTGCAGACCACGGCGCCTGAGAACAATGATCGCGTCGCCAAGGCGATCGATGCGATGTTTGCCAACTCCAGCGCGGAGACATCGACCGACACCGAGAAGGCGTTCGGCAAGGCGTTCGCCGCGCAGTTCGGCAACATCGCGCTGATCGTGACGTTGGTGGTGGGGGCCGCGTTCGTCACCATTCTGATGATCGTCGGCAACACCATGGCGCTGTCGATTCGCGAACGGACTCGCGAGATCGGCGTCTTGAAGACGCTCGGCTTCTCCGGTCCGCGCATCCTGCGCATGGTGCTCGGCGAATCCATCCTGCTGGCCTTGCTCGGCGGTATACCAGGGCTCGTGCTTGCCTGGCTAGCGACCATGGCCCTGCGCACCAGCCTTCAGAATGTCGCGCCTGCGTTCTCGGTGTCTTGGGACATCGTCCTGCAAGGGCTTGGCCTGATGATCGCGCTCGGCCTGATCACCGGCATGATTCCCGCCATCAACGCCATGCGGCTGCAGATCGCCGCCGCGCTCGGAAGAGGTTAAGTCATGGGCTCGCTTTGGCGTCAGGTGGCGGCGGTCACCTCCATCAACCTCAGGAGCATCCCGCAGCGGCGCTGGTTGTCATTGTCGACGGTGATCGCGATTGCGCTCGTGGTCGTGGTGCTGCTCGCGTTCCTGGCGATGGCCAATGGTTTCCAGCGCACTATCGCCGGCTCCGGTGCCGACGATATCGCCATCATCCTGCGCGCGGGTTCGCAAGCCGAGATCAACAGCACGGTAACCCGCGATCAGATGCGTCTGATCGAGGATGGACCGGGCATCGCCCGTGGCACCGACGGCAAGCCATTGATCTCGTCGGAGCTTTATCTCGTGGTCGATGGGATCAAGCGTTCCACCAAGACCAAGGCCAATCTCCCGTTGCGCGGTATCGGCGAGCAGGGCGCAGCGTTGCGCAAGGGCGTGACCATGGCGCAGGGCCGCATGTTCCACAGCGGCAGCAACGAGATCGTGGTCGGCAAGTCGTTGCAGCGGGAGTTCGAAGGCTTCGAACTCGGCGACACGGTGTCGTTCGGGACGACGCGGTGGACCGTGGTCGGTGTGTTCGACGCGGGCGGCAGCGTGTTCGAATCGGAGATCTGGGCGGACCTGCCGGTGGTGCAGAGCCTGTTCAATCGCAACAACATCTTTCAGACCGTGCGCGCGCGGCTGACGAGCCCTGCGGCGCTGAACGAACTCAAGAGTTACAGTGACAACGATCCGCGGCTGAAGTTGGACGTCAAGTCGGAAGCGGCCTACTTCGCCGAACAGGCATCGCAAACCTCCGACCTGATTCAGAAGCTCGGCTGGCCGCTGGCGATCGCGATGGCCTTCGGTGCGCTCGCCGGTGCGCTAAACACGATGTATTCGTCGGTCGCGGCGCGTGCGACGGAGATCGCGACTTTGCGGGCGATCGGCTTCGGCGGATTTCCGGCGTTTGTCGGGACGCTTGCGGAGTCGCTGCTGCTGGCTGCGGTCGGTGGTCTCTTGGGTGCGGCTGCGACCTACCTGATCTTCGATGGCGTCACCGCTTCGACCCTCGGTGGCAATTTCACGCAGGTCGTGTTCGACTTCAAGCTCAGCCCGGCGCTGATGGTTCAGGGTGTTGCGCTAGCGCTGATCGTCGGGCTGATCGGCGGCCTGTTTCCGGCGCTGCGCGCCGCCCGACTGCCGATCATCAGCGGTCTGTACGCAAGCTAGCGAACGATGAGGAGCAATCCGGTCCAGCGCCGCTGGATCGGATTTCCCTGTGCATGCTTGGGATGGTGGACCAGGGCGCGGGCGGGATCGATGCCGAACCGGCTCCGGCCATCGGCAGCGTGTCTAGTCGGCCTTTACGGCAGTCTGACGGATATCCTTCGCGGTGTCGTAATCGGCTGCGAACCGCAGCTCGCGGATCGGCCGCACCCGGCGGATCGATTCATGATAGAGTTCGTGTGCCTTGAAGGCAGCGAGCGCCGCTTCGTCGTCGAATTCCCCATAGACCACCGCGTCGATATCGTTGCCGAGCTGGTCCGTCTTCTTGTTGCGGGCAACCTCCAGCTTACGAGCGTGTGGGATGCCGGTCAGGATCGACAGGCCGTCGATCACTTGATTGATCTCGGCTTTGTCCTTGGCGCTGAAGAAGACGATGTGGCGAATCATGGCCGGCCGCTACTCACGTTGCGAAAGCGCGGCATGACTATCGTGCGCTCCGGTGCGAGGCAACGCTTATCTCGAAGGCGTAATCAAACCGCGCCTGCATCGCGGCGTCTGCCGGCTGCCAACATGCGGTCGCAAAACGAGTTCGGCTGCCGTTCGCCAGTTGGCTTGAGGATGGGCGGCCGGGGAATCTGATCATCCGGTGTTCCGCGCCAGCGTTTTGGACGGCCGCGATGATGGTTGGATGAAGATGATCTGATGAGGTGCAGCCTCGAAGAAGGCGACCGGTTTGGCCGAAATCGGCCTTATATCGATACCGACGGCGCATTGCATCCGCGCTACACCTGAGTCGCAGGACGGAGCGGAGTACCGAATTTGTGGAATAAGTCGCGTCATTCGCAAATGCTGCGGAACTGCTTAAGGAGGCAATAACTCCATCGACGGCTAATCTTCAATGTTTACGCATCTTAGCGTCGGATGCGTCTAACGTTGACGATCGACACTCGCATTGTGGCTTCCGTCCATGTTGAAGGTCTACAATTGCATCGCGACGGCACATGATCTGCGGCTGGTGCTCCTGGCTGCGATCATCTGCGCGGTCGCCTCGTTTGCCGCCATCACGCTGCTGCGTCATGCGCGCAAATCGCGCGGCCGGATGCGCTGGCTCTGGCTGGTGGTTTCCGCGCTGTCGACCGGGTTCGGCATCTGGGCCACCCATTTCGTCGCGATGCTGGCTTACGAGCCGAACATCCCGAGCGGCTTCAATCCTGTTCTGACCAGCCTGTCGCTGGTCGCGGCGATACTGCTCACCTGCCTGGGATTCGCCGTTGCGCTGATCGCGGACTGGCGCTACGGGCCGGCGCTCGGTGGCGCGGTGGTCGCGATCGCCATTGCCGCGATGCATTACACGGGAATGGCGGCATTCGATGTCCAGGGCATGATCCTGTGGGACCAGCCGCTTGTCGTCGCCTCGATCGTGGTTGGCATTGCGTTCGGCGCGGCGGCGCTCGTGGTTGGGCTGCATGGTGAGGCGGAGCGTTGGAAGATCAGCGGCGCCCTTCTGCTCACGCTGGCCATCTGCAGCCATCACTTCACTGCGATGGGGGCGGTCTCGATCCTCCCCGACACGACAGTCCCGATCTCCGAGCTGATGCTGCCGGCAGGCTGGCTTGCCGCCGCGCTTGCGTTCGCGAGCCTCTTCATCATCGCGATCGCCTTGGCCGGAATCGTGCTCGATCGCCGTCGGCATCGTGCCGAGCATGAGATCGGCCTGATGCGCGATCTTGCCAACGCGGCTGTCGAGGGACTTCTGGTTTGCGACGGCGACGAGGTGGTTTCGGCCAACACGAGCTTCACGCTGTTGACCGGCCGGACGCAGTCGGAGCTCCTCGGTGTCCGGCTCGAGAGCTGTTTGCCGGAACCTGCTTGCGGGCAAATCCTCTCCGGCGGCGATCAGTCGATCGAAACGGTCGTCCATCATGTCGATGGATCGGAAACCCCGGTTGAACTGATACCGCGGCCGATCGAGTTCGGTGGGCGGCCGCATCGGGTGATTGCCGTCCGCGACCTGCGTGCACGCAAGGAGGCCGAGCGGCATATTCGTTTCTTGGCCCTGCACGACGGACTGACGTCCTTGCCGAACCGCGCCCATTTCAATCTGCGGCTGGATCAGGACATCGCTACAGTGTGTGCGGGCGAGACTCTTGCCGTGCTGTGCCTCGATCTGGATGGCTTCAAGGAGGTCAACGACCTGTTCGGCCACGCGGCGGGTGACAAGGTCCTTCAGACGGTCGCCGACCGGGTGTCCGCTGTCTTGAAGGGGCGCCAAATCATGGCGCGCCTTGGCGGCGACGAGTTCGCAGTTCTGGCGCCAGGGCTGAAGAACGAACAGGCCGCGGTCGATCTCGCCAAAGCCATCCTGCAGGCTCTGCTCGCGGCTTGTGACGCCAACGAAGCCGCAGGCGTGTCCACCAGCATCGGCATCGCCCTCTATCCACAGCACGGGCAGGACCGGGAAACGCTGCTGACCTACGCGGATATCGCGCTCTATCGCGCCAAGGCGAATGGTCGAAACACCTTCCATCTGTTCGAGTCGAACATGCAGGTCGAACTGCGTGAGCGTCAGATGCTCGATTTCGATCTCCGCCAGGCCCTTGCGCGGAATGAATTGCACCTGGCCTATCAACCGCAGTTCGACATCAGGAACGGCACGTTCAGCGGCTTCGAAGTGCTGCTGCGGTGGAAGCACCCGACCCGCGGAGACATTTCCCCGACGGTTTTCATTCCCATCGCTGAGGAAAGCGGGACCATCCTGGAAATCGGCGATTGGGTTCTGCGCACGGCGTGTCGCGCGGCTGCGGCCTGGCCGCAGGCATTGACGATCGCCGTCAACGTCTCGGCCGTGCAACTCTATAATCCGAACTTCGCGCATGAACTGCACAATATCCTGTTGCAGACAGGCCTGCGGCCGCAGCAATTGGAACTGGAAATCACCGAGACCGCACTCATTCGAGATCTCAACCGGGCGCTGACGACACTGCGGCTCCTGAAGGCGCTCGGCATCCGCATCGCCATGGATGACTTCGGGACGGGATATTCCTCGCTATCCAACCTGCGGACGTTCCCCTTCGATAAGATCAAGATCGACCGCTCCTTCATCAGCGCGGTGGACACCAATGAGCAGGCGGCAGCCATCGTGCGTGCGGTTCTCAACCTTGGACGCGGGCTCGGGCTCGTGGTTTCGGCCGAAGGCGTCGAAACCGCCGCTGAACTTCAGTTCCTGAAAGAAGAGTCCTGCGACGAAGCGCAGGGCTATCTGATCGCGCGACCGGCTCCGATCGAGAGCTTCCACGCCCTGACGCATGAGGAGGTGCTGCTCAAGGCGAAAGAGGCGAGCGATACCTGGCAGATCAAAGTCGCGTAACCCGCGCCTGAGGAAATCTTCGCGCCCGTCGTCCGGGACAATGCCATCTATCACCGCGCACCTGCCGGCGTGTCACCCGGAGTTCCTCGCTTGACTCATGGCCAGCGCGTCGGGCCTCATGGCATTGACAGCCATGTCCGAGAGCCGGGCACAGGGACGTGAGGGAGGAGCGATATGCGCGCTTACGCGGTGAAGATGTTTTGCCAGCCGGTCGAGCAGATCGAATTGAGCGATCCGCAACCTCGCGGGACCGAGGTGGTGGTCGAGGTCACGCGATGCGGGGTCTGTCATAGCGATTTGCACATTCAGGACGGCTACTATGACCTCGGCGGCGGCAAGACGCTGAGTCTGGCCGATCGCGGCGTTTCGACGCCGGTGGTGATGGGCCATGAGGTTCTGGGACGGCTGATCGCCAAGGGCCCCGATGCGCCGATTGCCGACAGCGAGATCGGCAAGACCTTCCTGGTTTATCCGTGGCTTGGCTGTGGAACGTGCGACATCTGCCTGCGCGACGAGGAGAACTATTGCCCGAAGCCGTCGTCGCTCGGAGTTTACCGTGCGGGAGGTTATGCCGAGAAATGCCTCGTGCCGCATCCCAAGCATTTGATCGACGTGTCCGGAATCGATCCGACACTGGCTGCGACCTACGCCTGCTCCGGCATCACCGCCTACAGCGCCTTGCGTAAGGTCGACATCGACAAGGACAAGGATATGCTGCTGATCATGGGGCTCGGCGGCGTCGGACTGAGCGGACTACAGATCGCGAACGCTCTGGGTTACCGCAACATCGCCGTCGCCGACATCGATCCCGGCAAGCGCGAGTTGGCGATGGCCAATGGTGCGAAACTCACCGTCGACCCGCGCGATGCAGCAGCGGTTGCGACGCTGCAGGCACAACCCGGCGGCGTTGGCGCCGCGGTTGATTTCGTCGGCGCGAAGGCGACGGCGGAGTTTGCGACCGGCGTCTTGCGCAAGGGAGGCACCTACGTCGTCGTCGGCCTGTTTGGCGGCGACATCACCTTGTCGATTCCGCTCGTGGTCCTGCGCGCGATCACCGTTCGCGGCTCCTATGTCGGCAATCTCAAGGAGCTGAAAGACCTGATCGCGCTGGTCAAGGCCGGAAAGGTGAAGCCGATGCCGGTGGAGACGGTCTCGTTCAATGGCGTCAATGATGCGCTGGATCGGTTGCGCGCAGGACAGGTGAAGGGCCGTCTCGTGATCGCTCGCTGAGTGGGCAGAGTACCAACGAACGCGTGTGTGTTCCGGCGTTGCTGGTTGCGATTGTGATTTGCTTCTAGTGGAAAAGCGAGTCCGCTTCCGTTTGCGACATTGTCACACGCCTGTTTTGTGGGCAGCATTTTTCGCGATCCTGTCAAACTTACGCCGCACGGATCGGTGAGCCTGACAGGCATCGCAGCTCAGAACGCAAACGCATTTGTTGGGAAACCTGCAATGAACGGTATCTTCTCCCCAGTCGCTCTGATGGTCTTGGCCGCGGCCTTGCTGCTCGGGGGCCTTGTTGCGCCCTTGTTTGCTTTCTTGTTCGCCGCCTTTGTCGCTGGCGCAGTGCATGCTTTTATCGAGGACCGGCGGATGCCGGTCCCTGTCATGGCGAAGCGCCGGGCTTTCTGATCGCGCAGCCTTTCATCTTTTCGGCACGGACACTCTGTTTCGCCGGACCACGTTCGTCGTGGCGTTTGCCTTGGAAGCGGGAGACAGCCGTTGGTCCTGGTCGGATGCCGGGTCGATCGTGTGAATGGGCCCGGTTGCGTTCGCCGCTCGCCATTACGCCAGGGAACGGCTGCGCTTGAAAATCGGCGCACATGCAACGTGCGCACTATCATCTGCAATCGTGATGTCTGGTGGTGCCGGCTGAGGGGATTGAACCCCCGACCTTCGGTTTACAAAACCGCTGCTCTACCGCTGAGCTAAGCCGGCGACGGGGCAAGAGCTACCAGCGCCGCCCGGCTACGACAAGGTCGTCATTCATGAAATTCCGCCCGGATGGACCGTGTCAGCGGGTGTTTGCCGGTGTTTTGGCCGTTCCCGCAGGGCGGCGGCTCGCACGGTTGTTCCATACCCGTGTTGTTAACGATTCTCCGTATGCGCGCCGGCACAGTTGAATGATCCCAATGCTTACGCGTTAGGCTTACCGGCACATTCCGGCGCAGCCTTAACCCTTGTCCGTGCCTATTGAATTACAGTTGCCTCAAGTTCTGGGCATACCGATGCGGACAACGATTGCAGGATTGATCTTGATGGTGACGGCGGTGACGGCGATGGCCGACACCGGGCCGGTGGTCGTGATTCCTTCGCGTCCTGGCGTGCCGATCGTCATCAATGGGATGGATGCCTCGTTCGCAGTGGTGGAGGGCGATTGGGGGCTCGGCAAGGACGTTCGCATCCAGCCGACGGTCTATTATGGCTGGCCGGTTTTCGCGCCGCCGCCCACCGGGCATTACTATCCACGCACTGGTCGGCGCCCGGGTTATGGGCGCTACGAGATCAACACGCCGCCCCGCCGGTTGCCGCAGGCCGAGCGCTTCGAGCGATCCTGGGGGACGGAATCGCCGCGTGGTTTCGAGCCGATCCCGACAGAGCCTCCGCCGATCATCTACGCGCCGGACTTCCGCGACCGCTACCGGCGTTCGCGCTGAAGAGGGATGCGATCAGACCAACAGGCACAAGAAAAGCCGAACCAAGCGTCAAGCAGCAACAAGACCCGTAAGGGTCACGAACAGGAGAACACGATGCGTCACTATCTGATGGGTCTGGCAGCGGCGGCGCTGGCCGCGGTTGCGACATCTACACCGGCGTCAGCAGGGTGTGGCGGCTGCGCGCCGTACGGTTACAGCCCCAGTTACTCGGGCTGCGCCCAGCCGGTCTATTCCCCTTGCGGTTCGTGGGGTGGCGGCTGGCACTATGGACGGCTTCCGGAACAGCGCCGGTACTATGCCGCGCAGCCGCAATATTACTACGTGGACCGGGGGCCGACCTATACGGGGCCTGGCCTGTTCGCGCCGGCGCCGAGCTATCAGCAGCGCGCGGTGGCGGGCTGGAGCGGCTATTCGCAGGGCTACTATGGTTACACCGGCGGGCCGTACGCGCATCCGTCGCACCACTACTATCACGGCATGCCTGCGGTGTCGGGACCGGTCGTGTATAGCTATCGCCGGGCCTATCGCTCCGGTGTCCGTTACGCGACGCATCGTTCTTACGCGCCGCGCTACGGCTATGCGCCGCGTGCGGTTGGGGCGCGTTCGTCAGTCCGCTATGGCCACCGCCATCATTATCAGTCGCCGCGCTATTCGGTCGCGCCGCATCAGTACGGCCATCGTCAGCAGCGCGGGCCGCATCGCTATCGCTGATCAGCGCACGAGTCCCAGCTTGCTCGCCCCGATATAGAGGGCGAGCACCGCTGCATTCGAGACGTTCAGGCTCTTGATCTCGCCCGGCATGTCGAGCCGGGCGACCACGTCGCAGGTCTCGCGCGTCAATTGGCGCAGGCCTTTGCCTTCGGCGCCGAGCACCAGCGCCAGCGGCTCTCTCATTGCCACCGCGTTCAAATTCTCGCTGCCTTCGCTGTCGAGACCGACGGTGTGAAAGCCGCGCTGCTTCAGCTCGGTCAGCGCGCGGGCGAGGTTCTGGACCGTCACGAACGGAACAAGTTCCAAGGCGCCGGAGGCCGATTTGGCCAGGACGCCGGTGACCTCCGGTGAATGGCGGGCAGTGGTGACGATCGCCTTCACCGCAAACGCCGCCGCCGAGCGCAGGATGGCGCCGACATTGTGCGGATCGGTGATCTGGTCGAGCACCAGCACGATACCCTCGGCGGGAAGCGTGTCGATGGTCGGCGCGGGCAGCGGATCGGCCTCCGCCAGCAATCCTTGATGTACCGCATCCGGCGACAGCTTCGCCGCGATCTGATCGGGGCGGACGATCTCCGGCGCCACGCGCGGAGCGATGTTTTCTTCCATCAGCCGCCGCAAAGCATTCTCGGTGGCGTAGAGTTTGCGGATGGTCCGCTTCGGATTGGCGAGCGCAAGCGTCACCGAATGCCAGCCATAGAGAATGACAGTGTCGTCGGCCGCGCGTTCGCGGCGGAACGAGCCCCGCTGCGCGCCCTTGCGCGGCCAGCGGTCCTTGCCGGCAGGTTTGCCGCCGGGCCGTCTTTGGTCCTGCCGCTTCGGATAACGGTCGCGCTCGGTCATGGTGTGGTTCGTTCAATCAACGCGGGCGATGTCCCGTCACCTGCATCCCGGTCTGCGGTGACATCCGACTATAGAAAAGCACCGCGGCCAGGGCCAGCAACAGCGTGAAGCCCAGGGCGACGCGGAAGTCCAGCATGCTCAACGAGCCGCCGCCGTGCCCTTGCGACAGCGAGGACAGCGCCAGCGCCACCGCGGCGAGTCCGACGCCGATGCCGGATGACACCTGATGCGACATGCTGTTCAACGCGGAGGCGCTGCCGATCTGCTCGGCGGGCAACTCTGCAAAGATCAACGAGTTCAGCGCCGTGAACTGCACCGAGCGGCTGGCACCGACGGCGACGAGGACGGGGATGACGATCCAGAGCGAGGTGCGCGCATTGATCAACAGCAGCGGAATGCTGACCAGCACGACGACCAGGGTGCCGCCGAGCAAGGTGTTGCGAAAACCGAATCGGCGGACGATCTGGTTCGCGACAATCTTGATGCCGAGATCGCCTGCAAGGTAGCAGCCGACCAAGAGTCCGGCCGCGAACGCCGTCGTGCCGAAGCCAACCTGGAACATCACCGGCAGGATGAAGGCGGTGCCGCTGGCGGACAGGCGGAACAGGCCGCCGCCGGTCAGCGTCCCGATCGCAAATGAGGGAACGCTGAATGGACCGAGCGACAACAGCGGTGCCGGATGCGTCAAGGCATGGCGGATGGCGAAAAAGCCGAGGATCGCGCCGAGGCCGATGAACCCGACCGTGGCGATCCACGATTCGTTGCGACTGACGCTTTCGATGCCGTAGATGAGCGTGCCGAGTGCGCCGCCGTTCAGGGCGAATCCCAGCAGGTCGAACCGCCGGACGGCGGTCCTGCGGGCGCGATCGAAGAAAACCTGCACCAGCACGATGCCGAGGATACCGATCGGCACGTTGATGAAGAAGATCCAGCGCCACGACAGATACGTGGTCAGCAGGCCGCCGAGCGGCGGGCCCACCACCAGTGCGCTGAGGCCGGGCCATGTCAGAAAGGCGATGGTGCGCAGAAGCTGGGCCTTGTCGGTGCGTCGCATCACCTCGATGCGGCCGACCGGCGACATCATCGCGCCGCCGATGCCCTGCAGGATGCGCGCGAGCGTGAACTGCTCCAGGGTCTGGCTGAAGCCGCACAGCACCGAAGCGACCGTGAACAGGGCGATGGCGAAGGTGAAGACGTTCCGGGCGCCGAAGCGGTCCGACAGCCAGGCGCTGGCGGGTATGAAGATCGCCACCGTGATCAGGTATGAGGAGATGCCGGTGGAAACGGCGACGGCGGTGGTGCCGAAGCTCTTGGCCATCTCCGGGATCGCCGGCGCGATGATCGTCGCATCCAGAATCTCCATGAAGAACGCCGCCGCCACGATCAGGGCGATCAGCGTCGGACTGCCCGGCTGTTCCAGCGGGGAGTGGGGACCGCCGGCCGCAGCCTGATCCGGCGCGTCGCCGCTGGCGCTGACATTGGTCGCGCGCTGTTGCGTCACTGACAGGCTCCGTGGGGAGGGCGGTTGGCGGCCGTCTGCGGCCGGAACGAACAGGCTATCTCAAGGTTTCGGCGGTCAGGTCAAGGCGGAGGTGGCCGGTCCGGCGGATCGGCACACACGATGTTGAGACAATTGAAGGTTTTTCGACAGGGCGGGCCATTTTTATTGACTTCCGGCTGGCTGGTGCCCATAAACCGCCCCGCCGCAAGCATTCGCAGGGCCTCCTGCGCGAAAGTCCCGTTTCGGGAATGGGCCATAATATCCGGCCGTTGCGGCTCCGGGGGAGTGTCCCGAGTGGCAAAGGGAGCTGACTGTAAATCAGCCGCCTCATGGCTTCGCAGGTTCGAGTCCTGCCTCCCCCACCAATTTGATTTTCCAGAGAAATTCTCAGCTAGCGGGTCCGCCCTGTAAGCAATCCGTAATCAATCCTGTAAGCAATCGTGGTTTCGCGTTCTGTTCTGCGACTGCACACCGCACGTTGCCGCCGGTTAGCATCAGCGTTGCGGGTGCAATCTTTGTACCTGGCGGCACAATTGAAGCAGATGATTCGTATCCGCCAGCGCAGCGAACATCAATCTGATCGAGGGACAGTCACGCAAGCCTCGGTGGTTATGGGAGTAGTAACATTCAGCTAAGGGAATTAGGTGGCTAGTCTGATGCTTCATTCGGCTTTATCATCGCATCGAATTGTGTTCGGGCTGTTTAATTTGAACTTGCTGTATAATTCACCGGCTTCACATAACCATTCTTATAGCGATCTGAATCGTCTACTCTCTGCGACGTTTTTCGGCGCGGCGAGGTCGTTGGTAAATCCATGATGATCTCCAACCGCGTCATAGGAGGTGTAGCCGTTGCGCTTCTGCTGTTCGGCGCGTGGGTCTACCTTGTGCGGCCAGATCACAAGTACCGCCTGACAATTAACGTAGAAACGCCGTTCGGAGTTAAATCTGGATCTGGAGTAGTCTCGGTTCATCTCAGCAAAGATCCGCCTTTGTTACCGCACATCGGGTCTATAGGCGCTAAAGGCGATGCTATTTTTGTAAATCTGGGTGAGGGGCGAAACCTTTTTATGATTATGGCGGCGGGTAAAAAAGGCGAGAATGTCGATGCAATAGCATATCTTGCAGAGAAAGTTCTAGCTGCGACCGGTCATAAAGTTTCATTTCAGGATGTCTATAAGTTTGCTGGAAGAACTCTCCCCGTCGGAAGTGATCATATTCCCACACTTGTCAGCTTTGTAGATTTGAAAGACGTCGCCACCGCGAGAGTCGTGCGCCCTGACGATCTTCAGTCTGTTTTTGGAGCAGGCTACCGACTGTCAGAGGTTACTCTGACAGTCGTTTCTGTTGGTCTGTGGCCATTTGATTGGGGAGGCGTCCTGGGAGAGCCGGTCACGCGTGGAATCGAAAACAAGATTCCGGAGATTATCGCTAGGCTTCGTGAGCGTTCTCAAGTGATGCAAATCCATAGACCGAATGATCCATATATCGCCGAACTTGGACAGTTCATTAGAGGTTGACTTCAGATGCCGATATCATCCGATCTCTTTCGAGCCATACTTGCTCTTGATGCCTACAATCGGGGCTATAACGAAGGGATAGACGTACCTGGGACGCAGGCTGCGCTCGGTAATGCTTTTCTAATTATGAATTCTTCTACGCTAACGAGCTCAGACGAGATTTCTTCGGCACTCCAATAACAAACGATGAATTGCGAAGAATGCGCGCTCGCCAATGGGAAAGGCACTAAGGATGGTCGCGTATAGTGCCGATCTTATACGGAATAGAGGCGGTTCGGGCGTCACTTGCGACTGACGCTATACGCAGACCGCTATGCGGTTTTGAGTTGCAATTTTGGGGTTTTGTTATGCGCCGGTTTCTGGGTGGGTCACAATTGGGTCACGGGTGCGCGGAGATTGGAATAAGAATGTCAGATCGTTGTGATGGCGGTCGGCCTTATGCTTTGTTTTGAGCAGAACGTTATTATTTGCGTGGGGACCTATATGCAGCAATCGTTTCTATTCGTTCTTCGGGAGTAAGCTCCATTACGAAGGGGGAGCACTGTTGTCGGGCCATCCGCCGCGCTGTGGGCCTGCTGCGATGATATCCGCTCGCGTTGTCGGCCTGATGGTCGTAATTCTGCTGCTGTTGGCGGATGGCTCTATCTCACTCGACCTGAGCACAAATACCGTCTCGAAATTGAAGTCGAAACGCCGGATGGGATGAAATCAGCCTCGGGCGTGATCGCTACGTACTTGGGAAAAATCGCCTGGGTCCACTTGGTGGTGCGGTTGCAGCGAAAGGCGATGCCATCTTTCTCGATCTCGGTCGCGGTCGCAATCTAATTGTGACTTTGACTTCTGGGAGAAATGGCGAGAATCCTGATGGAATAATCTATCTCGCTATGGAGGCGTTTGCTGCTGCTGGGAAGCGAGTGCCTTTTGGCAGGGTTGGGAGTCTGCAGGGCACCGTTTCCGTCAAACAAAATCTGATTCCAACGTTGGTGACGTTCGATAATTTGGAGCAGCCTAAAAGCGTCCGCGTGGTACGTGTGGAAGACATGTCCTTAGTGTTCGGAGCAGGTTATCGACTGAAAGACGTGTTGCTCACGATAATTCCGGTTGGTTTCTGGCCATTCGACATCGGCGGCCCGTTTGGCGAACCAGTAACGCGAGGAATTGAACAAAAGCTTCGGTGGATTGATGAGTGGAGGGCTAAAGGATTAGCTGATCAAATATCAGGAGCCTCTGATCGTTTCACCGTCAATGTTCCTTATTTCACGAGAAGATAGACGTGAGCGAAGTTGTGAAACGGAGCTTGTCCTTGCGAGGAGCTTGTCAGGCTGATGGCGAAAAGACCGATCGATGCGAGCAAAATATATCGAATATTCCATTTGCAATGACCTGATTCTTAAATATGGACAGATTGAGAACTGAAAGTCGAGCGCAAGACGACCGCCCGGACCTGCCCGCGTTGGTCAGTGTTAGGGCCGAAATGTCCACGATTTCGCCCAGGTTGCTGAACATGCGGGATCATCATGCGCGGCATTGCGGCGTTGCAAACGCGCTGGAGCCGTTGCATACGTAACGCGACGCGGGTGTAGCTCAATGGTAGAGCAGCAGCCTTCCAAGCTGAATACGAGGGTTCGATTCCCTTCACCCGCTCCAGTTCTTTCCGGAACGCCTGCCGCCCTTAAAATTCGGACCAGGGGGCCGTGCTAACTCTGCTTCGGCGCGGATGGCCGGCAGGGCGGGGACAGCCATGGAACATTGGGCCATGGCCAATTCTGCCAACCACCCTTGTCAAAGCATGGCTCGGTCGGTGCGGTGGCCGAGAGGCGCTCAGGGATGTGGCTGTTCACGTAGGGAGTTGTCACCCAAGCGGCCAACGCGACAAGCAGGCATACGCCCGCGCCGGCCGCAAACTCGGACCTGGTCATGACCGGCCTCCCGAATCCATCAGGTATCCATAGGTGCGGCACGGCAGGCCGCACGCGCTCGCCGTCGATGGAATGCTAGCACGCCGCGTGGCCCGCCGGTGTAAGCGTGTCACGGCCGTGTTGATGCAGCGCAGGCCGTCTGTTCGATCATTGCCGCAATGGCGAAAAGGTCGCAGCCACGGCGGATTTCGCCCTGCGAATTCGCCATATGAGGCTTACCAAATCAGCTTGCTGAGGGATCGAGCCGACGTATAGAAATGACCGAGAGGTTTCCAAGAATAGCCAAGCGTGAGGATCGCCCATGAATTTCGATATGTCGGAACGACAGCGCCACTGGCGCGACCGCGTGATCGCTTTCATGCAAAAGCATATCGAGCCGAATGTCGATACGTATCGGCAGCAGATGAATGAGGGCGACACCCGCTGGAAGGTGGTGCCGATCCTCGAGGAGTTGAAGAAGAAAGCCAAGGCCGAGGGCCTCTGGAATATGTTCATGCCGCCGAACGACCATGAGGACGAGGAGTTCCATGGGGCCGGCCTGAACAATCTCGAATACGCGCTGCTCTCCGAGCAAATGGGCCGCATCAGCTGGGCCTCCGAAGTGTTCAACTGCTCGGCCCCCGACACCGGCAACATGGAAGTGTTCCTGCGCTACGGCACCAAGGAGCAGAAGCGGAAATGGCTGCGGCCGTTGATGGACGGCGAAATCCGTTCGGCGTTTCTGATGACCGAGCCGGCGGTCGCTTCTTCGGACGCGACCAACATCGAGACGCGCATCGAGCGCGACGGCGATTACTACAAGATCAACGGCCGCAAGTGGTTTTCCTCCGGTGCGGGTGACCCGCGCTGCAAGGTCGCGATCCTGATGGGCAAGACCGATCCGGACAACCCGCGTCACCAGCAGCAGTCGCAGATCCTGGTGCCGATGGACACGCCCGGCATCACCATCGAGCGGATGCTGCCGGTGTTCGGCTATGACGACGCCCCGCATGGCCATGCGCAGATTCTGCTGAAGGACGTCCGCGTGCCGCGCGAGAACCTGTTGCTCGGCGAAGGCCGCGGCTTCGAGATTGCCCAAGGCCGCCTTGGACCGGGGCGCATCCATCACTGCATGCGGGCGATCGGCCGCGCCGAGGTCGCGTTGGAGAAGATGGTCAAGCGGCTGTCGGAGCGTGTCGCGTTCGGCAAGTACATCGTACAGCATTCGATCTGGGAGCAGCGCATCGCCGAAGCCCGCACCAACATCGAGATCAACCGCTTGATGGTGCTGAAGGCCGCCGACATGATGGACAAGGTCGGCAACAAGGCGGCTCAGCTCGAAATCGCGATGATCAAGGTCGCCGTGCCGAAGATGTTGCTGAAGATCGTTGACGACGCGATCCAGGCATTCGGCGGCGCCGGCGTCACCGAAGATCCCGGCCTCGCACGCATGTATGCGCAGTCGCGCACGTTGCGGCTGGTGGATGGTCCGGACGAAGTGCACAACCGCTCGATCGCGCGGATGGAGATTGCCAGGCACGGCAACTTCACGCCGATGAAGAGCCGGTAAGCAGGGGGAGGCATCATGGCGCAGGCGCAAAGCCGCGATTCGGAATACTCGGGCACCAAGGCCGTCGAGGAGCGTCATCGGTTCGATGAAGCCGGCCTTGACAAGTGGATGCGCGAGCATGTCGAGGACTATGCGGGACCGCTGACGGTCACTCAATTCAAGGGCGGACAATCGAACCCGACCTATCGGCTCGATACACCCGGCCGCTCCTACGTGATGCGTCGCAAGCCGTTCGGCAAGTTGCTGCCGTCCGCGCATGCGGTGGATCGCGAATACAAGGTCATCACCGCCCTGCACAAGCAAGGCTTTCCGGCTCCGAAGACCTACGGCCTCTGCATGGATGACGGCGTCATCGGCGCCGCGTTCTATGTGATGCAGATGGTGGAGGGCCGCGTGTTCTGGGACCAGACGCTGCCCGCGGTCGCGCGCGAGCAGCGGCGCCCGATCTTCGAGCAGGAGGTTCTGACGCTGGCGAAGCTGCACAGCTACGATCCCGAGACGATCGGGCTTGGCGACTATGGCCGGCCGGGCAATTACTTCGCCCGGCAGGTCGATCGCTGGACCAAGCAGTATCGCGCCTCGGAAACCGAGACGATCGAGGAGGTCGAGCGGTTGATCGAATGGCTGCCGAAGACGGTTCCGCAGCAGGAGCGGGTATCGGTGGTGCACGGCGACTACCGGCTCGACAACATGATCTTTGCGCCTCAGGAGCCGAAGGTCATCGCGGTGCTCGACTGGGAGCTGTCCACGCTCGGCGATCCGCTCGCGGACTTCACCTATCTGCTGATGCAGTGGATTATGTCGTCCGGCGGCGGCCGCACCGGATTGGTCGGCCAGGACCTTCCCGCGTTGAACATTCCAACGCTCGAAGAGGCGATTGAGATCTATTGCAAGGCGACCGGTCGCCCGTCGATCCCGGATCTGAACTGGTATTATTCCTACAACCTGTTCCGTCTGACCTGCATTCTGCAGGGCATCGCCGGCCGTATCCGTGACGGCACCGCGTCGAGCGCGAAGGCGGCCGAAAGCGCGGCGCGCGTGAAGCCGCTGGCCAAGTCGTCGTGGGAGTATGCCGTCAAGGCCGGTGCGGCCTGAGCCGCTCGCGATCGGTCACAACAAGCCCAACATAATGCCCGCGGTCAGCCGCGGGCATTTCCGTTGATGGGATTGGCTTATTGGAGAAGCCGCGCGCGTTCAGCTCCGCAGCTTGCCTGCAAACGGCATTGATGCGGTCAGGCCGCCATCGACCGGAACGGCCTGGCCATTGACGTAGGATGCCTCGTCGCTGGCCAGGAACAAGCCCATCGCGGCGATCTCGTGCGGCTTGCCGCCGCGCTGGGTCGGATTGATCTGGCCGATCTTGTTCTCCGTGCCGCGTTCGCGCGCGCGCTCGAAGGTGTTGCGGGTCATTCCGGTTTCGATCAGACCGGGGCAGATCGCATTCACGCGAACGCCGGTGCCGGTGAGCGAATAAGACGAGGTCTGGACCAGGCTGACGACGCCAGCCTTGCTGGCGCTGTAGGGATTGCCGCCGGCATTGGCCTTGAGGCCCGCAACGGACGCGGTGCAGATGATCGAGCCGCCATGACCCTGATTCATCATCTGCCTGGAGGCATGCTTGATGGCAAGGAACGGGCCGATCAGGTTGACGCGCAGGATCTCCTGCCATTGCTCGACGGTCTGGTCGTGCAGCGGCACCCAGCCGCCCGAGATGCCGGCATTGGCCCAGATCACATCGAGCTTGCCGTAAGCCGACACGGCCTTGCCGACGAAACCTGCGACATCCTGCTCGTTGCCGGCATCGCCTTTCAGCGCTTCCGCCGTGCCGCCGGCTTCGCGGACCATCTTGACGGTTTCATCGACTGCATCGGTCTTGTCGACGGCAATCAGCCTTGCGCCTTCCTTCGTGAACATCAGCGACGCCGCACGGCCGATGCCGGAGCCGGCGCCTGTAATGATGATCGATTTGCCTTCGAGGCGACCCATCTTGTTCCTCCGTTGCGTGCCTGCGTCACAACTTTGTCGTGTTGCCGCTGGTTTTCTTGTTGTCGGGCGCCTTGCGAGAAACGCCCTTGAGCCTTTTCGCGCGCTGACTTAACTAACGCAAAACAATATTGAAGGGTCTCCGCCATGTCCAATGCGTCCAGTGCCCAACCTGTTGTCACGCGATGGTGGTGGGTGCGTCACGCCCCGGTTCGCGAAGATGGCGGACGGATCTACGGGCAGTCTGACCTTGGCTGCGACTGTAGCGATCGCACCGTTTTCCAGGGGCTGGCGCGTACGCTGCCGCAGGATGCCGTGTGGTTCTCTTCGACGCTGAAGCGGACACAGCAGACCGCCGCCGCCGTCTGGGATGCCGGGTTTCCGAAGCCCGCAGCGATGTCGCATGAGGCCGATTTCGCAGAGCAAAATCTGGGCGAGTGGCAGGGGCGGGATCGCGCAGCCTTCTATGCCAGCCGGCCGGTGCAGCTCGGCAGTTACTGGTTCGGTCCCGCTGAAGAACAGACGCCGAATGGCGAAAGCTTCCTCGATCTCTATGCGCGTGTCGGTAACCGCATCAAGTTGATCAACGAGGCGTATGTCGGCCGTGACATTGTGGCCGTGACCCATGGCGGCACGATCAAGGCGGCGATCGCGCTGGCGCTCGGCCTCGGTCCGCAAGGGGGCCTATCCTTTGCGATCGAGAACTGTTCGCTGACGCGGCTCGATTATCTGACACTGAACGGAGAATCCGGCTGGCGCATCGGCATGGTCAACCATCAGCCGTGGCTCGCCGGCGGCGATCACCCCGGCATGCATCAGCCGGCCGGGCCCGAAGTCGTCAAGCTCGCCTGAGCAAGATATAGGCAGCGAAGACAGCCGCGCCTTGCCTTGCGCAACGACGCGCGCGGATTCCGCAGGTTGCCGCTTTCGGCAAAGCCTGCTTAGAGTCGGGCCATCAAAGAATGCGCGCAGCTGCGTGCGCTTGCCATCAAGGGAGGGAAGAATGCCGAGTTTGTTTGACATGACGGGCAAGGTCGCCGTCGTTACCGGATCGTCGCGTGGCATCGGCCGGGCGATTGCTGAACGTTTCGCCGAGCATGGCGCGAAGGTGGTCGTGTCGTCGCGCAAGATGCCGGCGTGCGAGGAGGTGACCAAGGCGATCAACGATCGGTTCGGCGCAGGAACCGCGGTCTCGATCCCGGCCAACATCTCCTCGAAGGAGGAGTTGAAAAACCTCGTCGACAAGACCACCCAGACGTTCGGCAAGATCGACGTGCTGGTCTGCAATGCCGCGTCGAACCCGTATTACGGTCCTCTGGCGGGCATCAGCGACGACCAGTTCCGCAAGATTCTCGAGAACAACATCATCGCCAACAACTGGCTGATTTCCTATACCGTGCCGCAGATGATCGAGCGCAACGACGGATCGATCATCATCATCTCCTCGGTCGGCGGCTACAAGGGATCGACCACGATCGGCGCCTACTGCATCTCCAAGGCGGCCGATCTGCAACTCGCGCGCAACCTGGCGGTCGAATACGGCAAGCACAACGTCCGCGTGAATTGCATCGCGCCAGGTCTGATCAAGACCGATTTCGCCAAGGCGCTGTGGGACAATCCGGACACGTTGAAGACGACCGAAGCGCGTTCGCCGATGCGGCGCATCGGTCAGCCGGATGAAATCGCCGGCGGTGCGGTGTTCCTGGCCTCGAAGGCTGGTGCGTTCGTCAACGGCCAGAGCATCGTCATCGATGGCGGCGGCACGATCAGCTAACCGCCCTCAATGTTGCGCGCGTTTCAAGCGGCCGGAGCTTCCGGCCGCTTTTGTTTGTCATCAGGCCCAGTTCGCGAGCTGCGTGCGGATCGCGGCAACCAGTGCGAGCGGCTGATCGGCCATGATGTGATGGTCGGAATCCGGGATAGCAACGAACGGCGTGCCTTTGGGCAGATAGGGTTCGAGCTCGTACATCGATTTGTTGGCGACGAAGCCTGAGCGCGCGCCGCCGATCACGGCGATCGCGCACTGACCGGCGCTGAGATCCCTTGCAGGATCGCCATGGATGAAGCCCATGAAACGCCCCGGATCGAAGCACCAGGTCCAGCCGACGCTGTCGTCGGCGCGGCGGAATTGCCGAAGCGACGCACGCGCGATCCAATCGGCGATGTAAAGGTTCTCGCAATCCTGTTCCGGCGCGAAGCGGAAGCGAGTCAATGCCTGGGCCAGCGTATCGTAGACCTTCTTCGGACGCGGCGGCCCCTGCATTTCGCGTTGCCGCTTGCGTGCGGTCGAGCCGAGAAACGGGCCGTCGAGCAGGATCGCGCCGCCGATGCGGGAGCCTGCGCGGCCGACGATGCCCGACGTGATGAAGGCGCCGAACGAATGGCCGATGACGATCGGCTTCTGCGGCGCGTCGAACAGGCCCGCGCCTTCGGCAACGGCAAACGCTTCGTCAATGTAGAGATCGTAAGAGTACCGATCGCGCCAGCCGGAACGGCCCATGCCGGACATTGAAAAGGCAGCGATGCGATGATGATCGGCGAAGAACGGTGCGATGAAGCTCCACCAGTCGGCGCACGCGCCGTTGCCGTGCAGGAACAGCAGGCCGGGTTTGCCGCGTTCGCCCCAAGTGAGTGTTTCAATCGCTGCGCCGCGCACGTCCGTTGTCGTCCTCTCCGGCGCCCGCGCGATGGCGTCGTTGAACCATTGCGGGGCGTGGGGCTTGTCGCCGGCGAAGGGAGCAAGCAGGTTGCGCCGGTCGGCAACGATGGACTCGACTTTGTTCATTCCGTCTTGCGCCTTTGTTTCCTCGCCTCAGTGATGAGGGGAGCGAGCGGTTCTGTAAAGCATACGACGCCGGCGTTGGCGAATACGTGCTGTGTCCAGCAACTCGCCGGGCCGCATGGAAAAGGGCCCCCATTGTGGGAGCCCCTGCGATCGCGTTCTGGGCAGATCAGCTGTCGATGGCGGCATAGACCAGGTTGCGGAACAGCACGCGAATGTACTCGCGCTGGCCCGGTGCCTGGACCATCAGCAACGCCCACAGGTTTTCCTTCGGATCGACCCAGAACTGCGTGCCGGCTGCGCCGCCCCAGAAATACTGACCGACCGAGCCGGGATAGGGCGCGAGTCCCGCTTCGGTGCGCACCGCGAAGCCCAGGCCGAAGCCATGGCCGGGCGGCATCAGGTGCGATTCCACCTTCACATTCGGGCCGAGATGGTTCGATGCCATCAACTCGAGCGTCTTGCGACCGATGATGCGTTCGCGATCGAGCGAGCCGCCATTCGCGAGCATCTGCGCAAAGCGTGCGTAATCGGGAGCGGTGGACACCATGCCGCCGCCACCGGACTCGAACAGCGGCTTGTCGGTCATGCTGAAGTAGACCACCTTCGCGCCGGTCCATGGATCGGTAGGAAACGGCTCGGCGAGGCGGCCTTCCGCACGGTCTGCATCGATATGGAAGCCGGTGTCGGTCATGCGCAGCGGTCCGAGGATCCGTTCGGTCAGATAGGCCATCAGCGTCTTGCCGGAAACGACTTCGATGACCCGGCCGAGGATGTCGGTGGAGCGGCTGTAGTTCCAGGCGGTGCCCGGTTGCGAGATCAAGGGCAAGCTTGCAACCGTGTTCGCATGCTCCTCGTTGGTTTGGTTGCGACGATACAGCTTCGCCTCGGCATACAGCGTCTGGATCGGGCCCGGGCCGGTGATCTCGTAGGAGAGGCCGCCGCTGTGGGTGAGCAGATCCTGGATGGTGATCTCGCGCTCGGCCGGAACGAGATGCAGCTTGCCTTCGCGTGGAACGCCGACCTGCATCTTGGCGAAGGCGGGAATATATTTCGACAGCGGATCGTTGATCAGGATTAGACCGTCCTCGACCAACTGCATGATGCCGAGCGAGACGATCGGCTTGGTCATCGAAAAGATGCGGAAGACGGAGTCAGGACGCATCTTCGCATCCGAATCCGGTCCCTGGCGGCCGATCGCATCGAAATGGGCGACCTTGCCGCGCCGGCCGATCATCACCACCGCACCGGGCAGCGTGCCCTTGTCGACTTCACGGCCGATGGTTTGTGACAAGTTCTTCAAGCGCGCCGACGAGAAGCCGAGGCTTTCCGGCTTGCCTTTCGGCAGAGCAGGAGTCTGGAGACCGTTCTTCTTTGGGGCTGCGTCATTCTTGGCGGTCGCACGCGGTGGCATTGGCGTTCCTCCCGATCGGTGTTGATTGTTCCGTACGGCGGTTTGCGCCGCAATCGTTCGATGCAGCTTAACCAGAAGCTTGCGTTTGAACAGGTGCGATTTGCGCAGATGGCGCCGGCTGAACTGGATAGCGTATCGGTTCGCGAGGCTGTGCGCGCAACGGGGCGTGTCGGATCGGTAGGTGGACTGTCGTTCGCTTAACGCATCAATCAGTAGCGGCCGCCATTGTTGATACAGAATTCGATCTTCGAGGGGCGTGCGATGTCGTCGTCGCGCGCGCCGCGCGGGACTTGCGCGTCGCAACGCGCGTAGAGCGATGCGCGATCCAGCCGGTGTGCGGCACGGGCCTGTTTTTTCTGCTGCGACGGGACCGGTGACGTGGCTTGCCGTCGGACTGGAAGCGCGACGGTGCGGGATTGCGCAGCCAGGCGCGCCTCTTCGCGGCGCTTCTTGCGCTCGGCTGCGGCGACACGCGCTTGCTCGCGCTTTCTGGCATTCTCGGCGGCGCGCTTGGCTTGTTCGGCGGCTTTCGCGGCGGCAGCAGCCTTGGCCTGATCTGCCGGTGCGGCGTTCTCACGCTGGAGGCGAGCCTTCTCGTCGGCCGCTTCCTTCGCCTTCGCTGCAGCGTTCGTGCTGGCTTGTTCAGCGGAAAGCTTGGCGAGCTGCGCCTTGGCGAGGTCTGCGTAGAATCCGCTGGCATGAGCCTTGAGGAAGGATTCCCAGCCCTCGCGGGTGCCGACGCGCTCCGCATATTCGTAATCGCGCCGGATGTCGGCCTGCGGGTTGGGTGTCGTGGGTTGTGGTGTCGCAGTGGCAAGCGATGCGGTCTGTACGAGCGAGACCGTTGCGCCGCCCAGTGAGCCGTAGACGAACGGCTCCTGCTTGTTGTCGGTCGCCTTCATCACGTCATCACGCACCATACCGAAGGCCTGGCGCAGGTCGAGGCCCGGAATCGGCAAGTACTTCAACAGCGCGGTGGCGAACGGACTGTTCGTGCCGGCGCCGTCCTCGGCGGTAGAGCCGCCTTTCGCCGCATAGGCGATCAGCGTGTTGTTTCGCGCCGGTTCGACCGCGACCAGGCCGCGGCCGAGCGAGCGCAGCGCCGTCACCCGCTTCATCGCCTTCGCGAACGGATTGTCCCGGCATGCATCAAGGATGACGAGGCGCAACGCCTTGGCGGGTTCGACGATCTGCAGAACGCGATCGAGTGAAATCGCCTCGTCATAGACATCGCGGTCGCGTTCGAGCATGGCATCGACCGGGATCAGATAGTTCTGGCCATCGACCTCGATGCCATGGCCCGCGAAATAGACGACAGCGACGTCGGCCGCCTGCACCTTGTCGGAGAACTCACGCAGGCTGCGGCGCATGTCGCTGTTGTTGACATCGTGGACGCTCTCCACGATATCGAAACCCGCTTTCCGCAACATATCGGCGACTGCGGCGGCATCCCGCACCGGGTTGGCGAGCGCGGGGGCGTTCCGGTAACTGGAGTTGCCGATGACGAGGGCGACGCGTTGTTCGGCGGCAGCGGTCTCGCTTGCGAACGCGAGCGAGATGATTGCTGTCAGGAGGAAGACGATCTGGCGCATGACGTCACCACAGGTTGCTGATCGGCCGGTATCTTGAATGGGCAGCGTGACCGCCGCAACGACACCGCTCCGTGATCTGGCGCACATTTGCCCGCTGGCGCGTACGCTGCAGCCAATCATTTGAGCCATGGAGCGCGGCAAAGGTTCGAGGGGAACCTTAGGTCCGAAGAAGGGCGATCGCGAAGAGGGGAGGGGAGGCGTGATTCTCGAAAGTGCGATACTCAACGTCAAAACGGGACAGGAGGCTTCGTTCGAAGCCGCAATGCGGGAGGCGCGGCCTTTGATCGCGGCTACGCCCGGTTTTCAGCAAATCGAGGTCCGCCCTTGTATCGAGACGCCCGGCCGCTACCTGCTGCTTGTCTGGTGGGACACGCTCGAGGCGCATACGGTGGGCTTCCGCCAATCCACCCGATACGCCTGCTGGCGCGCTCTGTTGCACCATTTTTACGAGCCATTTCCGCTCGTCGAGCACTACGGCGCGCCGATTGACGAAAATCGGCAGTGAAAAATGCGTGAAACGGGGCGTGACGTGCGCGAAAGCCTTCGCTATAGAGGCGCCCAGTAGGAGTGTAGCTCAATTGGTAGAGCACCGGTCTCCAAAACCGGGGGTCGCAGGTTCGAGCCCTGCCACTCCTGCCAGCGATCTCTCCTAACAGCCTGTTTTTTCGTAGATCACCACGCAGTGCGACAATCGGCACGGCGAATGGCCTCAGCATCTCCCGTGGGCGACCGAGATCTGCCCGCGAGACGTCGAAGATCGGCAAGAGCGGGGGACATAAGACAGAGAAGGCTGACAACCGCGGCTGCCTGCCCGTAACTGGAGAATATTTATTGTAAAGCAATAATTATTTGTAATGAAATTATATCTCTAATCCCTTATGTCACTGGTATGTGCTTGGTCCAGCGGCTCTTAGTGGGATGTTCTACGATTGAGCAACGATGACTGAAGACCATCTCAAGTCCTGGCGGCCGCTATCTCCTCAGGACGTGCATGCGCTGTTCCGTAACGCGCCGTTTCCGTGGTGGAGGCGGCCACGCCATCGCCCATGCTGTCGGTGGTTCGTTTCGCCTGCACGATGATATCGACGTGCTGGTGCTGCGGCGGACCGAGCCCTGGCTCGGGCGTTGCTGTCGGCATGGGAGTACTGGGCTGCCGATCCACCTGTGACGCAGCGGCTTTGGCCGGAGCACGAAAGCCTGCGAGCTTCAGTGTCCGATGTCTGGTGTCGCCGTAATGATAACGACCTGTGGCGGTTTCAGATCATGCTGGACGATGCGGATGGAGAGGTCTGGTGCTCGCGGCGTTGGGCGGAAGTTCGCGGCCCTCTGTTGGAGCTGACGGCCTGGTCCGCGAAAGGGCATCCCGTTCCTGGTCCCGGAGGTGCAGCTCTTTTACAAGGCCAAATCGCCGCGGGAGAAGGATGAACGCGATCTCGTCGCGGCGCTTCCTGTGCCGAGAGAACCCCAGCGCATCTGGCTATGCGAGGCGATCGCTGTGGCGTATGGCCGCGACAACCCCTGGCTGAAGCAGCTAGGACGAGCTGGAGAGGGGTAAAAAGCGCTCTTCCGGCCATTATCAGCCCCGACGTCCAAAGCCGGTCCCGAAATCGAACCGAACCGCGGCTCAGAACTTGACGTTTTGACCAGTGCGCAGTACCAAGCGCAACCCGTGATCGGCCCGGTAAACGGACTTCCGAGACGGCATCGATTTCCCGAAACAGGCCCGCCTGCCGGCCTCATCCTCAAAAACAGGGGTTGGGCGTACTTCTGGCTGGCATGTTGCGGACCGCTTCCGGAAACGGAACTCCGGGCACGAAGCTTTAAGGACTGTACCAACAGCGATGGCAAACCCGTTCAAATTCCTGCAGGAAGTGCGCGCCGAGACCTCCAAGGTCACCTGGCCGACGCGCCGGGAGACCGTGATCACCACCATCATGGTGTTCATCATGGTCGCCGTCTCGTCGGTGTTCTTTCTCGCGGCCGACCAGATCATTCGTCTGGTCGTGACCTTCATCCTCGGCATCAAAGCCTGAGCGTGCGGATCTGACTCATGAGCATGCGCTGGTACATCGTCCACGCCTATTCGAATTTCGAGAAGAAGGTCGCGGAATCGATCCGCGAGCAGGCCAAGCAACGCGGCCTGGAGGAGCTGTTTGAGCAGGTGTTGGTTCCCACCGAAAAGGTGACTGAGGTGCGCCGCGGCCGTAAGGTCGATACCGAGCGCAAGTTCTTCCCGGGCTACGTGCTGGTGAAGATGAATTTGACCGACGAGGCGTTTCACCTCATCAAGAACACGCCGAAGGTGACGGGCTTCCTCGGCGCGGATAACAAGCCGATGCCGATCCCGGAATCGGAGGCGATGCGTATCCTGCACCAGGTTCAGGAGGGCGTGGAGCGGCCGAAGCCTTCGGTCTCCTTCGAGATCGGCGAGAACGTGCGCGTGGCCGACGGCCCGTTCGCATCCTTCTCCGGTGTGGTCGAGGAAATCGACGAGGCGCGCTCGCGTGTGAAGGTCGCAGTGTCGATCTTCGGCCGCGCAACCCCGGTCGAGCTCGAGTTCGGTCAGGTCGAGAAGGTTTGAGCTTCACCTCTCCCCGCAAGCGGGGAGAGGTCGGACCGCTCGCGGTCCGGGTGAGGGGCGTTTCTTTGGTTCTTGCCCCCTCGCCACGACCCTCTCCCCATGATGGGGCGAGGGAGAAGAAAGACCCGTGGAAGGGGACGAACGGTCGCCAGCCGTTCTGTGAACCGCACCACGGTCCCTAAGAAGGTCCGGAATGGTCCGGGCCATTTGAAGGAGTCAATGATGGCAAAGAAAGTGACCGGATACCTGAAGCTTCAGGTGCCGGCGGGTGCGGCGAATCCGTCGCCTCCGATCGGCCCCGCGCTCGGTCAGCGCGGCCTCAACATCATGGAATTCTGCAAGGCGTTCAACGCGCAGACCCAGAAGGAAGAGAAGAACACCCCGATCCCGGTGGTCATCACGATCTACCAGGACCGGTCCTTCACCTTCGAAATGCGCACGCCGCCGATGTCCTACTTCCTCAAGCAGGCGGCCAAGATCCAGTCCGGCTCCAAGACCCCGGGCCGTGACAAGGCCGGCAAGGTGACCAAGGCGCAGGTGCGCGAGATCGCCGAGAAGAAGATGAAGGATCTGAATTGCGACACCGTCGAAGCGGCCATGAAGATGGTTGAGGGCTCCGCCCGTTCGATGGGCCTGGAAGTGACGGGGTAAGCGCCATGGCGACAATCGGAAAGCGTTTGACGAAAGCCTATGAGGGCGTGAGCCGCGAGAAGCTTTACCCGATCGCTGAAGCGATCAAGCTGGTGAAGGAGCGGGCAACGGCCAAGTTCGATGAGACCATCGAGGTGTCGATGAACCTCGGCGTCGATCCGCGTCACGCGGACCAGATGGTGCGCGGCGTGGTCACGCTGCCCAACGGCACCGGCCGTACGCTCCGCGTTGGCGTGTTCGCGCGCGGCGCGAAGGCGGACGAAGCCAAGGCTGCCGGTGCCGACGTGGTCGGCGCGGAAGACCTGGTCGAGAAGGTGCAGGGCGGCACGATCGAGTTCGATCGCTGTATCGCCACCCCGGACATGATGCCGCTGGTCGGTCGTCTCGGTAAGGTGCTCGGCCCGCGCGGCATGATGCCGAACCCGAAGATCGGCACCGTGACCATGGACGTCGCCAGTGCCGTTAAGGGCGCTAAGGGCGGCTCGGTCGAGTTCCGTGTCGAGAAGGCGGGCATCGTGCAGGCCGGTATCGGTAAGGCGTCGTTCTCCGAGGACAAGCTGGTGGAGAACGTGAAGGCGCTCGCGGATGCGGTGATCAAGGCGAAGCCGGCGGGTTCGAAGGGGACTTACGTGCAGCGCGTGGCGATCTCCTCGACCATGGGGCCGGGCCTGAAGATCGACCCGTCCAGCCTGACGAGCTGATCGCGACCTTCACGTCGTCGATAAATTCCAGGGCGGAACAGGGTGCACCCCGGTTCCGCCCTGTTCTATGATGTGGACCCGCGCGCTCGTCACATCGCGCGGCTCATGAAGCAGGCAACGAATGCTCAAAGGCGTGCTCACCTATCCGCGGTTTCCGAAGCGGTTGCAGGCGATGATCGCTGACCGCTACGAACTGCTGGACCCGGGCAAGCAGACGCCGGGCGAGGCGTTCTCGGCCGAGCAGCGCGCGAAAGTCGTAGCGCTGGTGACGATCGGCGGCCGGCCTGTCACCGGCGCCTTCATGGACGAACTGCCGAACCTGAAATTGATTGCCTGCTACGGCACCGGTTATGACGGTGTTGACCGCGCCGCCGCCAAGGCGCGGGGGATTGCGGTCTGTAACAGCCCCGGTGCGAATGCTGCGGCGGTCGCCGATCAGGCGATCGCGTTGATGCTGGCGGTGATGCGCGACGTACCGCGGGCCGACGCCTATGTCCGCAGCGGCGCATGGGGGGCAGGCGAGCGCTCGAACATCCATGCAGCCTTCGGCTTGAAAGGGCGCAAGATCGGCGTCTACGGCATGGGCGCGATCGGCCAGAAGATTGCAAGCCGGGCCGCGAGCTTCGAGGCCGATGTGCAGTATTTCAGCCGCCGCAAGCTGGAGGACGTAGCCTATCCGCACCATGCGACGCTGGAGTCGCTGGCCGACTGGTGCGACGTCCTGCAGATCGCCGTGCGAGCGGGCGACGACAACCGTCACATCATCAATGCCGATATTCTCAGGCGGCTCGGGCCGCACGGCTATGTCATCAACATCTCGCGCGGTCTGGTGATCGACGAGCCGGCGCTGATCGAGGCGCTGCAGCACAGGGCCATCGCCGGAGCGGGGCTCGACGTGTTCGAGAACGAGCCGCGGATCAGGCCGGAATTCCTGACGCTGCCCAATGTCGTGTTGTCGCCGCATCAAGCCGGCCACACCATCGAGGCGCATGAGGATATGCAGGATCGGGTGATGGCCAATCTCGACGCCTTCTTCGCCGGCAAGCCGGTGCCCTTCGAAGTCCCGCTGGATTGATGTTTGGTCGGCGGTGATTGCTGTCGCCGCCATCATGCAAGGCGCAGGAGATCGCAAATGGCCATCAAGACGGCGATCACGGAGATGTTCGGCATCGACCATCCGCTCTTGCTGGCGCCTATGGCCGGCGTCAGCGGCGGCGCGCTGGCCGCCGCCGTGAGCCGGGCAGGCGGTTTAGGAATCGTCGGCGGCGGCTATGGTGATCGCGATGATCTGGCGCGCGAGCTCTCCGCTGCGGGCAATGCCCCGGTCGGTATCGGCTTCATTACCTGGTCGTTGGCCAAGCAGCCGGATTTGCTTGATCTTGCGCTCGATCGGGCGCCCAGGGCCTTGTTCCTGTCGTTTGGCGATCTTGCGCCGTTCGCGCCCAAGATCAGGAAGGCGAACGTGCCGCTGGTCGCGCAGGTGCAAACGGTGGCGCAGGCGAAGCATGCCTTGGCCAACGGAGCGGACGTTCTGGTCGCGCAGGGGACGGAAGCTGGCGGCCATGGCGCTGCGCGGGCAACCTTGCCGCTGGTCCCTGCGGTGGTCGATATCGCCGGAACCGTTCCGGTGCTCGCGGCCGGCGGCATCGCCGATGGCCGGGGGCTTGCTGCCGCTCTGATGCTCGGCGCGGCCGGGGCGGTCTGTGGAACCGCGTTCTTTGCCAGCACGGAATCATTGGTCCCACCCGGTCTGAAACAGGGGGCGGTGGATGGCTCCGGCGACGACACCGAGCGCGGATCGGCGGTCGATCTGGTGCGGGGGCTGGAATGGCCGAAGCCTTGGACCATCCGCACCCTTCGCAATGGCTTCCTGCGGCGTTGGTCCGGCGATCTGGAGGGGTTGCGGGTCAGTCTGGCTGAAGAACGCCCGCGCTATCTGGCGGCGCGGGAACAAGGAGACCCAGACATTGCGGCGGTTATCGTCGGCGAAGGCGTCGATTTCGTTCGCGCCCAGCGCCCTGCCGCCGTGATTCTTCGCGATCTGGTCGAGCAGGCAGAAAGATGCCTGCGAAACGGCGGCAGGTTGCTGGGCTAATCCTGCTGTTGCGCTGAAGTTTTTGCTTGGCAACGCGGGGGCGAGCCGTTACATAGCCACCCGCGGGCGTACTGGCTTCTGGCCGGTGCGCCTGTATGCGCTTATCGGACAATGCGAGGCTGGCGCTTTGCCCTTGATCGGCCACGGGTTGGCTCGTTGAGGGGAAGAGTTCACTCGAACGTCCGTTGCGCAGGGGGCGTCCGCTTCGGCGGCGTATCCCATCCTGTCCGAGACTGCAGGCGCCTACGGATGAACGTCAGTTCTGCCAAAGGCTTAATCGCATGGCCTGCATAGACGGGTGAAGACCGGATTTCGGCCTGCCGCTGGCGGGCCCTTGAAGGTTCGAACCTCGACACCTCGCTTCGCTTCGCGAAACGAGAGGGCAGGCATCTTAAGCTGTCGTCAGGTCGCGGCCGTGCTCGGGCAACCGGGTGGGCGGGCAGGACGGCGAGTGCAACCCGGTGGCCGTGCGTTCGCGTAAGGCTGCCAACCGGAGAGAGCTTGCTGTGGAACGGGCGGCAAAAAAACAGGCGATCGAGGATTTGAACGGGGTCTTCAAGGCCACCGGCGTCGCGATCGTTGCTCACTATTCCGGCCTCACCGTTGCTCAAATGCAGACCCTGCGGAAGCAGATGAAGCAGGCGGGCGCCTCGGTGAAGGTCTCGAAGAACCGTCTCGCCAAAATTGCTCTTGAAGGCACGGATGTCGCTGCCATCGGTTCCCTGCTGAAGGGGCCGACGGTGATCGCCACCTCGGACGATCCGATTGCGGCACCCAAGGTCGCCGTCGAATTCGCCAAGACGAACGAACAGTTCGTCATTCTTGGCGGCTCGATGGGCAAAACCGTCCTGGATACCAACGGCGTCAAGGCGCTTGCCTCGCTGCCGTCTCTGGACGAACTGCGCGGCAAGCTGGTCGGCCTCCTCGTGGCGCCGGCAACCAAGATCGCCCAGCTCACCAATGCGCCTGCGGCCAAGGTCGCTCGCGTGGTCCAGGCCTATGCCTCAAAGGGCGAAGCGGCGTAAGGCTCTTCGCTAATCTCAACTGGTTCGAACTGATATCAAGGAAGAAGACAAATGGCTGACTTGCAGAAGATCGTTGACGACCTCTCGAGCCTCACCGTGCTCGAGGCTGCCGAGCTCGCGAAGCTCCTGGAAGAGAAGTGGGGCGTTTCGGCTGCTGCCGCTGTTGCAGTGGCTGCTGCTCCGGGCGCTGGCGGCGGTGGTGCCGCTGCGGCTGAAGAGAAGACCGACTTTACGGTCGTGCTTGCCGCCGCTGGCGACAAGAAGATCGAGGTCATCAAGGAGGTTCGCGCGATCACCGGTCTCGGCCTCAAGGAGGCGAAGGATCTGGTCGAGGGCGCTCCGAAGCCGCTCAAGGAAGGCGTTGCCAAGGACGAGGCCGAGAAGATCAAGGCCCAGCTTGAGAAGGCTGGCGCCAAGGTCGAGCTCAAGTGATTTTCGATGCCGGGGGCTTGCCCCCGGCATTTTCCGGCCTAAATATCTGGTCGGACACAAGAAAGTGTGGGGATTTGCGGGATTTCCCCTCGAATTGCCACGATCGCCGCTCTATAATGGAGGGGCAGCAGGATAGCACGACCTGTGGTGGACCGGCCGGGTTCGCTGCAGGACGTTGGGAGACGGGTCATTTCGGGCTTTTGTAGTCCGTAACGGCAGTTTCGGAACGTGCGGGGCGCAGGGTTGCGCCCGGCGCGTTCTTTTGCGTTCCGGTTTTGGGAGCCGTTGGATCAGGAAAAATTTCCTGAATTGACGGGCGTTCCGCGCTCCGGACGGCGTTGATTTTGACCCTGGGGTGCGGTGGCGGCCGCATTCTGGACGAGCCGCTTCGGCGAGCGGCATGAGATGAGAGGACACAATGGCGCAACAAACGTTCATCGGTCGCAAGCGTGTTCGCAAGTTCTTCGGACAAATCAAGGAAGTTGCAGAGATGCCGAACCTCATCGAGGTTCAGAAGGCGTCCTATGACCAATTCCTGATGGTGGAAGAGCCGGCGGGCGGGCGTCCGGACGAGGGCCTGCAGGCGGTTTTCAAGTCGGTGTTTCCGATCTCGGATTTCTCCAACACCTCGATGCTCGAATTCGTTCGTTACGAGTTCGAGGCGCCGAAGTATGACGTGGACGAGTGCCGCCAGCGCGGCATGAACTTCGCCGCTCCGCTGAAGGTGACGCTGCGCCTGATCGTGTTCGATATCGACGAAGAGACCGGCGCGCGCTCCGTCAAGGACATCAAGGAGCAGGACGTCTACATGGGCGATATCCCGCTCATGACCATGAACGGCACCTTCATCGTCAACGGTACCGAGCGCGTCATCGTTTCGCAGATGCACCGTTCGCCCGGTGTGTTCTTCGATCACGATAAGGGCAAGACCCACTCGTCGGGCAAGCTGCTGTTCGCTGCCCGCGTGATTCCGTATCGCGGCTCCTGGCTCGACATCGAGTTCGATGCCAAGGACATCGTGTTCGCGCGTATCGATCGTCGCCGCAAGATTCCGGTAACGTCGCTGATGTTCGCGCTCGGCCTCGACGCCGAAGACATCCTGTCGACCTTCTACAAGAAGATCATCCACAAGCGCGCCAAGGAAGGCTGGCGCGTGCCGTTCGACGCGACCCGTTTCCGCGGTTACTCGACCATCAACGATCTGATCGACGCCGACACCGGCAAGGTCGTGCTCGAGGCCGGCAAGAAGCTGACCGTACGTGCCGCGCGTCAGTTGCAGGAGAAGGGCCTGAAGGCGCTGCGTCTGTCGGACGCCGAGCTCGTCGGCATGTACCTCGCCGAGGATCTCGTCAATCCGAAGACCGGTGAGATTCACGCCGAAGCCGGCGAGGAGCTGACTGAGAAGTCGATCAAGGCGCTGATCGAGGAGGGCTACAAGGAGCTGCCGCTGCTCGACATCGACCATGTCAACGTCGGTCCCTACATCCGCAACACGCTCTCTGCTGATAAGAACATGACGCGCGAAGACGCGCTGTTCGACATCTATCGCGTGATGCGTCCGGGCGAGCCGCCGACACTCGAGTCGGCGCAGAACATGTTCCAGTCGCTGTTCTTCGATGCCGAGCGCTACGACCTCTCCGCGGTCGGCCGCGTGAAGATGAACATGCGTCTCGACCTCGACGCGCCGGACACCCACCGCACGCTGCGCAAGGAAGACATCCTTGCCGTCATCAAGACGCTGGTGGACCTGCGCGACGGCAAGGGCGAGATCGACGACATCGACCATCTCGGCAACCGCCGGGTGCGTTCGGTCGGCGAGCTGATGGAGAACCAGTACCGCATCGGTCTGCTGCGCATGGAGCGCGCGATCAAGGAGCGCATGTCGTCGGTCGATATCGACACCGTCATGCCGCAGGACCTGATCAACGCGAAGCCTGCGGCCGCCGCGGTGCGCGAGTTCTTCGGCTCCTCGCAGCTGTCGCAGTTCATGGACCAGACCAACCCGCTGTCGGAGATCACCCACAAGCGCCGTCTGTCGGCGCTTGGCCCGGGCGGTCTGACCCGCGAGCGAGCCGGCTTCGAAGTGCGCGACGTGCATCCGACGCACTACGGCCGTATCTGCCCGATTGAGACGCCGGAAGGTCCGAACATCGGCCTGATCAACTCGCTCGCGACCTACGCGCGCGTGAACAAGTACGGCTTCGTCGAGACGCCGTACCGTCGCGTCAAGGACGGTAAGGTCACCGACGAGGTTGCGTATCTCTCGGCGATGGAGGAGGGGCGTTATCACGTCGCGCAGGCCAACGTGCCGCTCGACGCGAAGGGTCGCTTCACCGACGAGCTCGTCGTCGCGCGTCACGCCGGCGACGTGTTGCAGGTGACGCCGGACAAGGTCGACTACATGGACGTGTCGCCGAAGCAGCTCGTTTCGGTCGCCGCGGCGCTGATTCCGTTCCTTGAGAACGACGACGCCAACCGCGCGCTCATGGGCTCGAACATGCAACGTCAGGCGGTGCCGCTGGTCCGCGCTGAGGCGCCGTTCGTCGGCACCGGCATGGAGGGTGTGGTCGCGCGCGATTCGGGTGCTGCGATCGCAGCGCGCCGTTCGGGCGTGATCGACCAGATCGATGCGACCCGCGTCGTTATCCGCGCCACCGAGGATCTCGATCCGACCAAGTCGGGCGTCGATATCTACCGGCTGATGAAGTACCAGCGCTCGAACCAGTCGACCTGCATCAACCAGCGTCCGCTGGTGAAGGTCGGTGATATCGTCAAGAAGGGCGACATCATCGCCGACGGCCCGTCGACCGACATGGGCGAGCTCGCGCTCGGCCGTAACGTGCTCGTCGCGTTCATGCCGTGGAACGGCTACAACTTCGAGGACTCGATCCTGCTCTCCGAGCGGATCGTCAAGGACGACGTGTTCACGTCCATCCACATCGAGGAATTCGAGGTGATGGCGCGCGACACCAAGCTCGGACCTGAGGAAATCACCCGCGATATTCCGAACGTCTCGGAAGAAGCGCTGAAGAACCTCGACGAAGCCGGTATCGTCTACATCGGCGCGGAAGTGCGCGCCGGCGATATCCTCTGCGGCAAGATCACGCCGAAGGGCGAGAGCCCGATGACGCCGGAAGAAAAGCTTCTGCGCGCCATCTTCGGCGAAAAGGCCTCTGACGTGCGCGACACCTCGCTCCGCGTGCCGCCGGGCGTGCAGGGCACGATCGTCGAAGTGCGTGTGTTCAATCGTCACGGCGTCGACAAGGACGAGCGTGCGCTGGCGATCGAGCGCGAGGAGATCGAGCGTCTCGCCAAGGATCGTGACGACGAGCAGGCGATCCTGGACCGCAACGTCTACAACCGCCTGGCGGAGCTTCTCGAAGGCCGCCAGGGCATCGCCGGTCCGAAGGGCTTCAAGAAGGATACCAAGATCACCCGCGCGGTGCTCGACGAGTATCCGAAGTCGCAGTGGTGGATGTTCGCATCGCCGAACGACAAGCTGATGGCCGAGATCGAGGCCATGCGGAAGCAGTACGACGAGTCGAAGAAGGGCCTTGAGCAGCGCTTCCTCGACAAGGTCGAGAAGCTGCAGCGTGGCGACGAGCTGCCGCCGGGCGTGATGAAGATGGTCAAGGTCTTCGTCGCGGTGAAGCGCAAGATCCAGCCGGGCGACAAGATGGCCGGCCGTCACGGCAACAAGGGTGTCGTGTCGAAGATCGTGCCGATCGAGGATATGCCGTTCCTGGAAGACGGAACGCATGCCGACATCGTTCTCAACCCGCTCGGCGTGCCGAGCCGCATGAACGTCGGTCAGATTCTCGAGACGCACCTTGGCTGGGCGTGTGCGGGCCTCGGCAAGCGCATCGCGCAGGCGGTCGATGCGTATTACTCGAAGCAGGACGTCAAGCCGCTGAAGGAGACCTTGAAGAAGGTCTACGGCGAAGACGAGACGATCAAGTCACTGGGCGACAACGAACTGATCGAGCTCGGTCGCAACCTCAGCCACGGCGTGCCGATCGCGACGCCGGTGTTCGATGGCGCCAAGGAGACGGACATCGAGGACATGCTGAAGCTCGCCGGCCTCGACGCGTCGGGCCAGTCGACGGTGTATGACGGCCGGACCGGCGATCCGTTCGATCGCAACGTGACGGTCGGCTACATCTACATGCTGAAGCTGCACCATCTCGTCGACGACAAGATCCACGCCCGTTCGATCGGCCCGTACTCGCTCGTCACCCAGCAGCCGCTGGGCGGCAAGGCGCAGTTCGGCGGTCAGCGCTTCGGCGAAATGGAGGTCTGGGCGCTGGAAGCCTACGGCGCCGCCTACACGCTGCAGGAAATGCTGACGGTGAAGTCGGACGACGTCGCCGGCCGGACCAAGGTCTACGAGGCGATCGTCCGTGGCGACGACACGTTCGAGGCCGGTATTCCGGAGTCGTTCAACGTGCTGGTCAAGGAAATGCGGTCGCTGGGTCTCAACGTCGACCTGCACAATTCGAAGCAGGCGCCGACGCAAGAGGCGGCCGAGTAACACGATGTCATGGCCGGGCTTGTCCCGGCCATCCACGTCTTCGCTGCGCGTGATGGCTTGACGATGTGGAGGCCCGGCATGGACCGGGCATGACGAACGGAAACTTCTTACGCCGACACTGGTCGGCAAGCGGAGAAGACGATGAACCAAGAGATCATGAATCTTTTCAGCCCGACGACGCCGGCTCAGGTCTTCGACCAGATCCGGATTTCGATTGCGAGCCCTGAAAAGATCCTGTCGTGGTCCTACGGCGAGATCAAGAAGCCGGAAACGATCAACTACCGCACGTTCAAGCCCGAGCGTGACGGCTTGTTCTGCGCGCGTATCTTCGGACCCATCAAGGATTACGAGTGCTTGTGCGGCAAGTACAAGCGCATGAAGTACAAGGGCATCATCTGCGAGAAGTGCTCGGTCGAGGTGACGCTGTCGCGCGTCCGGCGCGAGCGCATGGGCCATATCGAGCTTGCGGCTCCGGTCGCCCACATCTGGTTCCTGAAGTCGCTGCCGTCGCGCATCGGCTTGCTGCTCGACATGACGCTGAAGGATCTCGAGCGCATCCTGTACTTCGAGTACTACGTGGTGCTGGAGCCGGGTCTGACCGCGCTGAAGGATCGCCAGCTGCTCTCGGAAGAAGAGTATCTGCGCGCCCAGGACGAGTACGGCCAGGACAACTTCACCGCCAAGATCGGCGCCGAAGCCATTCGCGACTTGCTGGCCGGGCTCGAGCTCGACAAGCTCGAGGCGGACCTGCGTGCCGAGATGTCTGCGACCGACAGCGACATCAAGCGCAAGAAGCTCGCCAAGCGCATGAAGATCGTTGAAGCCTTCCGTATCTCCGGCAACCGGCCGGAGTGGATGGTGATGACGGTCATTCCGGTGATCCCGCCGGACCTGCGTCCGCTCGTGCCGCTCGACGGCGGCCGGTTCGCGACGTCGGACCTGAACGATCTCTATCGCCGCGTCATCAACCGTAACAACCGCCTGAAGCGGCTGATGGAGCTGCGCGCGCCGGACATCATCATCCGCAACGAAAAGCGCATGCTGCAGGAAGCCGTAGACGCGCTGTTCGACAACGGCCGCCGCGGCCGCGTCATCACCGGCGCCAACAAGCGTCCGTTGAAGTCGCTGGCCGACATGCTCAAGGGCAAGCAGGGCCGCTTCCGTCAGAACCTGCTCGGCAAGCGCGTCGACTATTCAGGTCGTTCGGTGATCGTGGTCGGCCCCGAGCTGAAGCTGCACCAGTGCGGTCTGCCGAAGAAGATGGCGCTCGAGCTGTTCAAGCCGTTCATCTACTCGCGGCTGGACGCGAAGGGCCTGTCGACGACGGTCAAGCAGGCGAAGAAGCTGGTCGAGAAGGAGCGTCCCGAGGTTTGGGATATCCTCGACGAGGTCATTCGCGAGCATCCCGTGCTGCTGAACCGCGCGCCGACGCTGCACCGCCTCGGCATTCAGGCGTTCGAGCCGGTTCTGATCGAGGGTAAGGCGATCCAGCTTCACCCGCTGGTCTGCGCCGCCTTCAACGCGGACTTCGACGGCGACCAGATGGCCGTGCACGTTCCGCTGTCGCTCGAAGCGCAGCTCGAAGCGCGCGTGCTGATGATGAGCACGAACAACATCCTGCACCCGGCGAACGGTCAGCCGATCATTGTGCCGTCGCAGGACATCGTGCTCGGTCTCTATTACGTCACGCTGCTGCGTGAGGGTCTCGGCGGCGAGGGCAAGGCGTTCGGCGACATGGCCGAGCTCGAGCATGCGCTGCATTCGAAGGTCATCCACCTTCACACCAAGATCAAGTATCGGTGGGAAGGAACGGGCGAGGACGGCAAGCCGGTGCGCAAGTGGTACGACACCACGGCGGGCCGTGTGATGCTCGGCCAGCTTCTGCCGAAGACTCCGAAGCTGTCGTTCGACGCGGTCAACAAGCTGATGACCAAGCGCGAAATCTCGGGCCTGATCGATCTCGTCTATCGCCACTGCGGCCAGAAGGACACCGTGATCTTCTGCGATCGCATCATGGCGCTCGGCTTTTACAACGCGTTCAAGGCCGGCATCTCGTTCGGTAAGGACGACATGGTGGTCCCGCACTCGAAGTGGAAGATCGTCGACGAGACCCGGACCTACGCCAAGGAATTCGAGCAGCAGTACAACGACGGCCTGATCACTCAGGGCGAGAAGTACAACAAGGTGGTCGACGCCTGGTCGAAGGCGACCGAAAAGATCGCCGAGGAGATGATGAAGGAGATCTCCGCCGTTAAGAAGAATCCGCGCGGCGGCGAAGCTCAGGTCAATTCGATCTACATGATGGCGCATTCCGGTGCGCGTGGTTCGCCGGCGCAGATGCGTCAGCTCGCCGGTATGCGCGGGCTGATGGCAAAGCCGTCGGGCGAGATCATCGAGACGCCGATCATCTCGAACTTCAAGGAAGGCCTGACCGTGCTCGAGTACTTCAACTCGACCCACGGCGCGCGTAAGGGCCTTGCCGATACGGCGTTGAAGACCGCGAACTCGGGTTACCTGACGCGGCGTCTGGTCGACGTGGCGCAGGACTGCATCATCACGTCCGATGACTGCGGCACCAAGAACGGCATCAAGATGCGCGCGATTATCGATGCGGGTACCGTTGTGGCGTCGCTGGCCTCGCGTATCCTCGGCCGCACCACGGCCGAAGACCTGCGCGATGCAGCATCCGGCAAAACGATCGTCAAGAAGGGAACGTTGCTCGAAGAGCAGCACCTGGATGCGATCACCCAGGCTGGCATCCAGGAGGTGAAGATCCGCTCGGTGCTCACCTGCGAGCTCGAGAACGGCGTTTGCGGCAAGTGCTACGGGCGTGATCTTGCCCGCGGTACTCCGGTCAACCACGGCGAGGCGGTGGGCGTCATCGCCGCGCAGTCGATCGGCGAGCCGGGCACGCAGCTGACGATGCGTACGTTCCACATCGGCGGCGCGGCGCAGATCAACGAGCAGTCGTTCGTCGAATCCAACTTCGACGGCACGGTGCGGATCAAGAACAAGTCGATCGCCCGCAACTCCGACGGGGACCTTGTCGCGATGGTCCGCAACATGGTCGTCGCAGTGGTCGATGCCGACGGCACCGAGCGGGCCACGCACCGTATCCAGTACGGTTCGCGGATGCGCGTCGATGACGGCGACGCGATCAAGCGCGGTCAGCGCATCGCCGAGTGGGACCCGTATACCCGCCCGGTGCTCACCGAGGTCGAAGGTACCGTTGCGTTCGAGGATCTCGTCGAAGGACAGTCGATGTCCGAGACGGTCGACGAATCGACCGGTATCGCCAAGCGCGTGGTGACCGACTGGCGGACCTCAAGCCGTGCGGCTGACCTGCGTCCGGCGATCGTCATCAAGGGCAAGGACGGCAAGGTTCTGAAGGTGGCGCGTGGCGGCGATGCCCGCTACATGCTGGCGGTCGATGCCATTCTGTCGGTAGACGCGGGTGCCAAGGTGAAGGCGGGCGACGTGATCGCGCGTATCTCCACCGAAAGCGCCAAGACCCGCGACATCACGGGTGGTCTGCCGCGCGTGGCCGAGCTGTTCGAAGCGCGCAAGCCGAAGGATGCGGCGATCATCGCCGAAATCGCCGGCACGGTTCGCTTCGGCCGCGACTACAAGAACAAGCGCCGCATCTCGATCGAGCCGACCGACAAGACCGAGGAGCCGCGCGAGTATCTGATCGCGAAGAGCAAGACCGTGCACCTGCAGGATGGTGATATCGTCGAAAAGGGTGACTTCATCGTCGAAGGCAACCCGGCGCCGCACGACATCCTGGCGATCCGCGGGATCGAGGAACTGGCCGCTTACCTGGTGAACGAAATCCAGGAAGTGTACCGGTTGCAGGGCGTGCTCATCAACGACAAGCACATCGAGGTGATCGTTCGCCAGATGCTGCAGAAGGTCGAGGTGACCGACGCTGGCGAGACCGATCTGATCCAGGGCGATCAGATGGATCGGATCGAGTTCGACCACGTCAACATCAGGGCCAAGGAGGAAGGCAAGAAGCCGGCTTCCGCGGTTCCGGTGCTGCTCGGCATCACCAAGGCCAGCCTGCAGACGAAGTCGTTCATTTCGGCGGCTTCGTTCCAGGAGACGACACGCGTGCTTACCGAGGCGGCGGTCAACGGCAAGGCGGATGCGCTCGAGGGCCTGAAGGAGAACGTCATCGTCGGCCGGCTGATCCCGGCGGGCACTGGCGCTTCGATGACGAGGATTCGCGAAGTCGCCGCCAAACGGGACAAGCTGATCCTCGACGAGCGCGAGAAGCAGGCTGCTCAGACCGCGGTTGTGACCGAGGCGCCGCAGCCGGAGCCGGTGGCCCTGCCGCCGGCGGAGTAGATTGTTCTTTAGACGTAACACCTGTTGGAAAAAGGCCGGGGCGACCCGGCCTTTTTGCTGTTTCGCCTATTTTTTGCTGCCCGAGCTTGCTTTGTTCATCTTCCTTTCAGGTGAAAAAGGCCTTTCTTATAAGGCCCGTAGAGCGACCGTGCGGGCCCTATGGGTCCTTAAGTTTTAAGGTTTCAGGTGACGTAGAGCGGCCGTGTCCGAGGAAGGGGCAAATGCTCGATCTGGCAATTGTTGGTGGAGGCCCTGGCGGGCTGATGACCGCCTGGTACCTGCGTAAGAAACTTGGCCCGCTCTGTAAGGTAACCATCTTCGAGGCGACCGAACGTCTCGGCGGCAAGATCGTATCGCGTAAGTTCGACTCCGCTCCGGCGATGTATGAAGCCGGCGTTGCGGAAATCTACGACTATTCGATGCTCGGACCGGACCCGCTGCGCGAATTGGTGCAGCACCTTGGCCTGCAGACGATTCCGATGGATGCCGAGCAGGTGCAGCTCGACGGCGAACTGCTGGACGACGTGCGCGGGATGCGTCGCAAGTACGGCAACAAGACCGCTGATGCGATCGAGGCCTTCCGCAAGCGCTGCACCGAGATGATCTCGCCGCAGGAGTACTACGAAGGTGTCGGCGCGCACGATAACGAGCATCCATGGGCCTTCATCAACTGCGAGGAACTGCTGGACCGTGAGGTGAAGGACCCGGTCGCGAAGCGTTTCCTCAAGGTGATGGCGCGTTCCGACATCGCGACCGAGAGCCACAACACCAACGGTCTCAACGCGCTGAAGAACTTCGTGATGGATATCGATGGCTACATCGGCCTCTATTCGATCCAGAACGGCAATGAGCAGATCATCGAGCGGCTGCGCGAAGAGATCGACGCCGACATCCAGTTCAATCATCGGGTGCTGAAGGTCGGAAAGGGCGAGAACGGCCGCTATCAGCTGAATATGATGAACGGCAAGGGGCCGGAAACGCGCGATTTCGACCTCGTGGTGATGTGTCTGCCGCACAACTGGCTGTCCACGGTCGGCTGGGACAACGAGCAGCTGCGCAAGTCGATGGTCAAGCATGTCGCTTACTTCGATCGGCCCGCGCATTATCTGCGCGTGGCGCTGCTGTTCGACGAGCCGTTCTGGGGCGACCGGATTCCCGGCGCCTGGTTCATGTCGGAAGCGTTTGGCGGCTGCTGTGTCTATGTGGAAGGCGCCCGGCACGATGTCGGCCGTAATGGCGTACTGAACTTCCTGATCGCGGGCTCCGACGCGCTTGCCTATGTCAATCTGCGCGACGATCAATTGATCGATGCGGCGTTGAAGTCGTTGCCGGCTTCGCTCGGCGATGCCCGCGCCCATCTGATGGAAGGCAAGGTGCACCGCTGGCTGTCGTCGGTCAATGCGATTCCCGGCGGCCTTCCGGTACGCGACGTGCTGACCAACCATCGGCCTGAGCCGAAGGACCATGCCGGGCTGGTGGTCGTTGGCGACTACCTGTTCGATTCGACCCTCAACGGCCTGTTCGATTCCTCCGATGCCGCAACGGACCTGATCCTGACCGAGACGATCAAGCTTCGCTATGCGAAGGGTAAGGGCGCCCGGCCGATGGCCGACAAGATCGATCGCGTATATTTCGACAACTATCGCGGCGTCGGGCCCTACAGCGAGGTTTGGAACCAGTTCACCGATCCCGACTACCTGATGACCTTGATCAAGCTCGTCTGGAACAGGGCAAAAAATTACAAGCTCCTGATCGCAGGCTCAGCGAGCGGCGAACTGGTCGGCGCCTTGCGGGAGCGCGGCATCGATGCCTGGGGCGTCGAAAACAACCGCGCGATCCATGCCAAGACGCCGAAGGCGCTGCGCAAATACAACGTGCTCGGCTCGATCACCGATCTGCCGTTCAAGGATGGCCAGTTCGACTTCGTGTTCGAGACCAGCCTCTGCCATGTGTCCGACAAGCAGGCGCCGAAGGCGGTCCGAGAACTCCATCGCGTCGTCAAAACCGGTCTGGTTTTCGGGTCGGTGACCAGTGATCTGCCGGCGGCGCTGATCGACAAGTACGATCTTCTGCGCGGGGTCAAGAAACTCGGCACCTGGTGGGAGTGGTCCGAGCTGTTCTTCGGCAATGGCTTCGACCTGTCGATGCATCGCCGCGATATTACCGATGCTTTGTGGGAGGCCACCCTGGCCGCCAACAAGGGGCCTGGCCACTGGTATGCCGACGCGGATTCGCTGCGGTACTCCTTCTTTGACAAGACTTCCGAGGATGATTAACCGCAGATCGATGCGGGCAGGGCGCGGCTATTGAGCCGCCGCGGCAGTCCGTGTCATCCTGCCATCAACCTCCATCGGTAGTCCTGTTGCATGGCGTTGCCGCCGAAATCTCCATCAGACGAGCGCCCGGCGCCCGATAGCGAAGCTATGGCCGGAGCCGACCCGGCGCAGCCCGAGAAGCCTGTAGCGGCGGCGGGCGATGCCGATCCGGACAAGCTCGCCGAGACCGGCCCGGTGTCCGAGGCGACGGCGGATATTGACGACGATGAGGACGATGAGGATCTGATCGTCTTCACCGCCCGCGAAGCGGCCGGTGCTTTCGCGACCCTCTACCGTTTCACGTTGCCGTTCCTGAAGAACTACAAGAAGGGACTGGCGATCGTTGGTTTCGGCCTCCTGGTCGAAACGCTGTTCAACGTCATCATGCCGTTGAGCCTCAAATTCCTCATCGACGACGCGTTGAATGAGGAGGATCTTCAGGTCCTCTACACGATCCTGATCGTGCTCGCGGTTGCCGGGGTTTTCACCTCGATCATCGCCGTCTGGTACGAACTGTGGGACGCGCGAACATCATCCGGGCTCATTGCCGATGTCCGCACACGGCTGTTCGAGCATGTCCAGAACCTACCGTCGGCCTTCTTCGCCAAGACCAAAAGGGGTGAAGTTCTTTCGCGCTTCTCGGTCGATATCGCGGCGTATGAAGGCTCGATCAAGCATCTCGCCAATGGTGCGCTGCTGCCGTTCATGGAGCTCATCGCCGGCATCGGCCTGATGATCTACCTGAACTGGCAGCTCGCGGCTGTGGCGCTCTTGATCTTCCCGATCACGCTGATCGGACCGCGCATCCTGACCCCGAAGGCCGTGCAGGCCAATTATGAGCAGAAGGTCAATGAGGCGGCGATCCTCGGCGTGGTGCAGGAGAATGTCGGCGCGCAAGCGGTCGTGAAGGCCTTCGGCCTGCAGCGCCGGGCGCTTGGCTGGTTCTCCCTGCGCAATCATGCGGCACGTTTCAGCATGGTTCGCGCGACGTTCCTTTCGACGATGGTGGAGCGGACCGTCACGATCTCGGTGCTGTTGCTGCATCTCGTGGTCTTGGCGATCGGCGCGTATCTTGCGACTACCGGGCAGATCACGATCGGGACGTTCGTTACCTTCGAAAGCGCCTTCTGGGAGATTTCCTACAATATCGCCCATCTGATGCATTTCATTCCCGTGGCGATCCAGGCGGCAGCCGCCACCCAGCACATGCAGGAGTTGTTGGACGAGCCCGCGCGCGGAGCCGACCGTCCCGGCGCGCCCGATATGCCGCGCATTACCCATGACATCACTTTCGACCGCGTCTCCTTTGCTTACGAAGGGGCGGACCATCCGGTGATCGACAATCTGTCGCTGAAGATTCCCGTTGGCCACAGCGTTGCGGTGGTCGGGCCGAGCGGCTCCGGAAAGAGTACCCTGCTCAATCTGATCCTGCGTCTTTACACGCCGACCGAGGGGCGGGTGACCATCGACGGCGTCGATATCCGCCGCGTGACGCGCGATTCCCTTCGCAGCAGCATGGCGGTCGTATTCCAGGAAAACATGCTGTTCAACATGTCGCTGCGCGAGAACATCCGCCTCGGTAAGGAAGGGGCCACCGACGACGAGGTCGAGGAGGCTGCGCGCAAGGCGGAGATTCACCGATTCATCATGAGCCTGCCGGATGGGTATGACACCGTTGTCGGCGAGCGTGGCGACACGTTGTCGGGCGGGCAGCGGCAGCGCATTGCGATCGCGCGCGCGATCGTCCGCGATCCCTCGATTCTGCTGCTGGACGAGGCAACGTCGGCGCTGGACCAGACCACCGAGGCTGCGATCAATCGGACACTGCTCGCGCTGGCGAAAGGGCGCACCATGATCTTCTCGACCCACCGCCTGACGTCGGTGGTCGATATGGACGAGATCATCGTCATCAGCGGCGGACGGGTGGCCGAGCGCGGCTCACACCGCGAACTGCTGGCCAAAGGGGGCGCGTACGCCAAGCTTTGGGAGGATCAAATCCATCGACCGCATGCGCAGCCCGAGGCGGATGATGACGACGAAGATGATGACGACGACTAAGAGAGAAGTAGGAAGAGTTAGGAGTCGAACTGAGTCCTCATAAATAAATTTACCCGGATAATATTGACGTTACATTTCATCCGGGTATAATCTTCTCATCTTGAGGAGATTTCCAATGCTACCCATCGAACCGCAATCATGCACGGCTTTCGCGGGGCAGGCCCGCCTGGCCACAGGTTCCATCCGCGACGTGGCGTTAGCCACCAAGCGATTCGTCGACCAGGACGATTCGACGACGATTCTCATCTTCGATAACGCGACCTCGCAGCCAGTGGAGATCGATTTCCGCGGAACCGCGGACGAGGTTTTGTCACGGTTGGGCGAGCGATTCTCGGTTCCGCCAGCGACTCCGATCGCCGATACGGGGGACGGCGAGGGAGGCGCCCGACGGGCAGGCCGTCCCAAACTGGGCGTGATCGGACGTGAGGTCACCCTTCTGCCGCGGCATTGGGAATGGCTCGGCACCCAGCCGGGCGGAGCATCCGTGGCAATCCGAAAGCTGATCGACAAAGAAAGAAAATTGAGCGAATCCAAAGATTTGCAAAGGGGGCTGCAAGAGGCGACATATCGCTTCATCCATGCGATGGCGGGCAATCTGAGCGATTTCGAGGAGGCGACGCGGGCGTTGTTTGCCGGCAATCGCGAGCGATTCTTCGGCCTTACCGAGGCTTGGCCGGTCGACATTCGTGATCACGCGCGATGGCTGCTGGCCGGCGGCGCTGTCGTCAGCGCGGCCGCATGAGCCGAAGAATCGATTTTCCCCGGACCTGCCGCGGTGGATTCGGGAGGCGATAGAAGTGCTTGTTTGACGCTGGTTTTATGCCTTGACTTGCGTTGAAGCGCTGGATACAACCCGCGCACTTTACGACAGGCGGTGAGCTACGCGGCGTCGGAACGGACCACCCCTTTTTCGCTTGAGAGATGTCTCGGCGGCGAAGCGGGCACCAACCTCGACCAAAGTCGCTCAAACGCTGTCGATCAAAGCCAGGCAATGCCAAGACGATTGTCGGCCTCCTCACGGGGTCGATTTCGAATGCAAGATCTCGGTCGGCTTCTCGCCTTCTGAGGTCCTCTGTGGCGATCAAACGCTTCCCGCTCGGTGACGAGTGGTTGGCGTTGTTTCGTTTTGCGCGCCACGTTGCAGGTCGGGTTTCCGGTCCTGTTGAGTTTTTTGCGAGGCTCGCGGGTGAGCTTCGCGCGAATGAGGGATGAAGGCGAGCAATGCCGACGATCAACCAGCTGATCGCAAATCCGCGCGTCGTTCAGAAGTCGCGCAAGAAGGTGCCGGCGCTGAAGCAGTCGCCGCAAAAGCGCGGTGTCTGCACCCGCGTCTACACGACCACACCGAAGAAGCCGAACTCGGCGCTTCGTAAGGTCGCGAAGGTGCGTCTGACCACCGGCTTCGAGGTGATCGGTTACATCCCGGGTGAGGGGCATAACCTTCAGGAGCACTCGGTGGTGATGATCCGCGGCGGCCGCGTGAAGGACCTTCCGGGTGTTCGCTATCACATCCTCCGCGGCGTGCTTGATACCCAGGGTGTCAAGAACCGCAAGCAGCGCCGTTCGAAGTACGGCGCGAAGCGTCCGAAGTAATCGGGGAGTTAGAGAGCTATGTCGCGTCGTCATGCTGCCGAGAAGCGCGAAGTCCTTCCCGATCCGAAGTTCGGGAACATCGTCGTTACCAAGTTCATGAACTCCGTGATGCATCACGGCAAGAAGTCGGTCGCCGAGAGCATCGTCTACGGTGCGTTCAGCATCATCGAGGGCAAGACCAAGCAGAGCCCGCTCGGCGTGTTCGAGCAGGCGCTCGACAATGTCATGCCGTCGATCGAAGTACGCTCCCGCCGCGTCGGTGGTGCGACCTACCAGGTTCCGGTCGAGGTGCGTTCGAGCCGCCGTCAGGCGCTGGGCATCCGCTGGATCATTGCGGCCGCGCGCGATCGTAACGAGAAGACCATGACCGAGCGCCTGTCGGCGGAGTTGCTCGATGCGTCGAACAACCGGGGGAACGCCGTCAAGAAGCGTGAAGACGTGCACAAGATGGCGGAAGCCAACCGCGCCTTCTCGCATTATCGCTGGTAACGGCGAACGGAACGGACACGAAGGACAACCCCCATGCCTCGCCAACATGCCATCGAGAACTACCGTAACTTCGGTATCATGGCGCATATCGACGCCGGCAAGACGACGACGACCGAGCGCATCCTGTTTTACACCGGCAAGAGCCACAAGATCGGCGAAGTGCACGAAGGTGCCGCGACGATGGACTGGATGGAGCAGGAGCAGGAGCGTGGCATCACGATCACGTCCGCTGCGACGACTGCGTTCTGGAATGGCAAGCGTCTGAACATCATCGACACTCCAGGCCACGTGGACTTCACCATCGAGGTGGAGCGTTCTCTGCGTGTGCTTGACGGTGCGGTGTGCGTGCTCGACTCCAACCAGGGTGTCGAGCCGCAGACGGAAACCGTCTGGCGCCAGGGTGACAAGTACAAGGTTCCGCGCATCGTCTTCGCCAACAAGATGGACAAGACGGGTGCCGACTTCTTCAAGTGTCTCGACGACATCGTCGATCGCCTCGGCGCAAAGCCGGTTGCGATCCAGCTTCCAATCGGTGCCGAGAGCAACTTCAAGGGCATCATCGACCTGGTCCGCATGAAGGCGGTCATCTGGGAAGACGAGTCGCTCGGTGCGAAGTACAACGATGCGGATATTCCGGCCGATCTCGCCGACAAGGCGAAGGAATACCGCGAGAAGATGGTCGAGGCCGCCGTCGAACTCGACGACGACGCCATGACCGCGTACCTCGAAGGCAAGGAGCCGGATGAGGCGACGCTGAAGGGCCTGATCCGTAAGGCCGTGCTCTCGGGGGCGTTCTACCCGGTGCTGTGCGGCTCGGCCTTCAAGAACAAGGGCGTGCAGCCGCTGCTCGACGCGGTCGTGGACTATCTGCCGTCGCCGCTCGACGTTCCAGCCATCAAGGGCGTCGATCCGAAGGGTAACGAGGTCGTCCGCAAGGCTGACGACAAAGAGCCGCTGTCGCTGCTCGCGTTCAAGATCATGGACGACCCGTTCGTCGGCACGATCACGTTCTGCCGCATCTATTCGGGTATCCTGCAGAGCGGGACCGGCGTGGTGAACTCCACCCGCGAGAAGAAAGAGCGTATCGGCCGCATGCTGTTGATGCATGCGAACAACCGCGAGGACATCAAGGAGGCCTATGCCGGCGACATCGTTGCGCTGGCTGGCCTCAAGGAAGCCCGCACCGGCGATACGCTCTGCGATCCGGATCATCCGGTGATCCTCGAAAAGATGGAATTCCCGGATCCGGTCATCGAGATCGCGATCGAGCCGAAGTCCAAGGCCGACCAAGAGAAGCTGGGCGTTGCGCTGGCGAAGCTCGCTGCCGAGGATCCGTCGTTCCGCGTGTCGACCGATCAGGAGTCCGGCCAGACCATCCTGAAGGGAATGGGCGAACTCCATCTCGACATCAAGGTCGATATTCTCAAGCGCACCTACAAGGTTGACGCGAACATCGGTGCGCCGCAGGTGGCGTTCCGCGAGCGTGTCACCAAGCGCGTCGAGCACAGCTACACCCACAAGAAGCAGACCGGCGGTACCGGTCAGTTCGCAGCGGTGACGCTGATCGTCGAGCCGAGCGAGCCCGGCAAGGGCTACGAGTTCGAATCGAAGATCGTCGGCGGTGCGGTTCCGAAGGAATACATCCCGGGCGTCGAGAAGGGCCTGGAGAGCGTGCTGGGTGCGGGCGTGGTCGCCGGCTTCCCGGTGGTGGACGTCAAGGTCCAGCTCATCGACGGCAAGTTCCATGACGTCGACTCGTCGGCGCTGGCCTTCGAAATTGCAACGCGCGCATGCTTCCGCGAAGCGCTGCAGATGGGTAAGTCGGTGCTGCTCGAGCCGATCATGAAGGTCGAGGTGGTGACCCCGGAGGACTATACCGGCTCGGTCATCGGCGATCTGAACTCGCGTCGTGGTCAGATCCAGGGCCAGGACATGCGCGGTAATGCCAACGTCATCAACGCGATGGTGCCGCTCATGAACATGTTCGGTTACGTGAACAACCTGCGCTCGATGAGCCAGGGGCGCGCGACCTTCACGATGCAGTTCGACCACTACGCTGAAGCGCCGGCCAACGTGTCGGCAGAAGTCCAGAAGAAGTTTGCCTAATTGTCTTTGACGGTAAGTCGAAGCCTGAACGGAGAGTGTCATGGCCAAAGAGAAGTTTGAACGTACGAAACCCCACTGCAACATCGGCACCATCGGTCACGTCGACCATGGTAAGACGTCGCTGACCGCGGCGATCACCAAGGTTCTTGCAGAGACCGGCGGCGCGACGTTCACGGCGTACGACCAGATCGACAAGGCGCCGGAAGAGAAGGCGCGCGGCATCACCATCTCGACCGCTCACGTCGAGTATGAGACCCAGAACCGCCACTACGCTCACGTCGACTGCCCAGGCCACGCCGACTATGTGAAGAACATGATCACCGGCGCCGCGCAGATGGACGGCGCGATTCTCGTCGTGTCGGCTGCTGACGGCCCGATGCCGCAGACCCGCGAGCACATCCTGCTCGCCCGCCAGGTCGGCGTGCCGGCGATCGTCGTGTTCCTGAACAAGTGCGACATGGTCGACGATCCGGAGCTGCTCGAGCTCGTCGAGATGGAAGTTCGTGAGCTGCTGTCGAAGTACAACTTCCCGGGCGACGACATTCCGATCATCAAGGGTTCGGCGCTCGCCGCTCTTGAGAACAAGGATCCGAAGCTCGGTCACGACGCTATCCTCGAGCTGATGAAGAATGTGGACTCCTACATTCCGCAGCCGGAGCGTCCGGTCGATCAGCCGTTCCTGATGCCGGTTGAAGACGTGTTCTCGATCTCGGGTCGCGGTACCGTTGTGACCGGCCGTGTCGAGCGCGGTATCATCAAGGTTGGCGAGGAAATCGAGATCGTCGGTCTGAAGGCGACCCAGAAGACCACGGTCACCGGCGTTGAAATGTTCCGCAAGCTGCTCGATCAGGGTCAGGCTGGCGACAACATCGGCGCGCTGCTGCGCGGCACCAAGCGCGAGGACGTCGAGCGCGGCCAGGTGCTGTGCAAGCCGGGTTCGGTCAAGCCGCACACGAAGTTCAAGGCCGAGGCCTACATCCTCACCAAGGAAGAGGGTGGCCGCCACACGCCATTCTTCACCAACTACCGTCCGCAGTTCTACTTCCGTACGACGGACGTGACCGGTGTCGTGCACCTGCCGCAGGGTACCGAGATGGTGATGCCGGGCGACAACATTGCGATGGAAGTGCACCTGATCGTGCCGATCGCGATGGAAGAGAAGCTGCGTTTCGCCATCCGCGAAGGCGGCCGCACCGTCGGCGCCGGCGTCGTCGCCAGCATCATCGAGTAACTTTCACCATCGTTGCTGTCACGCCCCGCGCGAGCGGGGCGTCCAGTACGCCGCAGGGCTTGGTCCACAAGGCTTGGGTTTAACTTAAGAGATATGGATTGCTGGATCATCCGCCCCGCGGGTGGTGACGGTGAGAGAGAAACAAGATGAACGGCCAAAATATTCGCATCCGTCTCAAAGCGTTCGACCATCGGATTCTCGATACGTCGACGCGCGAGATCGTGAACACGGCGAAGCGGACCGGTGCGCAGGTGCGTGGACCTATCCCGCTGCCGACCCGCATCGAGAAGTTCACCGTCAACCGTTCGCCGCACGTCGACAAGAAGAGCCGCGAACAGTTCGAGATGCGCACGCACAAGCGTCTTCTCGACATCGTCGATCCGACGCCGCAGACCGTCGATGCTTTGATGAAGCTCGATCTCGCGGCAGGTGTCGACGTCGAGATCAAGCTTTAAGGATTAAAGTCCGTAAGGACGGGAACAAGGAAGCACGAAGATGCGTTCCGGTGTGATCGCACAGAAGGTCGGGATGACGCGGGTGTTTACGGATGCCGGCGAGCATATCCCCGTGACTGTGTTGAAGTTGAGCAATTGCCAGGTCTTGGGCCACCGCACCAAGGACAAGAATGGCTATGTCGCGCTGCAGCTCGGTTCGGGCTCGCGTCGCACGGTCTATATGCCGAAGGCGGAGCGCGGTCAGTTCGCCATCGCCAAGGTCGAGCCCAAGCGCAAGGTCGCTGAATTCCGCGTGACCGAGGATGCGCTGATCCCGGTCGGTGCCGAGATCACCGCCGACCACTTTGTGGCGGGGCAGTTCGTCGATGTGACTGGCACCTCGATCGGTAAGGGCTTTGCTGGCGGCATGAAGCGCTGGAACTTCGGCGGTCTGCGTGCGACGCACGGCGTCTCGGTCTCGCACCGTTCGATCGGTTCGACCGGTGGTCGTCAGGACCCCGGCAAGACGTTCAAGAACAAGAAGATGCCCGGTCACATGGGCGTCGATCGCATCACCACGCTGAACCTGCGCGTCGTGCAGACGGATGTGGAGCGCGGTCTGCTGCTCGTCGAGGGCGCAGTTCCGGGCTCCAAGGGCGGCTGGATCATGGTGCGCGATGCGGTGAAGAAGCCGCTTCCGAAGGATGCGCCGAAGCCGGGCAAGTTCCGCGTCGCCGGTGGCGAAGCTGCGGCTGCCGAGGCGCCGGCCGAGAAGGAAGGTGCGTGACATGGAACTGAAGGTCACAACCCTCGAAGGTAAAGAGTCCGGTTCGGTGCAGCTGCCGGATGCGATTTTCGGCCTGGAGCCGCGGGTCGACATCATTCAGCGCTGCGTCGCCTGGCAGCTCGCCAAGCGTCAGCGCGGCACGCACAAGGCCAAGGGTCGTGCGGAGATCTGGCGCACCGGCAAGAAGATGTACAAGCAGAAGGGCACCGGCGGTGCTCGTCACGGTTCGGCCCGTGTGCCGCAGTTCCGTGGCGGTGGTCGCGCCTTCGGCCCGGTCGTGCGCAGCCATGCGTTCGACCTGCCGAAGAAGGTCCGTGCGTTGGCGCTGAAGCATGCGCTATCGGCGCGTGCCAAGGACGGCGGCCTGATCGTGCTCGACAGCGCCCAGATTAAGGACGCGAAGACCAAGGCTCTCGCCGCGCAGTTCTCGGGTCTTGGCCTGACCAGCGCGCTGATCATCGATGGTGCGCAGGTCGACACCGGCTTCGCCAACGCCGCGCGCAACATCCCGAACGTCGATGTGCTGCCGGTGCAGGGCATCAATGTGTACGACATTGTCCGCCGTCAGAAGCTGGTGCTGACCAAGGCTGCCGTCGAAGCGTTGGAGGCGCGTTTCAAATGAGCATTGATCCGCGTTACTACGATATCATCGTCGCGCCGGTGATCACCGAGAAGGCGACCGTCGCTTCCGAGCACAACAAAGTTGTGTTCAAGGTGGCGCGCACGGCGACCAAGCCGCAGATCAAGGAAGCGGTCGAGAAGCTCTTCGACGTCAAGGTGAAGAGCGTGAACACGCTGAACCGTCCGGGCAAGATGAAAGTCTTCCGTGGCCGCTTCGGCATGCAGCAAGATTCGAAGCGCGCGATCGTGACCCTGGAAGAGGGTCATCGGATCGACGTGACGACCGGGCTGTAAGGGCGGGTAAGTCAGATGGCATTGAGAACCTACAATCCGAAGACGCCGGGCACCCGCCAGTTGGTGCTGGTCGATCGGTCGAGCCTCTACAAGGGCAAGCCGGTTAAGGCGCTGACCCAGGGCAAGACCCAGTCGGGTGGCCGCAACGCGACCGGTCGTATCACCGTGCGCTTCCGCGGCGGCGGCCACAAGCAGTCGTATCGCATGATCGACTTCAAGCGGACGAAGCTGGATGTGCCGGCGACCGTCGAGCGGATCGAATATGATCCGAACCGCACGTCGTTCATTGCGCTGATCAAGTACAAGGACGGCGAGCAGGCCTACATTCTGGCTCCGCAGCGCCTGGCCGTGGGCGACACCGTGATCGCCGGCAACTACGTCGACGTGAAGCCCGGCAACGCGATGCCGCTCGGCAACATGCCGGTCGGTACGATCGTTCACAATGTCGAGCTGAAGATCGGCAAGGGTGGTCAGCTGGCTCGTTCGGCCGGGACCTACGCGCAGATCGTCGGCCGCGACCAGGAGTACGTCATCGTTCGCTTGAACTCCGGCGAGCAGCGCCTGGTTCACGGCCGCTGCACGGGTACGATCGGTGCAGTGTCGAACCCGGATCACATGAACATCTCGATCGGCAAGGCCGGTCGTAATCGCTGGCTCGGCAAGAAGCCGCATAACCGCGGTGTCGCGATGAACCCGATCGATCACCCGCATGGTGGTGGTGAAGGTCGCACCTCCGGTGGCCGTCATCCGGTTACGCCGTGGGGCTTCCCGACCAAGGGTAAGAAGACTCGTAAGAACAAGTCGACGACCCGGTTCATCATCGCCAATCGCCACGCTCGGAAGAAGAAGTAAGGATCGCACCCCATGGTTCGTTCGGTGTGGAAGGGCCCCTTTGTCGAGGCCTCGATTTTGAAGAAGGCTGACGCCGCGCGTGCGTCGGGCCGCCACGATGTGATCAAGATCTGGAGCCGCCGCTCGACGATCCTGCCGCAGTTCGTCGGTCTGACTTTCGGTGTCTACAACGGCCAGAAGCATGTTCCGGTCGCCGTGAGCGAGGAAATGGTCGGTCACAAGTTCGGCGAGTTCTCGCCGACGCGGACCTTCCACGGCCACTCCGGCGACAAGAAAGCCAAGAAGGCTTGAATTTTGTAAGCCTGAGACGACAGGGCAGGCTTGAGGATTGAAGGCATGAGCAAAGAGAAACGAGCGCGCGCGCTGGCCGATAACGAGGCCAAGGCCATTGCGAGAATGCTGCGCATCAGCCCGCAGAAGCTGAATCTCGTCGCGGGTTTGATCCGCGGCAAGAAGGTGGCGTCTGCGCTCGCCGACCTGCAATTTTCGCGCAAGCGGATCGCAGTTGACGTAAAGAAGTGCCTCGAGTCGGCAATTGCCAACGCCGAGAACAACCATGATCTCGACGTGGACGATCTGGTTGTCGCCGAGGCGTATGTCGGCAAGGCGATCGTGATGAAGCGTTTCCATGCCCGCGGCCGTGGTCGCGCTGGTGGAATTTTGAAGCCTTTCTCGAACCTGACGATCGTCGTTCGTCAGGTCGAGGCGAGCGCTTAACAGAGCGCGGGAGAGAACGATGGGTCAGAAGATCAATCCGATCGGCTTGCGCCTTGGCATTAACCGGACGTGGGATTCGCGTTGGTTCGCGGGCAAGAGCGAGTACGGCAAGCTGCTGCATGAGGATGTCGAGATCCGCAAGATCTTGATGAAGGAGCTGAAGCAGGCGGCTGTCGCCCGCATCGTGATCGAGCGTCCGCACAAGAAGTGCCGTGTGACGATCCACTCGGCGCGTCCGGGCGTTGTGATCGGCAAGAAGGGCGCGGATATCGACAAGCTGCGCAAGCGCGTCGCCGACATCACCTCGTCGGACGTCGTCATCAACATCGTCGAGATCCGCAAGCCGGAGCTCGACGCGACGCTGGTGGCCGAGTCGATCGCGCAGCAGCTGGAGCGCCGCGTTGCGTTCCGCCGCGCGATGAAGCGGGCGGTGCAGTCGGCGATGCGTCTCGGCGCCGAAGGCATTCGTATCAACTGCTCGGGTCGCCTGGGCGGCGCGGAAATCGCGCGTATGGAGTGGTATCGCGAAGGTCGCGTGCCGCTGCACACGCTGCGCGCCGACGTCGACTACGGTGTCGCCACTGCGTTCACGACGTTCGGCACCTGCGGCGTCAAGGTCTGGATCTTCAAGGGCGAGATCCTCGAGCATGATCCGATGGCGCAGGACAAGCGCATGGCGGAAGGCGAGGGTGGCGGTGGCCGTTCGCGCCGTGACGCGGCCTGATCGAGATTAGGATTGAAAGCGTAGAACCATGCTGCAACCAAAGCGCACCAAATTCCGCAAAGCCCATAAGGGCCGGATTCATGGCGTCGCCTCCTCGGGCGCGACGCTCGCTTTCGGCCAGTTCGGCCTGAAGGCGATGGAGCCGGAGCGCGTCACCGCGCGCCAGATCGAAGCCGCCCGCCGCGCGCTGACCCGTCACATGAAGCGTGCCGGCCGCGTCTGGATCCGCGTGTTCCCGGACGTTCCCGTGTCGAAGAAGCCCGCCGAAGTGCGCATGGGCTCCGGCAAGGGCTCGCCGGAGCTGTGGGTCGCTCGCGTCAAGCCGGGCCGCATCCTGTTCGAGATCGATGGCGTCACCAACCAGACCGCGCGCGAAGCGCTCGACCTGGCTGCTGCCAAGCTTCCGATCAAGACGCGCTTCGTTGCGCGTATCGCGGAGTAATGACAATGGCCGAGTTGAAGGTCGAAGACATCCGGCGGATGACCGCCGACCAGATGGACGATGAGATTCTGAAGCTGAAGAAGGAGCGTTTCAACCTCCGCTTCCAGCGCGCTACCGGGCAGCTCGAGAACACCTCGCGCCTGCGCGAGGCTCGCCGTGACATCGCCCGTATCAAGACAATCGCCCGGCAGAAGCGCCAGGCGGACAGCAAGAAGAGCTAAGGGGTTCAGATGCCGAAGCGAACTCTTCAAGGCGTCGTCGTTAGCGACAAGCAGAACAAGACGGTCGTGGTGCGTGTTGATCGCCGCTTCACGCATCCGATCTACAAGAAGACGATCCGCCGTTCGAAGAACTACCACGCGCACGACGAGAACAACGAGTACGCGCCGGGCGATGTGGTTTGGATCCAAGAGAGCAAGCCGATTTCGAAACTGAAGCGCTGGGTTGTCACCCAGGGCGAAAAGAAGAAAACCGCCTGAGGACGCATTAGCGTTCCAGGCTCAGAGAAAGAGGACGAGGTGCATCAATGATTCAGATGCAGACCAACCTCGACGTGGCCGATAATTCCGGCGCGCGCCGTGTCATGTGCATCAAGGTGCTGGGCGGCTCGAAGCGTAAATACGCCAGCGTCGGTGATGTGTTTGTCGTGTCGGTCAAGGAAGCTATTCCGCGTGGCCGTGTGAAGAAGGGCGACGTGATGAAGGCCGTCATCGTGCGTGTGGCGAAGGACATTCGCCGCGCCGACGGTTCGGTCATCCGTTTCGACCGCAACGCGGCCGTTCTGATCAACAATCAGTCGGAGCCGGTCGGCACCCGTATCTTCGGACCGGTTCCGCGCGAGCTGCGCGCCAAGAACCACATGAAGATCATCTCGCTCGCGCCGGAGGTGCTGTGATGGCTGCGAAGATCCGCAAGGGCGACAAGGTCATCGTGCTGAGCGGCCGTGAGAAGGGTCGCACCGGCGAGGTGTTCGAGGTGCGCCCGGACGAGAACCGCGCGCTCGTGCGCGGCCTCAACATGGTCAAGCGTCACCAGAAGCAGACGGCGCAGCAGGAGGGCGGCATCATCTCGAAGGAGGCGCCGATCCATCTGTCGAACCTCGCTTATGTTGGCAAGGACGGCAAGCCGACCCGCGTCGGTTTCAAGATTCAGGCGGATGGCACCAAGGTGCGGATCGCCAAGCGTACGGGAGCCGAGATCGATGGCTGAGACCGCATATGTTCCGCGGCTGCGCCTGCAGTTCGACAAGGAAATCCGCACCAAGCTGACCGAGCAGTTCGGCTATGCCAACCCGATGCAGGTGCCGACGCTCGAGAAGGTCGTGCTGAACATGGGCATTGGCGAGGCCGTCAATGACCGCAAGAAGGTCGAGCTGGCCGCCGCTGACCTGGCGCTGATCGCCGGTCAGAAGCCGGTCGTCACGCATTCCCGCAAGGCGATCGCTACGTTCAAGCTGCGCGAAGGCCAGGCGATTGGCTGCAAGGTCACGCTGCGCAAGGCGCGCATGTACGAGTTCATCGATCGTCTGGTGAACATCGCGCTGCCGCGTGTTCGCGACTTCCGCGGCCTCAACCCGAAGAGCTTCGACGGCCGCGGCAATTATTCGCTCGGCCTGAAGGAGCACATCGTGTTCCCGGAGATCGACTTCGACAAGTCGGGTGAGACCTGGGGCATGGATATTACGGTTTGCACCACGGCGCCCAATGACGAGCAAGCGCGCGCGCTGCTGACCGCATTCAATTTCCCGTTCCGGCAGTGAGGGCTGGCTAGCCCTCAAACGCGGAACCTCTGGAGAGACCTATGGCGAAGAAGAGTTCGATCGAAAAGAACAACCGGCGGCAGAAGATGGCCAAGCAGGCGCATGCCAAGCGCACGCGGCTCAAGGCGATCATCGCCGACAAGACCAAGCCGATGGAAGAGCGGTTTGCCGCGACGTTGAAGCTCGCGGAGATGCCGCGCAATTCGTCGCCGACCCGTATCCGCAATCGCTGCGAGCTGACCGGTCGTCCGCGTTCGGTCTATCGCAAGCACAAGCTCAGCCGTATCGCGCTGCGCGAACTCGGTTCGAAGGGCCTGATTCCGGGCCTCGTGAAGTCCAGCTGGTAAGGGGAGGGCGATCATGAGCACGCACGATCCAATCAGCGATCTGATCACCCGCATCCGCAATGCGCAGATGCGTAACAAGTCGAAGGTCTCGACGCCTGGCTCGCGTATGCGCGCCAACGTCCTCGAGGTGCTGAAGTCGGAAGGCTACATCCGCGGCTACGCCACGGTGGAGCATGCCGGCGGCCGCAGCGAGATCGAGATCGAGTTGAAGTATGCCGATGGCGAGCCGGTGATCCGCGAGATCGACCGCGTTTCGAAGCCCGGCCGTCGCGTCTACGTTTCGGCGAAGAACCTGCCGCGCGTGAACAACGGTCTAGGCATTTCGGTGTTGTCGACCCCGAAGGGAATCATGGCCGATCACGACGCCCGCGAGGCGAATGTCGGCGGTGAAGTTCTCTTCACGGTGTTCTGAGGAAAGCGAACGCCATGTCCCGTGTAGGCAAGAAACCAGTCACCATCCCCTCCGGCGTTACTGCGAATGTCGAGGGCCAGACCGTCAAGATGAAGGGGCCGAAGGGCCAGCTTGAGTTTCTGGTTCACGACGACGTCGAAGTGAAGCTCGACAAGGGCAGCATCACCGTCGGTCCGCGTTTCGAGACCAAGCGCGCGCGTGCGCTTTATGGTACGTCGCGCGCCCGGATCGCAAACCTGGTCGAAGGCGTGACCAAGGGCTTCGAGAAGAAGCTCGAGATCACCGGCGTTGGCTATCGTGCGGCGGTTCAGGGCAAGGTCCTGCAGCTCTCGCTCGGCTACAGCCATGACGTGAATTATCCGATCCCGGAAGGAATCGCGATCACCACGCCGAAGCCGACCGAGATTCTGGTCGTGGGGAACGACATCCAGCGCGTGGGACAGGTTGCAGCGGAGATCCGCCGTTACCGTCCGCCAGAGCCCTATAAGGGCAAGGGCGTCAAATACGCGAACGAGTTCATCTTCCGCAAGGAAGGCAAGAAGAAGTAACGGAGCGGGTCATGTCCAAGATGAAAGTGACGAATGCCCGACGCAAGACTCGCGTGCGGCTTCAGGTGAAGCGTTCGGCGAACGGCCGGCCGCGTTTGTCGGTGTTCCGCTCGTCCAAGCATATCTATGCGCAGGTGATCGACGACGTGAAGGGCGTGACGCTGGCTTCCGCATCGTCGATGGAGAAGTCGCTGCGCGATGGTGGCAAGACCGGAGCGGATACCGCGGCGGCGACCGCCGTCGGCAAGCTCCTGGCCGAGCGCGCGATCAAGGGTGGCGTCAAGGAAGTCGTCTTCGACCGTGGCCAGTATCTGTATCATGGGCGCGTGAAGGCGCTCGCGGATGCGGCGCGCGAAGGCGGATTGAGCTTCTAAGGATAGATTGAGAGCAGAGCTCTCCGAACAGAACGGATTGACACCATGGCAGGTGAACGCGAACGCGGCGGACGCGAACGGAATAGGGAGCGGGAGGAGCGCGACAGCGAGTTCGTCGACAAGCTCGTCCACATCAACCGTGTCGCCAAGGTCGTGAAGGGCGGACGTCGTTTCGGCTTCGCAGCGCTCGTCGTTGTCGGTGACCAGAAGGGCCGCGTCGGCTTCGGTCACGGCAAGGCGCGTGAGGTTCCGGAAGCGATCCGCAAGGCGACGGATTCGGCCAAGCGCAATCTGACGCGCGTGCCGCTGCGCGAAGGGCGCACGCTGCATCACGACGTCGCTGGCCGTCATGGCGCGGGCAAGGTGTTCCTGCGCGCGGCGCCTCCAGGCACCGGCATCATCGCCGGCGGTCCGATGCGCGCCGTGTTCGAGACCCTTGGCATGCAGGACGTGGTGGCGAAGTCGCTCGGCTCGTCGAACCCGTACAACATGGTCCGTGCGACGTTCGATGCGCTGAAGCATCAGGACTCGCCGCGCTCGGTCGCCGCGCGCCGTAACATCAAGGTATCCACGTTGCAGTCGCGCCGTGTTGGTGGCGATGCTGAAGCGTCCGCCGACTGAGCGGCGCTGTCGGGAGTAGAGCAATGGCCAAGGCCAGCAAAACCATCAAGGTCGAGCAGACCAGCAGCGCGATCCGCCGCCATCACTCGCAGCGCGAGACGCTGATCGGTCTGAAGCTCAATAAGATCGGCCGTGTTTCCGAACTGCAGGATACGCCTGAGGTTCGCGGCATGATCGATAAGGTCAAGCACCTCGTCCGCGTTGTGGACGGGAAGTAAGGTTTTCTCACCGGCAGCGAAGCCGGGCGTCTCCCGATCCTGCTTCGGAGGGGAGGCCACCGGACGCAGAATGAAGCTTTGAGGATAAGGCTATGAAACTCACCGATCTCGCCGACAATCCCGGCTCGCGCAAGAAGCGCATGCGCGTCGGACGGGGCATCGGCTCCGGCAAGGGCAAGACCTCCGGCCGTGGCGGCAAGGGTCAGACCGCGCGTTCAGGTGTGCGCATCAAGGGCTTCGAGGGCGGCCAGATGCCGTTGCATCGTCGTCTGCCCAAGCGCGGCTTCAACAATATCTTCGCGCTGGATCTGGTGGAGATCAATCTGGACCGCGTGCAGGGCGCGATCGACGCCGGCAAGCTCGACGCCAAGGGCGTGATCAACGCCGAGGCGCTGGTGCAGTCCGGCGTCCTTCGCCGCTCGCGTGACGGCGTCCGGCTGCTCGGCCGTGGCGAGATCAAGGCGAAGGTCGCGTTGGAGGTGCACGGCGCATCGAAGTCGGCGATCGAAGCGGTCGAGAAGGCTGGCGGTTCTGTGAAGATTCTCGCAGCTCCGAAGAAGAAGGATGGCGAGGCGGCTTAGGTCACTTTGCTGTCATCGCGCCTGGGTGGCTCGTCCGGCTGAGTTGCCGGACGTGGATTTTCCGGCGGACGCGTATCATATTGTGATCGTGTCGGTGGCGGGCCGCCACCCATGGGGCGGTTTTTAGGGGGCGCGGGAGAAGTCCGACGATGGTTTCGGCAGCGGAACAACTAGCGGCAAATATCAACTTCTCTTCGTTCGCCAAGGCGGAAGAGCTCAAGAAGCGAATCTGGTTTACGCTCGGCGCGTTGCTGGTTTATCGCCTCGGCACTTATATTCCGTTGCCGGGGATCGATCCCAACGTCTGGGATCAGGTGTTCCGCTCACAGGCGGGCGGCATTCTCGGCATGTTCAACATGTTCGCCGGCGGTGGCATCAACCGCATGGCGATCTTTGCCTTGAACATCATGCCGTATATCTCGGCATCGATTATCATCCAGCTCCTGACCACGGTCTCGCCGCAGCTCGAAGCGCTGAAGAAGGAAGGCGAGGCTGGGCGCAAGACGCTGAACCAGTACACCCGCTATCTCACGGTCGTTCTCGCCGTTTTCCAGGCTTACGGCATCGCCATAGGATTGGAGGGAGCCGGTAACGTCGTTGCCGATCCGGGCTTGTTCTTCCGCATCTCCACGGTGATTACGCTGACCGGCGGCACCATGTTCCTGATGTGGCTCGGCGAGCAGATCACCGCGCGCGGTATTGGTAACGGCATTTCGCTGATCATCATGGCCGGCATCGTCGCCGAGCTGCCGTCGGCGATCGCCGGAACTCTCGAACTCGGCCGCCAAGGTGCGCTGTCGACCGGTCTGATCCTGCTGGTCATCCTGATGGCGGTTGCGGTCATCGCCTTCATCGTCTTCATGGAGCGCGCGCAACGCCGCCTGCTGATCCAGTATCCCAAGCGCCAGGTCGGCAATAAGATGTTCGAAGGCCAGTCCTCGCATCTGCCGCTCAAGCTCAACACGTCGGGCGTGATTCCGCCGATCTTTGCCTCGTCGCTGCTGCTGCTGCCGACAACGATCGCGAGCTTTAATGCGGGCAAGGGACCGGAGTGGTTCCAATGGCTGGTGACTCAGCTCGGCCATGGCCGGCCGCTGTTCCTGGTGCTCTATATCTCGCTGATCATCTTCTTCGCGTTCTTCTATACGGCGATTGTGTTCAACCCGACCGAGACCGCCGACAACCTGAAGAAGCATGGCGGCTTCATTCCGGGCATTCGCCCCGGCGAGCGGACGGCGGAATACATCGATTACGTGCTGTCGCGCATCACGGTGCTCGGCGCGGCCTATCTGTCGATCGTCTGTCTGATTCCGGAGATTCTGATTTCGTATGCGTCGGTGCCGTTCTACTTTGGCGGCACGTCGCTGCTGATCGTCGTCAGCGTGACGATGGATACGGTGGCGCAGGTGCAGGGCTATCTGCTCGCGCACCAGTATGAAGGTCTGATCAAGCGTTCGAAACTGAAAGGCCGTCGCAGATGAGGCTGATCCTTCTCGGGCCACCGGGGGCAGGCAAGGGAACCCAGGCACAGCGTCTCGTCCAGAAGTACGGCATCGTTCAGCTTTCGACCGGCGACATGCTTCGCGCGGCGGTGGCTGCGGGTACGCCGATCGGATTGAAGGCCAAGGACATCATGGCGAGCGGCGGGCTCGTCAGCGATGACATCGTCATCGGCATCATCGCCGATCGCATCGAGCAGGACGACGCCAGGAAGGGGTTCATCCTCGATGGCTTCCCGCGAACGGTGCCGCAGGCGGAGGCGCTCGACCGGCTGCTGAAGGAGAAGGGCCTGAAGCTCGATTCGGTGATCGAGCTGAAGGTGAACGAGGCGGTGCTCCTGCAGCGTGTGGAGAACCGGATCTCCGAAATGCAGGCTCGAGGCGAGGCAGTGCGCGCCGACGACAACGCGGAGGCGCTGGCCAAGCGTCTTGATGCTTATCGGGCCCAGACCGAGCCGCTGGTCCACTATTACGGAGACAAGCGGGCGCTGGCGACCGTGGACGGGATGGCCTCGATCGACGAGGTGACGGCGCAGATTTCGCGTATTCTCGAGGTTCCGGGGCCGAAGGCGAAACCGACGTCCCGGGCCAAGGCCAAGGCGGCTCCGAAGAAGGTCGGGATAGTCGCCAAGGCAGGTAAGCGGGTTAGGGCCAGCGAGACTAGTAAGCGGGCCAAGGCCAAGAAGGCGGTTAAGACTAAGGCGAAAAAGGCCAAAGTGGCCAAGAAATCAGCCGTTAAGGCTAGTTCCCTGGCAAGAAGGGCAAAGAAGACGGCCAAGAAGGGGCGGAAAGCACCCTCCAAGGCCGGGAAGCGGGTGGTGGGCCGCAAGGCTGCGGCATCTAAGCGGGCCGCCCAAAAAGTCGCTAAAAAGGTCACGAAGCGGCGAGCTAAAGGCCGGAATCAGTTGACTAAACGACGTTGAATCCATTAATAACCCGGGCATCCAGTCGGATTGTTTCAGACGATGCCGGGCCCCGAAGGAACCGAGGGGAAGGGCGTCGTGTTCGCGTTTGTGGACACGAGCTGCACTGAAACCTCAGACGAACAGCCGGGCATAAGCAATTCCGGCAACAGGAGAATAGGCAGTGGCTCGTATTGCCGGTGTGAACATCCCGACCAACAAGCGCGTGCTGATCGCGCTGCAGTACATTCATGGTATCGGCCAGAAGAACGCCGCCGAGATCATCGAGAAGGTGAACATCCCCGCCGACCGTCGCGTCTCGCAACTGACCGACCAGGAAGTGTTGCAGATTCGCGAAGTGATCGACCGCGATTATCTGGTCGAAGGTGACCTGCGTCGCGACGTCGGCATCAACATCAAGCGCCTGATGGACCTCGGCTGCTACCGCGGCCTGCGCCATCGTCGCGGCCTGCCGGTGCGCGGTCAACGCACGCACACCAATGCGCGCACGCGCAAGGGGCCGGCGAAGGCGATTGCTGGCAAGAAGAAGTAATCGGACTCATTTTGATTTCAGCGCGCGCCGGTTGTCGGCGCGTCGCCGTACAGGGACCTGAACATGGCTAAAGAGGCTGTTGCGCGCGTTCGTCGCCGTGAGCGCAAGAACATTGCATCCGGCGTGGCGCATGTGAATTCGTCGTTCAACAACACGACCATCACCATCACCGACGCGCAGGGCAACACGATTGCCTGGTCGTCGGCGGGGACGATGGGTTTCAAGGGCTCGCGTAAGTCGACACCGTATGCGGCGCAGGTGGCCGCAGAGGACGTGTCGAAGAAGGCGCAGGAGCACGGCATGCGCACGCTCGAGGTCGAGGTTGCAGGTCCTGGTTCGGGCCGCGAGTCGGCGCTGCGCGCGCTGCAGGCTGCCGGCTTCACGGTGACTTCGATCCGCGACGTGACGCCGATCCCGCACAACGGCTGCCGTCCGCGTAAGCGTCGTCGCGTTTGATGTTTCTGCGCGGGCCGATTGGCCCGCGTTTCCACGTGTGTTGAGCGGGCTGGTCCGCAGTCTCCAACGTGATGGGTGATTAGAGTGACGATCCAGAAGAACTGGCAAGAGCTGATCCGTCCGAACAAGCTGCACGTCACGCCGGGCTCCGACCCGACGCGTGTTGCAACCATGGTTGCAGAGCCGCTCGAGCGTGGCTTCGGCCAGACGCTCGGCAACGCGCTGCGTCGCATCCTGCTTTCGTCGCTGCAGGGCGCGGCGGTGCAGTCGGTGCACATTGACGGCGTGCTGCACGAATTCTCGTCGATCGCGGGCGTTCGTGAGGACGTGACCGACATCGTGCTGAACATCAAGGACATCTCGATCAAGATGCAGGGCGAAGGCCCGAAGCGCATGGTCGTGAAGAAGCAGGGGCCGGGCGTCGTCACCGCAGGCGACATCCAGACCGTCGGCGACGTCACCGTGCTGAACCCCGAGCTGCAGCTCTGCACCCTCGACGAGGGCGCTGAGATTCGCATGGAGTTCACGGTCAACACCGGCAAGGGCTATGTCGCCGCCGAGCGCAATCGGCCCGAGGATGCGCCGATCGGCCTGATCCCGGTCGACAGCCTGTTCTCCCCGGTCAAGAAGGTGTCCTACAAGGTCGAGAACACCCGTGAAGGCCAGATCCTCGACTACGACAAGCTGACGCTGACGGTTGAAACCAACGGCGCTGTGACGCCTGAGGATGCGCTGGCTTATGCCGCGCGTATTCTGCAGGACCAGCTCAACGTGTTCGTCAACTTCGAAGAGCCGCGCAAGGAAGTCGCACAGGAGGTCATTCCGGACCTCGCCTTCAACCCGGCCTTCCTCAAGAAGGTGGACGAGCTCGAGCTGTCGGTGCGTTCGGCAAACTGCTTGAAGAACGACAACATCGTCTATATCGGCGACCTGGTGCAGAAGTCGGAAGCGGAAATGCTCCGTACCCCGAACTTCGGCCGCAAGTCGCTGAACGAAATCAAGGAAGTGCTCGCCCAGATGGGCCTGCACCTCGGCATGGAAGTGCCCGGATGGCCGCCGGAGAACATCGACGAGCTGGCCAAGCGCTTCGAAGATCATTATTGATCACACTTCGCTATGGCCGGATCGTCTCCGGCCATTCATCCGGGCGAACGCAGGCAGCCCACCTGAGCAGCATGTCCGACAGGCCGTCGCGACGCTGAGAACTTGAAGGAACAGAACTATGCGTCACGGCAAGGTCCATCGTAAGCTCAACCGCACGGCAGAGCATCGCCGGGCGATGTTCGCTAACATGGCGGCGGCCCTCATCAAGCACGAGCAGATCGTCACGACGCTGCCGAAGGCGAAGGAACTGCGTCCGATCGTCGAGAAGCTGGTGACGCTCGGCAAGCGCGGCGGCCTCGCTCTGCGCCGTCAGGCGATCGGCGAGCTGCGCGATCAGGCGATGGTCAAGAAGCTCTTCGACGTGCTCGCGACCCGGTACAAGGATCGCCAGGGCGGCTACACCCGCATCATCAAGGCTGGCTTCCGTTACGGCGACAACGCGCCGATGGCCGTGATCGAGTTTGTCGATCGCGACGAGAGCGCGAAGGGGCAGGATTCGGGCCCGGTGCAGGAAAAGGCTTCGGAAGCGGCGTAACGTTGCTTCAATGAGTGGATTTAAAAAGGCGGCGCTTCCGGCGTCGCCTTTTTTCTTGGGCGTCTCGCATTCAGCGGTCCACGGTTGCGGAACGAAGCGCGACTGCCGATATCAGGCGATGATCCGGACCTTGTCCGCATCAATGGACCGATCACGCCTTTCGCATATGCGACTGTCTGAGTCAGCCAAGCTGCCCCAGATCGAGCGGGCCGAAAGAGAGGAGCCGCGTATGAACATCGATCTTTCGGGACTGACGGCGTTGGTGACGGGCTCCACCACCGGGATCGGCCGCGCGATCGCGACAGGGCTTGCGCGGACAGGGGCGGAGGTTGTTGTGACCGGTCGTGTCCAGGCCAACGTCGACAAGGCGATGGCGTCGATTTCGCAAGCGATACCCGCTGCCAGGCTGCGCGGTATCGCGGCGGATCTCTCCACGGCAGACGGATGCGCACGGCTGCCTGCAGCAATTCCCGACGTCGATATCCTGGTCAACAATGCCGGCATATTTTCCCTGAAGGATTTCTTCGATACGACCGACGACGATTGGGAGGCCTTCTTCGCCGCCAACCTGATGTCAGGCGTGCGCCTGTCGCGCGCTTATCTGAAGGGCATGCTGCAGCGGAATTGGGGGCGGATCGTCTTCATCTCGTCGGAGTCCGCGCTGAACATTCCCCCCGACATGATCCACTACGGCGTCACGAAGACGGCGCAGCTTGGCGTATCGCGCGGGCTGGCCGAACTCACCGCCGGTACCGGCGTGACGGTCAATGCGGTGCTGCCGGGGCCGACGCTGTCGGAAGGTGCCGAAGAATTCGTTGCATCCATTGCCAAGCAGACGGGACAAACCGCGGAGCAGGCAGCAGCTGCGTTCGTCAAGGAAAATCGCCCGACGTCGCTTTTACAACGCTTCGCGACGGTTGATGAGGTGGCGAACATGGTTGTCTATGTATGCTCGAAGCAGGCCTCGGCGACGAACGGAGCAGCGCTTCGCGTCGATGGCGGGGTCGTACGAACCATCGCGTGATGGTTCAGAGACAATCGCGCTTCACGCCGTAAAAGCTGCGCGCATTGAGATGCCGCGCTGGTCCATCCGAGCCGGCTTTTGCCTTGGAGGAGGCTGCGTTCTCTGTTTCACTTTCCGGGCTTATGACACTCGGGGGAGCTTGCGGCTGCGGTGCTGATGGGGGCGCTTGGCGCGGCAACTGCCGACGACGGCGCTGCGCAGACACCGCTGGAGCGCGGAGCCTATCTCGTCAACGGTGTGATGGCTTGCGCCAACTGCCATACGCCTGTCGATGCGAATGGTCCGGTCCTCTCCAAAGCCCTGGCGGGCGGGCGCTTGTTCGATACGCCGGCATTTAAGGTTTATGCATCGAACATCACGCCGGATCGGGAGACGGGGATCGGTGCATGGAGCGAGGCGGAGCTGAGATCGTTCCTGACCACCGGCATCCGCCCGAGCAAGGTACCTGTGGCGCCGATCATGCCAGTTGCATTCTACAAGGCTTTGACGCTCGGCGATCTCAACGCCGTGGTTGGCTATCTCCGTTCGGTTCAGCCGGTGCGCAACGAACTGCCGTCAGCGGACTATCGGCAGCCGTTCGCGCATCAAGAAGCCCCGTTCGCGAATAAGGCCTTCCGTGAGGCCGATCTGCAAGTGCCTGCAAAACGCGGCATGTATCTGGTGACCCTCGGCCATTGCCTGGAGTGCCACACGCTGATGGGGAAGGACGGGCACGACTATGGGACGGCTGCCGGGAAGGGTGGGCGCATCTTCGCGGGCCCCTGGGGCGAATCGCGTTCGTCCAACATCACCGCTCATTCCGACGCAGGGCTCGGCAACTGGACCGACGACGAGATCAAGCGGGCGATCACGCAAGGGGTCTCCCGCGATGGCCGGAAGCTGAAGCCGCCCATGGCCTTTGCGGCGTATGCAAGGATTTCGCCGCAGGACCTGGATGCCATTGTGGCGTTCCTGCGAACGCTCAAGCCGCTGGAATAGCGGACGAAATCGTTCCTTTTGCCTTCAAATAGGGGCTTTCGGCGGCTATATCTGGGGCGATAAGGCCTGCTCCGGAGATTCCCTCTATGCCTCTCGCATCGCGTCTGTTGATCGCGACGATCGTACTTGTTTCGAGCTTCTTTCCAGCGCTCGCGCAGGATCGGCGCGTTCCGACCTCTCCGAGCGAACTGAAGCTTTCCTTTGCGCCGATCGTGCAGCGGACGACACCCGCAGTCGTGAACGTCTATGCGGCGAAGATGGTGCAGAACCGCAACCCGCTGCTGGACGACCCGATCTTCCGCCGCTTCTTCGGTATTCCGGGAAACCAGTCGCCGGAGCAGATGCAGCGCTCGCTCGGCTCGGGCGTGATCGTCGACACGTCGGGGCTCGTGGTCACCAACAATCACGTCATCGAGGGGGCGGATCAGGTCAAGGTCTCGCTCGCCGACAAACGCGAGTTCGAGGCCGAGATCGTCCTGAAGGATAGCCGCACCGATCTTGCCGTGCTCCGGCTCAAGGCTCCCGGCGAGCGATTTCCGGCCATGGAGCTGTCGAACTCCGACGAGCTTCTCGTCGGCGACGTGGTGTTGGCGATCGGAAATCCATTCGGTGTCGGTCAGACCGTGACGCACGGCATCGTCTCGGCGCTGGCGCGGACCCAGGTTGGCATCACCGACTATCAATTCTTCATCCAGACCGACGCGGCGATCAATCCCGGCAACTCAGGCGGCGCGCTGGTCGATCTGACAGGTAAGCTGGTCGGCATCAACACCGCGATCTTCTCGCGTTCGGGCGGTTCGCAAGGCATCGGCTTTGCGATTCCGACCAACATGGTTCGCGTGGTCGTGGCATCGGCCAAGGGTGGCGGGACTGCCGTGCGGCGGCCGTGGCTCGGCGCCAAGTTGCAGGCGGTGACGCCGGAGATTGCCGAGTCGATTGGCCTGAAGCGCCCATCCGGCGCGCTCGTCACCAATGTAACGCCGACCAGCCCGGCAGCGCGTGCCGGACTCCGGCTCAGCGATTTGATCACGGCGATTGATGGACAGACGGTCGACGATCCCAACGCGTTCGATTATCGCTTCGCCACGCGGCCGCTTGGCGGTACCGCGACGATCGACATCATGCGTGCGGGCAAGCCACAGCGGCTCTCCGTGGCGCTCGAAGTCGCGCCCGACACCGGCCGCGACGAGATCGTCATCAAGACGCAATCGCCATTCCAAGGCGCGCGGGTGTCGAACATCTCGCCGGCGGTTGCCGACGAACTGCGGCTCGATTCGAACATCGAAGGCGTCGTGATCGTCGGCCTCGACGACGACGGAGCAGCACAGAGCGTCGGTTTTCAGAAGGGAGACGTCATCCTCTCGGTCAACAACCAGAAGGTGACCAAGACTGCGGACCTCGAGCGCGCGGCGCGCGACACGAAGCGGTTCTGGGAGATCAACGTTTTGCGTGGCGGTCAGCAGCTTTCGGTGCGTCTCGCGCGATAGTCCGCTGGACAAGGAGCCTGCGCGGCCCTCCTTCACGCGTTTGGGAAAACGACGTTCATGAACGCGAAGCGCAAACAGGGGACCGAGCAGAAGGGGCAATCGCTGTTTGCGGCCGCCGGGCTCGAACAGGATGCACCGCGTCCGCTCGCCGACCGGCTGCGCCCGCGCACCCTGGGGGAAGTGGTCGGGCAGGACCGGATTCTGGGGCCCGACGGCGCCCTGACGCGCATGTTGGAAACACGCTCGCTTGGCTCGTTGATCTTCTGGGGACCGCCGGGCACGGGCAAGACCACGGTGGCAAGGCTTCTGGCGGACGCAACCGAACTGGAGTTCGAGCAGATATCAGCAGTGTTTTCCGGCGTCGCCGATCTCAAGAAGGCGTTCGAGGCCGCGCGCGCCCGCCGGGAAATGGGCAAGGGAACACTGCTGTTCGTCGACGAGGTGCACCGTTTCAATCGCGCGCAGCAGGATTCATTCTTGCCGGTGATGGAAGACGGAACGGTGGTGCTGGTCGGAGCGACCACCGAGAATCCGTCGTTCGAATTGAATGCCGCTCTTCTGTCGCGTGCTCGCGTCTTGGTCTTCCAGTCGCTGGACGAGGCGGCGGTCGAGAAGCTGTTCGCGCGGGCGGAGGAGGTAGAGGGCCGCAAGCTGCCGCTGGATCACGAGGCGCGGGCGTCGCTGGTCCGCATGGCGGATGGCGATGGTCGTGCGGCGCTGACGCTGGTCGAGGAGGTCTGGCGGGCGGCGCGGACGGGCGAGGTCTTCAATGCGGAACAGTTGCAGGGTGTGCTACAACGGCGCGCACCGATTTACGACAAGTCTGCCGATGGGCATTACAATCTGATCTCGGCGCTGCATAAGTCGGTGCGTGGCTCCGATCCGGATGCAGCGCTGTATTATCTGGCGCGGATGCTGGACGCGGGCGAAGACCCGCTATTCCTCGCGCGGCGGATCGTGCGCATGGCCGTCGAAGATATCGGCCTTGCCGATCCTCAGGCGTTGGTTGTCGCCAACGCTGCCAAGGACGCCTACGACTTTCTCGGCTCTCCGGAAGGCGAGTTGGCGATTGCGCAGGCCGTGATCTACGTTGCAACGGCGCCGAAATCGAATGCGGCGTATATGGCGTTCGGCGCCGCAAAGCGCGTGGCGAAGGACAACGGCTCGTTGTTGCCGCCGAAGCATATTCTGAACGCGCCGACCCGGCTGATGCAGTCGGAAGGCTACGGCGCCGGTTACGCCTACGACCACGATACGCCGGAGGGGTTCTCGGGGCAGGACTACTTCCCCGAAGCACTCGGACGTCAGACCTTTTATGATCCGCCGGAACGGGGATTCGAACGCGAAATCAGGAAGCGGCTGGACTATTGGGCCAGACTGCGCAGCGGGAAGACATCATGAGCCGTCGCGACAGAGGGCCGAAGCGCGGCGCTCCCAAGCAGAAACTGCAGCGCCGTGTCAAACGACCGGCCAGCGATCGTCCGCGCGAGGCGAGCCGGGGGCAGGAGCCGCGCCGTCGCCCTGACGCGCCACGAGAACGTTTTGCTGGAGACGCTGTGGAGCGCAAACGGGTCGCCCCGCGACCTGACAAGCCTATGCGCGAGCCGCCGGAGAAACGCGCGGCACATCCGGCCCTGCTGCCGACCAAGGTACAGACCGTTACGGTAACGGGTGACGAGGCCGACATGCGCGTCGATCGTTTTCTCGAAGCCCGCTTCCCCGGGCTGAGCTACTCGCATATCCAGCGCATCGTTCGCAAAGGCGAACTGCGCGTCGACGGCAAACGCGCCGATAGCAAGGACCGCCTGAAGGCTGGCCAGAGCATCCGGGTGCCTCCGTTGCATCTCGAAGCGCCGAAGAAATCCTCAGGTCTCAGCGAAGCGGATGAGAAGACGCTCGCGACGTTGAAAGATATGACCCTGTTTGAAGACGATGATGTGCTCGTGCTGAACAAGCCCGCCGGGTTGGCCGTGCAGGGAGGGTCCGGCACCACGCATCATGTGGACCGCATGCTGGAAGTCATGCGCGATTCAAAGGGGCAGAAGCCGCGTCTGGTGCATCGCCTCGACAAGGAAACGGCCGGCTGCCTGTTGGTGGCCAAGACGCGGTTTGCGGCTTCGATGTTGACCGGCGCGTTTCGGTCGCGGTCGGCACGCAAGATTTACTGGGCGATCGTCGCCGGCGTTCCGAAGCCGAAGCAGGGACGCATCTCGACCTATCTCGCCAAAGAAGAGCGCGAGGACGATTCCTTCATGCGGATCGCCGAGCATGGCGATGAGGGGGCGAGCCACGCGGTGACCTATTATGCAGTCGTGGAGACCTCCGCACAGACGCTTGCCTGGGTCTCGCTCAAGCCGGTGACGGGCCGCACCCACCAGCTCCGCGCGCATATGGAACATATCGGCCATCCGATTATTGGAGATCCGAAGTACTTCGATATCGAGAACTGGAAGCTGCCGGGTGGGATTCAGAACCGGCTGCATCTGCTGGCGCGGCGGATCGTGATTCCGCATCCGAGGGGCGGGGTCATCGACGCGACCGCGCCGCTGCCGCAGCACATGCAGCAGTCGTGGAATTTGCTCGGGCTCGATGCAGCCCGGTTCGACCCGATCGAAGACGCGCCTGAGGAGTAGGCAAGGAATAGGGAAGCGTTGCCGTCCTTGTCTGGGCTCAAGTCAATGACGATATGAAGCTGATGACGAGGATTGCTGCATTCCTGACCGGTCTTGCCGTCGCTGGTGCGGCAAGCGGTGCTTTGACGATGTTACCGGCACAAGCGCAGGACCTCTCGTCACCTCCGCCGGTCATCCTGCCGCCGGCACCACCGCCGCCACCACCCCCTCCGCGGATCGAGGTGCCGCGGGTGCCACAAATGGACGAGATACCGCCGCCGCCGCGAGCGGCGCTGCCACGGCGCTCGTCGTTCAAGCAGCGCATCAGCCGGTGTATCGACGAGGGAGCCGCGATGGGGCTTGGCCCCAATGAGCGGGCGGCCTATTCGCGCGCGTGCGCCAACCAGTGATCTATCGATAAAAGATCATCGACACATGAGAAGCGGCCGCGATCGTGAATCGCGGCCGTCTTGTTTCGCACGGTCGTTTACCGCAAGGTGGCGTTGAGCCTGTCGAGCTCGCTCTGCCCTGGGCACAGGTCTTTGGTATTGAGCTGATTCAGCGGCGTCTTGACGGTGTCGAAGCTCGCATGCAAGTCGTCCGCATCGGGCTCGATGTACAGGAGCCCGGTCACCACTTCGCCCTTGGCAGCATGGCGCTGCAGGAAGTTCTGGGCAGCGAGGCGATCGGTCGGATCATAATCGTCGTTGAGCTTGCGCAGGCGGAGCGTCGAGCCGTCGTGCTGTTGCACGCTGACGGTCTTGCCCGGCTCGTAATCGACCGTGATGGCGGCCCGGCCGATCATGATGTCGAGCGCGTTGACCGCCTCGTTATGCTCGCGCACATAGTCGAAGCTCTTGGTCGAGCCGGCATGGTTGTTGAACGCGATGCAGGGCGAGATCACGTCGATGAACGAGGCGCCCTGATGCTGGATCGCTGCCTTGATCAGCGGCACCAGCTGCGTCTTGTCGCCGGAGAAGCTACGGGCGACGAACGTCGCGCCGAGCTGCAGGGCAATGGCGACGAGGTCGATCGAGGAATCGCTGTTCAGCACGCCCTTCTTGGATTTCGAGCCGCGATCGGCGGTGGCCGAGAACTGCCCCTTGGTCAGTCCGTATACGCCGTTGTTCTCGACGATGTAGGTCATGTTGACGCCGCGGCGCATCGCATGACCGAACTGGCCGAAGCCGATCGAGGCGGAGTCGCCATCGCCCGAGACGCCGAGATAGATCAGGTCGCGATTGGCGAGGTTGGCGCCGGTCAGCACCGATGGCATGCGGCCATGGACGGAGTTGAAGCCGTGCGACTGGCCGAGGAAGTAGTCCGGCGTCTTCGACGAGCAGCCGATGCCGGAAATCTTCGCCACGCGATGCGGCTCGATCGACAGCTCGAAGCAGGCTTCGATAATGGCGGCCGAGATCGAGTCATGGCCGCAACCGGCGCACAGCGTCGATGTCGATGCCTCGTAATCGCGGCGGGTGAAGCCGAGCTTGTTGGTCGGCAGCGAGGGATGGTGGAACTTCGGCTTGGTCAGATAGGTCATGAGACAGCCTTGCGAAGCGGGCGAACCTTGAGCGTGTCGAGGCGGTCGCCGATGGCGCCGGCGATGAAGCGGGCCGTGATCGGCGTGCCGTCATAGTGCAGGATCGGAACGAGGCGGACCGGATCGATGCCGAGCTCGTTGACGATCAGCGATCGCATCTGCGAATCGCGGTTCTGCTCGACGATGAACACGAAGTCGTGGTCGGCGATGAAGCTCGCGACGTCCTGGTGGAACGGGAAGGCGCGGACACGCAGCATGTTGAGATGGTGGCCGTTCTCGGCCAGTGTCTCGGCAGCCTCGTTCATCGCCGGCGACGTGGAGCCGTAATAGATCACGCCGTAGCGTGTGGCCTCATTGGCATTCTTGCGCAGCGGCTTCGGCAGGATCTCCTTGGCGCTATCGAGCTTGCGCAGCAGCCGCTGCATGCCGTCGACATAGGTCGACCCCTGTTCGCTGTACCGCGCGCGGCTGTCGTGCGACGTGCCGCGGGTGAAGAATGCGCCCTTCTGGGCGTGGGTGCCGGGATATGTGCGGAAGGGGATGCCGTCGCCGTCCACGTCCATGTAACGGCCGAAATCCTTCGCCTTTTCCAGATCCTCCGCCGACAGCACCTTGCCGCGGTCATATTGGCGCTTGTCGTCCCAGGCGAGCGGCCGGCACAACCGATGGTTCATGCCGATATCGAGATCGATCATCACGAACACCGGCGTCTGCAGTCGATCGGCGAAGTCGAAGGCGTCGGCGGCGAAATCGAATGTCTCCGCGGGGTCTTCGGGGATCACCAGCACATGCTTGGTGTCGCCGTGGGATGCATAGGCGCACGAGAGGATGTCGCACTGCTGCGTCCGCGTCGGCATACCGGTCGAGGGGCCGGCGCGCTGCACGTCGAAAACGACGGCTGGAATTTCCGCGAAATAGGCGAAGCCCAGAAACTCCTGCATCAGCGAGATGCCAGGGCCGGAGGTCGCGGTGAAGGCACGGGCGCCGTTCCAGGCCGCGCCGATCACCATGCCGATCGAGGCGAGTTCGTCCTCCGCCTGAACGATGGCATACTTCGCCTGCTTGTTTTCCGGATCGTGCCGGAACTTCTTGCAGTAAGTGGCGAAGGCTTCCGCCAGCGAGGAGGAGGGCGTGATCGGATACCAGCCGCACACCGTCGCACCGCCATAGACTGCGCCGAGCGCGGCGGCGGCATTGCCTTCGAGCAGGATGCGATCACCGACGTCGTTCGCACGCTCGATACGCAGACCGATCGGCTTGAGGTTCGCCTGCGCCCAGTCCTTGCCAAGATGCAACGCATGGACGTTGGGCGGGATCAGCTTGTCCTTTCCGCGATACTGTTCACCGATCAGCTTTTCGACTTCGGCGAAGTCCATGCCGAACAGTTGGGTCAAGACGCCGAGGCAGATGATGTTCTTGAACAGCTGCCGCTGGCGGGGGTCGGTGTATTCCTTGTTGCAGATCTCCGTGAGCGGAACCCCAATTACGTTGATGTCGGTGCGCATCTTGCCCGGTGGCATGGCGCGGGTGTTGTCGTAGAGCAGATAGCCGTCCGGCTCGATCGACGCGACGTCGGCGTTGAACGTTTGCGGGTTCATCGCCACCATGAAGTCGGTGCCGCCGCGGGCGCCCAAGTAGCCCTTGCCCGAGACACGGATCTCGTACCACGTCGGCAGCCCCTGGATGTTGGACGGGAACACGTTGCGTGGCGCCACCGTCACGCCCATGCGCATGATTGCGCGTGCGAACATCTCGTTGGCGGACGCGGAGCCCGAGCCGTTAACGTTGGCGAAGCGGATGACGAAATCGTTGACTGCTTCTATCGGCATGCCGGGCCTGCGTGAGTCATTTCGAGATAGAATTTGTTCATGTCCCATGCGCCGGTGGGGCACCGTTCCGCGCACAAGCCGCAGTGCAGGCAGACGTCCTCGTCCTTCACCATCACCCGGCCGGTCTTCAGACCGTCGGCGAGGTAGAGCGCCTGGTGCGTGTTGTTCGCAGGCGCGCGCAAGCGCGTCCGCAGGTCGTCCTCATCGCCGTCCTTGGTGAAGGTGATGCAATCCATCGGGCAGATATCGACGCAGGCGTCGCACTCGATGCACAAGGGCGCGGTGAACACGGTCTGCACGTCGCAGTTCAGGCAGCGGCCTGCTTCCGCGAGCGCCAGCTTGGGATCGAAGCCCAGCTCGACCTCCGCCTTGATGTCGGCCAGCGCGATCTTGTTTTCGCGATGCGGCACCGCATAGCGCTCGTCGAGCATCACCTCGTTCTTATAGGACCACTCGTGGATGCCCATCTTCTGGCTGACCAGTGTGGTAGCGGGGAGGGGACGGTGGGTCATGTCCTCGCCGTTCAGCATCTTGTCGATCGAGACCGCGGCCTCGTGGCCGTGCGCGACCGCCCAGATGATGTTCTTCGGCCCGAATGCGGCGTCGCCACCGAAGAAGACCTTCGGATGCGAGGAACGGAACGTGGTCTCGTTGACGACCGGCATACCCCATTCGTCGAAATCGATGCCGATATCGCGCTCGATCCAGGGGAACGCGTTCTCCTGGCCGACGGCGACCAGCACGTCGTCGCATGCGAAGGTCTGGTCCGGTTCGCCGGCATTCACCAGCTTGCGGCGGCCCTTGGCATCGTACTCCGCCTTCACCTTCTCGAAGGTCATGCCGACGAGCTTGCCGTTCTCGTGCAGGAAGGCCTTCGGCACCAGGAAGTTATGGATCGGAATGCCTTCGCGGGCGGCGTCTTCCTTCTCCCAGGGCGACGCTTTCATCTCGTCGAAGCCGGAGCGCACGATCACCTTCACGTCTTCGCCGCCGAGGCGGCGGGCGGAGCGGCAGCAGTCCATCGCGGTGTTGCCGCCGCCAAGCACGATGACGCGCTTGCCGATCGTGCTCAGGTGGCCAAACGAGATGTTCGATAGCCAGTCGATGCCGATATGGATGTTGGCGGCGGCTTCCTTCCGTCCCGGAAGGTCGAGATCGCGACCGCGCGGGGCGCCGGAGCCGACGAAGACCGCATCGAAACCCTCCGCGAGCAGCGCTTTCATGCTGCTGACGTATTCGCCGCCCCGGAACTCGACGCCGAGGTCGAGGATATAGCCGGTCTCCTCGTCGATGACGCTGTCGGGCAAGCGGAACTTCGGAATCTGCGAGCGGATCATGCCGCCGGCGCGCTTGTCGCCGTCGAACACCATGCATTCATAACCGAGCGGGGCGAGATCGCGGGCAACGGTGAGCGAGGAGGGGCCAGCACCGACCAGGGCGATACGCTTGCCGTTCTTCGCCTTGGCCGGCGGTGGCATCCGCAGCTTCACGTCGTCTTTATAGTCAGCGGCGACGCGCTTCAGTCGGCAGATCGCGACCGGTTCCTCCTCGACGCGGACCCGGCGACAAGCCGGTTCGCAAGGACGATCACAGGTGCGTCCGAGAATTCCGGGGAAGACGTTGGATTTCCAATTGATCATGTAGGCGTCGGTGTAACGCCCGGCCGCGATCAATCTGATGTATTCGGGAACTGGAGTATGCGCCGGACAAGCCCATTGGCAATCGACCACTTTGTGGAAGTAGTCGGGGGCCGCGATATTCGTCGGTTTCATTCCTACCTCTTCCACGCAGTCATGAACGCCGCCGCGTGGTCTAGTTTCCTCAAGCCCGCCAAAGCGGTTGTCGTTATTTCTTTCGGTCGATTCCAAGTTTTGAATTAGAACTATTCAATATGAGCGAAGCAAGCATGGGAAGTCATTTCTGCTTGATTCCGTTGCGGAATTTGTGCTGCAACGCACAAACCTCAAAGGCTGAAGCGGGTTAAGAGCGTCGGATGCGTGAATTGTTTGAAGACGATAGTGGCGAACAGCCGGGCGATCCTAACGAACTGGCCCGCAAGGCCGCGCGACCGATCCTGCGCAACCGCTTCTACAAGATGGTCGAGGTTGCTGAGGTGCCTGAGGGATTTGCGATCAGCCTCGACGGCAAGACGTTGCGGACCCCGGCGCGCCGCGCGCTCGCCGTGCCGCGCAGGCCGATCGCCGAGGCCCTCCGCGACGAATGGGATGCGCAGACGGACGTCATCGATCCGTCGCGGATGCCGCTAAGCCGGCTGGTCAACAGCATTATCGATGGTGTGACGGACCGGTGCGAGGAGGTCGCCGCCGATGTGATCAAGTACCTCGGCTCCGATCTGCTGTTCTACCGCGCCGAAGGACCGGATGGGTTGGTTGCGCGGCAAGCGGCAGCCTGGGATCCGATCGTCCGCTGGGCCGCCGATGAACTTGGCGCCCGGTTCGTCTTGGCGCAGGGCGTTGTTCACGTCGCACAGCCCGATCATGCGTTGACCGCGGCGCGCAAAGCCATGCCATCCGATCCATGGCGTGTGGGCGCGTTGCACTCGGTGACGAGCTTGACTGGCTCGGCACTGTTGTCGCTGGCGTTGATGCATGACGTTTGCGACGGTGCCGCGATCTGGTCGGCTGCGCATCTGGATGAGGATTGGAATCTGGAGACGTGGGGGTTCGACGACCTTGCCGCCGCGCGGCGCGCGGCGCGGGAGACCGAGTTCAAAGCGGCGGCGCTGGTGCTGAAAGCAATGGGCTCGTAGCGCCGTGGGTGTCGTGCTTGAAGCAATTCATGCTCGACACGAAGGGCTTTCGCCTCCTTGATCACGGGGGCGCTTAACCCGCTGATGCACAGGCCGAAAGCGTTCGAGCCGGATCGCCAGCCCTAAGATTCCTTGATCGGGATGGTGCTCTCGTCGTGCGGGGCGGCTTGCTCATAGGAGGCGCTGGCTTCGCCTGCGGAGATCCGCTGGCGCTTGCGCATTTGCGGGGCGCGGTCGCGCATTGCAATTAGATGCGCGATGAAGGTCGCGCCAAGACCGCTGAATTTGTCGAATTCGGTTGCGGGCGTTTCCTGCGGCAACGGAACCAGCGCGCGGCTGCGCCGTGCCTCAAGGCGTGCAGCGGCTGCCGAAACCATCTCGGCAAATCGGCTCGGCGTTCGGGTCATGCCCCGATTAAACCAGCATCTGGGCCGACGTTCCGGACAATTGCGCCGTGTGGTTAGGGCGACGTTAACGTTGCCGAGCTGCTAAGGCGAAGGCCTTCACTCCGCCGCAATCCGCGCATGGTTAAGACACTATTAATCAGCATTTGCGAGCACATCTGAGGATCGCGGAGCGAGGGACGGCCGGAGGCCGTCGCAAGGATGAGGGCTGCAGGACCGATTTTGGCTTGCGCGGCGATCGCCGGCGGGATTGCCGCTGGCTACTTTGCCATGGGTTTGGACGGTTTTCCGTGGCTCGAATTTGCGGGCCGGACGGAGATCTCGCAAACCGAGGCGGCTTATCCGTCGTCGAACCGCGAGAACAAGCGCGACCGGCTGCACCTTGATCTGCCTCAGCTCACGTCCGATCCGTTGTTGTTCTCTCGTGGAGACTCGCTGCGGCAGAGCTATGCTGCTGCGGACTCGATCAACGCGCTGCCGCAGCCCCTCGGCGATCCGCAGCCGTTGACTGAGCCGCCGCCGATACCGCGCCCGCGGCCCAAAGGCAGCATTCTGCGGCGGCAGCAGTCGTCCTACACGCTGCTGAGCGATCTGCAGATCGATGCGATCAAGACGAGGTTGAAGCTGACTCCGGCGCAGGAAAAATCCTGGCCCGCGGTCGAAACCGCGCTGCGGACACTGGCGGTGCGGCTGCACGAGGCGAAGAAATCCGGCGGGGCCTCCGACCTGCGGCCGGATAGTGCCGAATTCGTGCAATTGAAGGCTGCGGCGGGTCCGTTCTTTGCCCAGCTCAGCGCCGAGCAGAAGCGGGAGCTTCGCATGCTGGCACATATTATCGGGTTGGGAAGCGTGATGGCTCAGCTCTAGATTCGAGCCCGACCGTTGAAACGGTTAACAGCCCGTTTAGGACGCTGGACTAGCGTAGCCGCCTGAAAGGACGCCCGTCGCTTTCGGGCCACGTCATTCGTCCCATGCCGTCGATCTCGAGCCCGCTGCTCATTCCAGTCTCCCAAGCTGCCGGTGCCGCTGCGCCTGACCTCGCGTTGGTACCGGGGACTGTGATCGACGCGCGCGTGCTCGCGATGCGCAGCGCCAACATGGTGCGGATCGCGATCGAGGGGCTCGCCATCGATGTCCTGTCGGAGGTGATGCTGCAGCCCGGCGCCAGCCTGAAACTTGCGGTGTCGCAGGCCACGGATGGCGTCCGCCTGACGATCGTCTCGCAGGCGCAAGCCGCTGACGGCGCGGGCGCTCCGCATGGGCCTGCAACGATCGCGTCGGGAGCGATCGCCGATCAGCCCAGGACGGCACAGATGGCGCAAGGCTTGCCCAGTGCAATGGAGAGCGCAGCGCTTGCGCGCGCGGTGCAAGCTGCAGCACCGAAACAGGCCGGGCTTTCGCCACTGTTTGCCAATCTTCCGGTGATCGTCGCCTCTGAGAGTTTGCCGCAGCCGGTGCAGAGCGCGGCAGCACAGTTGCTTGGTGCGCGGTTGCAACTCGACACGACGCTGACCGGCGATGATGTGCGGCAGGCTTTCCAGAAGTCCGGCCTGTTCCTGGAATCTTCGCTGGCGCGAGGCGGGACGATGCCATCCGGGATGCCGGATCTGAAAGCCGGCTTGATCGTTTTGCGGCAGGTGCTGTCGAACTGGCTTGGGCAGGCAGCACCGGCGAACGCGCCCGTGCCGCAAGCCACGCCGCAAGGAATGGCGGCCGACGCGCTGCGTATGGCCGCACCGCCGCTTGCGCCTGCTGCTGCCGCGCTAACAGATGCGGTTCTCCAGCAGAACACGCCGGGCCTGATGCGTGAGATCGAGACCGCACTTCGCAACGCGACGGCGCGGACGTTGCAGGATATCGGCAATGCGCCGCCGCCGCGGCAGCCGGAAACGGCTGCGATGTCGCGCAATACGGCGGCCGATCTCCAGGCCACCGAACCGGCGCCGCCGTTTCGTGGCGCTGCCCCATCGGCCCAACCTGTGGCCCGCCCGTCGATTGATAGCGACATGCCGTCCGTCAGCATGGGGCGGCAACTGCTCGATCAGACCGATGCCGCCATCGCGAGGCAAACACTTCTGCAAATTGCCTCCTTGCCGGACCGGCCGGAATTCGCCAACCCGAACCAGACGGTGGCCGCGCAGCGCTGGAGTTTCGAAATTCCCTTTGCGATGCCGCAGGGCACGGCCGTCGCTCAATTCGAGATCGCCCGCGACGGCGGCAAGGAGAGCGATGAGGGGGCATCCTCATCGCGAGTCTGGCGTGCACGCTTCAGCCTGGATGTGGAGCCGGCGGGTCCGGTGCATGCGCTGATCTCGCTGGTCGGCGACAAGACCGCCGTGCGGATGTGGGCGGAGCGGCCGGAAACGGCGACGCAATTGCGCGCCAGCACCGACGCGCTGGGATTGGCGCTTCGCCAAGCAGAGCTGGAGCCGGGCGATATCATCGTCGGCGAGGGCGCGCCGCCACGCCCGGCCAGGCGGGCCGGATATTTCCTGGACCGCGCCACATGAGCATCGCGGCCGATCCGCAGCTTGCTATCGCGCTCGAATACGACAAGAAGGGAGCGCCCCGCGTCGTCGCCAAGGGCAGGGGGACGATCGGCGAGAAGATCATCGAGATCGCGAAGGCGAACGACGTTCCGATCGAGGAGAACGAGGTGCTGGCCGGGGCGCTCTCGAATGTCGACCTCGGTGACGAAATCCCGCAAGAGCTCTACAAGGCGGTCGCCGAAGTTCTGGTTTTCGTGCTGCGTCTCTCGGGCAGTGCGCGCTCATGATTCCGTGATTCCTCATTTGCAAGCACCGCTGTCGAAGCGGTGGTGCAAACGCCGAGAAATCATGAGATTGTCGTCCATCGAACCGGAGGCCGGCCATGGCAGGCAAGCAGCATCATTATCATCCGACGGTGGTGTGGACTGGCAACACTGGCAGCGGGACGACAGGCTACAAGGCCTATGAGCGGGCGCATGTCATCAGCGCGCCGGGCAAGGCCGACATTGCAGGTTCGTCCGATCCGAGCTTTCGTGGCGACCCGGCGCGCTGGAATCCGGAAGACATGCTGGTCGCCTCCGCGTCCGCCTGTCACATGCTCTGGTATCTGCACCTCTGCGCAGTGAACCGCGTGATCGTGCTCGACTACCGGGACGAGCCCGAGGGGATCATGGTTGAACAGGCGAACGGCAGTGGTGCGTTCACGCAGATCGTGCTGCGGCCGCGTGTGACGCTCGATGCTGCGTCAGACGAGCAGAAGGCAAGGGCACTACATGCCGAAGCGCATAAGATGTGCTTCATCGCCAACTCGCTGACATGCGAGATGATGATCGAGCCGTCGTTCGTGCGCTAACGTGCGATGAGGATTCAATGGAGTCCTCATCGCAGCTGACCGTGACGCGGCCCGCATCGCAAGTTGCCTTGGATCTATTGTTGGGCCTGCTTCATCAGCTCCGGCAGGTCCTTCAGGAGACTATCGCGCACCTGGAAGCTCTTCGGAACGTTGGTTTCCTCGCTGCCGATTTCCAGGCGTGCAAAGACGATCCGGCGGTCGCCACTCTCGGCCCAGCCGACGAACCAGCCGATCGGACGGTTCTTGTCGAACGCACCGGACTTGTCGCGCAGCCAGATGCTTCCGGTCTTGCCGTGGACTGTCCAGCTGTCGCCTGATTTGAACACGGGAAGGATGGCCCTTGTCATCGCGTGTGCCTTCTCGGAGGCCGGCAAGGTGCCGGCGAGGAGACGGCGGACGAACTGGACCTGTTCGTCCGGCGAGATCTTCAGCGATGAGGCGAGCCATGCATTCGTCAGACCATTGTTCTTGCCTGCATCGCCGGTCACGTCCTTGTTGCCGTAACCGAACTTCGTCACGTAGCTGGCGAATGCGTCCGCTCCGAGCTGGCGTGTGATCTGCCGCGAGAACCATACGATTGAATCCTTCTCCCAGATGGTGGGATCGACGCTTTTCTGATCCTTCTTCAGCGCGTTGAACTCCGCCTTGTAGTCCCAGACCGGCGAGTGCTCGTCCTTCAGAACGCCTGCGTCGTAACCCATCACCGCCAGCGGTACCTTGAAGGTCGACGCGGGGCTCACGCCTTGGTCGCAGGTGCCCTTGCGCAACAGCGTCTTGCCGGACGCCGCGTCAAGGATGACGGTACAGGCAAGGACGGGGGGCGGTGATGCGGCATGGGCCTGCGGCGCGGACAACGCGCAGGCGGCGGCGGTGAGGAGCGCGGGAAAGTGCTTTGATACGTGAAGCATGGTGATGCTGCCGAAGGCGTGAGGGGCGAGGGAGGCGCTTCCCTCGCAGCACTTCGTGGCGGCAGCTGGGCGGCGTGCCGTCGCGGCTACAAAATCACGCCAGCCCGAATGTCGTTTTCACAAATGCCGTGACCGCTGTGCGCGTGGCGATGGTGGCTTGCTCGTGGCCACCGACATGCGGCTTCAGGTTGACGCAAGGGTCGGTGTAGTTGAACGGCTTGCCGGTGGCGGCGTTGATCAGCGTCCCGCCTTCGACCTCGCGGATGTCGCAGCCGCAGACCGCCTGCGAGCCTGTCGCCTCGATGACCTTGCCGAAATTCAGCGGGTTATCGTAGCCATGATGCGCGTCGGCGTATTCGAACAGCTCAACGTCGGCGCCGGCTTTCCGCAGGCGCTCCGCATAACGCTTGGCGTTGGCGAGCGAGTTGTAGTCGTCCGCAGCGCCGTGGTGGATACGAATCGGCTGTGCGGTCACCTTTGTATCGTCGAGATAGGTGGTGCCGCAGTCGGGATAGACCGGAATGTAGGCGGCGAAGTCGGCGGTGGCCTTCTTCCACATCGTCCGGAAGCGCTCGACGGCGGCATAGACCGCCGCCTGTCCGCCGCGCGAGAACCCCATCAGGATGATGCGGCTCGTATCGACTGCCGGATGCTTCTCCAGGATTTCGAGACTGCGGAAAATGTCGACGATCAGGTTCAACCGGCCGAGCAGGGCCTGATCGTTGCCGACGCTGGTGAGGCCCCGGCCCGTGAAACCGTCGATGGCGAAGGTGGAGATGCCGAGCCCATTGAAATGTGAGATCCAGGTCTGAAGCCCCGGTCCCATGCCGCCGGAGCCGTGCATCAGCACGATGACGGGCAACCGGCCGGCCCCCTGGGCGATGCGGAATTCCCCGCAAACGGTCGCCGGCTTGCCATCGCCGGATCCGGTCAGGAACTGTTGGTCGGTGAGGGTCAGCGAAGGGATGCTATGCAGTTCGATGCGCTGGGCGATGTCCTTGAACGCGGCCGTCAATGTTTCCCCCATTGATCTCATTGAAAATGCTGGCTTAGGGACCTGAAAATTCACTCTAAACACCCATTTTCCGAACGCAAAGCCGCATGCTAGGACATTTCCCACGTATCGGGGCTGGCGGGCGCCTGTCGGGCCTGCCGGCGCTGTTTCTAGGGGTAGGAAATCATCAAGGTTAGTCATGAAGCATATTCTCGAAGCGCTCGACGAACGCCGTGCCAATGCCAAGCTCGGCGGCGGCGAGAAGCGGATCGCCACCCAGCATGAACGCGGTAAGCTGACGGCCCGAGAGCGCATCGAGCTTTTGCTCGACCGGGGCTCGTTCGAGGAGTTCGACATGTTCGTCGAGCATCGTTCGAGCGAGTTCGGCATGGAGAAGACCAAGATCCCGGGTGACGGCGTCATCACCGGCTGGGGCACGGTGAATGGCCGCAAGATCTTTGTCTTCGCCAAGGACTTCACCGTGTTCGGCGGCTCGCTGTCGGAAACGCACGCGCAGAAGATCACCAAGCTGCAGGACATGGCGCTGAAGGCGCGGGCGCCGATCATCGGTTTGTACGATGCAGGCGGCGCGCGCATTCAGGAGGGCGTAGCGGCGCTGGCCGGTTACAGCCACGTCTTCCGCCGCAACGTTATCGCCTCCGGGGTGATCCCGCAGATCAGCGTCATCATGGGGCCGTGCGCGGGCGGCGACGTGTACTCGCCGGCGATGACCGACTTCATCTTCATGGTGAAGAACACGAGCTACATGTTCGTCACTGGGCCGGACGTGGTGAAGACGGTCACCAACGAGGTGGTGACGGCGGAGGAGCTTGGCGGTGCATCGGTCCATGCCACCAAGTCCTCGATCGCGGACGGGGCTTACGACAACGACGTCGAGACGCTGCTGCAGATGCGCCGGCTGATCGATTTCCTGCCGTCCAACAACACCGATGGCGTGCCGGAATGGCCGAGCTTCGACGACATCGAGCGGGTCGAGATGTCGCTCGATACGCTCGTTCCGGACAATCCGAACAAGCCCTACGACATCAAGGAACTGATCCTGAAGGTGGTGGACGAGGGAGATTTCTTCGAGCTTGCCGAAAGCTTTGCGAAGAACATCGTCACCGGCTTCGGCCGCGTGGCCGGCCGCACGGTCGGTTTCGTCGCCAATCAGCCGATGGTGCTTGCGGGCGTGCTCGATAGCGATGCCTCGCGCAAGGCCGCACGCTTCGTGCGCTTCTGCGACGCCTTCAACATTCCGATCGTCACCTTCGTCGATGTGCCGGGCTTCCTTCCCGGCACCGCGCAGGAGTATGGCGGATTGATCAAGCACGGTGCGAAGCTCTTGTTTGCTTATTCGCAGTGCTCGGTGCCACTGGTCACCATCATCACGCGCAAGGCCTATGGTGGCGCGTTCGACGTCATGGCAGCCAAGGAAATCGGCGCCGACATCAACTACGCCTGGCCGACGGCGCAGATCGCGGTGATGGGCGCCAAAGGCGCCGTGGAGATCATCTTCCGGCAGGATATGAACGATCCCGACAAGATCGCCGCGCGCACGAAGGAATACGAGGACCGCTTCCTGTCGCCATTCATCGCCGCCGAGCGCGGCTACGTCGATGACGTGATCATGCCACACTCGACCCGCAAGCGCATCGCCAGGGCGCTGGCGATGCTGCGCGAAAAGAAGGTCGAATGGCCCGCGCGCAAGCACGACAATCTGCCGCTGTAAGCGGTGTGTTCGAATTGGACAGGCAAGAGCGCCCCGGATGCAATCCGGGGCGCTTTTCTTTTGAACAATCCAATCTGCTAAAGCGCGATCAGATTTGGGTGAATTGTCCTCGCGCTTTAGCTCATTGTTTAGGCATGATCCTCGGGTTGAGCCCAAGACAAACCTCTTCGGAAACCGCTTCACATTGTTCCGGATCATGCTTTAGCAATCCAGCCGTCCACCGGGACAGGCGGCTTGTTCCTTCAGGTCTTTGGTGCGGAGCGTGGCAAGGCCCGCGCGGCATTCGAGATTCAGCATCGGCCAGATGGTTCCGCCGCGGTTCGGGCTACCACCAATGCGGGCGGTGCACTCCTTGTCGCGATAGAGAGACCACGCTGCCTGTGCCTCAGTGACGAAGGCGCGGCTGTTCGCGTCGGTCGCTTCAAGCAGGCCCTGTAGGGCCTTTTCCATCTCAGCGTCAGCCTTCTTGAGAGCTTCGCTTGCGCATTGCGTCATGGCAGCCTGGTTAGACTCCTGACCGCAAAGCGCTGGAATTTGCTCTGCGAAGGCGGGGGCGGCGATGGTGAACAGGAGGGGGATTACGGTGGCTAACTTGTTGGCTCTGCGCATGGTCGTCGGTTCCGAAGGTTGACTCTGACCTTGTCCGAAGCGGTCTCTGGAACTTGGTGGTGGCTCATTCATGACCAGTTCATTCGCATGCGCTCACCCTGCGAGAGCGCTTGCGTGATCGGTCGCTTGCGCAGTCAAAGGGGGCGCAGATCGTCAAGGCTTACATCATATCGGGAGATAGCCAATGGAGAGACGCGAATTTCTCAAGCTGACGCTTGGCTTCACTGCGGCTGCCGGCGCCGTCGCCGCAACCGCTGCTTCGGCGCAAGCCGCGCCATTGATGCCGTCTACGGGACATCTCGCTGCCCAACCGCCGGCCATTGGTCCGGAACCCGCCGTCACCAATCAGGACGAAGTCGATGCCGTTCGCCCGGAGCAGGTGCAGTGGGGATGGCGCCGCCGCCGTTATCGCCGGTACCGCCGATATTACTGGCGGCCTCGCTATTGGCGCCGGCGCTACTGGCGTCGCCGCCGCCGGGTCTACTACTATTGAGATATGAAAGGCTGACTCAAAAGCAGTCCACTCAATGAGGCTTTTATGAGTGAACCCGTCATGGCCGTGTCGAGCGCGGCCATGGCGAAACGTGAGTCGTTGTTCAATCCGTTAGAGTAGACTTGAGAGTAGGCGTGCAAACGTTGATCGCTCTTTGGTCAGAAGCTGAGGCCAGTTAGTCAGCAAAGTGCGGTGCAGACATCACCCACGGCGCATTGTTCGCGGCGTCGCGACTATTTCATGCCCATGCAGCTTGCGTAGAACGTCGTCGTCGCGGGCCAGTCCGAGAACATGCCGCGGATGCCGACCTGCTTCGCCAGCACGTCGAGCACGGTCAGCGTGTCGCCGTCGCGGTCAATCGCAGCCTTGATCGAGCGATGATAGAAGCCGCCGCCCTTGTCCAGCGGACCGTCGCGCTCGAGCGACCACGCGATCAAGTCAAGCCCAGCATCCTTGGCGGCTTTGGCGTAGGACGAGGGAACGATCTCGTTCCGCTCATTCAGCGCCAGCAGCATGAAGATCGGCGGGGCGAGAATCTTGATGCCATCGCCAGCGATCTCCTTCATGCTGGGTTTCAGCGCCTCCGGCCTGGTGTGATCGAAACCCGGCTGCTCGTAGCGGCCGTCGAGGAATACGGCCTGCGCGCCGAAGGCAGGCTCGGCCTTGAGCCAGTACAGGATGTCGGCATAGTTGAAGCTCTGGGCGAACACCTGGTTCGGATCGATGCCCGCTTGCTTGTAATCGTCGATCATCTGCTGAGCATATTGCTCCTGGGTGTAGTCGCCGCCGAACGGCATCGGCACCTCCGGCGCTTTCAATTCCGGCGTAAACTTGGCGCCGAGGCTCTTGATCAGTGCGATGCTCTCCTTGTGGGTCATTAGCGTGCCATTGGCGGCGTACAGATCAGTCCGCCACGACGGCGTGGCTTTCATGTAGTCGGCAACAGTGATTGCATTCACGTTCGCCGCGTCCATTTTGCCGCGCAGGGTGCGGAATTCCGCCAGGGTGATGTCACTGGTACAGCACTTGGCGGAGGCCTTCCTGCCGGTCGCGCCGTTGGCCGGGGTGAAAGGCTCACTGCACTTCGCCGCAAGCTCGGGCTTCGCCAGAATGTTGGTGGTGGTGTGCAGGTCGCATTGCGCATGCCGGCAGACGAGCTGGCGGTCCTTGGTGAAGGTGACATCGCATTCGATCACACCTGCGCCCATGCGCGCGGCAGCCTCGTAGGATTCCCTGGTGTGTTCGGGGAACTGCAGCGGCGCGCCGCGATGGGCGATCGAAAAGTCGGTCTTGCGGAATGGGCCGGTGCACTGCTTCAGCGCCGTCTTCAAGGGACCGTCCTTCATGGTGTCGACCAGATAGAAGGGGCGGGGACCGAGCTGCGGCGCCATCGCATCCTGGGCAATCGCCGTATGGAGCGCAGATAGAAGGCAGGCCAATGCCAGGGCCAGAGCGGTCGTGGATATGGATCGGATCATCGGCCGGTTCTCCCTCGGTTGTCTGCCGTTTCTTGAAGCATCACCGCATGACAGGGGATTGTCACGGCGTCCGGAGCCCTGAACGACCTGCAACGACCAAAGACGTGCTTGCCAAGGATGACGGCTGATGCGGTAATTGGTCTCAACTGGCGCCAGTCCATGGCGCAAACAATAATCGGGGGAAGGAATGCCTAGCTTTCTGAAGCGAATGCGTGGGGCCGGCTGCGTGATGGCGGCAGCCGGGGCCGTCCTGGTGTCGGCGTTGCCGGCGGTGGCCCAGAGCTGGCCGCAGCGGCCGGTCACGCTGATCGTTCCGTTTCCAGCCGGCGGCGGAACGGATGCGTTCGCACGGCCGCTCTCGGCGCAACTGGAGAAGCAGCTCAACCAGCGCTTTTTGATCGACAATCGGGGCGGCGCGGGTGGCACGTTGGGCGCGAGCGCCGCGGCGAAGGCGGAGCCGAATGGCTACACGTTCTTTGTCGGTGCGGCGCACCACGCCATTGCGCCCTCGCTTTATCCGAAGCTGGACTATGACATTGAGAAGGATTTCATCCCGATTGGCCTGATCGCCACGCCGCCGCAGGTGGTGGTGGTCAATCCGAGCAAGGTCGAGGCCAAGACTTTGGCCGAGTTCATCGCCTATGCGAAGGCTAATCCGAGCAAGATCGACTACGCTTCGGCGGGCCTCGGGACCACGCATCAGCTTGCGGGCGAGCTGTTCAACATTCTTGCCCAAACCAAGATGAATCATGTGCCTTATCGCGGGGCCGGGCCTGCGATGCAGGACCTCGTCGCGGGCCATGTGCATGCGATGTTCGACGGGCTCGGCTCGTCGGCGGCGCAGATCCAGGGCGGGCAGCTTCGGGCGCTTGCGGTCGCGGCGCCGCAGCGTTCGCCGGCGATCCCCGATGTGCCGACGGCGGCGGAAGCCGGCCTGAGTGGATATGAGGTGTCCACATGGTACGCGCTGTGGGCGCCGAAGGGGACGCCGGCCGAAGCGGTCGAGCGGATGTCGTCCGAACTGCGCAAGGCGTTGGCATCGGATATCGTTCGAGAAGCTTGGCAGAAGAACGGCTCACCGATTCCGACCTTGATGGGGGCCGATTTCGGTAAGTTCGTCACGGCAGAGGTGGCCCGCTGGGGCAAGGTGGTCAAAGACGCGGGCATCAAGGTTGAGATCCAATAAGCTTGGCTCTCGGCGGCGGTACGGGATGCCTGCAATTGGCGCAGTGAGCGGCCGCGCCAATTGCGAACTTGCTCAGGAGAAAATTGCGTCAGTTCGAATTCGGCGAGGTTTCCGCAGGCGCCATCGCCGGCTCGTGTACCGGGGCAGCCCCGGTGGTCATGCCGGGCTCGCTGTTGCTGCGCGGGGTGACGTCGCGGATCGGAGCCGGCGGGACTGCGACGCGTTGCGCGGTGATGCTACCCGGGGTCTTTTGCGCAGTAGTGTTCGTGCCGGTGTCGGTCGTCATGCCGTAAATGAGGGCAGCAACGAGCGCGATGACGGCGACGGCATAGATCGCGACACGCCTCCCGCTGGTGGCGCTTTCGTCTTCGAAGCGTCGCAGTGATGCCGCCGGATCGTCGTTGTGGGCCTGATCCTGATGCGCGGGTGTCAGGAACCGGTCGTGCTGGTCGGAGCGATAGGCCATCTCGGTTCTCCTCAAGGCATGCGATCCAGAACCTGAAGCCCGGAGATCGCGCCCCACGAACAACAACGAAAGCGGCGGGCAGGCCGATGAAATTCGGTCAGATTCTCCTGCGGTTTAACCGTCGGACGCCGGCAGGAGTTCCCCGCGCGTTCGCTGCGACTTGATGGCCGAGACCGTCGAAGGGAGAGAGGTGAGAAGGCGCAAGGGCGAAGGGCAGGAGATTTGTTTGAAGCCCTTGTCCGTAAAATCATCAGCAACAACAAAGACTACGCGCCGAGGCAGCCGATGATCTTCCTGTTCACGAGTGGTCCGTTCGCTTGAATCCTACTCGCGCCGAGGGGCTTCATGCACCCGAGGCAGCTCTGCGCTGCAGGAATATCGAGGGTCGCAGGATGGATGTTCGATGCTCGTTGGTCAAACGGCTTGCTGGCTCTCTCCATCGTCGCTGACGCCGCGCAATCCGTGATCGCGGTTCTTGCAGCGGGGTGTTGCAGCATGGACCGGCTTTGCGTTGGTCTCGTCGGCAGTATCATGGCATTGGGGTGGTGGATCAGTGCGCGACGTATTTTGCTCGGCCAGTACCCGCTCGTCTGAGCCGTGATTGCTGCTGTTGACGAGTGGCGGTGCTGCCGAGGCAATTGCGCTGGGCGCGTCTGATTCATCGCTTCGAAGCCTTGTTCCTGGTGCTTGATGCGATCGGATGGATCGTGTTTGCGATCGCCGGATGCGACATGGCGTTGTTGATGAAAGGGCCACTCACGATCGTCATTCTGTCGGAGATGAACACCGGCTGCGTCGGCGGTGTTTGCGATAGTGTCTGTAACGAGGTCCCGCTTCTGTTGCGACGTGAGCTTACGCCAGCGTCTCGGTCGTAACTAGGTTCGTCTATTTGCGGGGCTGCGCAGCGGCCTCAACGCGGACTCTATCGTGTCCGCAACCTTCGTGGTCGAGCTGACGTTTCGCCTGCTGGCGATTCGCTTCCATGGGAGATGCCCGGAAATTCGTCTACACGGGCGACGGGCGCTGCTTTCGGCGCGGCATTGAGCATTTTGCGCTGCATCACGCAGTCGTCAGTTTATTGCCAGCCAGACGGCGCTTCCCGCAGCAACGCATCCATTTCGCCTGCGTTCCCGCCATGAAATTGCGTCATCGCGAGAGCCTTCCAACACCTGTCTATGGCTTTCAGAATCTTGATGCTTTCGCTGCGGAAACATATTTAGATTGCTTCAAAGAACGAGAGCATTCCGACAATCCGGGCCGTGCAACTGCGCCGGTGACAGACATCAGAGGCGGACATGGGAATCAACCAAGGCCCGATCAGTCTCGAGCAGAAATACACCCAGGGCACGGGGCGCATCTTTCTCACCGGCATCCAGGCGTTGGTCCGTCTGCCGATGGCGCAAATCCGGCGCGATCGCGCCAATGGATTGAAGACCGCTGCATTTATTTCCGGCTACCGGGGCTCGCCACTCGGCGGGTATGACCAGCAGCTGATGGCGGCGAAGAAGCATCTCGCCGCCCACGACGTCGTTTTCCAGCCTGGTGTGAACGAGGATCTGGCCGCGACGGCTGTGTGGGGCAGCCAGCAGGTCAACCTCTCGCCCGGTGCCGAGCGCGATGGCGTCGTTGGCATCTGGTACGGGAAGGGACCCGGCGTCGATCGCTCAGGCGACGTGTTCCGGCATGGCAATGCTGCTGGCTCGGCGCGTCACGGCGGGGTGCTGTGTCTCGCCGGCGACGATCACGGCGCCAAGTCCTCGACCGTTCCGCATCAATCCGATCACGCCTTCATGTCGGCACTGATGCCGTATCTCTATCCATCCAGCATCCACGAATTCATCGAGATGGGGTTGCTCGGGATCGCCATGTCTCGCTACTCCGGCTGCTGGGTCGGGATGAAGGTGATCACCGAGACGGTGGAGACCACGGGTGAGATCGACCTCACCGACGAGATGAAACCGTTCCTGCTGCCGGAAGACTTCGAGATGCCGCCGGGTGGGCTGAACCTGCGCTGGCCGGACGATCGCTTCACTCAGGATCGGCGCTTGCAGGATTACAAGGGCTTCGCGGCAATCGCGTTTGCCCGCGCCAACAAGATCGACCGCGTAACGCTGGACACGCCGAACGCCCGTTACGGCATCATGGCTTCCGGCAAGAGCTATGAGGACGTGAAGCAGGCGTTGCGTGAACTCGGCATCGATGGCCCGGTCGCGCAGCGCATCGGGTTGCGTCTTTACAAGGTCGGCATGCCTTGGCCGCTGGAGCCGGTCGGCGTGCGCCAGTTCGCGGTGGGACTGGAGGAAATCCTCATCGTCGAGGAGCGCCGAGAGATCGTCGAGAACCAGGTCAAGCAGGAGCTGTTCAACTGGCGCGATGACGTACGCCCGCGCATCGTCGGCAAGATGGACGAGCATGACAGGCGCTTCCTGACCTTCACCGAGGAGCTGACGGTTTCGACGGTGGCGATCGCCATCGCCGAGCGGTTGCTCAAGCTGGACCTTGATCCGCAGATTGCGAGCATGCTCCGCGCCAAGCTTGCCTGGTTCAAGGAGCGCGACGAGATGCTCAAGCGTGCAGCCGCCCCGATGGTTCGCACGCCTTATTTTTGCTCGGGCTGCCCGCACAACACCTCGACCAAGGTTCCGGAAGGCAGCCGCGCGATGGCCGGCATCGGCTGTCACTTCATGGTGTTGTGGATGGACCGCAACACCGACACCTTCACGCAGATGGGCGGCGAGGGCGCACCTTGGGTCGGCATCGCGCCGTTCACCAAGGAGAAGCACATCTTCGTCAATCTCGGCGACGGAACGTACTTCCACTCCGGCCTGCTGGCAATCCGACAGGCTGTCGCTTCGGGCGCCAATCTTACCTACAAGATTCTCTACAATGACGCGGTGGCGATGACCGGCGGCCAGCATGTCGATGGCCAACTCTCGCCACAGCAGATCACCCACCAGCTTTATCATGAGGGTGTGAAGAAGATTTATCTGGTCTCGGAGAACCCGGACACCTACTCGGCGGGCGAGCTCGCGCCAGGTGTGGTGCTCGAGCATCGCGATAATCTCGAAGCGGTGATGACGACGCTGCGCGACACACCAGGCTGCACGGCCATCGTCTTCGTACAGACCTGCGCGGCCGAGAAGCGCCGCCGTCGCAAGCGCGGCATTCTGGAGGATCCGCAGCGTCGCGTGGTGATCAATGCTGCGGTCTGCGAGGGGTGCGGTGATTGCTCGGTGCAGTCCAACTGCATCTCGGTGGAGCCGCTGGAGACCGAGTTCGGCCGCAAGCGGACAATCAACCAGTCGAGTTGCAACAAGGATTTCTCCTGCCTGAAGGGTTTCTGCCCATCGTTCGTGACAGTGGAAGGTGGGACGCTGCGCAAGCGCGCGCCGCTCGAGCTTGAGGCGATCGGCGATCTGCCGGAGCCGGCCTCACAGGCCTCGCTTGATCGCGCCTACAACGTGGCGGTCGCCGGTGTTGGCGGCACCGGCGTTCTGACCATCGGGGCTTTGCTTGGCATGGCTGCGCATATCGAGGGCAAGGCGAGCCTTATTCTCGATATGTCTGGCCTTGCCCAAAAGGGCGGCGCCGTGCTCAGCCATGTGCGGCTGTCCTCCAATCCGGACGAGGTGAAATGCGCCCGCATCGTCACGGGGACGGCGGATCTGTTGATTGCTGCAGATGAGGTGGTGTCGGTCGCCAAGGATACGATCACGCTCTGTGCTCCGGATCGCACGCAGGCCATCGTCAATACGCATCTCATTCCTATCGCCGATTTCGTGAAGAACCGCGATTTCGATTTCCAGCGCGGCCGGGTGAATGCCGTGCTCGAACAGTCGGTGCGGCATGGCGCGTCCTTCTTCGACTTCACCCATGCGGCGGAAAACCTGCTGGGCGATGCCATCGCCACCAACATCATGATGCTCGGCTTTGCCTGTCAGACTGGGCAATTGCCGGTCTCGGCGCAGGCGATCGAACGGGCGATCGAACTCAACGGCGTGTCGATCAAGATGAACACGCTGGCGTTTCGGCTCGGTCGCCTTGCGGCAGCCGACCCGGCGCGGTTGGCTGCAATGCTGCATGAAGATGAAGCGCCTGCGAAGACGCAGGGCGATATGAGCCTCGACGAATTGATCGCCCATCGGGTGAAGCATCTGACCGCCTATCAGAATGCGGCGCTTGCCGAACGTTACCGCAAGCTGATCGATCGCGTGCGCTCTGCGGCGCGAATGAAGGGGCTCGGCGAAAGTATTCCGCGCGCGGCGGCCCTCGGCTATGCGAAGCTGCTCGCTTACAAGGACGAATACGAGGTCGCGCGGCTCTATACGGACGGGAGCTTCGAGGCTCAGCTTCGCGACCAGTTCGAGGGCGACGTGAAGCTGAGCTATCATCTGGCGCCGCCGCTTCTGCCAGGCGCCGACGACGGGGCAGGGCGACCGCGGAAGCGGACCTTTGGGCCGTCGATGACGACGGGCTTCAGAATTCTCGCCAAGCTGAAGGGATTGCGCGGCACGCCGCTCGACATCTTTGGCTATGGCAAGGATCGGCGCATCGAACGAAGGCTGATCAAGGACTATGAGGACGATGTCGGAGCCGTGCTGGACAATCTGTCGGTGCGCACTGCACAGATTGCTCTCGCGCTGCTGTCGCTACCGGAGGATATCCGCGGCTATGGCCCGGTGAAGGAGAAGGCGGTCGCGCAGGCGAAGATCAAGCGCGACGAATTGCGCAAGGAGCTCGCCAATCCGCCGCCGCTGGTCGCGCCATCGATCGCTGCGGAATAGACAGCGGAAACAAAAAACGCGGGGCCTGAACCCCGCGTTTTTCATTTCGAGCCCTGCAATCTCGGTTCGTTTAGTGGTGGCCGGCGCTCTTCTTCGCGGCCTCGTTGTTCAGCACGATCAACCCATCCACCGCGACACCGGTTTTGGTGTTGATCAGGAACGGATTGACATCGATGGAGGCGATGCGGCCGTTGGCGTCCGCCATCAGGTTTGACAACCCGACCAGCGCCTTGACCACTGACGGCTCGTGCAGTGCGGGCTTGCCGCGATAGCCCTTCAGCTTTACGCCCGCCTTGGTGCGGTTGATCAGCTCCTTGGCGTCGTCGGCATCCAAGGGTGCGCCGGCCAGTGCCACGTCCTTCATCAGTTCGATGTCGACGCCGCCGGTGCCGAACAGCACCACGGGACCCATTTCCGCATCCAGTGATCCGCCAACCACGAGCTCGAGCTCGGCTTTCACCTGCTGGGCGATCAGGATGCCCTCGATGACGGGCTTGCCCTTGATCTTCTTCATCCGTGCCATGATGTCGTTGAAGGCCTTCTTCACCTCCGCGGCGGTCTTCAGGTTCAGCACCACGCCGCCGACGTCCGACTTGTGCAGGATCTGCTCGCTGACCACCTTGGCGACGACCGGGAAGCCGATCTTCTTGGCGATCTTTGCGGCATCGTTCGCCGTGGTGGCGATCTCTTCCTTCGAGACCGGGATGCCGTAGGCCTTCAGCAGCTTCTTCGAGGCAACTTCGTCAAGCGCTGCGCCCTTGGCGGCCTTCAGCGCCTTCTCCAACGCTGACTTAGCGGCAGCGCTGGACGACGACTGCACGTCGGGCACGTTCTTGCGAAGCCGGGCGTAGTTGATCAGGTTGCGGATGGCGCTGACCGCGCGATCGGTCCCTTGCATCACCGCGACGTTCGGCACGGACTTGCGGAATTCTTTGGTGAATTCGGTGAAGCCGACCGAAAGGGCGCTGATGTAGACGACCGGCTTGGCGGCCGCCGCAGCCATATCGTTGACCAGGCGGATGTTGCGTTCGCGCAGCTCGTGCGGTGCCTTCGGGAACTCGGCGTCGATCATGACGATGTCGGTATCGGGGTCCTCGATCATGATCTTGATCGACTGCATGTAGACGGTCGGATCAACCACGGCGGCAAAGCCTGCGTCCAGCGGGTTGCCGACGATGCTGCCGGGGCCGAGCATCTTGGCGAGCTTCTCGGTGGCGCTCTTGCTCAGCGGTTTGAAGTTCAATCCTGCCGACGAGAAGGCATCGATCATCAGGCCGCGCTTGCCACCGGAGAGGGTGACGGCGGCGAGGCGGTCCCCCTTCGGCGGCTTGACGTGGGTGAAGCATTCGGTGGTTTCGATCAGCTCATCGAGGCCGCGCACGCGGATCACGCCCTCACGGGTCGAGATCGCGTCGAAGGTCTCGATCGAACCGGCCAATGCGCCGGTGTGGGCCATCGCGGCGGCCCGGCCGCCCTCGGAGGCGCCGAGCTTCAGCGCGATGATCGGCTTGCCCGCGGCGCGGGCGGCCTTACAGGCGTCGCGGAAGGACTTCGTATTCCGCACGCCTTCGAGATAGACGACGATGACGCGGATGCTCGGATCGGCCGCGAAGTAAGCCATGAAGTCCGGCGTCTCGAGGCCTGCCTCGTTGCCGGTGGTGACCATGTAGCCGACCGGGATGCCGCGATCCTCCAGCGCCTGGCGGATCTGCATCACCACCGCGCCGGACTGGCCGGCCACGGCGACGGGGCCTGCGACCATTTCGACCGGCCGCTCGTCGATGTTGGTGAAGATGCGTTCGCCTGCGGACAGGTTGCCGAGGCAGTTCGGACCGGTGACGGCGAGGCCGGTCTCGTCGATCGCCTCCTGGAGTTCAACGGCGAGGCGTTGGCTTTCCTCGTCCTGCAGTTCGCTGAAGCCGGACGTGACGATGGTGGCGCTGCGTGCGCCGGCCGCGGCCGCATCGCGGATCACCTGAACGGCGAAGCGCGCCGGGACCAGCACCAGGACATGGTCCGGCTTTTCAGGCAGGTCGTTGAAATCCTTGTAGCACTTCACGCCCCAGATGGTGTCGCGGCGTGCGTTGATCGGAAACATCCCGCCTTCGTACTTGTACTTGACGAGGTTGTTCCAGATGCGCTCGGCATAATTGCCTGGCTTGTCGGTCGCGCCGACGACCACGATGTTGCGCGGGTGCAGCATCGCATGAATGCTCTTGACCACGTCGCTCGCGCTCGGAGCGGGCGACCAGGTCGTCGAAGCGGAAGTGAAAGTGGACGGGGCGTCCATCGGCGTAACCTCGTTGTTTCTCGTCTTGAGATGTTTGATTGTCTGTCGACTGTGTTGCCGGCATGGCGTCCGGCCAACTGCACAAGGCAAAGCAAATCCGCAGGCCAATGGCAATGCGTCATGATTGGTTTTCATCTGCGTGCCACGCTGGCCCTCTATACCAGAATAGGTCCAATGAAATTTGCGCGGTTGCAGCAGCACGGGGCTTGGTGCTTAGAACGTGAGAGATGTTGCTCGCGTAGCGCAGCGCACTAGACTGGACGTTAAGGACAAGAAACTCGCGAGGGGAGACTGGGTGCAGCGCAAGACGTGCACCCGCTAACGGATGGCGACTTGTTGCATCGCACCAAGCACAATGCGGCGGGATCGGCAGCGGCATCTCTCCCGCTTCATTTCGACACGTTTCACATCAACCTGTGACCTGGGTTCGTGTCTTGGAAGCACTTGTCTCGTGCGGATGAGCGCAGCTTCGCGATTCAATTCATTGAATACAATCATGAGATCGGCAGATCAGGGAGAAACGCCATGAATGTACTGGCTGAGGTCGAAGACACCAGGAAACTGGAAGCTTTTCGCGAGGAGGCGAATGCCTGGATCAAGGCGAACTTTCCGGAGTCCCTGAAGTCCAAGCTCGAAGAATACTATCAGAACATGCCTCGCTATCCGGACGGGGCGGACTGGGCGCTCTGGAAGGAGCGGGTGCGGGACAAGGGTTGGGGCACGCCGGGCTGGCCGAAGGCTTATGGCGGCGGCGGCCTGTCGACGGTTGAGGCGCGCATCGTTCAGCAGGCATTCGTTGCCTGCGGCGCTTTCAATCCGATGACGGGCATGGGCACGTCGCTGCTCGGACCGACGTTGTTGGAGCACGGCAATGAAGAGCAGAAGAAGCTGCACCTGACGCGCGTGTCGCGTGGTGAGGTGGTTTGGTGCCAGGGCTATTCCGAACCGGGGGCGGGTTCGGATCTCGCCGGTCTCCAGACCAAGGCTGAGGACAAGGGAGACCACTACCTCGTCAACGGTCAGAAGATCTGGACCTCGGGCAGCCGCTTCGCCAACTGGTGTTTCTGCCTGGTGCGGACCGATCCCAAGGTCAAGCAGGAGGGCATTAGCTTCCTGCTGATCGATATGAAAACGCCTGGGGTCGAGGTTCGCCCGATCAAGACAATTTCCGGCGAGTCTCCGTTCTCGGAGGTGTTCTTTACCGACGTGAAGGTTCCGAAGGAGAACCTGGTGGGCCAGCTCAACAAGGGTTGGACGATTGCCAAGCGCCTGCTGCAGTTCGAGCGCAATGCGACCGACACCCGCCGCCGCCAACTCGCTGGCGACACCCGTCCGATGGACGAGATTGCCAAGGAGTATCTCGGCGTGGACGAGAAGGGCCGGATCGCCGATCCGGACCTGCGCCAGCGCATCGTCCGGCATATGATGGAGTTCCGGGCGTTGAAGCTGATGCAGCAGCGCATGCTGGACGAGACCAAGGCCGGGCAGGGGCCGAGCGAGTTCACCTCGGTTGCCAAGAATGCGCGCGCGCGCATTCAGCAGGAACGCGAGGAGTTGCTGATCGAAATCTTCGGCCAGCAGGGTCTCGGCTGGGGCACCAGCAATGGCGACAAGTACAAGCAGATCGAACTCGATACGACGCGGGCCTTCTTCTCGAACAAGGCCATGACGATCTTCTCGGGCACCACCGAAGTTCAGAACAACATCATCGCCAAGCGGATGCTCGGCCTGCTGGATCATCAATAAGAAGCGTATCGGGAGAGCATCATGTCACTGTTGACCGAAGAACAAGTCATGCTCCGCGACAGCGCGCGGGGCTGGGTCCAGGCGAATGCGCCCGTCAGCGCATTCCGCAAGATGCGCGATAGCGGCAATGCGAAGGGCTTCGATGACGCGACCTTCAAGAGCATTGCTGAGATGGGGTGGACCGGCGTCGTCATTCCGGAGGCCTATGGCGGCTCGGAGTTCGGCTACCGCAGCATCGGTGTCGTGCTGGAGGAACTCGGCCGTAAGGTCGTGGCTGCTCCGCTGATCGGTTCGGCGGTCGGCGCAGCCAGTGCCTTGATCCTGGGCGGCACCGAGGCCCAGAAGAAGGCGTGGCTGCCCAAGATCGCCGAAGGCACCGCGATTGCCGCGCTCGCGATCGACGAAGGCCCGCGCTATGCGCCGGAGAAGATCGCGCTTGCGGCGGCCAAGAAGGGCAACGGTTACGCGCTTTCCGGCGGCAAGACCTTCGTCCATGAGGGCATGGCGGCGAACGTGTTCGTCGTTGCGGCGCGCACCAGCGGCAAGCCCGGCGACGACAAGGGCATCACCTTGTTCCTCGTTCCGGCCGATGCGAAGGGTCTCAGCCGCTCGCGTCGGGAGCTGATGGATTCGCGCGGCTATGCCGACCTGACGTTCAAAGACGTCGAGGTGGGCGCTGATGCCGTGATCGGGCAGGCCGATGCCGGCAAGCCGCTGCTGGACAAGGTGCTCGACCGGGCGACCGCTGCGGCGGCCGCGGAGCAGATGGGGTTGGCACAGCAGGCGTTCGAGACCACCGTCGAGTACATGAAGACCCGCGTCCAGTTCGGTCAGCTCATCGGCTCGTTCCAGGCCTTGCAGCACCGCGCAGCCTATCTGTTCACGGCGATGCAGCTCGCGCGACCGACCGTCGATGCGGCCTTGCAGGCGATCGACGATGACGCAGATGATGTGTCGGAGCTGGTGTCGCTGGCCAAGGCGACGGCGAACGACTTCGTCAACTATGCCACGCGTGAGATGATCCAGCTCCACGGCGGTATCGGCATGACCGATGCCCATGATGCCGGATTCTACATCAAGCGCGCGCGCGTGCTGGAGGCATCGTTCGGAAGCTCTGCCTATCACCGCGAGCGCTACGCACGGCTGCTCGGCATCTAAGCGATAGATCCGGCCGTCGTTCGTGCGCGGCGGCCGGATCAACCCACGTCAGTCGATCAGATGGGAACGTGCTTGTCCCATTCTGTCGCGCAAAGCAAAAATGACTTACGAAGCGGGAGGGGAGCATGCCGATCAAGTATCCTGAAGTGATGAGCCTCAAGACCGAGGGCGTGCCGTATGCCTGGTCCGACCGCGAGGTGATGCTCTATGCGCTCGGCATCGGCATGGGCAACGATCCGCTCAACGAGAAGGAGCTGTTGTTCGTCAACGAAGGCTATTTCACCAAGAAGCCGCTCAAGGTGGTGCCGACTTTCGCTTCGGTATGCACCTGGGGCGCGAGTCCCGGCCCGATCGACCTCAATCGCGTGATGGTGGTCGATGCCGAGCGCGATATCATTTTCCATCAGCCGATGCCGGTCACCGCGAAGGTGACCGCCGACTCGACCGTCGCTGGCGTGTTCGACAAGGGCAAGGAGAAGGGGGCTGTCGTGCAGCGCCAGACGGTGGTGAAGGATGCGGCTTCAGGCGAGAAGCTGGTCACCATTCTGTCTTCGACCTTTGCGCGTGGAGATGGCGGATTCGGCGGACCGACCGAGGGGCAGCCGGAGCCGCACCAGGTGCCGACGCGCGCGCCGGACCTGAGTGTCGACATCACGACGCGTCCCGATCAGGCGCTGCTCTATCGCCTCTCAGGCGACCGCAATCCACTGCATAGCGATCCGGAGTTCGCCAGCCGGGCGGGATTCAAGATGCCGATCCTGCATGGCATGTGTACCTACGGCATCACCTGCCGCGGCGTGCTGCAGACCTATGCCGACTACGACCCGACAGCCTTCCGCCGTCACGCCGTCCGCTTCTCCTCACCGGTGTATCCGGGCGAGACGATCACCATGGACCTGTGGAAGGACGGAAACGTCGTTTCGTTTGAGGCGCGGGTGAAAGCGCGCAACGTGACGGTGGTGAAAAACGGGCGGACCGAACTCGCCTGAGAACGGTCTCGGCTCGGATTCTGAGCCAGGCAACGACAAACAAGCGGGAGAACGCGAAATGGGTTTGCTGGACAAGAAAGTTGCGATCATCACCGGTGCCGGCGGCGGGCTGGGCGAGGCCTACGCCAAGCTGTTCGCACGGGAAGGGGCGTCTGTCGTCGTCAACGATCTTGGCGGTCCGCGGGACGGTTCGGGCAAGGATGCGTCGATGGCGCAGAAGGTTGCCGACGCGATCGTCAAGGAGGGCGGCAAGGCCGTCGCCAATGGCTCCGATGTCGGTACGATGGAGGGTGGTCAGCAGCTTTTCGACGACGCGATCAAAGCGTTCGGCAGAGTCGATATTCTGGTCAACAACGCCGGCATTCTTCGCGACGGCACCTTTGCCAAGATGACGGAAGCCAACTGGGATCAGGTGATCCGCGTCCACTTGAAAGGCACGTTCTGCGCGACATTGCCGGTGTTCAAGTTCATGAAGGACAATGGCGGCGGTGTGATCGTCAACACGTCGTCCACATCTGGGCTGATCGGCAATTTCGGCCAGACCAACTATGGTGCTGCGAAGGCTGGCATCGCCGGCTTCACTCGCGTCCTCGCCCTCGAGGGCCGCAGGTACAACATTCGCGTCTGGACCATGTCGCCCGGCGCGCTGACTCGCATGACCGAGGATCTGCAGGAGCGCCGCGGTTCGGGTTATGCGCCGTTCCCGCCGGACATGATCGCGCCCGGCATGCTGTACATGGTCAGCGACCTGTCCGGTGACCAGACCAACAAGATACTCGGCGTCTCGTCGCAGCGGGGCGTGCGCGAGATCAAGATCTTCCAGGCCGAAGGCTGGACACCGACGGGTCCCTGGACGGCGCAGGACATCGTCAAGCACGCCGACAAGATCTTCTTCAAGGACGACGCCAAGGTGGTCTGAACTCCTTCAGGGTGCCGCATCATCCAAGCGGCGCCCTTTGCGGGGCTGCCCCGCAATCCGCTTGTACCTCCACGCGGAACCGCAGATGACGGCCTGGGACGGCTTGGTTATAAGAGGCGGGAACGCCGGTTCCCGCTCGTTTGCGAGCCGGCTGCGGGATGACAGTGGAGAACGAGATTTGGCCCTCACGCACGAAGCCTCAGGCACGTTTGCGATCGCACCGACGCCGTTTCACGAGGATGGCCGGATCGACGAGACCTCGATCGATCGGCTGACGGATTTCTATGGGAAGGTCGGATGTAGCGGTATCACCGTGCTCGGCATCATGGGCGAGGCGCCGAAGCTGGATGGCCAAGAGGCGATTGCGGTGGCGGCGCGTTTCATCCGCCGCGCCAAGAACATGTCGATCGTGGTCGGTGTGTCCGCGCCGGGATTTGCGGCGATGCGTTCGCTTGCGCGCAGTGCCATGGATGCGGGCGCCGCAGGGGTTATGATCGCTCCGCCGCCGCATTTGCGCACCGATGATCAGATCGTCGGCTATTTCAAGCAGGCGGTCGAGGTGATCGGCAACGACATCCCCTGGGTGTTGCAGGACTATCCGTTGACGCTGACGGTGGTGATGACGCCGCAAGTCATCCGGCGCATCGTCATGGATAATCCCTCCTGCGTGATGTTGAAGCACGAGGACTGGCCTGGACTGGAGAAGATCAGCGCGCTGCGCGGTTTCCAGAAGGACGGCTCGTTGCGACCACTGTCGATCCTGACTGGCAACGGCGGGCTGTTCCTCGATTTCGAGATGGAGCGGGGCGCGGACGGCGCCATGACCGGCTACGCCTTCCCCGACATGCTGGTTGACGTGGTGCGGCTGTCGAAGGCGGGCCAGCGTGATGCGGCCCATGATCTGTTCGACGCGCATCTGCCGCTGATCCGCTATGAGCAGCAGCAGGGCGTCGGCCTCGCGGTGCGCAAGTACGTGATGAAGCGCCGTGGGATGATCGCAAGCGACGCGCAGCGCAAGCCTGCGGCATCGCTGACGGCAGCCGCGCGCGCTGAGGTCGATTACCTGCTTGCGCGCTTGGCGCGGACAGACAAGCGCGCCGATCTCGCCGACCGTTTGAACGTTGCATGAGGCTCCGATGAACACCCAAGCCGCCGCCGCCGTCCGCCCAGCCTCCACCATGTTGCTGCTTCGTGACGGCGAGGCCGGCATGGAGGTGTTCATGGTCGTGCGACATCACCAGATCGACTTCGCTTCCGGCGCGCTGGTGTTTCCGGGCGGCAGCATCGATGCGGGTGATCATGTGGTCGCCGCATCGCCGGCGCTGCTCTCGGGCAGCGATGGACTTGATGCGGCGGCGCTGGCGTTCCGGGTCGGGGCCGCGCGCGAAACCTTCGAGGAGTGTGGCATTCTGCTGGCGCGCGAGAACGGATCGGAGCAGCTGGTTTCGGCCGCGCGCGCTGACAAAGTTGCCGCGGCGCATCGAACGGCGCTCAACGAGGGCAAGACGACATTCTCGCAGATCCTGATCGCGGAAGGTTTGGTGCTCGCCCTCGATCTGCTGGTGCCATACGCCCACTGGATCACGCCTGTCGGCATGCCGAAGCGCTTCGACACCCATTTTTATCTCGCGGTCGCGCCGGCCGACCAGGTCGGCGCACACGATGGATCGGAGTCGGTGGACTCGGTCTGGGTGCGGCCGGCGGCGGCCGTGGAAGGGGCCAAGACCGGGAAGTTCAAGCTGGTGTTCGCGACCGAGCGCAATCTGATCAAGCTCGCCCGTTATGCATCGATCGCCGACACCATCGCGCACGCGCGCAAGGAACCGGTTGTCACCGTGCTGCCGGAAGTCGTGCGTTACGAAACCGGCCGCCAGCTTCGCATTCCGGCGAACGCCGGCTATGACGGCGCTGTCTTCGACATGAGCGAGGTCAGGGGCTAGAAAGCTCTATGCCTCAGAGCCCCACGTCGGCCTTCGTCGCTTCGTTCAGCAGCTTGTCGCCAGCCAGATAGCGCCTCAGGTTCTCCAGGAACAGGTCGTCGCCGCGGCCCATCGTTCCCATGCCGAAGTGCGAGGTATGGGCGCTGACGCGGATTTTCGGATGGTCCCACATCCAGTCGTCAGTCGGCAGCGGCTCCTTGTCGAAAACGTCGAGTACGGCTTTCCCGGGCTGGTCGCGATCGAGGCCCCGCCGCAGGGCTTCCGAATCGACCAATCCACCGCGGCCGATGTTGATCAGGATCGCATCCTTCTTCAATGCGCCGAAGAAGGCATCGTTGGCGAGGTGCCGGGTTTCGTCGTTCAGCGCGCAGGCCAGCACGACCACGTCGGTCTGCGGCAGAACCTTCGTCAGATCGGTCAGCGGGATCACCGCGTCGGCGAGGCCGCGGTTGTCGGACTGGCGCCGCACGACCGTCAGGTGCGCGCCAAACGGCTTCACGCGCTTGGCGATCTCCCCGCCGATGGCGCCGAAGCCGACCAGCGTCCAGCGTGTCTGACTGATTTCGCGGTATTGGGTGGGCTTCCATTCCTTCTTCTGCTGTGCCTCGCGCTGCGCATCGATCGGCACGATCAGGCTGAAGGCGTGACCCGTGACGTACTCGGCGATCGCAACCGATTGCGCGGTGCTCTTGGTCAGACGAATGCCCTTCGCCATCAGTTGCTTGAATGCGGGATTGTCGAGGCCGGCCACGAACAGCTGCGCCCATTTGGCCGTCGTTCCCTTCAGCGCCGTGCCGAAATAGGTGGGCAGCAGGCCCGCTCGCATGCCGTCGGCGCTGATCCAGATCAGGTCGGGATCGACCTGATCTGCGGGCACGCTCTGCCCGTCGCGCGCAAAGGCATCCGGAGCGGTGATGGTGATGACGTCGAGATCGGGGGCGGTGACTTTCAGGCGCGGAGCGATACGATCGAATGCGGATTTTGCAAGAAGAAGCTGCACGGCACGGCTCGTTGATTGAGGATCGCGATTGCCGGGAAGTCTACCGCAGGCCGGATGCGATCACCAGCGAAGGCGGACGATTACGTTCCGCTGGTCGGATCAACGGGAATCCGCAGCACATCTTTTGCCGCACGGTCGGGTGTTTCGTCCTTCCAGCGGACGGATCCGAACGGCCGCTCGAGCATCCGCCGAACCTGGACAGGCTCCGGTCCGATATGAAATTCCGCCGCGCTTTGCGTGAGCGTTCGTTCCGCCTGGGTCGGGCGATTGCGCTGGCGCAGATAGTCGAGCCAGGTCGGGCAGTGATAGCGCTCGGTCCATACCTCGGGATCGGCGATGTCGCGAGCGATCGACCAGCCATATGCACCATTGCGCTGGCGTGAGAGCTGGACCTGCTGCATGACGCCGTAGAACTCGCGTGCGCGCTTGAGATCGATCCGATAGACGATCTCGATCACGATCGGGCCACTGCGCGCGGTGAGCGGCATGTGCACTTCAGGATCGGCGAGGGCTTCGATGGCCGTATCGGTCGGATCGCCGGCCGGCGGCATGGCGAGCCAGAAGCCGATCAGAGGCGAGACGAGCATGGCGATGCCGGAGATCAGCAAGGTATCGCCGACACCGACGCCGTTTGCGACGTGGCCCCAGCCCCAGCTTCCGACCGCGATGCCGCCTGCGATGGCCGCTTGGAACGCCGCGAGCGCGCGTCCGGCGACCCAGCGCGGCGCCGAAAGCTGCACGCCGATGTTGAACAAGGCGATGGCCAGCATCCAGACGGCGCCGGCAACGACGAGGGCGGCAGCCGTCAGGACCGGCGAGCGGCTGATGGCGATGACCACGACCGCCAGCCCCATGATCACCGACGACGCACGCACCGCTAGCTCGGAGCCAAAGCGGCGGCGCACGGTGGCGACGTTCAAGGCGCCGACCACCGCGCCGACACCGAAGGCGCCGAGCATGATGCCATAGAGCCGCGCGTCGCCGTGGAGCAGGTCGCGGGCCAGCAGCGGCATCAGTGCGGAGACTGAGCCGCCGATGACGCCGAACAGCAAGGTCCGGGTTAGCACGATCCTCACGTTTGGCGAGTGGATCACATAGCGCACGCCGGAGACGATGGCTCGGGTCAGCCGTTCGGGCGGCAGACGCGACGGCTCGACCTCGCGGCGCCACAACAACAGTACGATGATGAGCGGGATGTAGAACAACGCGTTGCAGACGAAGGCGGCCACCGCGCCCGCGGCAGCGACGATGACGCCGCCGATCGCCGGGCCGAAACTGCGGGCGATGTTGAAGCTGATGCCGTTCAGAGCGACCGCCTGCGGCAGCGCTTCCGGCGGCACCTGCTCGTTCACCGAGGCCTGCCAGGCGGGCTGGAACAGCGCCATGCCGGTGCCGATCAGGAAGCTGAAGGCGAGCAGGATATAGGGCGAGATCAGGCCGAAATGCGCCAGCAGGCTGAGGGTAACGGCAGAGGCGAGTGCAATCGAGAGGCCGACCAGGGCGACGATACGCCGGTCGTGCATGTCGGCGATCGCGCCGGCGGCGATGGAGATCAGCATCGTCGGCATCATTGCCGCCGTCTGAACCAGCGCCACCATGTCGGGCGACGACGTCATCAGCGTCATCGCCCAGGCCGCACCGACGCCCTGGATCAGCAGTCCGAGATTGGTCAGGAGGCCGGCGAACCAGATCCGGCGGAAGATCGGAAAACGCAGCGGAGCGGTAATACTGTCGGACGCAATCGGTTGGATATCGGGAATCTTGTTCATCGGCTGGGACTATGTGCGGTCACCATCGATGGATCAACAATCGTGGCTTCTCGATGACGGTTTGCAGAAGAAGTCATCGATTCGGCGAGGAGCCCAGCAGTTGCCCGGCATTGGCCTGCACGAAATAGATCGAGCCGGCGGTCGTCAGGTGGCCTTGATCCCAGGCGATGGGGGCGTCGCTTCCCGGCGTCAGCAGCAGGCAGCGGGCGTTGCTGCACAGCGTATCTTTCGGTGAGACGAACAGGACATCCGGGTCCGACCAGAGCTGCCTGACCTGGGGCTCTGCGGCCAGTGCGGCAACATCGAGATACCTGATGCTGTCGCGCGGCAACGGCCGGGACGGGCTTGCGCGAAACGCCATCATGTCGATCTGGTAGTCGCGGGTGAGGATCATCTGCGGCGGCAGCGACCAGATAGGAAATTGCCCGACGACGACGATTCGTTGCACGCCGCTGGCCTTGAGCGCGGCGATGGTCTGGCGGATCTGATCGGCATCAAGGCTGCCCCAGCCTTCGCGGCCGTCATAGAGGCTCCAGCGGCCGGCGAGGATCACCGTCTCCGGCTTGAGCGTTGCGATCCTGCCAGCAATGTCGTCGTTCACCTCGGCGCAGTTCGGGCGCTGCGCGTTGGAAAACCCGAGGATCGGCGGACAGCCCGAGGCGGTGTATTCGGCCAGTCGCATGGACATCGTTCTGCGGCGATGCTCTGCGAGGCCCGGAAACAGGTGGGCGGCATAGGAGTCGCCCCATAGCAGGACCAGCGGCGCTGCGGCAGGGTCCTGGTCGAGACAGTCCTCGGCGAAAGACGTGGAATCCTGAGTGTCCTCCAGGAAGCAGGAGCCGCTGCGATAAGCGAACCTCGTTTCCGGTTCGAAATCACGCAAGAGATGCTGCAGCCCCTCCGGGAACCGTCCCGGCATTCCAGCGCTCGCCCACACCGCGATGCCGAAGCAGGCGGCGGCTGCAAGCCCAAGCGTTGCGCCGACAGGTTTCCAAGCGGCGGGCCGACCGAAGCGGAAGGGCCGCTCCAGCCAGCGATACGTCACGGCCGCAAGCACGAAGGCGAGAGCGACCAGAGCGAGCTTCATCAGGATGGTCGGCTCGCTGCCGAAGCGTGCGATCCGTGCAAACACTAGCAGCGGCCAGTGCCACAGATAGAGCGGATAGCTGATGAGGCCGATCGCGACGAGGGCGCCTTGGCTCAGGAGCTTCTGGTTGATCACGGAATGGGGGCCGGCGAAGATCAACAGCGCTGTGGCGATGGTGGGGAGCAAGGCGCGCCAGCCGGGGAACGGCTGATCGCGATCGATCAGGAATGCTGTGGCTAGCAGCAGGGCCAAGCCGATCCATGCCGCCGCCGTATGAATGCGTGCGTGGTGGGTGGCGTAGAGGTGCTCCAACGGACGGGTCGTCTTTGCGCCCGAGGGGCTTTGCCGCGCGCGCATCAATGCGAGCAGCGCCCCAACCGCGAGTTCCCAGACGCGCGAGAACGGCAGGTAGAATGCCGCGTTTGGATTGACGGCGGTGAGCCAGAGGTTGCAGGCCAGCGATGCGATCAACACGCAGGACGCAGCTTGCCACATCCACCTGCGGCGCGCCGCCAGCATCAACAGCAGCGGCCAGACCAGGTAGAACTGTTCCTCGATGCCGAGCGACCAGAGATGCAGCAGCGGCTTCATTTCTGCGGCAGCGTCGAAGTAGCCCGTCTGCAGGTAGAGGGCGATATTGGCGGCGAACGCGGCCGACCACGCGCTGTCGGCGCCGAGGTTGCGGTAGTCGGTTGGCAGCAGCAATATCCAGCCGACGACGAGGCACACCGCCAGAACCAGGAACAGCGCCGGGAAAATCCGTCGCGCGCGGCGGCCATAGAAGCGGAGAAGGCTGAACCGATGGCCGTCGATCTCCTTTGCGATCAGGTCAGTGATCAGGAAACCGGAAATCACGAAGAAGACATCGACGCCGACAAAGCCGCCCGGAAGCAGGGCCGGAAACGCGTGAAAAGCGACGACCAGCAGCACGGCGATTGCCCGCAGGCCATCGATGTCTTCGCGGTAAGGGGGCTTGCTGTCGTCGGCCGGCATTTTGCCGCTGACGATCGTCGCGGGCGCAATGCTATCCATCGATCATCGACGGGATGGTTTCGGTGAAAACATCTCGTCGCTCGGGCGGCAAGCGAGCCGTGCAGGTTCCGGGTCCATGGCTGGCAATGAACCTGCAATGATGCCGCCAAGCAAGCACCAATTTTGAGGGCCCGCGGTGCGAGGAACCGGGGCGCGAACGCTACGCAGCGAACCAATCAATCGATCGGCCGTGCGGATCGGTCCAGGCGAGCGGCTTTCCATTCATGGCAAGCAGGAAGTGCCGCACTCCCGGGGGCGGCGGTGCATCCTTGGCGAACTGGGGAAACACCGATGGTGCCTCGTTGCTGATCCAGATGGCATCGCTTGCCAGCATGGCCTGCGCGAATGCATCGCGATCGGCTTGGGATGGGATGTAGGCCAATACAGCTGTGTGGAAAACCACGCGCGGGATATTCTCCGGCGCGTCGGCAAGGACCCTGGCGAGGTCCGTCAGGAGATTGCCCTGGCGAATGGTAGGCGGGTCGGTGCGCGCGACCTCGATCGCCGCATGCAGGTTGACGGCGCGTTGTTCCTGACCGGGCCAGACCAGCGTCTCCAGCCAGGCCATATCGGTTGGCGACTTTACATCCAGCGGGTTGAGGTCGAGGCCGCAACGCCATGCGATGTCCGGCTGCCGATGCGGGAGCGGCGTCGCAGCATTCGCGACGCAATTGAAGACGGGTGCGCTATCGGACGGCGGCGCGATTCGATGCCGCCCGTAGTCATAGCCGTAGCGGTCCGGCAGCAGGCAAAGACCGGCCGATGCGCCGATTTCCAACAGTGCCAGCGGTTGTTGCAGTCGAGCCAGGGCGGGAAGCAGGACCGCACAGCGCGCAGGTTCATTGGTTTGCGTGGTCCGCGTCACCATGATGTCGCGGATGCGCGTGGCAAACCGGCGGACGCTCGGTTCGAGATCGTCCGGTGTCAGTATCCCGCCCGCCGCGTCGCGGATCGCGGCGAGAAAGAGGTTGGGCTGCCGTCGTTCGTCCGGCAGGGTTTGCAGAAAGGCGAGGAGGGCCGTGGATTCGGCGATCTTCAGCGCGAGCTGCTCGTAGAGCGGTGATACATCGTGAGCTTCTGACGCCGCGAAACGACGATAGCGCCTTGCGATGGCATTCCATTCGTCGTCAGACACACGCATGGGCCTATCCTGGCGGTTCGCCAGCCGTCTTACGATGCTATGCTGCGGTGGCTGCTCCATCCTCAAGCTGCCCCGCTGCGATCTTGTTCAACAGGCTGCACGCAGCGATAGCATCTTCTTTTGATAGGTTATAGGCGGCTGTCGATCCGAGCATGGCGAAATCGTCTCGCCGTGTATCCCAGACGATCCAGTTGTCCAGCGGATCAGGAAACGCTTCAAACAGCGCAGCCATCGTTTTGCACTCCCATTTTTGTTTTAGATAGATCGATGGTGGGGCGAGATCCTGTGAGAAAGAACGCAGGATTGTCCTTAACGTGACGAAGGGGTGAGCGTTCCGCAGATCAAGCATCGTTGGCGATTGATCCACAGACTTCGCGATTGTTGATAGGCGCCAATGCCCGTATGGCGCGAATCAAGTGAGCGGAGCGGGATGGAGCTAGAGCTTCACGTTTGACGCGTTTTCTTGACGTGAGCCGATGCCATCCCAAGCCAAGTCTGGGACAGGCTTTCGCTGGGAAAACGCGAGAGGCGTACGCCATGCTGGCGGCACTGCCGATATAAAATCGCGAACGCCATCGTCGCGCTTTCGAAGATGTGATCGCAATCATGCGTGCAAAACACGAATGGAGCGGATTTGACATTCGCATCCCACTTAGCCGCTGGCGCGCCTGCGAATGTCAAATCCAAAACTCCACGAAGATGCAAATGTTGGAATCGAACCACTAGGTCAGCGTTGCTGATCCCGCCTATAATCGGCTCTCTCTATGAGACGGTGTTCGCGATCGGGATCGCTCCGAAGGATCGTCAGGCCATGATCACACGCAGGACCCTGCTGCTGGGTGCTGGCGCGGCGATGCTCGCAAAGGGGGCCACCGCGCAAGTTTCCGGATCGGCTTCCACCAGCCTGTCATTGTGGCCAGCGAAGCCGCCCGGCGGCGGCGGTCCGGCAGGACCAACGCAGGTTAGCAAGACCGGTGCTGTGAGCCAGATCGCGATGCCCGCGTTGGAGGTGATCCAACCCGATCGTCCGAACGGCGCGGCGATGCTGGTCGCCGCAGGCGGCGGATACAAACGCATCCAGATGGGGAAGGAAGCCCAGCCGGCGGCCCGCTGGCTTGCGGATCGCGGCATTACGGCCTTCATGCTGAGCTATCGCCTGCCGGGTGAGGGCTGGAATGCCGGGGCGCTTGCTCCGTTGCAGGATGCGCAGCGTGCGCTTCGCGTTATCCGCTCGCGGGCTGCGCAGGATCATCTTGATCCGGTGCGCATCGGTGTGCTCGGCTTTTCGGCCGGCGGGCATCTCATGGGCCTGGCGGCGACGCGATCATCTTTCCGCTCGTATGATCCGGTCGATGAGCTCGATACCCTGTCCGCGCGGCCTGCTGTCGCGGCTCTGATCTATCCGGTGATCACGCTGCAACCGCCCTATGACCGCACGTCCGCGCGCCGCGTCCTGATCGGCCGTCATCCTGATCCCGCTGCAAGCGCCGAATGGTCGGTCGAGACTCATGTCCGTGCCGGAAATCCACCGGTCTTCCTGGTCCAGGCCGCCGACGACCCGATTTCCAATCCGGAGAATACCGTGATCATGGCGCGTACCTGCGAGCAGGCCGGTGTGCCGGTCGAATGCCACCGCCTGCCGAGTGGTGGCCATGGCTTCGGCATGGGGCAGCCGGGTTCGCCGACCGCCGATTGGCCGGGATGGTATGAGGCGTGGCTACGGCGGTCAGGGATGATCGCGTGACGTGGGCCTTCGAACCCAAGCGAAGGCCGCGATATTCCCTCGATGGCGTTTCAGTCTTCCATCAGCTCCAGATACGTTTCATGAAGGCGCGTTGGCGTTTTCGCCCCGTCCATCAGGACGAAGTAGACACGACCGCCCTTGGCACGGCTTACGACGATGCCGACGGTTCGCGGAATCCGCGGGCTTCTTTCTCTGCCGAGCTCTGACAGCCGGACGCGATCACCAGGTTGAAAAGGCATGCCGCAGTGTAGATCAGCTGCATGATGCATGATTGTGATCGAGGTCACATCACCGGCGTTGTCCGTCGAGGGATGGGTCGGATCAGGCTGCGAGCCAAGTCTGGAGTCTGGAGCCAAATCGTAGGGCCAACTCATGGCCTACTGTCGATCCAGAAGACATCCGGGCCATCCGGCCAGAGATTCCGGAGATAGGCTGTGAGCGCTTTGAGGGCCGCGAACTCGGCCTCGTTGGTGGAGACCAGTTGCATCTCCTCGAGCGTCCGTTCGAGGTGTTCGGCGAGCGTATGTGGCGCGACGACGTTGGCGCGGACGAGCGCGCCTGCCAGCGCGCACAACGCCAGTACCGTCCCTGTCTGGATTGAGTCTCGACCAGCCGTCGGCGTTTCGCCGGACATCATTGCACGTCCCAAGTCCCCGATGAGGCTCAGCATTCCGCGCGAAGCCAGCGAGTCGCAAGTGGTGGCCGTCAGATTTGCCGATAACCGATTGTCGATGCGCGCACAGCTTGCGCCGCCGGTAAGGAACCACAGGATGCGCAGAAAGAGGGGTACGTTTAGGGTGACTTTCTAATGGCGCACTCGGAGAGATTCGAACTCCCGACCCTCGGAATCGAAATCCGATGCTCTATCCAGCTGAGCTACGAGTGCGTGCCGCCACCATACTGATTGCGGCGGAGAATGCTAGGGCATGATCAGGGCGGGGGGCCGGATCTTGATGTCCCCGACCAACGACGTGCTGCGGTTGATCCGACACGATGCACATCGTCTGGCGCCGCAGTGGGCACCGGACGATCGCAGAGCAGGATGACGCGATGGCCGCATCAGTGATGGTGAGCCGAGACGCTCTTGACCCAGCCGGACAGCATCTCTGGTGCGGCCACATGACCGAGGTCGCCCAGGCTGAGCATGCCGACCATCCGCTTGTTCTTGTTGATCACCGGCAGCCGGCGGACCTTCAGCGTCTCCATGTGATGAAGCGCTTTCGCCAGATCGTCATCTTCCCGGCAGCAATGAATGCCGTCGGTCATCACGTCGCGGGCCATTGTCTTGCGGGCGTCGAAACTGTTGACCGCTATTCCGTTGCAGACGATGTCGCGGTCCGTGACCATTCCGACCAGCTTGTCGTCCTCGCCGATCGGGATGCAGCCGATATCATGGGCTCGCATCAGCTTGGCGATTTCCACAATTGGGGTATCGGGGCTGACCCAATCGACGCCCTTGTGCATCACGTCCTTGACCTTCATGGCAGACCTCCGTGGGCTGGAGTTCAGGGTGCCCGACGCGGTGGCCAGGCTCCCTGTCGTCTGCCTCCTACAACGGAACAGGGGCGGCGGCGGTTCCCGTCAGGCGCGCCGCCCCGTCGTCACGCGATCTCAGAAGGTCACGACGCTGCGGATCGACTTGCCCTGATGCATCAGGTCGAACGCCTTGTTGATATCGGCGAGCGGCATCACATGAGTAATCATCGGGTCGATCTGGATTTTGCCTTCCATATACCAGTCGACGATCTTCGGAACGTCGGTGCGGCCGCGCGCACCGCCGAAGGCCGTGCCTTTCCACTGCCGGCCGGTGACGAGCTGGAACGGACGGGTGGCGATTTCGGCGCCGGCCGCGGCAACGCCGATGATGATCGACTGGCCCCAGCCGCGGTGGCAGGATTCGAGCGCCTGCCGCATCACCGTGACGTTGCCGGTGCAGTCGAAGGTGTAATCGGCGCCGCCGATCTGGTCGTCGCCGGATTTCGTCATGTTGACGAGGTGCGCGACGAGATCCTTGCCCGCATCCTTCGGGTTGACGAAATGGGTCATGCCGAAGCGTTCGCCCCAAGATTTGCGATCGTCATTGAGGTCAACGCCGATGATCATGTCGGCGCCCGCAAGGCGCAGGCCCTGGATCACGTTCAAGCCGATGCCGCCGAGGCCGAACACGATCGCCTTGGCGCCGACCTCCACCTTGGCGGTATTCAGCACGGCGCCGATGCCGGTGGTGACGCCGCAGCCGATGTAGCAGACTTTGTCGAAGGGCGCGTCCTCGCGAATCTTCGCCACCGCGATTTCCGGCAGCACCGTGTAATTCGCGAAGGTCGAGGTGCCCATGTAGTGATGCACGACCTGGCCATCGCAGGAGAAGCGGGAGGTGCCATCCGGCATCAGACCCTGGCCCTGGGTCGCGCGGATCTTGGTGCAGAGGTTGGTCTTGCGCGAGCGGCAGGAATAGCATTCGCGGCATTCGGGCGTGTAGAGCGGAATGACGTGATCGCCCTTCTTCAGGCTGGTGACGCCGGGGCCGACATCGACGACGATGCCTGCGCCTTCATGGCCGAGAATGGCGGGGAAAATGCCCTCGGGGTCGGCGCCCGACAGCGTGAACTCATCGGTGTGACAGACGCCAGTCGCCTTGATTTCGACGAGAACCTCGCCGGCCTTGGGGCCGTCGAGCTTGACCGTGGTGATTTCCAGCGGCTTTCCGGCCTGAAATGCGACAGCGGCGCGAACATCCATACGAGGCTCCTTAGACTTTCCGTGTCGGCGCAGGACAGGGCCGACGAATTGCCGATTGCGGGTCATCATACGTTCGGGCAAGCAGCGCCGCAAATGAGCAAACGATTGGATATGATGGCAGCGCGTGCCGCGCCGGCGCTGTTCGTGTTGTTGTGGAGCACCGGCTTCATCGGCACGAAATACGCGTTGGAAGGGGCCGAGCCCTTCACCATGCAGACCGTGCGCATGGTCAGCGTGGTCGTTCTGCTCGGTGTGTTCGCCATGATCGTGCGCCCGGCCTGGCCGGATCGGGCAGGCGTCATGCACAGCATTGTCGCCAGCATCCTGGTGCACGGCTTTTACCTCGGCGGAACGGCGGTGGCGATTTCGCACGCGGTTCCGGCGGGACTGTCGGCGCTGATTCCGGGCCTGCAACCGGTGCTGACCTCGACGCTGGCGAACCGCTTCCTTGGCGAAAAGGTCACGCCGACGCAGTGGCTCGGCTTGTTGCTGGGGCTCGGCGGTGTGATGCTGGTGCTGCACAACCGGTCGTTCGAGGGCCAGTCGGCGATCGGCTGGCTCGCCTCCGGCGTGTCGCTGGTCAGCATCACCATCGGCACGCTTTATCAGAAACGCTTCTGCAGCCACATCGATTGGCGCGCAGGAAACCTCATCCAGTTCGTCACGGTCGCGATTTTCTTCGCCGTCGGCGCGTTTCTGTTCGAGAGTCGCGTCGTTCACTGGACGCCGACATTCGTGCTCTCGGTGGGCTGGCTTGCGGTCGTGCTGTCAGTGGGATCGATCGGTCTGCTGTACTGGCTGATCCGCAAGTCGGCGGCGACGCAGGTGGCGAGCCTGTTCTATCTCGTGCCCGGCGTGACGGCGCTGATGGCTTACATCCTGTTCGACGAACGGCTGGATGCTCTCTCGATCGCCGGCATGGTTGTGTGCGCTGCAGGCGTGCTGCTGGTGAACCGGCGCTGAGCATGACACAGACATGGAGGTCCCGGCCGGATCGGATCATGCTCGCAATGAACGAGGCGTCGTATGACGCCCCGTCATCACCTCGCAAGGTACGCGGGATGTAAACGCTTCAGCGCGGCTGTGGCACGATCCGGATGTAGGGTTTCGGCGTCTTCCAGCCGTTCGGATAGATCGTCTTGGCCTCCTCGTCGCTCACCGAGCCGGCGATGATCACGTCCTCGCCCTGCTGCCAGTCGGCGGGCGTCGCCACGCGATGCTTGGCGGTCAGTTGCAGCGAGTCGATCACCCGCAGGATCTCATTGAAATTGCGGCCTGTGGTCATTGGATAGGCAAGGGCGAGTTTGATCTTCTTGTCGGGGCCGATCACGAACACCGTGCGGACGGTGGCGTTGTCGGCGGCCGTGCGGGCGGCGACATCGCCCCCCGTCGTGGCCGGCAGCATGTTGTAGAGTTTCGATACGTTGAAATCGGTATCGCCGATCATCGGATAGTTCGGTGCGTATCCTTGTGTTTCTTTGATGTCGTCCGCCCACAACGAATGCTTGTCCACCGGATCGACCGAAAGCCCGATCAGCTTGACGCCGCGCTTGTCGAATTCCGGCTTCAGCCGCGCAAGGGTACCGAGTTCGGTGGTGCAGACCGGGGTGAAGTCCTTGGGATGGGAGAACAGGACGGCCCAGCTGTCGCCGATCCAGTCATGAAACTTGATGCGGCCCTCGGTGGTGTTGGCCTCGAAATCCGGGGCAGTCGCGCCGATTTGTAGGGTCATATCGTCCTCCTCGTCACAGAAATTGCGCAATTGATATAGCGACCTAGCCAGGGAACGGAATGTGTCGACGGAAGATTGGAAGGATCTTCCAAATCCAGCCGCCACAGCAGTTGCTTGCTTCTCCTCCACAACGAGGACGCGCAGGTGTTTGTTCGGACGCTCCTGTTAAGTTTACGGCCTCTTAATAGTTTGCCGCGAATTTGCCTGGACGCAGCCTAACGCTTGCCCAGGGCGCGTGCGAACTCATCGAACCTATGTGACGCAGGTCACGACACATCGGATACCATCCGCCTAGAGAGCGTTGGAGCCGGCTGGTCGTGATTCATGAGTTGTTCAGCCAGGTGCTGAGATAGTGAAAGAAAGACACAGAGACTGACGATGTTGACCGCCGTTGCACGCCCGAAACGTTCCTTGGCCGAGCTGATCGCCGCCATCGAGTCTTCATCCATCGCCACCGGAGAGCAGGCCGCCGAAGCGCTCGCCTTCGTCCGCGATGGCGTCATCACAGGCGAGGGGCCGACCACCGCCGGGCGCGTCCATTTCTCGCGATCGCTCGACGTTCGCGATGCCGAGTGGTGCGCCCGCATTCTGACCGCACGCGGCGTCAACGAGACCGCCGTGAGCCGGCAGGAGGCGCAAGCCCTGTTCCAGATCAACGAGGCGGCAGCTGAACGGAGCGACGGCGGCAAGTTCGATGACCTGTTCGCCAAGGCGATCCTGCACCACGCGGTCTCGGCTTCCGGCCTGTCCGTCCCGTCGCGGACGGTGGCTCTGGCCCCGGAAACGTCGATCGAAAGCTGGGCGCCTGCGCGCTCCAACGACATCAACGTCGAAGTGCTCGAATGGATCGCTGCGGAGATGCGTGGCAAGCGGCGTTCCAGCCGGACCCTGATGACGATCCTGGCGGTTCTGTTCGGTGCGGCCGCCCCGCTGGTTCATTCGCTGCCGCAACTCGCCGACCTCGGTATGTGACCCTCCCGAAAGGGCTAGGAAGGTGCCGAAAGCGGTCCCGCCTGGTCGCCTCGACCCCGCTTGATTGTTGCTGCAACCGCACAGGCCATGCGTCGCTGAACATTGACTTTTTCCGGCCAACCCGCAAAGGCTGGGGCAGTCAATTCAGCGATGTCGGGCGTGCATGTTCAAACGAATTTTGATTGCCAACCGGGGGGAGATCGCCTGCCGGATCATGAAGACCGCGCGGCGGATGGGGATCGAGACCGTCGCGGTTTATTCCGAAGCCGATAAGGATGCGCTGCATGTGGAGATGGCCGACGAGGCCGTCTTCATCGGGCCGCCGGCGGCCGCGGAGTCCTATCTGCTGATCGACAAGATCATCGACGCCTGCAAGAAGACCGGCGCCCAGGCCGTGCATCCGGGGTACGGCTTTCTGTCCGAGCGCGAGGCCTTCCCAAAGGCGCTGAGCGACGCCGGACTCGTCTTCATCGGGCCGAATGCCGGCGCCATCGCCGCGATGGGCGACAAGATCGAATCCAAGAAGGCTGCCGCCAAGGCGGGCGTGTCCACTGTGCCCGGCCATCTCGGCGTGATCGAGGACGACAAGCGTGCAGTCGCGATCGCCGAGGAGATCGGCTATCCGGTGATGATCAAGGCGTCGGCCGGCGGTGGCGGCAAGGGCATGCGCATCGCCGCCAATTCGGCCGAAGTGGCTGAGGGGTTCAAGCTCGCGCGCGCCGAGGCCAAGGCGTCGTTCGGCGACGACCGCGTCTTCATCGAGAAGTTCATTGTCGATCCGCGGCACATCGAAATCCAGGTGCTCGGCGACAAGCACGGCAACGTCATCTATCTCGGCGAGCGCGAATGCTCGATTCAGCGCCGCAACCAGAAGGTCGTGGAAGAGGCGCCGTCGCCGCTGCTCGATGAGGTGACGCGGCGCAAGATGGGCGAACAGGCGGTGGCGCTGGCGAAGGCCGTCAACTACGATTCCGCGGGCACCGTGGAGTTCGTCGCCGGTCAGGATAAGAGCTTTTACTTCCTGGAGATGAATNCCCGCCTGCAGGTCGAGCATCCGGTGACCGAACTCGTCACCGGCATCGATCTGGTCGAGCAGATGATCCGTGTTGCCGCGGGCGAGAAGCTCGGCATCGCGCAGAAGGACGTGACGCTGACCGGCTGGGCGGTTGAATCGCGCGTCTATGCGGAAGACCCGTTCCGCAACTTCCTGCCGTCGATCGGCCGCCTCGTGAAGTATCGGCCACCGGCCGAGGGTGTGAGCGAGAGCGTCACCGTGCGCAATGATACGGGTGTGCAGGAGGGCGGCGAGATCTCGATGTTCTACGACCCGATGATCGCCAAGCTGGTGACGCATGGCCCGTCCCGGGCTGCGGCGATCGAGGCGCAGTCGCGCGCGCTGGATGCGTTCTATATCGACGGCATCCGCCACAACGTTCCGTTCCTGTCGGCGGTGATGCAGCATCCGCGCTGGAAGGAAGGACGGCTCTCCACCGGTTTCATCGCCGAGGAGTTTCCTGGAGGCTTTGCGCCGCGTGCCCCGGAGGGGGAGGTCGCCCGCTGTATCGCCGCTGTTGCGGCGGCGATCGATCACGTCATCGGCGAGCGCAAGCGTCGCATCTCCGGCCAGATGATCGGCCGGCCGGTGACGCGCGAACGCCGACGGGCTGTCTGGCTCGATCGCGTCGAAATCCCGCTCGAGGTGGCTCGCGATGGGGACGGCATCGCCGTTCGCTTCATCGAGGCCAATGGCGAGCCGGGTGTCGGTGCGACGCTGGTGTCGTCATGGAAGCCCGGGGACCCGACCTGGCATGGGACGATCGGCGGTCAGCCGGTCGCCGTGCAGGTCCGCCCGTTCGCCAATGGCTTCCGCCTAGCGCACCAGGGAGTGGAGGTCGCCGCCTACGTGTTCACCGAGTTCGAGGCGCAGGCAGCGCGGTTGATGCCGCTGGAGGTCAAGGCCGATACCGGCAAGAAGCTCCTGTGCCCGATGCCGGGCCTCGTGGTGTCGATCGACGTCAGCGAAGGGCAGGAGGTCAAGGCGGGCGAAACGCTCGCGGTGGTCGAGGCGATGAAGATGCAGAACGTGCTGCGGGCGGAGCGCGATGGGGTGGTCAAGACCATCCACGCCAAGGCCGGTGCCACGCTCGCCGTCGATGCGCCGATCCTGGAGTTCGCTTGAAGCAACAACATGGCCGAAGGAGGCTGCGATGCAATGGAGCCGGCAGCGCGCGACCCTACGCGCAATTCTTTCGGGCAAGGTCTGCATCCGGCCTGCCTCGGTCTGGGATGCCGTTTCTGCGCGCATTGCCGAGGACATCGGCTACGAGTTCGGCATCCTGGGCGGCTCCACGGCGTCGCTGACGGTGCTGGGCGATCCTGACCTGATGCTGATCACGCTTTCGGAGCTGACCGAGACGGTTCGGCGCATCACCCGGGCGGGAAAGCTGCCGGTCATGGTCGATGCCGATCATGGCTTTGGTAATGCGCTGAACGTGCGGCGCACGATCGAGGAGATGGAGACGGCCGGCGCTGCCGGGGTCACCATTGAGGACACGCTGCTGCCGCAAGCGTTTGGACAGGCAAAGCCGCAGCTGATCCCGATCGAGGAGGGCATCGGCAAGATGAAGGCAGCGGTGGATGCGCGCATCGACCCGGCGCTGGTGATCTTTGCCCGGACGACGCTGGCCGTGAACGGGCTGGAGGATGCGATCAAACGCGCCCAGGCCTACGAGGCGACCGGCGTCGATGTGCTGTTCATGACCGGCGTCAAGACGCGCGATGAGCTGGCGGCGATCGCGTCGGCGACCAAGCTGCCGATCATGCTGGGGCAGGTCGATGGTGAGGTCGCGGACGATGCATTGCTCAACGCCCACCGCGTCCGGATCTGCGGGCAGGGGCATTTGCCGTTCATGGCCGCCGCGCAGGCGATCCATGAGACGTTGAAAGGTCTGCGCGAGGGCAAGTCGCGCAAGGACCTGAAGGGACTGCCATCCTCGGAGTTCGTCGATCGCTATATGCGCAACGCTGACGTACAGCGCCGGAGCACCGAGTTCCTCGGCCTGAAGCGCTGAGCAAATGGGTTGCCGGGAGGCGATTTGAGCCTGCCATCCCTTCGTCCCGAACGAGGGAGGCTGCCAGCTTAAGTCAGAACACCTCGTCGAACGCGCGCTGCAGTGCGACGTCGAGATCGAGCATCGTCACCGGCAGGCCGAGATCGACCAGGCTGGTGACGCCATAGCGCGGATCGGCCACGCCGCAGGGGACGATGCCGTCGAAATGCGTCAGGTCGGGCTCGACATTGATGGCGATGCCGTGCAACGACACCCAGCGCTTCAGCCGAACGCCGATTGCGGCGATCTTGTCCTCGCAGCCGGGACCTTTGTCCGGCCGCGCAACCCAGACGCCGACCCGATCCTCACGGCGCATGCCGCGCACGTTGAAGGCATCCAGCGTGCGGATGATCCATTCCTCCAAGCCCGCCACATAAGCGCGCACGTCCGGCTTGCGCTGCTTGAGGTTCAGCATCGCGTAAGCAATCCGCTGGCCGGGTCCGTGATACGTCAGTTGCCCGCCGCGCCCGGTCTGAAAAACGGGGAAGCGCGGGCTCAGCAGGTCCGCGGCCTTGGCGCTGGTGCCGGCGGTATAGAGCGGGGGATGTTCGAGCAGCCAGACGAGTTCGCGCGCTTCGCCGGCGGCAATGGCGGCAGCCCGTGCCTCCATCGCGGCCACCGCCTCATCGTAGCCCACCGGTTGCTCTTCGATCCGCCATTCGACGCCGTCATCGTCGTTAGGCCGGGCAAGTGTCAGGTCGAGGGTATCGCGCGTGTTAACCATTGGTTCACCATACCGTGGTGACGTCACTCCAGCATCTGTTTTCGAGTCTTTGTTTCCCGTCTTGCTTCAAGTCTTGCGCCAGAACCGCGCCGGAGTGCTCGTGCCGACCCTCGACAAAGTTTCCGTCAATCTGATGGTGGTGCTCGGCACCACCTCGATGCCGATCCATCAGGTGCTTCGCCTGAGCCGCGGCGCCATCATCGAACTCGATGCGACCGAGCAGGACGAAGTGAAGGTGCTGGCCAACAATATGCCGATTGCCTCAGGCTCGGTGGTCGTGAACCGCAACCGGATCGGCGTGGAAGTCAAGCGCATGCTGCCCCGCGAGAATGGTCAGAAGTAAGTCGTTCCCGGGGTCTTGTCCCTGCCAAGGCGATTTGTTACATGGGCGCCGTTGCTCAGGCGCCGATCTCGCGATTGGTGCTATCCCCCTGCGGCCGTGGCGGAATTGGTAGACGCGCTAGCTTGAGGTGCTAGTGGGGCAACTCGTGGAGGTTCGAGTCCTCTCGGCCGCACCACTTGAAAATCATCTGACAAATCAACGCGTTGGGTCAAGGTTTTCGAGGTGCTTGGCAGGTGCCCTGACCGGGCATGTGCGCCGCGACGCGTGCAGTCGCTGATTCGGTCTCTCATCCGCTCGCAGATATGGGCGCGATTCCCCAAGCGGTCGAGGTGACGCTCGGTGCCGGGACGCCTTCGTGCTGGCTTGGCGCTAGGATACTTCGACACCACGATTCTGAGGCTCTTCGACCCCGTCGGCCGTGGTCGCGCCGGCGATTCGCGTTGCGGCTTTGACGACACAGGCTCCTATCGCTTCTCGAGGAGGGCGAACGAGTGTCTTGCCGATCTCGCCTCTCCGCGCTGGCCGTCCTAGGTAGGCGTCGGATATCGATTCCTAAAATACCCGGGCCGCCGCAGCAGTGTCTTCGGGCTTGCGCAGGTCGGCCGTGCCAGCGGCACGCAATGGTGTCACCCTAGCGCATTATCCATCTGTGGTTGAATTCGTTTACTCATCGTCCTTAGGTTTTGGATAGTTCCAGGACGATTCGTGTCGAGCGGGGCGGCACAGCATCACCGGTTTCCATGCGCGACTGATTTGTACGTCACCAGGTCGGTTTGGGCGGCCGGCAGTGAACGCACAGCTCAGCCCCAACGCGCAATCAAGTCGTGCGGCGAGCGCGGCGTTCTTATTCAGTCTCTTGGCAGGGGATTTTCATGACCAATCAAAGCACCGGCTCGTCTGGCCTTCAACACAATCGATCGGGAGACGGCCGCGACACTGCGAGCGAACAAGGATTTCGTGCTCCAAGTGCTGCCGACGGTGCTCGACAAGTTCTACGATCACGTGGCGAAGTTCAGCGAAACGGCGGCCTTCTTCAAGAGCCGCGATCACATGATGCATGCCAAGAAGATGCAGCTCAACCACTGGGCGCTGATCACCGAGGGGCACTTCGACGAGAGTTATGAAGCCTCCGTCACGAAGATCGGCGAAGTGCACAGCCGGCTCGGCTTGGAGCCGCGTTGGTACATCGGAGGCTACAACTTCCTGGTTTCGGGCGTGATCGAGGCGATCGCCTATCATTTGCCCGTCTCGAAATTCGATCGGACCGGAGCCCACCGTAAACTCGAATTGCAGCAGGCCGTCGTCAAGGCGGCAATGCTGGACATGGATTTTGCCATCGCCGTCTACCTCGAAGCCGGCAAACGCGAGCGGCAGACAACGCTGGTGCGGATCGCAGGCGATTTCGAGAAGGCGATCGGCACGGTCGTCAATGTCGTATCGTCGGCGGCTGCGGACCTGCAGAAGGCAGCACAGACCATGACCGCGGCGGCCGAAGAGACGGCGAGCCAGTCGAACGCGGCGGCGACGGCTTCGGGCGAAGCCTCGGTCAACGTTCAGTCGGTCGCCTCCGCGACCGAGCAGCTGACGCAGTCGATCACCGAAATCTCCAGGCAGGTCAACGACTCCGCGCGGATCGCTGCCGAAGCGGTGCAGAATGCCGCCGCCAGCGGTCAGAAGGTTCAAGAACTGGCCGAAGGCGCGCAGAAGATCGGCACCGTGGTCGACCTGATCAACAATATCGCCAGCCAGACCAACCTGCTGGCGCTGAACGCCACCATCGAGGCCGCTCGCGCCGGTGATGCGGGCAAGGGATTTGCGGTGGTGGCGACCGAGGTCAAAGCGCTGGCCGCGCAGACTGCGAAGGCGACCGAGGAGATCAGCACGCAGATCGGCCGTATCCAGGCGTCCACCAGCGACTCGGTGGGCGCAATCAGCAACATCACGACCGTCATCAAGTCGATGAACGAGATCGCCACGGGCATCGCCGCCGCGGTTGAGGAGCAGGGCGCCGCGACGACGGAGATCGCGCGCAATATCCAGCAGGCGTCGAAGGGCACCAGCGAGGTCTCCTCCAACATCTCGGGGGTCACCCAGGCTGCCGACCAGACCGGTGCCGCCGCTTCACAGGTGCTGTCGTCCGCAAGCGAATTGGCTCGCCAGTCCGATCAGTTGCGGGGCGAAGTGGAGAAGTTCCTGGCGACGGTACGGGCCGCCTAAGCTGATCCGGCTTGTTTGCGCAGTCGGCCGTCGGGCAGATTGCGCAGATCCCTTGATCGGGCCACCGATCGCCTCTGGAACGTCGCTCCTCATCGGCGAGCCGCGCGGCGATGTCATTGCTTGTTCCCCCGCCAACCTCGCTCCGGATTTCGGCACCCAGACGTGCTTGTGCGCATGGCAGTTCGCCACCAGCGCGTGAGCGAAACGCGAGCGCGTCGCGCGCGTTGATGTTTGATGTTGCCACGACGCGTATCGATTGGGTATGGCGGTCGCAGGACAACACGAAAGCTGCGGGCGCAGGCGATGGCCGACAATCAGGACCTGGCGAACGCGCCCGTACCGAATGAAGGCGAAGCCTTCCTCGACCGCGTGCCGATGCGTGATGACGAGGGGGGCCTTCGTGAGCCGTTCGTCGAGGAGGTGGCCCGCTGTATCGCCGCCGGCAACGCCGCGTTCCTGCGCTCGCTGGTCGGTGAACTGCACGAGGCCGATCTCGGCGATCTGATCGAGGCGCTTGAGCCGGAGCTGCGGCCGCGCCTGATCGAGCTTGCAGGCAGTGATTTCGATTTCGCCGCCCTGAACGAAGTCGACGATTCGGTGCGCGAGGAAATCCTGGAGGAGCTGCCGCCCGAAACGGTGGCCGAGGGCGTCCGTGAACTGGAATCCGACGACGCCATCGAACTGCTGCAGGATCTGCCCGACGAGAACAAGGAGGAAATTCTCGAGCGCATTCCGGTGCTGGAACGCCTGCCGATCGAGCGCGGGCTGCTCTATCCCGAGAATTCCGCCGGACGGCGGATGCAGACCGATCTGATCGCGATCCCGCCGGGTTGGACGGTTGGGCAAGCGATCGACTACATGCGCGAGACGCCTGATCTGCCGGAGCGGTTCTACGAACTCTATGTGGTCGGCGGTGAGCGGCAGCTCCGTGGTTCGGTGGCCCTTGATCAGCTGCTGCGGGCGCGTCGCCCCGTCCCGATCGCGGACCTCGTGGACGAAGAGCGGCGCAGGGTCCTCGCCACCGACGACCAGGAGGTGGTCGCCCGCCTGTTCGGCAAGTACAATCTGGTGGCAGCGCCCGTGGTCGATGCGCGCGACCGGCTGGTCGGCGTGATCACCATCGACGATGTGGTCGACGTGATCGAGGAGGAGGCCGAGGAGGACCTGAAGGCGCTCGGTGGCGTCACCACCGACGAAGAGCTGTCGGACAGTGTCTGGACCATCGCCAAAGGGCGCTTTCCGTGGCTCTTCATCAACATGTTGACCGCATGCCTTTCGGCGTTCGTGATCAGCCGGTTCGAGGGCTCGTTGGAGAAGATGGTTGCGCTGGCGGTGCTGATGCCGGTGGTGGCGAGCATGGGCGGCAACGCCGGCACGCAGACCATGACGGTCGCGGTGCGCGCGCTGGCGACGCGGGAACTCGGCCGCGCCAACACCGGGCGGGTGCTTCGGCGCGAATTGCTGGTCGGCATGCTCAACGGGATCGGCTTCGCCTGCATTNTNGGTTTNANGCAGNAGACGGCATNCGANATCGCCCAATTGGGCGTCGTGATCGGACTTGCCATGGTGACGGTGCTAACGAGCGCCGCGTTCGGGGGGCTGATGATCCCGTTGCTTTTGAACCGGCTCGGCGTCGATCCGGCGGTCTCCTCCGGGCCGTTCGTGACCACGGTGACCGATGTCGTCGGCTTCCTGTCGTTTCTTGGTATCGCCACGCTCTGGTTTGGGCTCTCCTAGTCTCGATATGCCCATTAACCATCTGTTAACCATAAATTCCGAGCATGGGACGAATCGGAGAGATCCCCATGCTGCGACTAAGGTTGAAAGCTGACGGGCGTATCGTCGAAATCCAGGATGGCCACGAAGCGCCGCTTGCGCCAGCCATTCCTCCCGGTGCGGATCTCACCACACCTGCGTTGGACGTTCGCGCCTTGCGCAGCCGCTCGCAGCTGACTCAGGTCGAGTTCGCTGCGCGGCTCGGTGTGCCGCTCGAGACCATTCGCAACTGGGAGCAGGGCAAGCGGGAGCCGCGGGGGCCGGCCAGAGCGCTGCTGACACTGATCGCGCGGGCGCCCGATCTGACGTTCGCATTGCTTGCCAAGGCGTCGTCGGCGCACTGACATCGACGTTTGCAGACAGGTCGGTTGCGCCGGGTGCTGAGCGATCCTGCTACGCCGGGGCGACCGCCGGCCTATGCTTTGAGCCTGGCTGATGGCAGGGAACATCGTCATGCAGATGATCGAAGCGAACGGCGCGCGTATTCCGGCGATCGGGCTCGGTACCTGGGAGCTGCGCGGCCGCACCTGTGCGCGCGTGGTCGAGCAAGCGCTGCGGCTCGGCTATCGGCATCTCGATACAGCGCAGATGTACGACAACGAGCGCGACGTGGGTGACGGCATGCGCGCCTCCGGCATCGCGCGCGGCGAGATCTTCCTCACCACCAAGATATGGCCGACGCACTTTGCGCCGAACGAGCTCATCCGCTCGGTCAAGGACAGTCTCGCGAAGCTGCGGCTGACCGAGGTCGATCTGCTACTGCTGCATTGGCCGAGTACGCGCGTGCCGCTGAACGAGACGCTGGATGCGCTTGCCTCGGCCAAGCAGGCGGGCATGACCAGACACATCGGCATCTCGAATTTCACGGTCGCGTTGATTGAACAGGCGGTCGCACTCTCACGCGAGCCGCTCGTGTGCGACCAAGTCGAGTATCACCCGTACCTTGATCAGACCAAGCTGCTTGATGCGTGCCGCCGCCTGGGTCTCGCGGTCGTCGCGCACACGCCGATCGCCAAAGGGCGGGTCAAGGACGACCGTACGCTCGCAGCGATCGCCCGCCAGCACGGCAAGACCGCGGCGCAGGTCTGCTTGCGTTGGCTGGTGCAGCAGAACGTGGCCGCGATTCCCCGCACCACCAAGCTCGAGCGCTTGCAGCAAAACATCGATGTCTTCGATTTCTCCTTGAGCGACGACGAGATGGCGACGGTCGCGGCACTCGGAAGCCGTTCGGGCCGGTTGCTGAACACCGGGATCGGCCCCGATTGGGATTGAGCCATCGCATGTCCGATTGATCTTGCCGGCAAGTTCACGCATGGAGGTTGGGCATCAGGCGGGGTTACCTCCAAACATGTTCTTTGTGCTTTCGAAGGTTCTCGGTTTCTTCGCGGTCCCGTCCAATCTCTTTGCCCTTTTGGCCATCGCCGGTATCGGTCTGTTGAGTGCGGGCTGGCGGCGGTTGGGTCTGTGGGTGTCGGCTATCAGCGTCGTGCTGATCGCGCTGTTCGGATTGTCTCCGGCTGCCAATATCCTGCTGCTGCCGCTCACCGAACGGTTTCCAGCCTGGGATGAGCGAAACGGTGCTCCGGACGGGATCATCGTCCTTGGCGGTGCCATCAACCCCAACATTTCCGCGGCGAGAGGAATAACCGAACTGGATTCAGCCGGCGAACGGGCGATCGCGATGCTGATGCTGGCGCATCGTTTCCCGACCGTCCGCATCGTCTACTCAGGCGGCAGCGCCAATCTCTTGAGCGAGGCCGTGTCGGAAGCGCCTTATGCGAAGAAGCTGCTCGAGCAACTGGGAATGAGCGGCGATCGCTTCCTGTTCGAGAGCGCATCGCGGACGACCTACGAGAACGCCATCTATTCGCGCGATCTCGTACAGCCGAAGCCGGGAGAGCGCTGGCTGCTGGTGACATCCGCTTCGCACATGCCGCGCGCGATCGGCACCTTCAGGAAAGTGGGCTTCGAGGTGGAGGCGTTCCCGGTGGACTGGCGGACCAGCGGGTGGGACGACGCTTTGCTGCCGTTCCGCAGGGTGAGTGCGGGCCTTGCGCGCACCGATACAGCCATGCGCGAGTGGAATGGTCTCGTGGTCTACTGGTTGACCGGGCGAAGCAGCGAACTGTTTCCCGGCCCGCGCTGACCGCTGCGAGGTGACGGCAGTAGGATCGATCGACGATCAGTCGTGACGCGGCAGCCCGAGACGATAGACGCCGCGGAAATCCGTGGGGTCGACCGGTTTGCCCTTGCGGTAGATGATAAGGCGGCCGTCGAGCGCGAGCTTCACCGCCGCGCGCCGGATCGGCATCAGCAGCGTGTGCCAATCACCAGCATCGGAAATGACCTGCGCGATTTCGGGTGCGCTCAGTGTTTCCGCCGGCGCCCGTGCGAGCACGGCGAGAATGGCATTCTCCAAATGGACGGGCTGGTGGTCTGCCGGAGGCAAAGCGGCGGTCGAATCGTGATTGAGCATCCGCCTGCCTTGCCGGATTGTAGCGCCCGCTGCAAGCGATCGTCCTCTCTGGCGGAGTGGGCTGGTCTCGCGTAAAAGCAGGCTCTCGCGAACAGGTGCCGAGTAAGCCGTCGGAGTGAGCCATGGCGTTGACGCTGGTGATCGGAAACAAGAACTACTCATCCTGGTCGATGCGGCCATGGATGGCGTTGAAGGGCGCAGGCATTCCCTTCGATGAGGTGTCGATCCCGCTCTACACCGGCGACGAAGACAAGCAGCGCATCCTACATTACTCGCCTGCCGGCAAGGTGCCGGTCTTGGTCGACGGCAGCATCACGGTTTGGGATTCGCTGGCGATCATCGAATATCTGGCCGAACGTTTCCCCGACAAAGGCATCTGGCCCGCGGACGTCGCGGCGCGGGCCAAAGCCCGCTCGATCTCGGCGGAGATGCATTCTGGTTTCGTGCCATTGCGCAACGAGTGCTCGATGAACATTCATCGTCCGCCCTTCAAGCGGGCGCTGTCGGCGGATGCGCAAGCCAACGTCGCACGCATCGAGCAGATCTGGATCGAGTGCCGTCGCCAATACGCCAGCCAAGGCCCGTACCTGTTCGGACGCATCTCGGCGGCCGACGCGATGTATGCACCGGTCATCCACCGGTTTCGGACCTATGGCGTCACGGTGACGGGCGAGGCTGCCGACTACGTCGACACCATGCAGCGCGATCTGGCGTTCGCTGCGTGGACCGAGGCGGCACTCGAGGAGACGTTGGTCATCGAACGGTTTGAGAACGACTGAACTCGCACCAGGGAAGGGTTTGCGGGTTGGATCCGGCCGATTCAGCGGTCGGTGTGCGGTTCCGCCACAGGGGGCGGCACGGTTCCGCAAATTCGATTTCGGAACCCTATTAAGGCCCTGAAATATAAACTCTTTTTGCCATTCTCTGGCGGCGGGAAATGCTGGCCAAATTGTGGTCCGACGTGCTATACGGAGCCCGGGTGGCTTTCGCCAATCAAGCTTCACTTCATTGCTTTGATTGGCTTTTTTCGCATAGCGCGTAAAGGAGAGGGCGTTGACTCACAAATACAAGGTCGGGGACACCGTCTATTTCACCGCTAGCAACGTCTCACGTCCCGCGGCGAGTGGAACCTACGAGGTCATCCGCCAGTTGCCGACCGATGGCGACGATTGCCAGTATCGGATCAAGAGCACCACCGAAGCGTTCGAGCGCGTGGCCAAGGAAAGCCAGTTGAAGGCGGCCTGAGCGACAGACTATTGCCCCATTGATGTCTTGTTCGTGACTCACTCTGACCGGCGGATGGGCGCGGCACAGGGACCATGTGCCGTCCCGATACACACATAACGCTTTCGTCTCGCTGAGCCGTTCGCGGCAGACGGCGAGATCGAGTGCGAGCGCAGGGGGCACTTGGCATGCAATGGGCATGGGCAACGTCGCTTGATCAATTGTGGCATTCGCCCGCGTTTCCGATGTGGGTGACGCTGGCGGCAGCCGGTTTCTCCGCGCTGGTCGTGCTGATCGTCTTGTTGCGAGCCGATAAGACGATGGCGAATGGTGCGCTGGCGGTGATTGCGCTGCTGGCCATCGGGATTGCCTCCACCACCACCGTTCGCGGTTTTGGCGGAATGAGCCGTTCGCAGGATTTTGCGATCGAGCAGCCGCAGCGAATCTCTGCGCCGCAGCAGACGGCATCGGTGCCGGCGCTTTCATGCCTTGATGGCCTTGCAGGCGATAGCGTCGAGGCTGCGTGCGAGCGCGCGGTGTTCGGTTCGGCGGATATGGCGGCGGCCGCGGTGTCCTACGCGGCGGCACAGGTCTCCCGTCTGATCGCAGCGGGCAACACGCGGTCGCTTTCGCCCGAGCAGCAACTGCTCAAGCGCACGATCGAACGCGATCGTTACGGCCTGGTCGCCCAGGTGATCACCGCGCGCGAGCGCTGCAATGCCGTCGATTGCCCGCTGTTTCGCGTGCTGTCCGATTCCACCCAGATCAAAGCCAACATGAGCGAGCACCTCTACGACACGCTGGTCGCCCGCTATGCGGCATCGTGGAACAGCGCCGCCACATCCGCCCCGTCGCCCGCAGCAGGCCTGCTGCCCGGTATGCCGACCGGCAAGCCGACGACGGTCGATTTCGCAACCTCCACCTCGATCCCGCCGGTCAGCATCATGACCCCAGAGCCGTCGCCGCCACCTGCCAAACAGGCGGCACCGGCGCCCGCACAGAAGGGGACAAACGCGCAGGCTCAGGCGAAGCGTCCTGCAGCCAGCCACCAGCAGCCTGCGGCGACCGCCGGCAGCACCGCTCATCCACCAGCCGCATCCGTCGGCCGGCCGCGTGTCGTTGCGCCGGTTCCTTTCATGCCGCAGCAAGAGGCCAATTGAGGTTCAGCGCCGTGGTGGGTCCGCCTGTTCGTGACCATCGCGGTATGAGCGCCGCTGTTGTGATCTTCCGGTAAAACGCCTTTCCACCCTGCGGCGCCTTGCCGTAAAATGGCAGTATGGCACTGCATCTGATGAAATTGGCGGTCGGTTGCGACTCGATCAAAGACCTCCAGGACTTCCTGCGTGAGCGCATGCGCAAGGCGAAGGAGCAGGGTCTGCCGCGCAAGCACATCCACATCACGCGAATGACGCCGAAGCGGGACGAGGAATTGCTCGATGGCGGTTCGCTCTACTGGGTGATCAAGGGGCAGATCGCCGCGCGCGAGAAGCTGCTTGCGATCGAGTCGTTCCGCGACAAGGCCGGCATTTCCCGTTGCCGCATCGTGATGGAGCCGAAGGTGATCACCGTCACGCCGCGGCCGATGCGGGCCTTCCAGGGCTGGCGCTATCTGAGCGCATCCGATGCGCCGGCCGATCTCGGTCAGGCGGGGAAGGGGCTTGCGGCGATGCCGGAGCCCTTGCGCCGCGAACTGCGCGAACTCGGTCTGCTTTAGGCGGACAGGAACGGGCGCCTGCGGGTGCCTCCCGCCTGGTGCGCATCACGCCTTCATGTTGTCGATCAGCCGCGTTCGCCCGAGCTTGGCCGCAACCAGGAGCCTCACCGGACCGTCCTTGATGGAGCCGATCTTCGCCAACGTTTCGGCGTGGCGCGCCTCCAGATAATCGATCGCAAAACCGGCCGCTGCGATCGTCTCACGTCCCTCCGCGAGTGCAGCCTCAAGGCTCTCGCCGGCGCGAAGCTTGGCCGATACACTCTTCATCGTGCGATGAAGGACAGGCGCAGTCCGGCGTTCCTCAGCCGACAGATAGACGTTGCGCGAGGACATCGCGAGACCGTCCTTTTCGCGCACGGTCGGCACGCCGATGACTTTGGTTCGCAGGTCGAGGTCCTTGGCCATCCGCGTCACAACCTTGAGCTGCTGATAGTCCTTCTCGCCAAACATCGCGAAGTCGGCCCGCGTTTGCGCGAACAGCTTGCCGACCACGGTTGCCACGCCGCCGAAGAAGTGCGGACGATAGGTGTCCTCCAGCCCGGCCACGGCCGGTCCTTCGAGGGCGATGCGGGTGACGAAACCTTCCGGATACATCACATGCGCATTGGGTGCCCAGACGAGATCCACACCCTCGGCACTGAGCTTCTGCAGATCCTCGTTGAGTGTGCGCGGATAGGAGCCGAAGTCCTCATGCGGGGCGAACTGCGTCGGATTAACGAAGATCGAGACCACGACCTTCAGCCCGCGTCGCCTGGCATTGCGCACCAGTGTCAAATGCCCGTCGTGCAACGCCCCCATGGTCGGCACGATGGCGATCTTCGCCTTGCGGCCGCGCAAGGCATCGAGCGTGCGATGCAGGATGGGAAGGGTGCGGACGACGGAAGGGCGTTTTGACATCGGGGGCCTGGTTGGAAAACGGGGTGAACGGCGCGATCGGTCTGCGGAGGCCGACGCGCGGCGAACCTATCAAAGGCGAGGTGTTACCGCCAATCGCTCAACCGTTGCGAAAACCGTCTCCGCGCCGTCGTGCCGGACATGACAGCGTGGCATGAGGGCATCGCGTCAGGGTCCCGCGTGCGCGCGCATCGGCGCGGGGGAGGCGAGCCTCGCCCATCGCATTTAGGATGAACGTCGCTCCTTGCGCATTTCGCTTGACCCCGCCGCTCTCCACTCTGAGAATGAGGCAACAGGGGCCACGCGTGATGTTAGTACAGGCCAGCCCGGCGCAAGCCGGCTCCGCACATGTCATCGTCTTGGGTAACGAGAAGGGCGGCTCGGGCAAATCGACCACCGCCGTTCACGTTATCGTCGCCCTTTTGAAGGCCGGCCAGCGGGTTGCGACCATCGATCTTGATGCGCGGCAAAAGAGTCTGACCCATTACATGGAAAACCGCGCCGCTTGGGCGCGCCGCACCGGTCTCGCGCTCGAACTGCCGCATCACATCCACGTCACGCTCGGCTCGAGCATGAACATCGCCGAGAACGAGAGCTCCGAGTTCGAACAGTTCTCGCAGGCGATCCATGCGGTGGAGCGTTCCTTCGATTTCATCGTCATCGATACGCCGGGCACCGACAACTACCTGATGCGGCTCGCGCATTCGATGGCCGATACCTTGATCACGCCGATCAACGACAGCTTCGTCGATTTCGATGTGCTCGGCAGGGTCGATCCCGCGACATACTGGGTCACTGGTGAAAGCCACTATGCGCGGATGGTGCGCGAGGCGCGGCGCCAGCGTCGGCAGGTGGATGGCGCCTCGACCGATTGGATCGTCGTACGCAATCGCCTGTCCTTCATGACGTCGCGCAACAAGCAACTGATCGGTGAAGGCCTGAACAAGCTTGCTGCTTCGGTTGGATTCCGAACCGTGGACGGTTTCGCCGAGCGGGTGGTCTATCGCGAATTGTTTCCGCGCGGGCTGACCGCGCTGGACGATCTGAATGCGCAAACGCTTGGCATGCGGCCCAGCATGGCGCATGTCACCGCGCGCGAGGAGGTCGCAAGCCTGCTGCGTCATCTCAAGCTGCCGATCGATGAGCGCGGACGCCGCCGTGCCGCGGCCCGTGCCGAATGGTTCGCGCAATCCGGTAAGCCGCTCGAGACCCACGATATCGTCTGAGGTCGAGCCGGGTTTCCCGGCTGGCGTCTCTGGCGTGATCCACATTCCCTGACCGGTGCGATCCATCAGCCTTAACGGAGGGTTAAGGTTCACGCGCAGGGCGCGTACAGTTGTCGATTACAGCTTTACCGAGCGGAAAGTTCCGTCCGGTATCGTGCCTTGGATGGCAAGGCCATCGAAGATAGCGATCCGGGAGCATCACAGATGATCGGTTTGATACAACGGTTCGTGCGCGATGAGTCGGGCGCGACGGCGATTGAATACGCCTTGATTGCCGCAGGCATCGGCATCGCCATCATCGCGGCGGTCAACACGCTCGGCACCGCCATCAGCAACAAGTTCGGTTCAATCACGACCTCACTCGGCACGCCCTGATCCGGGCAACCTCTGCTGCCGCCGGCAGCATGAACACTGGCAACTGTCAGCCGCCTCTGGCGGCTTCTTTTGCAGACCGGTACGATCACGCGCCGTCATGATCCGGCTGCGACACCGCCACCCGATCCCCTAGCCGGAACCCGTGTTGCTGATTAGTCTTCCCTGAAGACGGGGGACATTGCCATGACCTATGGCGTTCGCAGCGGCGGCTATCCGGCCACTTCGAAATGGCTGCACTGGCTGATCGCAGCCTGTGTGTTGGTCATGATCCCGATCGGCATCGTCATGGGCCGGGTCGGGCAGGGACCGACCCAGGATACGCTATATCTGCTGCACAAGTCGCTCGGGATGCTGATCCTGATGTTGATGCTTGCGCGCCTGGTCAACCGCATCGTTATCGGTGCGCCGGCCCCGGCACCATCACTGGCCCGCTGGCAGCGCGTTGCCTCGTCGGCGACGCACGGATTGCTGTATGTCCTATTGCTTGTGATGCCGATCGGCGGCTGGCTTGCCAACTCGGCTTATGGGGCGCCGACGCCGTTCTTCGGCGTGTTCGAGATTCCCAATCTGATCGCCAAGAACGAAGCGCTGGCCGATCGTCTATTCGCCGTGCATCGGAGCATAGGATTGATCGTTGCCGCGATCGTGCTCGTGCACATTGCTGCGGCGCTGTATCACTTCCTCATCCATCGTGATGGAGTCTTGCAGCGGATGCTGCCGCGCGCTATCGGCGGCGACTGAATACGAGAATGCGTACGCCGCCAACGGATGAAGAGAGGTCGGCCCAGCGCCGGCCTCCCTTCAGCGACTGCGGCAGTTCACTTTTCGCTCAAAACCTTATCGGCTGCATTGACGATGCTGACGGTCGGGTTGGAGCCGCAATAGGCTCCGATCTTCTTGGCGTTCTCCAAGAACACGTCAGTATCGATCTTGGCCTCATCGCTGTCGCCTTTGTACCAGCCGTCGAGCCAGGTCAGCATGAGCGAGACCGTCTGCTCGTCGCTCTGCACGAATTCCTTGCAGGTCATGGTATAGAGATCGAGCACGACGGCATTGGCCGAGGCCGTGGGCGGAAGCGCGAGTGCGGCCGTGACCAAGGTGATGCGCGCGCAGGTGATGCGTATGAACGTCATGAGAAGCTCCTTCGGTTGATAGGATCGCGACGAGGCTAGCACGCACGGATGTCGGACGATCCGGCATTGACGGCCTCGCGCACGCGCTCCACATAAAGCTTGCACCATCTGCGTGCGCACGATGAGACGCGTCATGACAAGCGACGACAGACAGAAACCCGTATCGTCTGCGAGCAAAACTCCGGCCGCACAGTCGTCTTCCGCGGCAATCGCCGACTTCCTTCAGCAGGTGAAGGCACTCGGACCTGCGGGCAACGGAGCGTCCGGGCGGCTGATCTTTGCGCTGGACGCGACGTTGAGCCGGCAGCCGACCTGGGACATGGCCTGTGCCCTGCAGGCAGATATGTTCAACGAGGCTGCCAAGATCGGCGGACTGGCGATGCGGCTGATTTATTATCGCGGTCGCAACGAATGTCGCGCGACCGGCTGGCTGACCGACACAGCCAAGCTCGCGCGGCTGATGGGACGCATCACCTGCGCCGGCGGACACACGCAGATCGGCAGAGTGCTGAGCGATGCACGGCGCGAAGCATCGGCGTCGTCGGTGCGCGCGCTCGTGTTCGTCGGCGACGCGATGGAAGAGGACATCGACGCGCTATGCGCCACCGCCGGAGAACTCGGCCTGCTCAAGGTGCCGTGCTTCATGTTCCAGGAAGGGCGCGATGCTGCTGTCGAGCATGCGTTTCGCGAGATCGCGCGCTTGACCGGCGGCGCTTGGTGCAGGTTCGATCCGGGCAGCGCAGCGCAGCTGCGAGACTTGTTGCGGGCGGCGGCGGCTTATGCGGCGGGTGGTCGCGAGGCACTGAAGCGGCTGGCTACGGGCTCCGCGGGGGCAACACATCTGCTTGGCCAGATGCGCTAGCGGGGAAAGCCTCGCGTTGGCGCGGTGACGGGTCGCAAGGCTGTCGTGGACATACAAGGCTGTTGTTGAAATACGGCTTATTTGGTTCCGCGATCTACCTGAACGGCGCGCAGGCGATTACATTGCCGCCATGGCTTTCGTTGCAGGACTTGTCGCCGTCGTCACGCTGTATCTGCTGTTGCAGGTGCTGCGCTCAACCAATCCGGCCGTGCTCGCGCGCGGCGTCAAAATTGGCGGCGGCATCGTCACGCTCGCGGCGGCTGCCTTCATCGGCGTCCGGGGTGAGTTCGCCGTGGCGATCCCGCTCGGCCTGTTCGGAGCGGGGCTGCTCGGCTGGACACCGCTCGCCAACATGGGGTTCAACTTTCCCGGCTGGGGATCGCAGCGTTCGTCCGGTCAGACCTCACGGGTCCGCTCGGCCTTTCTCGATATGACTTTGGACCACGACAGCGGCCGGTTGAGCGGGCAGATCGTTGCCGGCGCGAACGCCGGCCGTCCGCTAGATGACTTCGACCTTGAGGCGCTGGTCGCGATGGGGCGCGCCTTCGACGCCGAGAGCCTGGCGCTTCTGGAAAGTTATCTTGATCGCCGGTTTCCCGCTTGGCGTCAGCACGCGCATGACGAAGGGACAGGGCGGCAAGGTGGTCACGTCGGCCGTCCGCCGTCCGGGAAAATGACGGAACAGGAGGCTTATCAGATCCTTGGCCTGCAGCCGGGGGCGCCGGACAGTGAGATCAGCCGGGCTCACCGCTCCCTGATGAAGAAACTCCATCCCGACCAGGGGGGATCGACGTATCTCGCTTCGCGAGTAAACGAGGCCAAGGATACCTTGCTTCGACGCCATCGACACTAACTCCGCACGCATACGAACGCCACGCGCGAGCGGTTCGCCGTCAGTCCGTTCGATGCGCCCCGGATCGCATGGCCTGCGATCCATTCTGTTATTGCCATGATCCTCGTCCGGCGAGCGGCGCGATGGCGCAGCTTGTGGTGGGATCATGCGGACCGTGCTGCACCGTCATTGTGTGGGAGCAGCGTTGGCGGTCCAACCTCCGGAACTTTACGGACGGATGGTTAGTATTTCATTGCAAAGCAGGAGATGTCCGAGCGCTTTAGCGTCTTGCAGGCGGCTTCGGCCCGATCCTTGTCGACGAAGCCGGCGAAGCGGGCGCGGTACAGCTGCTTGTCACCCTTGGCGACGGTCTCGGTGAATGGCTCGGCCTTGCCCAGCACGGCGCGAGCGTGGTCGCGAGCCTCGTTCAGACGGCTGCGCGCGTCGGCTTCGCTCTCGAGCGCGCCGACCTGGATGATCCAGCTGCCGGGACGGATCGAAGGCTTCGGCGCCTCGGCCTGCTTGGTGGTGGCCGGTGCGGCAACCGGGCGCGGAGCGGGGACCGGGCGTGCCGGATCGGCATAGGCCAGCGCGCTGGCCGGCAGCGTGCCGAGGATACCGGTGCCGCGGCCGTGGTTCGGATTGACCGGCGGCAGATCGGATTTGGCGAGATCGGATTTGGCGGTTGCGTTGCTGCGGCTGGTCTCGGGGGCGGTTTCGGCGACCTGCGGAAGGATCTGGGTCGGGCCGGCGCTTGCGACCTTCACCGGGCCGGCCTTCACCTGCAGGGTCTTCACGCGCACCGGCGTCATCGGCTCGGTCGAACCGGGGATCGGCGGCAGCGCTTGCGAGGAGATCACGCCGTTGGTGAGCGGCGCCATGCGCTGCTGTGGCGTTGCTGTTGCGGTTTGTGCCGGTGCCGGCTCAGGCGCTGCGGCGGCGACCTGCATCGGTTCGATCGTACGACGCGCCGGATTGCCTTCGCCATCGAAGTCGCTCGGAGCGGTCGGTTTCAGGTCGACGCTCCGGCTTTCGACGGGGCGGATATCCGGGCGGGCCACCGGAAGCGGCGTATCGTTGGCCTGGGCGACCTGAACGGCGCCGTTTTCCGTGATGGCTGCGACCGTGCGGCGGGTGGCGCCACGCTCGATGTGCTCGGCGAGGAGGTTGCGCATCACTGCGTCGCGCGAGCCGCCGGACCGGCCGCCGAGCACGACGCCGACCAGATAACGATTGCCGCGCTTGATCGAGGTCACGAGGTTGAAGCCGGAGGCGCGGGTGTAGCCGGTCTTGATACCGTCAACGCCTTCGACCTTGCCAAGGAGGCGATTATGGTTGCGGATCGACTTGCCGCGGAAGACGAAGCTGTTGGTCGCGAAGTAGCGATAGTAGCGGGGAAAGCGATCCTGTATCGCACGGCCGAGCAGGGCCTGGTCGCGCGCGGTGGTGACTTGCTCGGGATTGGGCAAGCCGTTGGCGTTGCGATAGGTGGTGCGGCTCATGCCGAGCGCACGGGCCTTGCGCGTCATCATCCTGGCGAACTCGTCCTCGGACCCGGCGATGGCTTCGGCAATGACGACCGAAGCGTCGTTCGCCGAGCGGGTGACCAGGCCCTTGATGGCGTCTTCGACACGGATGGTCTGGCCAGGACGCAGGCCGAGCTTGGTCGGGGCCTGCTCGGACGCATATTCGGAAACCCTCATCTCGGTATCGAGCTTCATCCGGCCGGATTCGAGCCGCTCGAACAGCAGATAGAGCGTCATGATCTTGGTGAGCGAGGCGGGGAAGCGCGGAGCGTCGGCATTGTTGGCCTGCAGCGTGGCGCCGGAATTGCCGTCGACGATGATGCTGGAGAAGGGGGGCGCGTAGACGACGCGGGCATGGTGCGCCTTGCGCTTGCCATGCCGCCGCTTTGCCTCGGCAAAATCGGTGGTGAAGGTGGTGGCCGCCACTGCTGTAACGAGCCCAAGCACGAAAAGACGTCGCCCGCGAGAGGACGCAACGATTGCGCGGAACATGAACTTCCCGTCCCCCTAAATTCCGGCCGCTCACGGGTCCGTCACAGGTCCGTTGAGCAACATTGACAAGGCCATTTTGTGTCAGGCGGCCGAGCGGCATCTCAAAGGGTGGCTGGCCTAGCCCGATTTTCCCGTTAAGATGCTGAGAAAGCTCGACATTCCGGGCTTTTCCCGCCGCATGAACAGTCCAGAATTCCACGGTATGAGGGAGGGGTTGCGAAACGGTTAATCATCCCTTGCCTGCGACTCAGAGGTTTGAGGCAAAGTTTATTTTGTTGCATCGCACAAATCCACTTGCGCTTTTTGTGCAGTGCAGTATATTGGGATTGCGGATGGGAAGGCGCCGGGCGCTGCAGTGGCGCCATGGCAATTTGCAGTTTGTTTTAACAACGCTCTCTGAAAGGGATTTGACGATGCTCAAGGTTGAAGAGTTCCAGAACTACGGCAAAGAGCAGTTCGATGCCGCTGTCGCCTCCGCGGGTTCCTACACCAAGGGTCTGCAGGCGATCGCCTCCGCCTACGGCGATTTCACCAAGAAGTCGTTCGAGGAGGGCAGCGCCTTCATCGAAAAGCTTGCGGGCGTGCGTTCGCTCGACAAGGCGTTCGAGGTGCAGAGCGACTACGCCAAGACCGCCTATGACACCTTCGTCGCTGAAACCACCAAGATCGGTGAGTTGTACAAGGATCTCGCCAAGGAAGCCTACAAGCCGTTCGAAGGTTTCCTGGCCAAGGCCACCAAAGCGGCCTGATTGGCAGCCGACACATTTTCTGAAGCTTCCTTCAAGAGACTTCAAATGAAACGAAGAAGCCCGGCGATCGCGCCGGGCTTTCTTCTTTAATCTCGTGGATTGCGGTGAACGAGGTCGCCGGATCGTGGCGGGATTACGGAAGACGCGGACACTCCTGATATTTCCCGTTCTGATGCCAGAGCAGCCGGTCCACGGCGCCCTCCTTGTTGCGCATGAATCGACCCTGCGCATCGACCACGCGGAGAAAGAAGCGGCTGTCGCTCTCGGCGAACATCTCGTATTCCGCTTGTCCGGTGGCGCGGATGAACAGCCGCGGGCCCTCGGCGCGGATGGTCAGCATGAAGGTTGGCGCCATCTGATAGATGCCGGCATAGGAGGCGAGAATCGCGGGATCGACAGCGACCTGCGGGGGGTACAGCGCCACCTTGTAAGCGGGATTGGTCAAATGCAGGCCAAGGTCGTTGAGCGCGTTGGCGGCGTTCGCCAAGATCACGGCGCCGGACTTTCGCATGGTGGAGAAGCCCGCGAACGAGGTGTAGCCGCCGGTCATGCCGTCTTTCCAGACGACCTGGTCATCGTGGTTCGTGTTGACGAACCAGCCGAGTGCGGCCTTAACCGTTGCGAGATCGGTTGCGCGACGGGTTTGCAGCAGCATCGCGATCGGCTGCTGGAGCGGCGATCCGGCCTCCGCGAAGTTCGTCGCCTTCATGAAGCGGACCAGATCGTTCGCCGTCGATCGCAACGCGCCGGCGCCTGCCAGCGCCTGAAAATCCCAGTTCGCGCTCGGCTTGAGGTTGGAGAGATGTCCTTGCGCCAGGCGCGCACGCATCGAATCCGTGAGCGTTATGCGAGTGTCGTGCAGCCCGAGCGGTTCGCAAATGCGTGAGACGATCATCTCCTCATAGGTCTTGCCGCCACGCAGCGCGAGCACATGGCCGAGGAGACCAAAGCCCAGATTTGCGTATTCGTAATGGCGGCCCGGTATGAAGCGAAGTGTGTGATTGGATAGAAAGGCGTATAGCTGCTCGGCACCATAGTCTGCGTAGGGATTGTCGTTGGTCGCCAGCCCATCCGGAATACGCGGCAGGCCGGACGTATAGGTTGCAAGGTCCAATAGCGTGATCTGCTTGCCGTCGCGGGTGGGCATCTTCACCGCATCGGGCAGATATTTCGCGACCGGATCGTTCAGGGCGACTTCGCCGCGCGTGACCATCTCGGTCAGAAGCAGCGCGGTAAAGACCTTGGTGATCGAGCCGATCTCGAACACCGTGTCGCCATCCAGCGGGCGACTGTCGGCTGCTCCCGAGTGGCCATAGGACGTGACGGTCTGGCTATCGGCGTCGTAGGTGCATGCGATCATGCCGACGCTCTGGCGTGCGTTGTCGACCCAGTCCTGCAGCAGGCTGTGGATGTCCTCGCCAGCCGCCCAGGCGCTGCGGATCGTAGATAGCGAGATCGACGATGCAAGAATGCTTGCGGCGGAACCCAAGAGGACGTCGCGGCGAAGGATCATCGACGGGCCATTGTTTGAAATCGGCAGGCTTGAAGCTCACCAGCCCAGCCGATGCTAGTCGATATGCGGCTGGGGCTCCAGGTGTGCCCGCATGCAGGCAGCCCCAATGTCCGCTTCAATTGCGCGTGAAGCAGGATGCGCCGTCTCAGCGATATCTGGCCTTGGCGAGCTCCGGCGAGGCGATCTGCCGCTAGGCTTCAGCGGCGCAAAGCGGCGAGGCGGTCGATCTCGCGCCAGAAGCCCGTAATCGTGTCGTCGATGATCTGGCGCACCGGCTTGATCTCATGAATCAGACCCGCGCTTTCGCCGGCCGAACCGGACGTATTCTCGACGTCGCCGTTCACATACAGCATCTCCAGTTGCGCGCCGGGTGGCAGCCGTTCGCGCGAACCTTCGGCGACCGCGAGCGCGTATGGCGTGCGCAGGCCACGCGCGCGGGCGCGGGGCGGGTTGTCGGTCAGGATCGTTCCGGTGATCGTCGCGTCGACGATCGCGTTCTTGTAGTTGATATGCACCGGGCTTTCGACCGAGGCAACGAAGCGCGTGCCCATGGTCACGCCCTCGGCTCCGAGTGCGAATGCAGCTGCCATGCCGCGGCCGTCGACGATGCCGCCGGCGGCGACGATTGGCACGTCCACCTTCTCGCGCACTGCCTGCAGCAGTGCGAAGCTGTGGATCTCGTCCGGATTTCGCATGCCGGCGCTCTCCGCGCCTTCCACGATCAGGCCATCGACGCCGGCATCGACCGCCTTCAGCGCGCCGCGCAGGTTGGCGGTCGCGTGATAGACGATCACGCCCGCGTCCTTCAGGACGCGTACGTAACGGCCAGGATCGCCCGCCGACGTGGTCATGAAGTGGACACCTTGCTCGAGCAGCCAGTCGATGATGGCGCGCTCCTCCTTCGGATCGCTTTGCAGGTAGCGCACCGGCAGGTTGACGCCGAACGGCTGGTTGGTGGCCTTGCGGATGGCGGCGAACTCCCGCGTCGTCATCGACAGGTCGCGCGCCGAGCTCTCCAGAAGTCCCATGCCGCCTGCGGCTGCGACGGCGGACACCAGCGGCGCCCGGGCAATCCAGGTCATCGGCGACTGGAAAATCGGATAGCGCGACCGGGTATGGGCGATCACGCGATTGCCTTCGAACATGGCGTCCTCCGCTAGGGCGATCGTTCTATCGCACAAGCGATATCTGGTTTCGCCGTCGTTGCAAACGCGCAAAGGAGCGGCGACGTCGTCATGGCATGCAGGGATGCGATGCATTCCGGCAGCGTGCCGGCTGGCGATCCGTCAGGTGTGCCGGTGCATCGCGGACGCGTGCTTGGTATCGCGCATGGTGGTGTAGACGATGAGCGACAAAAAGATGATGCCGGAGAGATAATAGTAGAACCAGTGCTCGTGCCCTTGCGTCTTGAACCACAGGGCGATCGCCGGCGCGGTGCCGCCAAAAATCGAAACGGTCAGCGCGTAAGGCAGGCCGACGCCCATCGCCCGCACGTTGGTCGGAAACAGTTCTGCTTTGACGACGGCGTTGATAGACGTGTAGCCGGCGACGAACACCCAGGCAGCGCAGATCAAGAACATTGCCTGCAGCGGCGTCTGCGCCTCCTTCAGCGTGAAGAGCAGGGGCGCCGTCGCCAGCGTGCCGACGACGCCGAAGAAGATCAGAAGCGGCTTGCGGCCAATCCTGTCGGACAGCGCGCCATACAGCGGCTGCAGCAGCGAGGCGAAGACCAGCGAACCGAAGATCACCAGCGTCGTTTGGTTTTCACTGAGGCCGACCGACAGCTTGACGAAGGTCTGCATGTAGGTGGTGAAGGTGTAGAATGCGGCGGTGCCGCCTGCGGTCAGGCCGACCACCAGCAGGAGCTCGCGCGGATACGCGAACAGCGTGCGGATCGAGCCGGTGGCCTTGCCCGCCGATTTCGAGGCCTCGAACGCTTCGGTCTCATGCATGCCGCGCCGCATGTAGGCGGTGAAGATCGCGAGCCCGGCGCCGATCACGAACGGAATGCGCCAGCCCCACGACTTCAGCTCCTCGTCGGTGAGGAATACGTTTTGCAACAACAGCAGGACGATGATCGCGGTGAGCTGGCCGCCGATCAGCGTGACGTATTGGAAGCTTGAGTAGAACCCGCGGTGGGCGGGATCGGCAACCTCCGAGAGGTAGGTGGCGCTGGCGCCATACTCGCCGCCGAGGCTCAGACCCTCGATGATGCGCGCGATAGCGAGCACGAGGGGCGCGGCAAAGCCGATCGTCTCATAGGTCGGGGTGACGGCGATCAGCAGCGAGCCGAAGCACATGCAGACGACAGACAATGTCAGCGACATGCGGCGGCCGTAGCGGTCGGCGAGGAAGCCGAACAGCCAGCCGCCGAACGGGCGCATCAGGAACGTCGCGGCGAACAGGACTGCCGCTTCGAGCTGTTGCACCACAGGATCAGAGTGTGGGAAAAATTTCGGCGCAAAATAGAGGGCGAAGGCGGTATAGGCGTAGAAGTCGTACCACTCGACCAGATTGCCCATCGAGCCGACGAAAATGGACTTCAGTCGGCGGCGAACGTCGGCGGTATCAAAAGGGGTGTTGCCGGTCTGGCCGTCCCGCATCGAAACCGTCATCGGTCGATCTCCTGCCGTTCGCCGTGCCGATTGGATTCCCAAATGGGCATTCTCGCAACTGACAAAGCTGCGAAGACGGGGGCGCTGCCCAATGCGCTAACGCAACATGCGCGGTTTGGTTCGCTGCGGGCTAGCGGCTGGCCGGCCGATGCCGCGGCGCCGGCAGATCAGGCGGCGCGAGGACCCGCGATGATGACGGCGGCGCCGGCCAGGCAGAGCAGGGCGCCTGCGAGATCCCAGCGGTCGGGCCGGATGCCCTCGACGGTCCAGAGCCAGCCGAGCGAGGCGACGATGTAGATGCCACCATAGGCGGCATAGGCACGACCCGCGGCTGCGCTTTCGACCAGGGTGAGCAGGTAGGCGAACAGGACCAGCGAGGCCACACCGGGGATCAGCCACCACACCGGCTTGTCGAGACGCAGCCACGCCCAGAATGCGAAACAACCGGCGATCTCGGCCAGCGCAGCGCCAATGTAAGCGGGGAGGGTCATTGGCCGTCTTGCTGCCTCGCGCGATAAGCGGCGAGCAGATCGGAGACGGCGATCCCGTCGATGGTCATGCCATCCATCAGGCTTTCCGAAATCGAAACGCCGGCGAGGTTGGCGTTGGCGATGCGCAGGCCGGCGAGGTTGACGTCGTGCACGCGCCAGCCGGACAAATTGCAATCCTCGAACGTCGCGCCCGACATGTTGATCTGCTGCAACGTGCAGCCGGAGAGATTGATGTTGTGGAATGTCGAGCCGGACATGTTCACGTCGTCATAGGCCGAGCCCGAAATGTCGGCATCGTGCACATGAAGACGCTCCTTGACGTGGTGCAGGTCCATGTCTGGTCTCGTTTCAGGTCCAGCGTTCTGTGTCGGCGCGATCGTCGGCCGTGAGCAGGGTGGTGGTATAGACGACGGTGGATGTGCAGAGGTCGTAGCGCTGATTCAGCTTGTCGCGCACGGCCGCCTCCGCCGCGCCCTGTGGAATCTTGGAGCGCTCCCACATTGCGAGATTGGGTCTCCGGGTCAGCAACAAGCTGCGGACAGTCGGCGTGCTGCTGTCGCGCAGCTTCCAGAGGCCGACCACCTGGGAGTCATAGGCCCCTTCGAAGCCGGGCCACGCGGCGACGCAAAGATCGAGAAACTCCTGCCAGCGTTCGGCCGGCGTTTCCTGCCAGCGGAAAGCGAAATTGCCCTGCCGCACCGGAGGAGCGTCGCTGGCCGGGCGCAACGTCGGCTCCATCGACGTCATCTCGTAGCCGCGGATTTGCGAGATGGCGTTCAGCTTCTCGGAGATGCCGACACCGCTCGCCGGCAGGGACCAGGAGGTGATGATGTTCAGCGTGTCGCGCGGTTCGCCGATCTGGCTGCGCCAGACGCCATAGAGAATACCACCCTCGCGCGCGAGCCAAGGTTTCAGCGCAATAATATCCTGAGCCACCGCGCTCCAGGCGCGGGGCGCGCAGTCGATGCGATGATGCACGAAGGCGGGATGAGTCAGGGCCATGTGGAATGCCTCGTTCGGACTGTCTTGGCATGCGCCATGCGACCTCGGCAAGCGCCGATGTTTTGCGGCCAAGTTGCTCCGACCGAATGCGGTTGGTCGGCAACAGTATGCCCTTCGCGAGTCCGCGCCGGGCAACTTGCGCAGCTCTCAAGGATTCAACTTGACAATGTAAACTTTACAACGTCAAGTTTGGAGTGGGCAAGAGCAGCAAATGCCACTCACGGGAGGAGCGTGCCGATGGACACAAAGTCTCCGCAAGCCGCGTTGAGCGCACAGGGCCAGCCGGCCTACCTGTCGGGTTTCCTCGGGCCGGTGCCGGATGAAATTGAACGGTTTGAACTGACGGTGGAGGGCGCGCTGCCGCCGGAATTGAGCGGCCTCTACCTGCGCAACGGCTCCAATCCGATGCCCGGCCAGGATCCGGGTCACAACTTCACCGGCCAGGGCATGGTGCATGGTATACGGCTCGAAGGCGGACGCGCCATCTGGTATCGCAATCGCTGGGTCAAGACGCCGACCATGCAGGGGGCGCGGGCGGTCCGTCCTGACGGCACGCGCGACGTGACGGCGGGCGTCGCCAACACCTCGATCCTGCATTACGACGGGCGCATCCTCGCGCTGGTCGAGAACGCGCTCCCGTACGAACTGACGCGGGAGCTCGACACTGTCGGGCCGTATGATTTTGGCGGCGCGTTGAAAAGCCCGATGACCGCGCATCCGAAGACCGATCCCGCAACGGGCGAGATCCATTTCTTCGGCTACGATTTTCGTCCGCCATTCCTCGTCTACCATGTCGCCACACGCGACGGTGTGCTGAAACATAGCGTGCCGCTGGCGGTGACGGGCCCGACCATGATGCACGACTTTGCGATGACCGCGCGGCATGTGATCTGGCTCGACATGCCGGTGGTATTCGACATGCAGCTCGCGATGGGACGGCGCGGCATGCCGTATCGCTGGAGCGACGACTATCCACCGCGCATCGGCGTGATGCCGCGTGGCGGCAGCAACGCGGACGTGCGCTGGTTCGCGGTCAAGCCGGGCTATGTCTTCCACGTCGGCAACGCGCATGAGGACGCGCAGGGACGCATCGTGCTCGATGGCGTCTATTACGACCGGGCAAGCTTCGATCGGCTGTGGAACAGGCTCGGTGGAGCGTCTGTGGCTGCAACCGGCGAACCGCAGGCCACCAAGGGTGGCGTGCTGTATCAGTGGACGCTCGACCTTGCGAACGGTGCGGTGAGCGAGGGACCGATCGACGATCTGTCGGTGGAGTTTCCGGTGGTCAATGGCGAGCGCGTTGGGCGTGATCATCGCTACGTTTATGCGGTCAACAACTCGTTCATCGAGGATCGTGGCGGCATGAATGTCGTCAAGTTCGACGTCAAGACCGGTGAGCGCCGCGCGCATGCGTTCGAGCGCGGCTGGATTCCAGGCGAGGCGATCTTCGTGGCGGCCAAAAACGCGACTTCGGAGGACGACGGCTGGCTGATGTCGATCGCTACACACGCATTGGAAGACCGCGCGCAGTTCGTGGTGCAGGACGCGTCCGATCCAGCGCTGAAGCCGGTGGCGACCGTGACGCTGCCGCGCCGGGTGCCCGCGGGCTTCCATGGCGCCTGGATCGCCGGAGACTGAGGCAGTCCCATGCGTCAGATGGAGACGGCCTCTGTGCGGCGGCGGTCTCGCCTGACAACCACCAGACCATCGCCGCGTGTTGCGCAATAAGATGTGCGTCAACGTCCTGTCGCGGCCGCGAGCGCTTGCTTCACGGAGGGGCGTTCGGCCATGCGCTGCATATGGTCGTAGACTTTCGGGAAGCCCTTCGGGTCGATGCTGTCGCCCTCCATCCACAGGGCGGCCGTGTACAGGTAGGCGTCACAGATCGAGTAGTCGGCACCAAGCACCCACGGTCCCTTGAACATCGTCTGCTCGATCAGGGCAAAGCATTCGGCCACCGTCTTCGGCACCTTGCGCTGCATGGCAGCCAGCGCCTCGGTGTCGGTCGGCTCGACCCAGCGGGTGCCGCGCATGCGGTGCGCGTGCGCCACATGCAGCGATGAGCAGATATAGCTGTTGAAAGCCTGCGCTTCGGCGAACGCGAACGGATCGGACAGCGGCGCAAGCTTCGCTTCCGGATGACTCTGGGCAATGAAGGCCAGGATTGCCGGGCTTTCGGTGAGAATGCCGCGCGGCGTCACCAGCGCCGGCACGCGCGCTTTCGGGTTGATGGCGAGATAGTCCGGCTTGCGCTGCTCCTCGGCCTTGAAGTTGACGCGGACGATCTCATGCGCTGCGCCGGCATCGATCAGGGCGATATGGGAGGCGAGCGCGCAGGTGCCTGGGGCGGTGTAGAGTTTCAGCATCGCAAGTTCTCGTCGGCAGGAGGGACTACAGGAGGGAATAGACGCGTTCCTATGGCATGATCACCTCATGCTTGCGAGCCGCTGCCGGCGCGCGGCAGCAATCCGTTGGGCGGAGCTAAGTCAAGCCCCGCTCGGGTCAGGGCCCGCGAATGACGCCGATGACATTGCTGTCGGCCATCAGCTTGGCATCGTGCTTGGCCCACGCGGCGGCGCGCTGTTCAGGCGTGAACAGGCCGCGCTTCTCGGCAAGGATCATCCAGGCGAAGCCCCACCAGTCCGAAACGTATCCGCCGTTGTTGTAGTCGGCGAGGTCGTAGCCGTTCTGCAACGCGAATTCGTAGGCGGCCTTCTTGGTGAGGCTGTCGAGCCAGGCATGATCGTCCGCCGACAGGCTGTCGTCATGGAAGTCATCGCACATGTACCCCCACACGGCACGGCAAACAGCGTTGTATTCGCGATCGATCTCTTCGTCGTTCCCCCATAGATGCAGCCGTTCGAGCTCGCGGCAATACTCGCAGAGCCGCACGACCGCAGAAAAATCACGAGCGATTTCAGACATATTGGCCCACCCATCGGGAATGCAGGGCCGGAGAGTATAGATGAGTCGTTGAAAAAGTGTTCATTATTCGTTCTCGAAATGATCTCACGCTGACGGAACCCGGCGTGAGACCGTCAGGAACACCATCAACGACGTAAGCGGGCTCACGTCTAATGCAAGGCCTGAGCTCACGAGGCCACGCGCAGGCGCGCGAGCTCCTTGAAGATGTTCTGGAACTGCACCGTCATCTGACCAGCTTGGGTGATGTAGCTGAAGTAGTTCGGGTTGTTAGGCTCGGTGGCGCAGTTCTTGGTGACGGTCGACAACGCATCGTTGTCCGTTGCGACCTGGATCGTGAAGATCTTGATGCCGGCGGTGCGCATGTTGCTGCACAGGGTTGCCTGGCGATCATCAACCTTTGGCTCCCAGCGGGACCCGGTACCATCCCAGCGGTTCTGGGTGTTGAGACCATCGGTCAGCAGCACTACGGCATCGATGTAGGAGTAGTTGGAATCCTTCGACAGCGGCGGGAAGGGACCGTTTTGGCCGTGCGTCATCCACGCCCAAAACACGCCGATGCTCTGGTTGGTACCGCCGTTCGGTTTCATCGCGTTGATCTTGTCGATCAGCACCTGCTTTTGCGATCGCACCGGCGTCATCGGCAGCAGAGCCGTCGGGCAGGCGTCGTACTGCTCGGGCCAGACCATGGTTCCCAGCACCGCGGGATCGGGCGGCGTATTCAGCGTGTCGTAACTGGTCGACTTCCGGTCGCGGTCCTTCACGCAGCCGTTCCAGGTGCTCTTGTTGGCGGTCGTCCAGGAGCCGTTTGCGGCTTGGCAATTGCTCTTGTTCGGCGTCACCCACCATCCCAGCGATTTCGAGCAGGAGCCGTTGACGTCGTTCCAGCCGGTGGGGTCCTCGTTCTGGGGATCGCTGTCCCAGCGCAGCCAGTTCGACGTCCTGAAGCCGGTGCCGATATTGACGTCCTTGGCAAACGGCACGATCGAAATGTAGACGTCGGCGTCCGTGGTCGCCATCGCGTAGAAGTCATTGATCAGCTTGGTGGCGGCCTTCTGCAGTTCGCCGATCTTGTCGGCGTCTTTCATCGAGCCGGTGTTGTCTAGCGCCAGCGCGATCCGATAGCGGATGTTGCCCCATTTGGTGGTGGACGACGCGCTGATGTCGAGGTTCTGAAGGCCGGCGACCCGCATGAAGTCGGTTTGCATATTGCCGAAAGCATCGACCTTCACGCTGGCGCCGTTGCCGGAGTTGGGCGAGTAGATGGCGTTGAAGGTGACGTTGGATACGTCAGAGCGGGTGTAGAGCGCGTTGAAGTAAGCCTTCGCCTTGGTCAGGAGCTGATCCGCGCTGAGGGTGGAGGCTTCCTTCGAGATCATCAGCGCCGTTGCGTCGGCGGCGGCCTGCATCGCCGAGCGTGCGGAGACGGCGCGGGTGTAATCGACTGCAGCGCCGATAAAGCCGATGATCGGCACCAGCGCGATGGCCAGCATCATCGCGACATTGCCTTGTTCGGCCCGCGCGAACCGCGCTGCGGAGTGCTTCAACCAGTCAGTCACGGATGGGATCGGCATGAATGCACCTGAGAACGGTCCAGTGATGGAACCAAGCGGTAGGTCTCAGGCGTGAAGGGGTGGTAAACTGCCACTCCGAATTTGAGTAAATGGCCGAATGCATTTCCATTTGAATGCGATCTTTATGCTCTATCGCCAACAGAGCCTGAATGGGACTGCGGCTTTTCAGAGCATCACGGTGAGCTTCGGTTAACCACGCCGGTTCCGAGCGCGGCTGCGGCCGCCATCAGTTCCTCGGTAGCTCTTTGGGCCCCTTAAATCGCCCGCTTGCGGGCGGGGATGCATCAACCCATATTCAAAATCACAGGATTTCTTGCCGGTAAGGCCCGGTTCTTGCACAGCAAGAGCGGACCGATAGGGCGGTTCAGAAGTTCTCTAACCGGTTCGGTCCGTCGGAAGGCATGATCGAGCCAAAACGATGTGGGATTTGCAGGTTTCTCGGGCTTCTTTGGCAGTCCGAGGTGCGTGGATGCTGGTATCCGGTGTGTAGCAGTCCGGGAGCGAAGCACGCGCAGGTCTGGAATCCGGGTCTGGCGGACTTTATGATGGCTTGGGGACGGGCCTGATGGGTCCTCCGATCGTTAATTGGGGAAGCTTTACGTTCTGCCATGTTCCAGCCGTCCACCCAGTTCCGCACAGCCGTCGCCGCCTTGTCGGAGGCCCGGCGCCCGTTCATGAGCAACGACGAGGGCCGCTCGACCGGACCCGGCGCGCCCGGAACGTCCGTCATTACCAAGGTGAAGCCGAAGACGAAACGGCCGAACCTCTACCGCGTTCTTATCCTGAACGACGACTACACGCCGATGGAGTTCGTCGTTCATGTGATCGAGCGATTTTTCAACAAGGACGTGGAGACCGCCACCAAAATCATGCTGCACGTTCATCAGCACGGGATCGGCGAGTGCGGCATTTTTACGTACGAGGTCGCCGAGACCAAAGTGACGCAGGTGATGGATTTTGCGCGCAAGCATCAACATCCTTTGCAATGCGTGATGGAAAAGAAGTAGCCTGCAGTCATCCGGAGCCCGATGCCGAAAAGCGAGTACCAGTTTTCGGACCACGCCGTGCTCCGGCGGAGTAACGATCCGATCCGGATCGTCTTGAACTGAAGATTTGGCGGGGGCCAAAAGGGACGCGAATGCCGACTTTCTCCCAGAGCCTTGAACAATCCCTGCACCGCGCGCTTGCGATCGCAAACGAGCGTCATCACCAGTACGCGACGCTGGAGCATCTGCTGCTGTCGCTGCTCGATGACTCCGATGCGGCCGCGGTGATGCGCGCGTGCAATGTCGATCTCGACAAGCTGCGCGGCAGCCTGGTGAACTATCTCGAGACTGAGTTCGAGAACATCGTCGTCGAAGGTGGCGATGATTCCAAGCCGACCGCCGGATTCCAGCGTGTGATCCAGCGCGCGGTGATCCACGTGCAGTCGTCCGGCCGCGAAGAGGTGACCGGCGCCAACGTGCTGGTGGCGATCTTCGCCGAGCGCGAGAGCCATGCCGCATATTTCCTGCAGGAGCAGGACATGACGCGCTACGACGCGGTCAACTACATCAGCCATGGCATCGCCAAGCGACCTGGCGCATCCGAGTCGCGCCCGGTCCGCGGGGCGGAGGAAGAGCAGGAGAACAAGGCCGGCGAGGACGCCAAGAAGAAGGGCGATGCGCTCGAGGCTTACTGCGTCAATCTCAACAAGAAGGCGCGTGACGGCAAGATCGATCCGGTGATCGGCCGCAACGCCGAGATCAATCGCGCGATCCAGATCCTTTGCCGCCGGCAGAAGAACAATCCGCTGTTCGTCGGCGATGCCGGCGTCGGCAAGACGGCGATCGCCGAAGGCATCGCCAAGCGCATCGTCGATTCCGAGGTGCCGGATGTGCTGGCGGCGGCCACCGTGTTCTCGCTCGACATGGGCACGCTGCTCGCGGGCACGCGCTATCGCGGCGATTTCGAGGAGCGGCTGAAACAGGTCATCAAGGAACTGGAGGCGCATCCGAACGCGATCCTGTTCATCGACGAGATCCACACGGTGATTGGTGCCGGCGCCACGTCGGGTGGTGCGATGGACGCATCGAACCTGCTGAAGCCTGCGCTTGCGTCGGGTTCGATCCGTTGCATGGGCTCCACCACGTATAAGGAGTACCGCCAGCACTTCGAGAAGGATCGTGCGCTGGTGCGCCGCTTCCAGAAAATCGACGTCAACGAGCCGACGGTGGAGGATGCGATCGCGATCCTGAAGGGTCTGAAGCCGTATTTCGAGGACTATCACAAGCTGAAGTACACCAACGAGGCGGTGGAAGCGGCGGTGCAGCTCTCTTCGCGCTACATCCACGACCGCAAGTTGCCGGACAAAGCGATCGACGTGATCGACGAGTCGGGTGCGGCGCAGATGCTCCTGCCGGAGAACAAGCGCAAGAAGACTATCGGCATCAAGGAGATCGAAGCGACGATCGCCACCATGGCGCGGATCCCGCCGAAGAGCGTGTCGAAGGACGACGCCGAGGTGCTGAAGCACCTCGAGCAGACCCTGAAGCGCGTGGTGTTCGGCCAGGACAAGGCGATCGAGGCGCTGTCGGCGTCGATCAAGCTCGCGCGCGCGGGCTTGCGCGAGCCGGAGAAGCCGATCGGCAGCTACTTGTTCTCGGGACCCACTGGCGTCGGCAAGACCGAAGTCGCCAAGCAGCTCGCGAACTCGCTCGGGGTCGAGCTGCTGCGCTTCGATATGTCCGAGTACATGGAGCGGCATACGGTCTCGCGTCTGATCGGTGCGCCTCCGGGTTATGTCGGCTTCGATCAGGGCGGTCTGCTGACCGACGGCGTCGATCAGCATCCGCATTGCGTGGTGTTGCTGGACGAGATCGAGAAGGCGCACCCGGATCTGTATAACGTGCTGCTGCAGATCATGGATCACGGCAAGCTGACCGATCACAACGGCAAGCAGGTCAACTTCCGCAACGTCATCCTGATCATGACGACCAATGCGGGCGCGGCTGATCTCGCGCGGCAGGCGTTCGGCTTCACCCGCAACAAGCGGGAAGGCGACGACACCGAGGCGATCAACCGGCAGTTCGCGCCGGAATTCCGCAACCGTCTTGATGCGATCGTGTCGTTCGGCCACCTCAGTTCCGATGTCATCGGCATGGTGGTCGAGAAGTTCGTGCTGCAGCTCGAGGCGCAGCTGGCCGACCGCGACGTGACCATTGAACTGTCCGAGCCTGCCAAGGCCTGGTTGATCGAGCGCGGCTATGATGAGCAGATGGGCGCGCGGCCGATGGCCCGGGTGATCCAGGAGTATGTCAAGAAGCCGCTCGCCGACGAGGTGCTGTTCGGCAAGCTGAAGGGTGGCGGCCATGTCCGCGTCGTCATCGTCAAGGACGAGAAGGACGAGGATAAGATCGGCTTCGAATTCGTGGATGGCCCGGTCGCGCCGAAGCCGGAGAAGCTGCCGAACGCCAAGAAGCGCGCAGCGCCGCGTAAACCGCCGAAGGGCGGCAATGACGGTCCTGCCGGTCCGACCAAGGGACCGCTGGTGAAGGCGTAACCGCTTTCGTAACAGGAATGCCAGACCGGCCGGTCGTCAGCTTGACGGCCGGCCGTTTTGTTTGCGTGATGCGCGTCAAGAAGAAGCGCCGCCCGTCACCGGGACAAGGGAGAACACGCATGCGCAATACCCAAGACATCTGGTCATACGTCGATGCCAAGAAGGCGGCGTTCGAGAAGCTCGCGGACGATGTCTGGGCGGTGCCGGAAACCTGTTTTGGCGAGTTCAAGTCGGTGGCGCTGCATACCCAGGCACTCGAGGCCGAAGGCTTTCGCGTCACTCGCAACTGCGGTGGCTTGCCGACGGCCGTGATGGGCGAGGCCGGCGAAGGCGGGCCGGTGATCGCGATTCTCGGCGAGTTCGATGCGCTGCCGGGGCTGAGCCAGGAAGCGGGTGTTGCCGAGCGGCGCGAGATCGAGAGCGGCGGCGCGGGTCATGGCTGCGGCCACAACCTACTGGGTGCGGGCGCAATGCTCGCCGCCACCGCCGTCAAGGACTATCTCGCCAAGAACGGGCTGAAGGGACGTGTGCGCTATTACGGCTGCCCTGCAGAAGAGGGCGGCTCCGGCAAGGCGTTCATGGTGCGCGAGGGTGCGTTCGATGACGTGGACATTGCGATCTCGTGGCATCCGGCGCCGTTCATGGCGCTGAACGTCGCCAATTCGCTGTCGATGATCCAGGTCGACTTTACCTTCGCCGGCCGCGCGTCGCATGCGGCCGCCGCGCCGCATCTCGGCCGCAGCGCGCTCGATGCGGTGGAGTTGATGAATGTCGGCGTCAATTACATGCGCGAGCATGTGCCGAGCGATGCGCGTATTCACTATGCGATTACCGACTCCGGCGGTTTGCAGCCGAACGTGGTCCAGGCGAAGGCCAAGGTGCGCTACATGGTACGCGCGATCGAACTGCCAACCATGTGGAATATCCTCGAGCGGGTGAAGAAGGTGGCTGAAGGCGCTGCGCTAATGACGGAGACCACCGTCACCTCGCAGGTGGTTTCGGCGATGTCGAATCTGCTCGGCAACGGGCCGCTGGAGAAGGCGATGCAGGCGAACCTGCAGCATCTCGGTCCGCCGCCATTCGACGAGGCCGACCGCGCCTTTGCCAGCCAAATGCAGGGAACCTTCCAGGACGAGGATATCGCCACCGCCTATCGCCGCTTCGGGATGGTGCGCAGCGACGCTCCGCTCGGCGTCGAGGTGGTGCCCGCTGACTCGCCACGGGCACAGCTGCGCGGCTCGACCGACGTTGGCGATGTAAGCTGGGTCGTCCCCACCGTGCAGACCTATGGTGCGACCTATGCAATCGGCACGCCGCCGCATTCCTGGCAGATGGTGGCGCAAGGCAAGGCGCCGGCCGCGCACAAAGGCATGACGCAAGCGGCCAAGGCCATGGCCGCGACGGCGCTGGATTGCCTGCGAGATTCAGCGCTGCTGTCGGACGCCAAGGCGGATTTTGCCGCGCGCACCAAGACCTTCGCTTACAAGTCCCCGCTGCCAGCCGACACCAGGCCGCCGGTGGTGAAACCGTCGTAATGGCTCCTGGAGCATTTCGACTCTGAGGGCGATCGGCCACAACGGAAGAAAAGAGTGGTTTTAGCGAAGGCTGGGACCAGTCGTCCGAGACGTTCGTGATTGAATCGGAACGTCTCGGCCTGCGTCATGCCCGTGTTCATGGACGTGACGACAGAGCAAGGCTCATGACATGCTCTGTCGTCTTCTCCAGTTATCAGCACCGAGTCTGTGGTCAGGCTTACGCCGCTTTCTCCAGTTTCGGCGTGAGGTGCTTGATCCGCGGCATCACCTCCTTGGCGAGGAGTTGCAGCGAGTTGTGCCACGCCTTCGGATTGTCCTTGTAGTCGAAGCCGAACACCAGGAGCGTGCCAAAGCCGCCAACCTGGTCATAGATGGCCTCGATCTTCTCAGCACAGGTGGCGGGCGAGCCGACGATCCAGTTGTGTTTGGCGCAATACTCGACCGTGACATCCGAGTCCGGCACGTCGGGCGCGTGCTTCAGGTAATCCTTGAAGCCGAAATGCCCGAGCAGCCGCAGGAAGTACTCCTCCATCATGCGGCCCATCATGCCGCCGACAGAGAGACGCCACGCTTCCTCGTCGGTGTCGGCGACGAACACCTCACGCACCATCCGCCAGTCGCGGCGGTTCGGTGTGCGGCCGGTGCGCTGGGCGCCGATCTCCACCGACTCCCAATGGCTGGCGACGTAAGCCGGATTCAGGTTGAGACTCATGGGGATGAAGCCGCGTTCGCCTGCAAGCTTGAGCGTGTCGGAGCTCTTGCTCAGACCGGCGACGCCGATCGGCGGATGCGGCGCCTGCACCGGTTTGATGTGGGGTTTCAGGAAGTCGAACATCGTGTCCGGCTTGCTCACGCTCCAGTACTTGCCGGTGTAGGTGAACGGCGCATCCTCGGTCCACATCTTGAGAATGATATCGAGCGCTTCGCGGGTCATGTCGCGGTTCTGGCCCGACATGCCGTCGACATTGAACATCGCCCAGTCACTCGGCAGGCCGCTGGCGGCGACGCCGAAATTCAGCCGTCCCTCAGAGAGATGATCGAGCATCGCCACGCGGTTGGCGAGTTCTGCGGGGTGGTGATAGGGCAATAAAAATCCGCCTGGGCCGAGGCGGATGTTCTTCGTCTGCATGAAGGCCTGGGCGAGCAGCAGGTCCGGCGAGGGGTGTGGCTCCCAAGGCGCCGTGTGGTGTTCGCCGATCCAGGCTTCCTGATAACCGAGTTCATCACACCAGCGAAGCGTTTGCAGATCCCAATCGTGGCCGTCCTTGAGACCGCGCTCCGGCGGATGCGACGGCATTGTAAAGTAGCCGATCTCCATGAGCATCCTCACTGTCTGCGAAGCGTCGTTGATCGCGCTTCATACGATGAAATCTAGCCATGGCTTATGGCGCCTACAATCGGGAATCGTTTTTGCTCTGCACCGATGCGAGGTGTGCGCGATTGCGCGCTGCACTTTGGCCAGCGATTTTGACGCAGGGAACGGGACTCTGGGTTGCGCACGCGCTGACTTGACGCACCCAGGTACGATCTGCGTCATGGCGCGGTGCAAACCGACCCGACAGCTACTCTTTCTACCGGCGGTAACTGGGCCACCTCGCTTGGCGCGTTCACAAGGGGCGTCGCTGCGGCCTATCGCACCATCCTGACGTATACGCTGTTTGCAACCTATCTCGGTGTCGGCGCGCTCGCGCACGACCTCGGCTTCAGCCTGCTCTGGGCGCTGCTTGGAACCACGCTGGTCTGGGCTGCTCCCGCGCAGATGATCCTCCTGACCGCGCTTGGAGGCAGCGGGACGGTGGTTCAGGCCGCGATCGCAGTTACGCTCAGCGCGATCCGGCTGATGCCGATGGTGGTCTCGCTCTTGCCGATGCTGCGCGGGCCGAAGACGAGGGCGTGGCACCTCATCCTGCCGACCCATTTCATCGCCGTGACCGTCTGGGTCGAAAGCATGCGCCTGGTGCCCGGCATTCCGCGCGAACGGCGAGTGGCTTTCGTCAATGGTCTCGGCTGCGGCGTGATGCTCTCGACGGTGGTCTCCACCATCGCCGGCTACACTCTGGCCGCGGCATTGCCACCGCTCTTCGGTGCTGCGGTGCTGTTTCTGACGCCGATCAGCTTCCTTTTGACGACGGCAACCAACAGCAAGCAACTGGTGGACCGGTTGGCGCTCGGTCTTGGCCTCGGACTGATGCCGCTCGCCGCGTTTTTGAACACCGGCATCGATATGTTGATTGCCGGTGTGTCGGCCGGAACCATTGCTTACGGCGTGCATCGGTTGCGGAGGGTTCCGTGAGCACGTTCATCGGCGATTGGCAGGCGATCGGCGTGCTGCTGCTGGCGGGGGTGCTGCCGAACGGCATCTGGCGTGTGTTCGGCTTCCTCGCCGGCCGCCGGATCGACGAGGGCGCCGAGATTCTCGTCTGGGTCAGGGCGGTCGCCACCGCCATCATTGGCTGCGTCGTCATGCAGATCCTGATCATGCCGCCGGGCGCGCTCGCGACGATGCCCACGCCGGTCCGATTTGCAGCTGTCGTGGTAGGTTTTCTCGTCTATCTTCTGGTGAAGCGATCGGTGCTGGCGGGAGTGATCGCTTCGGAACTGGTGCTGCTCGGCGGCAAGTGGTGGCTGGGGTAGGAGAGGGCCCAATGACGGACATCAACGAGATTCGTATGGGCGAAGTTGCCGTTGCTTCGCCACAGGCGCGCGATGCCGGACTCGAATTCATCGGCCGCATCCATACACCGTGGAAGACGCGGGCCGAAACGCCACGGCAGGGGCGCCTCGATGGTCCGCTCTGCCGCATCGAGATGTTCGAGCCGTGGGTTGCCGGCTTGAAGGGATTGGAGACGTTCGAGACCATTCAGGTGCTGTACTGGCTGCACCAGTCGCGCCGCGATCTCGTCACCCAAAGCCCGCGCAGCAATGGCGTGACGGCAGGCACGTTCGCGCTGCGTTCACCGGTGCGCCCCAATCCGATCGGATTGTCGGCGGTGACACTCCTCGGCATCGCCGGCAACATCGTCTCGGTGCGCGGGCTCGATTGTCTCGACGGAACGCCGCTGATCGATCTCAAGCCAGATCGTTGCGCTCACTCGCCATAGGCGCGACGCTCAGCGCTTTGAACGATTCCGGGACGGCGTGGAATTCGCAGCATGTCCATCATGCGCCGTTTGCGCTAGGGTAGCTATCTGCGTCCGGGGACTGAGCCGGGAGATTGATCATGGCGCGCATCACCACCGTCGAACAGCTTCGGGCGATCCTGCAGGAGCCGCGCGAGACCACCAAGCTGAAAGTCATGCCTGCGCTGGACGATCAGGCCAAGGACTTCATCAGCACGAGCCCGTTTGCCCTTCTCGCCACGGCTGATGAAGCCGGTACGGTGGAGGTCTCGCCGAAGGGGGACGAGCCGGGCTTTACGCTCATCGAGGACGACAGGACGCTGCTGGTGCCCGAACGTACCGGCAACCGTCTCGCCTATGGCCTGACCAACATCATTGCCACCGGGCGGGTGGGCATGATCTACCTGCGCCCGCGCACCGGCGAAACGCTGCGTCTTTCCGGTCGCGCTGAAATCTTCAACGATGCCGATCTGCTGAACAAGCTCGGCTCGGACAACCGCCCCGCGCTGCTGGCGATCCGTGTACACATCGAGAAGTGCTTCTTTCATTGCGCCCGCGCATTCCTGCGCGCGAAGCTGTGGGAGCCGGAATCGTGGCCTGCGGCCCAGCGCATCTCATTCGGCAAGATTATCGCGCCGAAGATCGGCGAGGGCGAAGCTGTCGCCAAGCAGATCGACGACACGGTCGCGGAAGCCTACACAACGCGGTTGTGGTCGAACGGGTAGAAGGCCGGTTCATAGGACAAGCGCGAGGTCCTCATGGTGAGGAGCCGTGCGCGCGGCCGGCGTCTCGAACCATGAGGCCGGTGCAGTTTCATCATCATTCTTCGAGACGGCGGCGGTGCGGCCGCCTCAGGATGAAGCAGCTCGGTCGGATCAGGTTGTTTTCAGGGCGGCGATCAGGCGCGTGGCATGGTCCTCGAGGACCTTCAGGTCCTCTTTGCGGCTCGCGGGCGGCAACAGGGCTACGCCATCCTGGCGGGGCATCACATGCATGTGCAGGTGGAAGACCACTTGTCCGCCGGCAGCCTCGGAAAACTGCTGGATGGTGATGCCATCGGCGTTGAAGGCGCGCTTCGCGGCGGCGGCGATCTTGTGAGTGGTGCGGGCGACGGCCGCGAAATCATCCGGCGTGATGTCGAGGATATTACGGGCCGGTGCTTTCGGGATCACCAGTGCATGGCCCGGGCAGCGCGGCATGATGTCGAGAAAGACGAAAGTCTTGTCGTCCTCGTAAATTTTGAAGGCAGGCAGCTCGCCGCGCAGGATCTTGGCGAAGATATTGTTGGTGTCGTAGGCGGTCATGCGTATCGTCCTGCTTCTGCTGCTGTCGTTTCCCGCCTTCTCCGGGGGATCACTGTCCGTTGATTAGTTCACGTCTCGCGATCATCCTCAGCAAAAGGCAATAGCGCGGTCAAGATCCGTCGCCGTCGCCCTTGCGGAAGGGAGCATAGTCGGCGAGTTCGTCGACGGACTGCGCTACATATTGCCGCTCGCGCTTGAGATAGTCGGCGACGGCATGACGGAATCCGGGGTCCGGAATGTAGTGGGCCGAATAAGTCTCTTTCGGCAGGTAGCCGCGCGCGAGCTTGTGCTCGCCCTGGGCGCCGGCTTCCACACGCTTCAGTTTGCGTCGGATCGCGAACTCGATCGCCTGGTAGTAGCAGACCTCGAAATGCAGGAAGGGGTGATGCTCAATGGCGCCCCAATGACGGCCGAACAGAGTATCGGAGCCAATGAAGTTGATGGCGCCAGCGATCCAGCGACCATTGCGTTTCGCCATGACCAGGAGAATGTCGTCGGCCATGGTCTCGGCGACGCGGGTATAGAAGTCGCGTGTCAGATAGGGGGAGCCCCATTTGCGCGAGCCGGTTTCCTGGTAAAAATCAAAGAAGGCGTCGAAGGCGTCTTCTGTCAGGTCGTTGCCGGTCAGGTGTTCGATGGTAATGCCTGGGGCGACTGCTTCGCGACGTTCGCGCTTGATCGCCTTGCGGTGGCGCGAATTCAAGGCTCCGAGAAAGTCGTCGAACGTCGCATAGCCCTCGTTTTGCCAGTGGAATTGCCGATCGGTTCGCTGCAGGAAGCCAGAGCTTGCGAGCAGCTCCCATTCGTCCCTCTGGGCGAAGGTGACGTGAACCGAGGAGGCTTGCACAGTCCGGCACAGGGCCATCAGTCCTTTGACGAGCAGTTCGCGCACCTGTCGCGCGTCCGAAATGTCGCCGCGGACCAGCAGGCGAGGGCCTGTTGCTGGTGTGAACGGCACCGAGACCTGCAGCTTCGGGTAATAGCGCCCCCCGGCGCGCTCATAGGCATCGGCCCAGCCGGCATCGAAGACGTATTCGCCGCGCGAGTGCGATTTCAGGTAGCACGGGACGACACCGATGATGGTGCCGCCACGCCTGGCAATCAGGTGCTGGGCCGCCCAGCCGGTGCGCGGCCAGGCCGAGCGCGAGGCTTCCAGTGCATGATAAAACGCGTGTGTGACAAAGGGGTTGTAGCGCTCCCGCAAACCTTCGCACGAGCCGCTTCCGGGCAAACTTGCGCCGCCAGTGGATTCGCCAGCATCGCGCTTTCCGCCGGGATTGGCGCACGCATCCCATGCCTCGGCGGGAATATCGCCGATCGAGGGAACCGCTTGAAGTTCGATGTCGGAAGAGGACATGAGGACCGGAAATTGTCCGCTGGTTCCACCAGATTAGCAGATCGAAGGGGGCCAATGCCACTTCAGCGCTCGCCGGCAGCGGCATAACCGATACCCGGCTATTCAACGCTCCGGCACGAAGCCTTCGAAAATCATCTGGTCGGCGTAACGGGCCGCGCACTGGCGTTGTTCCGCTGTGCGCACGGTCCAGGTCAGAAGGGAGCAGCCGAACAGGTTGCGGGCGATCCATGGCGCCGGCGCCGGCAATTCATTGACCCAGTAGGCCACGAAATGCGGCTGGGTGCGGAAGCCATGGCGCAGGCCCAGCATGGTGCGTTTCCTTTCCGCCGGCAGCTTGCTCCAATAAGCGTCGTCGTAGGTCCGCTGGGCGACAATGCCGCGAATGAGGTCCGGCGCGGTTTGCTTCAGCGCCATCACTTGGTCCGGATCGAACGACATCGCCACGGCTGGCCCGCGATAGGACTTCAGGACCTCTGCGAGGCGGGCCACCAGTTTGCGGTCGCCGTCATAGTGGCTCTTGACCTCGATCACGAGCGCAACGCGGCCAGCAACCAGATCGCACAATTCGCCGAGCGTCATCATCCGCTCGGCGGTGTCCCTGAAGGCCACCCGCTGTAATTGCGCGGCCGTCAGGGCGACCAGCCTGTCGCGGCCCTCGTTGAGCCGGCCAAGGACATCGTCATGATGCACCATCGCCTCGCCATCGGCGGAGAGCTGCAGGTCCACCTCGATGCTGAAGTTGCCAGCGATGGCGGCTGTGACCGCCGCCGGCATGTTCTCGACGATTCCGCGCGCGCGGTCGTGCAGACCGCGATGGGCGATCGGCCTTGCGGTTAGCCACGCCGGCGCGCGCATCATGATCGTTCCGTCATGCACCTGATCCGAAAACCTATCTCCAGCTTAGGCTGGCGCGGCCCTGTGGGTCGGGTGCCGCACTCATGGTCAGGCCACCTCGAAGATCGCCTCGACCTCGACCGCGGCGTCCGCCGGCAGGGAGGCGACGCCGACAGTAGAACGTGCATGGCGGCCCTTGTCGCCGAAGACCGCAACCATCAGGTCGGAGGCGCCGTTCAGCACCTTCGGTCCATCGACGAAATCCGGCGCGCTGTTGACGAAGCCGCCGAGGCGGACGACCCGCGTCACCTTGTCGAGATCGCCGAGCGCGGCCTTGACCTGCGCCAGCAGGTTGACCGCGCAGCCGCGCGCAGCAGCCACGCCCTGCTCGACACTCACGTCCTTGCCGAGTTTGCCCTTGGCGATCAGCTTGCCATCGGCACCGAGGCAGATCTGGCCCGAGCAGATCAGAAGATTTCCGGTGCGGACGAAGCCCACATAGTTCGCCACCGGAGCGACCGGCTCCTGCAGCACGATCCCCTGCGCCGCGAGCTTCTGTTCGACAGTCCCTGCCATCTGAATGTCCCTTCGGGTCACGCCCGTTTGATGAAACTCCGCCTCTTTTTGCCCATCATGCGGGCGCATGCAAGGCGGTCGGTCCGGCTCCCGTCGCCGCGGCCGGGATCGATTGTGTCCGCCGCTTCTTGTGAACGACTTATGTCTTGTTTACGGCGGCGAAGCCGGATCAGATTTGGAATGATTCCTGACCTGGGAGACTTTATGCCTTCACCTTGGATGTCGTCGTTTGCGCGCCCCGGAGTCCGGCTAGGTGCCATACTGGCCGTCACAGCGGCGGCCTTCGCGTGGGATGGTGCCAGCAGCCGCGGGCAGGCGGCGACAGTCGCACCGTTTCTCGCGCATCAGGCGGCTTACGACCTCAGCCTGAAGACGTCGCGCCGCAGTCCGTCGATCGAAGCGGCGGAAGGACGCATCGTCTACAATTTCTCCGGCAGCGAGTGCGAGGGTTATACCACCGACTTCCGCCAAGTGTCGCGGTTGAACACCGGCGAAGGCAAGATGGTGGTCAGCGATCTTCGCTCATCGAGCTGGGAGGAGGGCAAGGGGGCGAGCTATCGCTTCAAGATCGAGACCCGCATGAACGACGAGAGCACCGGTTCGGTGGACGGCTCTGCCGAACGGACCAAGGATGGGATTGTCGTCAAGCTGAAGCAGCCCGAGGCCAAGACCTTCACGCTCGACAAGGACATTGTCTTCCCGACCGAGCAGGTCAACCGCATCATCGAGGCGGCCCGCGCCGGCAAGAGCATTCTCGAACTGTCCGTGTACGACGGCTCCGACAATGGCGAAAAGGTCTACAACACGATGACGGTGATCGGGCAGCCGATCCCGGGATCGCGTGCGCCCACGCAGCCCGACATCGGCACGGAGAATGCGGCACTCAAGAGCATGACGCGCTGGCCGGTGACCGTGAGCTACTACGATCGCAATGCGAAGTCGGGCTCTGGCGAGCAGACGCCGTCCTATTCGATGTCGTTCGAGCTCTACGAAAACGGCGTCTCGCGGGCGCTGACGCTGGACTACAACGACTTTGTCATTGCCGGCGCCATGAGCAAGTTCGACGCGAAGACGACGAAGCCCTGTCACTGACAGGGCTCAGTCCCGTTCGGGACCTTCATAGGCGATGCCTTTGATCACCGCATCCTTGCCGAAACGGGTGCGCAGCGCATCCATCGCGCGTTCGGCGTGAGCGGAGCGGCGGTCGAGCAGATCGGAATCTTCGGCCTCTGATGCGGGTCGCAACGCACTGACGCCTGTCCCGATCAGGCGGAACGCGGTGCCGTCGATTTCCTTGGCGAGCAATTCACGCGCGGTCGAGAAGATGCGGTTGGCGAGCTGGGTCGGCGCGCCGATCGATTGCGCGCGCGTGCGCTGACGAAAGTCGGCAGTTTTCAGTTTCAGCGTGATGGTCGACCCGGCAAGTTCGGCCGCCTTCAGCCGCGCGGAGACTTTTTCGGTCAGCCGCCACAGCCGCCTTTCCAGGCTCGGTAGGTCGCGGATGTCATTCTCGAAGGTTGTTTCGGCGGAAATGACTTTGGTATCGCGATCAGGCTCCACCTTGCGATCGTCGATACCACGGGCGAGCCGCCACAGCCGCCGGCCTTCGGGACCGAATTGCTTCATCAGGTCGGTCTCCTCGGCGTGCTGGAAGTCTGAGATCAGGCGGAAGCCCTGCTGCACCAGCCGCTGCTGGGTCGCAGGCCCGACGCCGTAGATGAAGCTGACCGGCTTCTCGGCGAGCAGGGCGCGGCCGTCCTCCTGATCGAGCACGGCGAACCCGCGCGGCTTGTCGAGATCGGAAGCGATCTTGGCAAGGAACTTGTTGCAGGAGAGGCCGACCGAGACGGTGATACCGATGTTACGCTGGATGTCGCGGGCGAAGCGGGCCAGCGTCAGCGCAGGGATCGAACGGTGGATGCGTTCGGTTCCGGACAGGTCGAGAAACGCCTCGTCGATCGACAGCGGCTCCACCAGCGGCGTTAGCGCCTGCATGGCGCTGCGGACCTCGCGGCCGATGCGAACATATTTCGCCATGTCCGGAGGGATGACGACCAGTTCGGGACATAACGCGCGGGCCTTGAACATCGGCATTGCCGAACGCACGCCAAAGGTGCGGGCGACATAACATGCAGCCGAGACCACTCCGCGCTTGCCGCCGCCGACCGCGACGGGCTTGTCGGCGAGGTCAGGGTTGTCGCGCTTCTCGACGGTTGCGTAGAACGCATCACAGTCGATATGGGCAATCGCCAGCGCGGACAGGTTCCGATGGCGCAACAGCCGCGGCGAGCCGCAATGCCTGCACCGCACCGCGTTCGCGCCGGCCACCTCCAGGCAGTCGCGGCAAAAGCCGGTTGCGGGCAGGGCTGATGTCACGGCACGTCGCGCTCCCAGGATGGGCCGCCCAGCGCTTCGCGCGCGGTGATCAGCTGCCGCGGTTTGAGGTCGTGCGCGGCGCAGAAATCGTCGATCAAACCTTCGTCATTGAGGATGAAGTCGAGGACCGCGACCAGGAACGTCTTGTCCTGGGCGGCGGTGCGAATCGTTTCCGGACCGAGCCCGGTTTCGGCCAGAAAACGGCCCAGGCGGGCGGGCTCCTGCGCGAGGAAGGAAAGCGCCTGAATCGCCACAGTTTCAGCCACTTGCCCTGGGGTGAAAGCCCGCTTTGTCATCTGTTCCATTTGCCTTTCCGTAACCTATCGTCTCTATTTTAAATCATCTTGCCATGGCCGTTTTGGCCTGGCGAACCGTTTTGCGGAGGCAAATCGGAAAGCGACCCGGATGGTGGAGGGGGCGGATGGCAAAGACCGTCCTGATCGTCGAAGACAACGAGCTGAATATGAAGCTCTTTCGCGATCTCCTCGAAGCGCATGGTTATCAGACCGTTGGCACCAACAAGGGGATCGAGGCGCTCGACCTCGTGCGACGTCATCGCCCGGACTTGATCCTGATGGATATTCAGTTGCCCGAGGTCTCGGGCCTCGATGTTACGCGCTGGATCAAGAGCGATCCGGAACTGAGTGCCATTCCGGTTGTTGCCGTCACTGCATTCGCCATGAAGGGCGATGAGGAGCGCATCCGCGAGGGCGGGTGCGAAGCATATTTGTCGAAGCCGATTTCGGTCGGAAAATTCATCGAAACTGTCCGGCATTTTATCGGGTAGGGGGACGGAAATGTCCGCGCGTATTTTGGTTGTCGACGATGTGCCAGCGAACGTGAAGCTGCTGGAAGCGCGGCTGTCGGCAGAATACTTCGATGTGGTGACGGCTGCGAATGGCCGGCAGGCGCTGGAAGCGGCAGCCCGTGCCGAGTGCGATATCGTGTTGCTGGACGTGATGATGCCGGACATGGACGGGTTCGAAGTCTGCCGCCGGCTGAAGTCGAATCCGGCGACCCATTTCATTCCCGTGGTGATGGTGACGGCGCTGGACTCGCCCGCCGATCGCGTGCGCGGCCTGGAAGCGGGTGCTGATGATTTTCTCACCAAGCCAGTCTCCGATGTCGTGCTGATCGCCCGCGTGCGTTCGCTGACGCGGCTGAAGATGATGACCGACGAGCTGCGCATGCGGGCCATCACCTCGCACGAGATCGGAATCCAGGGACCGGAGCGTGATGCGGTCGCGGACCAGGGCAAGGGCGGCAAGATCCTGCTGGTCGATGATCGGCCGGCGTCCTATGAGCGCATCGCGACGATGCTGACGGAAGAGCATACCGTCGATGTGGAGCCGAATCCGTCGGAGGCGCTGTTTCATGCGGCCGATGGCAATTACGATCTGCTGATCGTCTCGCTCGGGCTTGAGAACTTCGACGGTCTCAGGCTGTGCAGCCAGGCGCGCTCGCTGGAGCGTACGCGGCATGTGCCTATCCTCGCGATCTCCGATGCCGACAACAATGCGCGGCTGCTGCGCGGGCTCGAGATCGGCGTCAACGACTACCTGCTGCGCCCCGTGGACAAGAATGAGCTACTGGCGCGCGCGCGCACCCAAGTCCGCAAGCGTCGTTACACCGATCATCTGCGCGACAACGTGCAGCATTCGATCGAGGCGGCAATTACCGACGCGCTGACTGGCCTGCACAACCGCCGCTACATGGAAACGCATCTCGCGACGCTGGCGGAGCAGGCCGGCTCGCGCGGCAAGCCGCTGGCGCTGATGGTGCTGGACATCGATTTCTTCAAATCGATCAATGATACCTACGGCCACGATGCCGGTGACGACGTGCTGCGCGAGTTCGCGGTGCGGATTCGCAAGTGCATCCGCGGCATCGATCTCGCCTGCCGCTATGGCGGCGAGGAGTTCGTGATCGTGATGCCGGAGACGGACGTCAACGTCGCGGGCATGGTCGCGGAGCGGCTTCGCCGGGCGATTGCTGCCGAACCGTTCGCCGTCGACAAGGGATCGAAGCGGATCGACGTGACGATCTCGATCGGGATCGCCAGCCTCGACAACAAGGGCGAGCCGATTGGCGATGTGATCCGGCGTGCCGATCAGGCGCTCTATCGCGCCAAGCGCGACGGCCGCAATCGCGTGGTGCTGGCGGCGGCCTAAAGCGCGATGAGATTTGGATGAGTCATCCTCGCGCTTTAGCTCATGGTTTAAGCATGGTCTTTTCGGAAAACCGCGACACACTTTTCCGGATCATGCCTTAGCGGCCACCTTGGGCAGCGCCGCCGCTACAGCTCGTCGCGGAACTCTGACCAACATTTCATTCAGATGAACGGAGACTATCGGGCTAACTCAGGAGGAGTTCAGCGCCTTAGCCGTAGTGTTCTCATCGACGATCAGCAGGCCTCTCATTCGAGTGGCTGCTCGATCAAAACAGGAGAGCACCATGTTCAAGACAATCTCAGCCGCGTTGCTTGCGACATCGCTGATTGCCGCTCCGGCTATGGCCGCCGGCACGGTCAGGACTGACGCTGCGCCGACAGCCAAATCGGAAACGATGGCGTCGAAAGCCGGCAAGCTGAAGGTGGCCACGCATAAGGTTCATCGCAGCCATCTGCGGCATCACCGCGTTCACAAGAAACACACGGTCATGAAGACGCACAAGCACGCGCGCTTGGCCAAGGCGAAGCAGGTTTCGCCGGTCAAGCCGGCTGCGGCGAAGGTCAAGGGCTGACACCCGCGACCCACGCCGAGGGGATCGCCGGGCTGCTCGTCAACTCATCGCGTCTCAAGAATCATGCTGAAGCGGCCTCTGGAGCATCTGCGCTCCAGAGGCGCCATTCGTTGATCGCTCTCGTTGAAGGGAAGGCTCGGTCCACGCGTGCCCATGCTCCGGACTCGGCCCGCGAAGCCGTTTGCGGGAAGCGTGGGGAGGCGATCCCACGAAGGCAAGGCAAATACGCTGGCGCCGTTGCGCGCAGCGATACAAGCCCGCGTTGCGTCAGCTTTGATGCGGCCCCCGCATGATCTTCAGCGCGGATTCGATTCGTCGCCAGGTGCGGGCCTGATCCGCGTTGCCCTCGGTTTCGAACTTCACGGCGTTCTGCGCCGCGTCGGCGATCGCCTGGACGCCGCGCACTTCCAGCAGTTCCCGCGCGCAGGCGTGGATATCAAGCTCGCGCATCGTGTCATGCTCCTCTTAGTCATTCAGATCAGATAAATGGAACGCTGTAACCACGAGGCAGCGCTCACCGGAGTATCAACGCGCGTGGGTGGGTTTTGCTCCCGTGATGATACTGCTCGCTGACGGAGCGGCGGTTGGGTTGGCAACTCACCCAAAACGAAAAACGGAGCCCAGCGGCTCCGTTTTGCATATCTGCGGTTCGCGCGAAGCGAGCTGCCGCCGAGATTTACTTGATCTTGGCCTCGCGGAACTCGACGTGCTTCTTGGCGACTGGATCGTACTTCTTCTTCACGAGCTTGTCGGTCATCGTACGCGAGTTCTTTTTGGCCACGTAGTAGTAGCCGGTGTCGGCGCTCGAAACGAGCTTGACCTTGATGGTGACGGCCTTGGCCATGACGAAACCTCGAAAACTTAGAAATGAGAAGGGCGGGTCCGAACCCGCCCGTTGGCCCGCAACCTAGCCAGGACTGGCCCAAAGTCAAGGTTTCAGGACCATTCCTTGCGCCGAAAATCGTCGTTTTTCGCTCGATATCTCAGCGAAAACCGCGATTTTCCTGCAAGACCTGCAAGATCAGGCTCCCGGCAGCAGATCCATCTGCATCTTGCCACCATAGAAGTGGAAGAACGGAATCGGCGCGTCATGCCGCAGCGGCCCGGCTGCAAGGCGTTTTTCGAGCTGCTCCAGCACCTTCACCGTCATCGGGTGCATGTTGGCAAGCGGCTGCGAGCCGATCTCGACCCAGACGAGCTCCACCAATTCGGCATCCGCATGGACGATTCCCGGGACCCGGTGGGTGATCGCGGACGCGTCGGCGGTAAAGAAGCGGGTGTCGAAGCGTTTCACCCGGCCTGGCGGCGTGATTGCGCGCGCGATCAGGTAGAGCGAAGAGGGGTCTGGCAGGAGACCGGCATCTCCGAAGGGCTTCCAGCTACCCTCTAACGTCGCCTTGGTGCCATTGGCTGGTTTGCCGAGGCAGAGCCCGGTTTCCTCACAGGCCTCACGGATGGCCGTGTTGGCGAGCGCACGGGCCCGCGCAGCGGAGATCTTCGGGCTGCCCTGCAGCAAGCGCGCCTCGAGCTCGGCGGGAATTGGCGCCGCAACGGCAACCTTGTTGTCCTTTGGATCGACGCGGCCGCCCGGGAACACGAACGCGCTCGGCATGAACACCACCTTGTCGTGGCGCTTGCCGACGAGAACCTTCGGCTTGGCCTCGCTGCGATCGATCAGGATCAGCGTGGCCGCGTCCTTGGGACGGAAATAGGGGTGTTTGGTGGTGTCTTCGCGATAGTTTCCGGGGTTCGGCAGCTTCGATTCCGATGCGGTCGTATCGGTCATTTCGTCCCTCAGCTCTTCTTCTGTCTCAAGCCCGCCTCAAGCGGGTCGCCGGGACTGTTCTCATCGAATCCATGCATCCGGAACGCCCATTGCAAGCCAACAATGGCGCCTTTGACCGGCTGGAGCAATGCCAGCGACATGCCCAAGGTGAGGGGGAGCCATACCGCAAGGTGCACCAGATAGGGAGGCGCGAAGTTCTGTTCCACAGCAAGAACCAGAGGTACGATGATGTGGCCGACGATGACGATGACCAGATAGGCTGGAAGGTCGTCGGCGCGGTGATGGTGAAACTCAAGACCGCACGTCCCACAGGTGTCGCGGGTTTTCAGGTAGCTGCGAAACAGCGTGCCTTCGCCGCAGTTTGGGCAGCGGCAGCGGAAGCCGCGTAGCATCGCCTGCCACAGGTCGCGCTTCGGCGGGGCATCGGGGCGATTGGTCCAGACTTCCTTGGTCGCTGTCATCGCCGACCTCGCTTGCCCTTCGGCTTCACCTTCAATTTCGGCTTCCTCGATTTCGCAGGCTTCTCGCGGCGCGCCTTGGCAGGGAATACAGCTTTTTCGGGACGACGCTCGCGCCGCGCATCGTCCCGGCCTGCGAAATCCTTGCGTCCGCGCCGTACCGTGCTGGACGCTTCCGAGAGAAGCTCGAACCGCAATGCGCCGGCAACGGGAGCTGCTTCTACCAGACGAACCTCCACCGTATCGCCCAGCCGATGCATGGCTCCGCTGCGTGTGCCGATGAGTGCGTGGCGTGCTTCGTCGTATTGATAGTACTCGCCGCCGAGCGAGCGGACTGGAATGAGCCCGTCGGCACCGGTGTCGTCGAGCTTCACGAACAGGCCGGCGCGCGTCACGCCTGAGATCCGCCCGTGGAAATGCGCACCGACGCGATCGCTCAGAAAGTGAGCGATCAACCGGTCGGTGGTCTCGCGCTCGGCCTTCATCGCCCGCCGCTCGGTGGCCGAGATGTTGGCCGAGATTTCCGCAAGCGTCTCGACCGTTTCCGTCTCCGGCAATCCGCCCGAGCCGAGCTTGAGTGCGCGCACCAGCGCGCGATGCACGATCAAATCGGCATAGCGGCGGATCGGCGAGGTGAAGTGCGCGTAGCGGCGCAGATTAAGGCCGAAGTGACCGTAGTTCTCCGCCGCGTATTCGGCCTGCGCCTGCGAGCGCAGTACGATCTCGTTCACCAGCGGTTCGGAATCGTGGCCCTTCACCTCGCGTAAGGTGCGGTTGAAGTTTTCCGGCCGCAGCGCGCCGGTCTTCGGAAAATTGATGTCTAGCGTCTGCAGAAATTCGCGCAGCGCGACGACCTTCTCCCGACCAGGCTCGTCATGCACGCGGTAGATCAGGGGTGTGCCGCGCTTCTCCAGCGTTTCCGCCGCGGCGACGTTGGCGAGGATCATGAATTCCTCGATCAGCTTGTGCGCGTCGAGGCGTTCGGGGACGGTCACGCGATCCACCGTGCCGTCCGGCTTCAGCATGATCTTGCGTTCGGGCAGGTCGAGGTCGAGCGGTTCGCGATCGTCACGCGCCTTCTTCACCGCAGCGTATGCAGCGTAGAGCGGTTCGAGGATCGGCTTCAGCAGAGGGCCCGTCGTATCGTCCGGATGGCCATCGATCGCTGCCTGCGCCTGCGCATAATGCAGCTTTGCGGCTGAGCGCATCAGCACGCGGTGAAAGCTATGCGAGCGCTTCCGGCCGTCCTTCGCGATCACCATACGCACGGCAAGCGCGCCGCGCGGCTCGCCGGGCTTCAGCGAGCAGAGATCGTTGGAGATGCGCTCGGGCAGCATTGGCACGACGCGATCGGGGAAGTAGACCGAGTTGCCGCGTTTGACGGCTTCGCGGTCGAGCGCCGAGCCCGGTCGGACGTAGAACGACACGTCGGCAATGGCAACGGTGACGATGAAGCCGCCGCGGTTGTCGGGATCGTGATCGGCGACGGCATGCACCGCGTCGTCGTGATCCTTGGCATCGGGCGGGTCGATGGTGACGAGCGGAAGATCGCGCCAGTCCTCGAGGCCCTCGACCGTCGCCGGCATGGCGGCTTCCGCCTCCTGCAGAACCGCAGGCGGAAACACGTGCGGGATGTCGTGCGCGTGGATCGCAATCAGCGACACCGCACGTTCGGTCTTGAGCGAGCCCAGCCGCTCCTTAACGCGACCGGAGGGCAGGCCGAAGCCGCGCCCGCGCTGAACTTCGACAGAGATCAGGTCGCCGTCTCTGGCGTCCATGCTATCGCGCGCTGCGATGACAAGTTCGCGGCCGACGTTCTTCTTGTCGATCGGCACCATGCGGCCGCTGCCATCGGGCAAAGCACGGAAGATGCCCAGCACGCGGTGCTTGGCCGCATCGAGCAGCTTGATGATGCGGCCGCTGGGATGAGTGACCTCGTCCTGATCGTGCGCATGCTCGATGCGCAGCAGCACGCGGTCGCCGACACCGCCTGTGACCCCTGCATGCGCGCGGCGCGAGATATGCACCAGAATTTTCGGTGGAGTGCCGCGCTCCTCGTCCCATTCGGCGGGGATGGCGATCAGCTCACCGTCCTCGTCGCGCTCGGTGATGTCGGCGGCAAGCACCGGCGGTAACTCGCCCGCAAGATGCACGGTCTTGCGGCCGCGCCGCGCGACGACACCATCGTCGGACAGTTCACGCAGGATCTTCTTCAGCTCGATGCGGTCGGCGTTCTTCAGACCGAAGGCGCGGGCGATCTCGCGCGTGCCCACCTCGTTCGGCTGCGAACGGATGAACGCGACGATGTCGTCCCGCGAGGGGAAGGAGGTCTCAGCGTCGCGTTTTCGTTTCACAGGGGTCGAAACACTTTCTGCGGTTATGCGCCGGCTTTGCCCGCCACCTTCTTGGCGCCCGAAGCCTTGGCGGCCGCCGCCTTCGTCTTCGCGGGAGCTTTCTCGGTGACCGTCCCACGCGCCTTGGCGACCGACTTCTTCGCAGGCTTTGCATCGGAGGACGCCGGCTTGGCGGCCGCTTTCTTTGGCGCTGACTTCTTCGCGGAGGCCTTCTTGGCGGCACGCTTGGGCTTGCCCTTGCCGGCGCGGGCATCGATCAGTTCGATCGCCTGTGCCAGCGTCACCGTTTCCGGCGTGATCTCTGCCGGCAGCGTGGCGTTGGTGCCCTCGTGGCTGACGTAAGGACCGTAGCGGCCGTTCTTCACGGTGATGACGCCGCCGTTCGGATGGTCGCCCAGCGGTTTGCCGGGATCAGCCTTGAAGCGGCCGCGGCCGGGACCCTTGGCGATCTTCTCGGCGATCAGCGTCACCGCGCGGTTGAGGCCTATGGTGTAGACGTCGTCGCCAGCTTCCAGGCTGGCGTAGGTCTTTTCGTGCTTCACGAACGGCCCGAAGCGGCCGATACCGGCAGTGATCGGTTCGCCGGTTTCGGGATGCTTGCCGATTTCGCGGGGCAGTGAGAGCAGCTTCAGCGCCAGGTCAAGATCGACATCGCCGGGCGAGGTGCCTTTTGGGATGCCAGCACGTTTCGGCTTTTCGTCCTCACCGACATCCTTCTGCTCGCCGAGTTGGATGTAGGGCCCGAAGCGCCCGGATTTCACGGCGACGTCGAGGCCGGTCTCCGGGTCCTTGCCGAGCACGCGGTCACCACTATCGGCGCTGCTGGCCGCGAGTGGCCGAGTGTAGCGGCATTCCGGATAGTTGGTACAGCCGACGAATGCGCCGAACTTGCCGGCCTTCAGGTTCAGCCGACCGGTGCCGCAGGTCGGGCACTGGCGCGGGTCGCCGCCGTCCTCGCGCGGCGGATAGATATGCGGACCGAGCATATCGTCCAGCACGTCCAGGACCTGCGCGACGCGCAGTTCCTTGATCTCGTCGACGGCGCCGATGAAGCCGCGCCAGAAATCGGCCAGCACATCGCGCCAGGCGACTTCATTGTTGGAGATCTTGTCGAGCTGGTCCTCCAGCGAGGCCGTGAAATCGTATTCGACGTAGCGCGCGAAGAAGTTCTCTAGGAACGCGACGACGACGCGGCCCTTGTCTTCCGCATAGAGGCGCTTCTTGTCGAGCTTCACATAGCCGCGGTCCTTCAGCACCTGTAGGATAGAGGCATAGGTGGAGGGACGGCCGATGCCGAGCTCTTCCATGCGCTTGACCAGCGAGGCTTCCGAGAAGCGCGGCGGCGGCTCGGTGAAGTGCTGCGAGACGTTCAATTCGCGCCGATCGAGGGCTTCGCCTTCGCTCATTGCGGGCAGACGGCGGCTGTCGTCATCGTCGGCAGCATCGTCGATGCCTTCCTGATAAAGCGCCAGGAAGCCGTCGAACTTGATCACCTGGCCGGTGGCGCGCAGCTCGAGCGTGCGTGCGCCGGCCCTGGCGGCGATGTCCACGGTGGTCCGCTCGAGTTCGGCGGATTCCATCTGGCTGGCGATGGTGCGCAGCCAGATCAGTTCGTAGAGCTTGGCCTGCTCGGGCTCGAGCTTCTTGGCGATGTCCTTCGGACGGCGCGTCAGATCGGTCGGGCGGATCGCTTCGTGCGCCTCCTGCGCATTCTTCGCCTTGGTTTGATACTGGCGCGGTGAATCCGGCACGTAGTTCTTGCCATAGTCCTCGCCGATCACCTTGCGCGCCTGGGTGATCGCCTCATTGGCGATCTGCACGCCGTCGGTTCGCATATAGGTGATGAGGCCCGTGGTCTCGCCACCGATGTTGACGCCTTCGTAGAGCCGCTGGGCGATCCGCATGGTGTGGGCCGGCGCGAAACCAAGCTTGCGGCTCGCTTCCTGCTGCAGGGTCGAAGTGGTGAAGGGGGCGTAGGGATTGCGGCGCGCAGGACGGGCTTCCACCGTGGTCACGGTGAAATTGGCCGCCTCAAGCGCCTTCTTGAAGTCCTCAGCTTCCTGGCCCGAGCCGATGTCGAGGCGCTGGATCTTCTTGCCGTCGGCGCCGACCAGACGGGCCTCGAAGGTCTCATTGCGCGGGGTGGCGAGCGTCGCCACCAGTGACCAGTATTCGCGCGGGACGAACTTCTCGATCTCCAGCTCGCGGTCGCAGACGAGCCGCAGTGCTACCGATTGCACCCGGCCGGCCGAGCGGGCGCCGGGCAATTTGCGCCACAGGACCGGGGAGAGGGTGAAACCGACCAGATAGTCGAGCGCCCGGCGGGCCATATAGGCGTCCACCAGCGCGCCATCGATCTTGCGCGGGTGGTTCATCGCTTCGGTCACCGCCTGCTTGGTGATGGCGTTGAACACGACGCGCTCGACTTCCTGGTCCTTGAGCGCCCGCTTTTCCTTGAGCACTTCAAGCACATGCCAGGAGATGGCTTCACCTTCCCGATCCGGGTCGGTGGCGAGAATCAGCTTGTCGGCGCCCTTGACCGCGCGGGCGATGTCATTCAGGCGGCTGGAGGCCTTGGGATCGACCTCCCAGATCATGCGAAAATTTTCTTCCGGATCGACCGATCCGTTCTTGGCCGGGAGATCGCGGATATGGCCGAACGAGGCCAGAACCTCATAGGAGGGGCCCAGATACTTGTTGATCGTCTTGGCCTTCGCCGGCGACTCGACAATGACGATATTCATGCAATTCCAAAGGCTTAAGGGCGATATCGGGCAAGGATCGAAGACTCGAACCAGCCCGTTTGCGGCGGAACATGGTGTCCCGGGCCCCCGCTGTCAAATCGCAAAGGCGTGGATTGTGAAGACTAATAGTTGCAAACGTGTATCAATGTAATCATAGATTGCATACGCCGAGAGTGCGAAAGACCTATGGAACCGGCTGCTCGGACCTCCGTTTGTCGAGAAGCGAGGATCTATGGTCTCCAAGCCACGCGATGGAGGACCGGACGGTGACGGGACCAAGCACGAGCCCGCGCGGACCGGCAATGAATTCGAGGCCGCCGATTACATCGGGTCGGTCGCGGACAATCTCGCGCTGATTGCCCGGCGACATGGGATGGATACGCTCGTTTATCTGCTCGACATGGTGAAGATGGAGGCGGATGAGGAGAAAAGGCTGTGGCGAAGCCGTTACCGGGTCCGTGACCCGTCAGAGCAGTGATACCAGTCCACCGCCGTGCCGCTCGAGCCGGCCGGCGAGTTCCAGCTCCAGCAGAACGATCCGGACCGCCGAAGCCGACGCTCCCGACAGGCGGATGAGGTCGTCCATGCTCACGGGTGAGGGGCCGAGTAGGGCGACGATCCGGCTCCGGTCCGGATTGTCCGGTTCGGAGGCAGGCGCCTCAGGCTCCTCGAACAAGCCCTTAAGCGGCCGTTCAAGGATCGGATCGACGGCATTTATAATGTCTATGGCAGAGGTGACGAGGGTCGCGCCTTGCTTGAGCAGACCATTGGTACCAGCCGCGCGGGGATCGAGCGGTGAGCCGGGAACGGCAAACACCTCGCGGCCCTGTTCGGCAGCCATTCGTGCAGTAATCAGCGAACCGGAGCGCTCGGCGGCTTCAACGATGACAACGCCAACGGCGGCCCCTGCGATCAGTCGGTTGCGGCGAGGAAAGTCGCGCGCTCTCGGCGCATGCATGAGGGGCATCTCCGAGATGGCCCCGCCCGGGCCGCTGACGATCGCCTGCAGCAACGGTTCGTGCTCGGGCGGATAGATCTGCGCATGCCCGCCCGCTAGTACCGCAACCGTGCCGCTCGCCACGCTGGCACGATGAGCCGCATGATCGATGCCGCGCGCAAGCCCGGATACGATCGCAAAGCCGGCGACGGCCAGGTCCGTGGTCAAGGTCTGGGTGAATTTGATCCCGGCCGCGGAGGCGTTGCGCGAGCCGACGATGGCGATCATCGGCCGCATCAGTGCGTCGGCCTGTCCGCGGATCGCCAGCAGCGGCGGAGCATCATCGATCGTCGTCAGCCGCGCCGGATAACCATGCTCGCCGGGGGCGACGAGGCTAACGCCCATCGCGCGCGCAGCAGCGATCTCGCGTCTCGCTTCGTCCTCCGAACAGATCCGGCCCGAACGGGCGGCCCCGCCACGGCGGGCGAGATCGGGAAGAGCCTTCAGCGCGGCACTGGCGCTGCCGGTGTGGTTGACCAGATGGCGGAATGTACGCGGCCCCACATTCTCCGAACGGATCAGCCGCAGCCAGTCGATACGTTGCGCGTCGGAGAGGACGGGGCTCAATCAGGCCCTCGCGCCGATCTTGGACTCGGTCCCAGCCATCAGCTTCGTGATGTTGCCGCGATGCATGAACCACAACAGCGCGGTCAACGCGGCGAACAGAACCGCAAGCGCCGGATGGTCATAGCCCCAGAGCAGAAACGGCGTGGCGAGGCTGGCGATCAGTGCCGCTGCCGATGAGTAGCGGGTGAGCAGTGCGACCGCGAGCCAGATCGCACAGAAGGCCAGTGCGGCCGGCCAGATCAGGCCGATCAGGAGACCGATATAGGTCGCGACGCCTTTGCCGCCCTTGAATTTGAGCCAGACCGGAAAGAGATGGCCGAGGAACGCGCCGAGCGCCGCGACGATGGCGCCATTGGGGCCCGCGATGGCGCCGCCGACGAGCACGGCAAAGGTGCCCTTCAGCGCATCGCAGATCAGTGTCGCTGCGGCGAGACCCTTGCGGCCGGTCCGCAGCACGTTGGTCGCGCCGATATTGCCGGAGCCGATGGCGCGGATGTCACCGCCGCCGGCGAGCCGAGTCAGCAGCAGGCCGAACGGCACCGAGCCGAACAGGTAGCCGATCAGGAATGCGATCGTGAGATTCAGAGCCAGCATGACATCCCCAAGCTTGCCATTTCCAAGCCCGCCGTTTTCAAGCCGCACGTTATCGTTGTTGCTATCGTTGTTGCTGCGCCTGTCGCCGCCGGTTGCGGTCATCCGGCAGGACGACGTTATTTTGGACGATGTCTCATTTCAATCGGAAAGCGCGGCTGCATGGTTGGCTGAACGGCGCCGTTCAGTTGCGATGGCGTTACGGCATCGCCCGCTGAAACACCGTGCGGCCGCCCGCAATGGTCCGCACAGCGCCCCCCGTGAACTTGGCCTCGTCGAACGGCGTATTCTTGCAGGATGAGCGCAACTTCGCCGGATCGACGACCCAAGGCGTATCGAGATCGATGACGACCAGATCGGCCGGTGCGCCGGGACGCAACGTTCCACCCGGTAGCCCGAGCAGTTCGGCCGGGCGCGTGGACATGGCGCGGATCAGCGACATCAGCGTGACTTCGCCGTTGTGCACCAGCCGCAAGCCTGCGGGCAGCATCGTCTCGAGCCCGATCGCGCCGGCCTCGGCCTCCGCAAATGGCAGGCGCTTGGTTTCGACGTCGTGCGGATTGTGATCGGATATCACCGTGTCGATCAGTCCGGAGTCGACGGCGGCGGCGAGCGCCGCGCGATCCGCCTCGGTGCGCAGCGGAGGCGACAGCTTCAGATAGGTGCGGTAGGGCCCTATGTCGTTTTCGTTCAGCGTCACATGGTTGATCGAGGCCGACGCGCTGACGTTCAGCCCGGCGTCCTTGGCCCGCTTCAGGATATCCAGCGACTCGATGCAGGTGAGCGACGATGCGTGGTAACGGCCACCGGTGAGTGCGACCAGGCGCATGTCGCGTTCGAGCATGACGGCTTCCGCCGCCGTCGGCACGCCGGCGAGACCGAGCCGCGCGGCGAGTTCGCCTTCGTTCATCACGCCTTCGCCGACCAGGTTCGGATCTTCGGTGTGATGGACGATCAGCGCGCCGAAATCCTTGGCATAGGTGAGGGCGCGTCGCATCACGAGGGCATTGGTGACGCTCTTGCCGGCATCGGTGAAGGCGATCGCGCCGGCGGCCTTCAAGAGGCCGATCTCGGTCATCTCTTCGCCGCGCAAGCCCTTGGTGAGGGCCGCCATCGGCTGGATGTGAACGATCGCGGTGTCCCGTGCCCGGCGCATCACGAAATCGACCGTGGCGGAGTTGTCGATCACCGGCGACGTATCGGGGCGGCAGACGATGGTGGTGATGCCGGAGGCGGCAGCGGCCGCGCTCGCGCTTGCCAGCGTCTCGCGATGGTTGGCGCCGGGTTCGCCGATGAAGGCGCCCATATCGATCAGGCCGGGCGCAACCACCTTGCCGCCGCAGTCGATGATGTCGGTGCCTTCCGGGACGCCGGCGGCGCCGATGCCGCGCTTCGCTTCGCGGATCAGGCCATCGGTGATCAGCACGTCGCCGCGTTCGTCGATGCCGCGGGACGGGTCGACGATGCGGGCGTTGGCGAGCAGGATAGGACGGCGTTCCGTCAGCATGGGCTTACGGCTTCTTCTTTGAACGGACGATCATGGCGGTTACGCATTGGGCAGGTTGCGGGCGAGTGCTTCGAGCACCGCCATCCGCACGGCCACGCCCATTTCCACCTGCTCGCGGATCAGCGACTGCGCGCCATCGGCGACCAGCGAGTCGATCTCCACGCCGCGGTTCATCGGACCTGGATGCATCACCAGCGCGTCCGGCTTGGCGTAATTGAGCTTCTTCTGGTCGAGGCCGAAATACTGGAAGTATTCCTGGCTCGAAGGCACGAACGAGCCGTTCATGCGCTCGCGCTGCAGGCGCAGCATCATGACGATATCGGCGCCGTTCAATCCCTCGCGCATGTCGCGCGCGACCTCGACACCCATTTTCTCGATGCCGGGCGGCAGCAGCGTGGAGGGGGCGACGACACGGACGCGCGCGCCCATGGTGGTGAGCAGCAGAATGTTGGAGCGGGCGACGCGCGAGTGCAGGACGTCGCCGCAGATCGCCACCGTCAGCCCCTCGATCCGGCCCTTGTTGCGGCGGATGGTGAGCGCGTCCAGCAGCGCCTGGGTCGGGTGCTCGTGCGCACCGTCTCCGGCATTGATGACTGAACCATCCACCTTGCGCGCCAGCAGTTCCACAGCGCCGGAGGCGTGATGGCGCACGACCAGGATATCCGGGTGCATGGCGTTCAGCGTGACAGCGGTGTCGATCAGCGTCTCGCCCTTACGCATCGAGGACGAGGAGACCGACATGTTCATCACGTCGGCGCCGAGCCGCTTGCCGGCGATCTCGAACGAGGACTGAGTGCGGGTGGAGGCTTCGAAGAACAGGTTGATTTGCGTGCGGCCGCGCAGATAGGTGGTCTTCTTCTCGATCTGCCGGTTGAGCTCGACGAACTCTTCGGAAAGGTCGAGAAGGCCTGTGATGTCGGCGACGGAAAGCCCCTCGATGCCAAGCAGATGGCGGTGGCCGAGGACGAACGACGATTTCGGTGCGGAAGTCATTAAAGTCGGTTCTATAGGGGAAACCATGTGCCCTGAGAAGCCTTCCCTTGGGCAAAGATGACATTTCCCCTGCGATCTCGCCCTTCGGCTGTTCGGGGGAAGAACAGGTGCCGCGGGAGCATGTTCCCGCCGCTCTTTCATAAAGTTTGAACCGGCTGGGCGCAGGGTGCCACCAACCGCTCAGAGGGGCCGTATGTCGTCTGTAGAATGCACTGAAATCGCCCAAAAACCTGTATCGAAGCCGCCGCGAACCTGGAAATTGTTCGGCACAACCTTTTGGGGTGGCCTCGCTTTCGGCGCCATGTCGCTTGCGCAGGTGTTCGCGCTCATCGGCGTGCTCGGTGTTTTCACCGACCTCGACCTCTCGGAAGAAGGTTTGAAAGCCATCGGCCAGCACGGAGGCACGGTGGCTCTTTCCGTATTGGCCGGTCTGCCGGCCGGGCTCGTGGTGCTCTGGATCGCAATCCGTCTGGCGCGGCGATCGTTCGCGGGATACCTGGCGTTGCGCTGGCCGAGCTGGCGTCAGCTCGGCATTGCGCTCGCAGCGTCGGCGGTGCTGCTGATCCTGCTCGATGTCGCTGCTTACCTGTGCGGCTATCCGCTGGCTCCCGAATTTTCGCTGACCAGTATGCGGACCGCGCGTGAGTCAGGTTTGATCTGGCTGGTGCTCGCCGGCTTCTGCTTTGCGGCGCCGATCGGCGAGGAATTCATCTTCCGCGGGTTCATGTATCGCGGCTGGTCGGTGACATTCCTAAGGCCCGCCGGTGCAATCGTCCTCACTGCCGCCTTGTTCGCGGTGATCCACGTCCAGTACGAATGGTTCTATGTCACTGGCATCTTCGCCATCGGCCTGCTGTTCGGCACACTGCGGGCGTGGAGCAACTCGACCTGGCTGACCGTGATCACTCACGCCTTCTACAATCTCACCGCCTCGCTGCAGGCGTTGTGGTTCGTGAGTTGATCGCTCTCTGCCGCCATTCACCGGCGGTTCAGCGCAGCCGATGCACCATCGTTGCTTGGACAGGTTACCGAAAGTTCATTGCGTATGATCTTGCGGCGATCCGGCATCGGAACCATGTCGGGACCTGGTGAGTTTCCACCGCAGCTTGCCGCGACGCGATGAACAACCGTTCAGTGTGTGGCGTTATGAGGAGAAGGACATGAGCACGGCTCGCACGTTTTCTGGCTGGAAGTTAGCGACGGCGCTTGGTGTCGCGGGCGCGATAGCGCTCTCGGTGCCTTCCGCAGAGGCGCGCGGCGGCCGCAATGCTGCGATCGGTTTCGGCATCGCCGCCGGTGCGCTGGCGCTTGGCGCCATGGCGGCCGCAGCGTCACAGCCGCGCTACTACTATCCGAACGGCTACTACGATAGCGGCTACTATGGTGGCGGCTATTACGGCGACAGCTACAACTACTACCAGCCTCGCTATCGCAGCTATGACGGCTACTATGATGGGCCGGGCTATGGCTATTATGGCCGTCCGCGCAGCGCGCCGGTTCCGGGCACAAACTACAATCCCAACGGCGGCTAACGCGAAAACGCAGAGCTGCGATCGAATTACGCGCTGATCGCACTAAGTAGGGAGGAGATCGCGACGCGATCTCCTCTTTCTTTTGATGTGCGCACGGCAGATGATTTTTCTCATCGAAAGCCCAGTGCGAGACGAAATCGTCCGCTCGTCTCACGACGCTGTCATTGTCGCTCGATAATCCCTCCCCAATGACAAAAAGTTCAACGCCCCTTGTGCAGTGCGAGGGCAAAAGCCACCTGCAGACCGCAGCGCGACATGAACGAACGTTCAATCGCGGAAATGTCTGTCAGGAGATTTTCGAATGATCAGCACCACAGCGAAACTGGCATTGGCTTTTGCGGTTATCGGCGCGGCAGCGTTCTCGATGCCATCAGCGGAAGCGCGCTCTGCGCGCACGAAAAGTGTGGCGACACACGTTCACAGAGGGTCTGCGTCTGACGCAGCATATGTGCGTCAGCAATCCTTCCGCGGGTCATATAACCTTGCCGTTCCGCCGGCTGTCAGCGGTGGTGGCATCAATTTCAACGATGGCCGCTTCGGTGCCAACTACAATCCGAACCAGTAGTGGTTCTTACGGGTTTGGATGAGCACAGGAGGCTGCGGCAGCGCGGCCTCTTGTCTTGTTTGGAGCCGGCGGTGTTCCGGTTATCGGACGAGCGAGATCACGATCGGCATCGTCAGCACTGCCAGGATCGTCTGCAAGGTCAATATCTGTGCGAGGAGCGGTGCGTCGCCACCCATCTGCTTCGCCAGCACGTAAGCGTTCGATGCCGCCGGCACCGATGCGCAGCAGGCGACGACCGCGAGATTTGTTCCGGACAGGCCGAACAGCAGGGCATAGCTCACCGCGATCGACGGCATCGCTATCAGCTTCAAAATGACCGTCAGCGTCACGGGCGCGGTGGGACGGATCATGCTGAGCTGCAGTCCGGCGCCGACCACCAGCAGGCCGATCGCCAATGATGAACGGCCAAGCGCGTTAGCGAAGTCGTAGGCGACCTTCGGCACAGGCACGTTGAGAACGTTCAGCGCAAGGCCGATTACGCAGGCCCAGATGAACGGGTTGCGCGCCACGGTGAGCAGGATCTGCGGCCATGACAGGCGTTGCGGCCGCGCGTAATGCGCGAGCACGGCGACGCTCATGACATTGAGTAGCGGGATCATCGCCACCATCGCCACCGAGGCCAGCGCGATGCCGAGATCGCCATAGAGGTTGCCGGCGACGGCGAGTGCGACGAAGGTCTGCCAGCGTGTTGCGGCCTGAAAGATCGAGGTGAAAGCAGGCCCATCGACGTCGAGCGCGCTTTGCAGCGGCCTGCGGATCAACAGGCAGAACGCGCCCATCGTCAGCACCGCCAGCATCAGCGCGCCGCCGACGCCGCCGATCGGCACGGTGGTCAGGTTGGCACGAGCCAACGTCTCGATCAGCAGTGCGGGGAACAGTATGTAGTAGACGAGACGTTCAAGGCCGATCCAGTGCGCATCTTCGGTCAGCAGCGAATGGCGCAGCCAGAAACCCATGACGATGAGCAGGAACACCGGCAGCAGGGCGGCAAGGACGACGGCCATCGGCTTACGTGCCGCTCTCGCGCTTGAGGGTCGTCAGCCGATCGAGCGCGCCTTGCAGGATGAAGATCGCCGCATGCTCGTCGATCACCTTGGCACGCTTAGCGCGGCTGACATCGGCAGCGATCAGCTCGCGCTCGACGGCGGCGGTGGACAACCGTTCGTCCCAGAGCGCGATCGACAAGTCGGTCTTGCCCGACAGGTTACGCGCGAAGGCGCGGGTGGATTGCGCGCGGGCTCCTTCGCTTCCGTCCATGTTGACCGGCAGGCCGAGCACGATGCCAACCACCCGCCGCTCGGCGGCCAGCGCCAGCAGGCGTGCGGCGTCCGCCGTGAAGGCCTTGCGAGTGATCGTCTCGACGCCCGTGGCGATGCGGCGCGCCGGATCGGACACCGCAACGCCGATGGTCTTGGTACCGAGGTCGAGCCCGATCAGGGCGCCGGACTCTGGCCAGAACTGTGCGGCTTCGATTAACGGGAGGACAGGGGCGGGCATGGAGTCTGCCTAACACCGGCCTGCGGCCCTGCATAGGGAAAGCCGCCGTCATCCCGCGCGAAATCGAAGAGTGTTCCGAAGCGGCGTTTTGGCTGGTGAGGACGCCGGATCGGCCGGAGAGTGATCGCGGGCTGTGATGGAAGCCATCAAGCCGCGCGATGGATGGCTGCAACGAAAGTCGGGTTCATGTGCGCACTGCAATCCGGACTTGTGCAACGAATATCTTGCCGCAGTGCAATCCGTCGGCACAATGCGCCCGTTCTCGATGATGATTTGCGCTGCAGTGCTGCGGCCTTCGGGACCTTCGGACAACCGGGCTCATGGCGCCAGACGGACATTGCGCGTCGTCGCGCACTGTGGCGGTCGGGGAGTCCGATGCCCAGATTGATCAATGCGCCAACGCTAAGGAGTTCGCCCGATGTGGCCGGATCGCAGACTGCTCGACCTGTTTGGTATCGAGGTCCCCATCGTGCAGGCGCCGATGGCCGGCGTGCAGGACGTCGACATCATGATCGGCGCGGCTCAGGGTGGCGCGCTGGCATCGCTGCCGTGTGCGATGATCTCGGTCGAGAAGGCGCGCGAACAGGTGAACATCTTCCGCCAGCGCGTGTCGGCGCCCCTCAACATGAACTTCTTCTCCCATACGGCCGTCAGCATGACCTCGGAGCAGGACGCACGCTGGCGCAAGCGCCTGGCGTCTTATTTCCAGGAGCACGGCCTCGATCCGAATGCGGATATCGCGGCCGCAAACCGCGCGCCGTTCGACGCGGCGATGTGCGCGTTGGTCGAAGAGCTGCGGCCGAAAGTCGTCAGCTTTCACTTCGGTTTGCCCGACAAGGCGCTGTTGAAGCGGGTGAAGGATGCGGGCTGCATCGTCGTGGGCGCGGCGACGATCGTGCGCGAAGCGATGTGGCTGGAGGCGAACGGTGCCGACGTGATCATCGCGCAGGGCGCAGAGGCCGGTGGCCATCGCGGGATGTTCCTGACCGAGAGCATCGCCCATCAGCCCGGCACCTTCGCGCTGGTGCCGCAGGTGGTGGACGCGGTGCGGGTGCCGGTGATCGCCGCTGGCGGGATCGCTGACGGCCGCGGCATCGCCGCGGCGCTGGCGCTTGGCGCAGCGGGCGTGCAGGTCGGCACAGCCTATCTGCGTACGCCGGAATCGAAGGTCAGCGCGCTGGCGCGCAAGGTGCTGGCCGATGCCGATGACGACTCCACGGTGATCACCAACGTCATGACCGGCCGTCCGGCGCGCGGCGTCGCCAACCGCGTCATGCGCGAAGTCGGTCCGGTCGCTGCGGAGGCGCCGCCATTCCCCCATGCGGCGACCGCGATGGGGCCGCTGAAGCTAGCCGCGGAAAAGCTGGGGAAGACCGATTTCACCAACCTGTGGGCGGGGCAGGCGCTACGGCTTGGCCGGGAGATGCCGGCGGCCGACCTGACTCGGGAGCTGGCGGGGGCGGCACTGACACGCTTGAGCCAGATGAGCGGCTGATCAGCTATCTGAGCTGATGCCCGAGCCATATCAGGGCTTTGGCTCATCCCCTTGTTCGGCATCACCTTTTTGGAGGCCGTCGCCTCCTTTTCGCGGCCATGCGGTTGCGGTGCAAAAGCCAAGTCTGTTATAGCCGGTGGGAGTATCCCTCTCGGGACCGGAGACATTATATATGGCAGTCGATGCAGCCACGACCCGGCGGATCGCGCACCTGGCGCGGATCGCGGTCAAGGACGAGGAAGTGGCTCACCTGCAGGGCGAGATCAACGCCATGCTGGCATTTGTCGAGCAGCTTGCCGAGGTTAATGTTGAAGGCGTTGAGCCGATGACGTCGGTGACGCCGATGGAGATGAAGAAGCGCGAGGACAAGGTGACCGACGGCGGCATCGCCGATGCCATTGTTGCCAACGCGCCGGCTACGGAAGAGCATTTCTTCCTGGTGCCGAAGGTCGTCGAATAGGGATCGTGTCATGTGCATGCTGTGCCAGGACGAGAAAGCCTATCAGGCCTACATGAACTACATCGATGCCCAGGAGCGGGCGGGTAAGATGGCCGATCCCGACAAGGCCATGGACGAGATTCTCAACCAGCTCGAGAAGGATGCCGCCGCCCGCTGGAATCGCAATCCGTGGGACGACGACAAGACGCTGTCCACGCACACGCCTTCATCCTCCTTCTTCTGCTCTCCAGCTGACAACGAGAAATGACTGACCTGACGTCGCTGACGCTGGCGGAGGCCCGCGAGGGTCTCGCCAAGAAATCCTTTACGTCGCTGGAATTGACCGATGCCCACCTGACGGCGATCGATCAGGCGCAGGCGCTCAATGCCTACGTGCTGACGACGCATGATCGTGCGCGCGAGATGGCGCGAGCAGCCGACGAGAGGATCGGAAAGGGCGAGGGGGCGCCACTGAACGGCATTCCGCTCGGCATCAAGGACCTGTTCGCGACCGAAGGGATCCGCACCACCGCCTGTTCGAAGATCCTCGGCAACTTCGTGCCGCCGTACGAATCCACCGTGACGTCGCAGCTCTGGCGCGACGGAGCCGTGCTGCTCGGCAAGCTCAACAACGACGAGTTCGCGATGGGGTCGTCGAACGAGACGTCGTGTTTCGGGCCGGTCGTGAACCCCTGGCGGCGCGCGGGCGATGCGACCGCGCTCGTACCTGGCGGCTCGTCCGGTGGTTCGGCGGCGGCGGTGGCTGCCAATCTGTGTCTCGGTGCGACCGCAACCGACACTGGCGGTTCGATCCGTCAGCCGGCGTCGTTCGCGGGCATCGTCGGCATCAAACCGACCTACGGCCGCTGCTCGCGTTGGGGGATCGTTGCGTTCGCGTCTTCGCTCGATCAGGCTGGGCCTGTGGCGAAGACCGTGCGCGATGCCGCGATCCTGATGCGTTCGATGTCGGGGCACGATCCGAAGGATACCACCTCGGTCAATGTGCCGGTGCCGGATTTCGAAGCGGCCGTCGGCAAGTCGGTCAAGGGCATGAAGATCGGCATTCCGAAGGAATATCGCCTCGATGGTATGCCGGGTGAGATCAACAAGCTGTGGGCGCAGGGTGCGGAGTGGTTGAAGGCTGCGGGCGCTGAGCTTGTCGAAGTGTCGCTGCCGCACACGAAGTACGCGCTGCCGGCGTACTACATCGTTGCGCCGGCGGAGGCGTCGTCCAACCTCGCGCGTTACGACGGCGTGCGTTACGGCCTGCGCGAGCAGGGCCGCAATATCGTCGACATGTACGAGAATACGCGAGCCGCGGGTTTCGGTGCGGAAGTGCGCCGTCGTGTCATGATCGGCACCTACGTTCTGTCAGCGGGCTATTACGATGCCTACTATCTGCGGGCGCAGAAGGTGCGGACGCTGATCAAGAAGGATTTCGAGGACTGCTTCGCCAAAGGCGTGCAGGCGATCCTGACCCCGGCGACGCCATCGGCTGCTTTTGGCGTCGGCGAGAAGGGGAAGGCCGACCCGGTCGAGATGTACCTCAACGACATCTTCACCGTGACGGTGAATATGGCGGGGCTGCCCGGTATTGCGGTTCCCGCGGGCACCGACGCTCAGGGGCTGCCACTCGGCCTGCAACTGATCGGCCGCCCGTTCGACGAGGAAACGCTGTTCTCGCTCGGTGAGGTGATCGAGCAGGCGGCGGGCCGTTTTTCGCCGAAGCGGTGGTGGTAGCGGCCGGTTTCGGTTTCCTGCGACGAAGGCGCTCGCGTTCCGGCCAACATCCGCCACATATTAACCATGCTCACGATGCGTATGGGGACGATTAAGTGTTCCCTGTTAGCGTCTCGTAGTCTTGTCAGAGGGGTTCCCGGCCCTTGGCTCTCCGGCGAAGGTCGGGTCGTTCGGTATGCGTCGTATTGTGTCGATACTGCTGGCGTGCACCACGCTTGTCGGGTGCGCGACCATCTACAACATGCCCGTCAACATTCCGGCGAACGGAAGCGTTGTCGAGAAGCTGAATATCGGCCTCGAAAGCCAAGGTGACATTGACGATACCGCGGTCGGGCTTGCCTTCTCTGGAGGGGGGACGAGAGCTGCAGCATTTTCATTCGGCGTGCTCGAGGAGATGAACCGCATTCCGGTGCGTGGCGCGCAAGGCGCGCTGGTCGATCGCGTCGGCTTCATCTCGGGCGTGTCCGGCGGATCAGTGACCGCCGCCTATTACGGGCTGAGGATGCGGGATGCGCTCGCCGATTTCCGCGAACGGTTTCTGCTCCGCAATGCAGAAGAGAGTCTGACCACGACCGTCTCGCTCGGCACGCTCGGTCGGGCATTGGGCGGCGGCGTCAACGATCAGACCGGATTCACGCGCTGGCTTGATGCCAACCTGTTCAACGGAGCCACGTTCGGCAACCTGATCGGCGGTAAGCGTCCGATGGTCTGGATCAACGCCTCCGATATCTACAATCGCACCCCCTTCATCTTCAGCACGACCGCCTTCACCGCGATCTGCAGTGACCTGTCCGCCTATCCGCTGTCGAACGCGGTCGCAGCTTCCGCCGCGGTGCCGCTCGCCTTTGCGCCGGTGGTGGTGCAGGCGTTCCCCGGGACATGTAACGACCCGTTGCCGCGCTGGGTCTCACGCGCACGCACGCAGCGCAACACCTCGCCGATGCTGACCGCCTACGCCGATGCGATCGGCAGGTATCGCGAAGGCGCCGTGCCTTTCATCAAGCTGCTCGATGGCGGACTTGTCGATAATTATGGCCTGTCAGGTCTGACAGTGGAGCGGGAATCGTCCGAGACGCCCTATGGTCCGCTGACTGCGGCGCAGGCGGTGAAGCTGCGGCGGCTGTTGTTTCTGGTGGTCGATGCCAAGACCGGCCTGACCGGCGACTGGATCAACACGGTCGAAGGACCGGGCGGCCTGGAGCTCGTGAAGGCCGCGATCGATACGACGATGGATGCAAGCGTCAGCGCGAGCTACACGGCCTTCAACCGCACGATGACCGACTGGCAGGCGGCGCTGATCCGCTGGCGCTGTGGGTTGTCGGCCGCGGAGCGGACAAGGCTCGGGGTGCGGCCGGGCTGGAATTGCCGCGATCTGAAGTTCTTCATCGGCCGGATCAGCTTCAGCGAGCTCGAGCCGGCGCGTGCCGCTCAGCTCGAAGCGGTCCCGACCCGTTTCCAGCTTCCGCCAGCCCAGGTCGAGGAAGTGATTGCGGCCGGGCGGGATGCGCTGCGGGCGAGCTCGGTGGTACGGGGCTTCCTCGCTGGACTTTGATTGCGTTGCGGGGGTTTTCTCCGCCCCTTCGAGAGGGTAAAAGCGCGGCGATGAACGCACCCGTGAAAACGTCTTCGAAATTGATCCGCGGCGCAACCGGCGACTGGGAAGTCGTCATCGGCATGGAGATCCATGCCCAGGTGACGTCGAATGCCAAGCTGTTCTCCGGGGCCGCGACGGTGTTCGGCGGAGCGCCGAACAACCAGGTGTCGCTGATCGACGCCGCGATGCCGGGCATGTTGCCGGTGATCAACGAGGAATGCGTCCGGCAGGCGGTGCGCACCGGGCTCGGATTGAAGGCAAAGATCAATCTGAAGTCGGTGTTCGATCGAAAGAATTACTTCTATCCCGATCTGCCGCAGGGCTATCAGATCAGCCAGTTCAAGTCGCCGATCGTCGGCGAGGGTGAGGTGGTGATCGATCTGGAGGATGGCGAGACCGTCACGGTTGGCATCGAGCGGCTGCATCTGGAGCAGGATGCGGGCAAGTTGCTGCACGATCAGCATCCCAGCATGTCCTATGTGGACCTGAACCGCTCCGGCGTCGCGCTGATGGAAATCGTATCCAAGCCCGACATCCGTTCGTCGGAGCAGGCGCGCGCCTATGTCACCAAGCTGCGCTCCATCCTGCGTTACCTCGGCACCTGCGACGGCGATATGGAGAAGGGGAACCTGCGCGCCGACGTCAACGTGTCGGTCCGCCGTCCCGGCGAGCCGCTCGGCACCCGCTGCGAAATCAAGAACGTCAATTCGATCCGTTTCATCGGTCAGGCGATCGACTACGAGGCGCGCCGACAGATCGAAATCATCGAGGACGGCGGCGCGATCGATCAGGAGACGCGGCTGTTCGATCCCGGCAAGGGTGAGACGCGCTCGATGCGCTCCAAGGAAGAGGCGCACGACTATAGGTATTTTCCCGATCCCGACCTGCTGCCGCTCGAATTCACGCAGAGCTTCGTCGATGATCTAAGGGCGCATCTTCCCGAGCTGCCGGATGAAAAGAAAGCGAGATTCATCAAGGACTTTGCGCTGACTCCTTACGATGCCGGCGTGCTCGTCGCCGAACGTGAGAATGCAGAGTTTTTCGAGGCTGTGCTGGGCGGGCTGAAGGATCGCGCACGCGACGGAAAGCTTGCCGCCAACTGGGTGATCAACGAGCTGTCGGGGCGGCTGAACAAGGAAGCGAAAGATATCGCATCTTCGCCGGTGTCGTCGGTGCAGCTTGCAAGCATCGTCAACCTGATCGGCGCGGGGACGATCTCCGGCAAGATCGCCAAGGATCTGTTCGAGATCGTCTGGACCGAAGGCGGTGATCCGGAAGCGCTGGTGGAAGCGCGCGGCATGAAGCAGGTGACCGATCTTGGCGCGATCGCGAAGGTCGTTGACGACATCATTGCCGCGAATCCGGATAAAGTGGCGCAAGCAAAGGCAAAACCGGCGTTGATCGGCTGGTTTGTCGGCCAGGTGATGAAAGCATCCGGCGGCAAGGTGAACCCGCAAGCCGTCAACGACTTGCTGAAGAGCAAGCTCGGCCTCTGATCGGCTGCATCATCGCAGCGATCGTCCCCTCACATCGTTGTTCGGGAGACTGAACGCTCCCGTTGTCGATCGTCCGACCGCGAAAAACGGAGCGATGGTTCGTCACCGATGCCGTCTGCGAACGCCTTGCGGCACTGCATCGTGCGCCGCGTTGTTGCGACTCTCTTGCGAATCGAGAGCGCACCGATTCGGCCTTTGCGCACGCTTTTCGCCCCGCCTCGGGGGTGCGAAGGAGTTTTCCTCGAAAATTTTTTCGTTGCCAATCGCGACGACTCAGAGTCCGCGAAGCGCCCGTTTTAAAATGCGTGATGCTCTTCAGTGTTCGTGTGAGTCTTGCTGCGAGAGTTTTGTTGCAATCGAGAAGTGCCTGCGCCGCAGGGATTTCTTTAAAGTTGACAAACGAATGCTTGGTTTCTTCGCGCGTCGTGCATTGTCGTTTCGCGATTTCATTCGCGCATCGCATTGATCGCGTTGCGCAACTTCGAAGCCACAGGCATCAACACTTCCTTAAGGCGCACGGTGTTTTTTTTGCTCTGTTAGTGTAATCGAATTGTAGTGCATCTCGAATCGCGAGGTGCACGACACTGACGAGCCATCTCACACTTCAGGAGGGCAACATGGCTAAGAAGGCGAAGAAAGCGAAGAAGACGGCGAAGAAGACGGCGAAGAAGGCGACGAAGAAGAAGGCCAAGAAGAAGTAAGGCCTTGCCGTCAAGGAATTGCCGGCGGCTTGCCGCCGGCACCGTCACAAGATCCTGCTCCGGTTCAGCGTCAGCTGAACAGGTTTAAGGATCAAGTCGACGAAGAGGGTGTCGGCGAGACATCAGGTCAGGCGGCCGGTTCGTTATTTCGAAGAGTTTTCTCGGCGAAAGCCGACCCGGCAGGAATTCAATTTCCGTTTGCGGAAGCTCTTCCGCGATTTCACCACCGTTTCCGGCTGTGTGAGAACCTCGACCCTGACGTGTTCGCCGACGCCCTCGAGTGCTCCGGCCTTGGCGCCGTCGAGCCCGCACTTGTCGAGATTTTCCAAAGTTCTGATCACCGACGGATGCAGGCCGGTTACAGTGCCGCCCGCGAAATCCGATTCAACATCTGCGTGCCCGCACGGCAGCCTATGCCCATGCGGATCGGAAAATGAACGGAAAATACAATGACTTAGTGCGGATTCGGGCTCACGGTGGCTCGGTTCGCAGTCGCACTGTGTGCCTCTCAGCCAATGGCCGAATGCTCTTCCTTAGATGATCCCTGATGTCTTTGGCCGGCTAGTCATGGCCCGGCGTGGCCGGACCATGTCTGTATCTTGTGATGTCTCCGGTGGGTGCCCTTAGCTCATGCACTTCCTGCGGAACGCCTGCCAGGCATCGCGGCCCTTCGCACCCGTCAGCTTCTTTTCTTCCTTCCACTTGGCGCCGCATTCCTTCAGCTTCTCCTGATAGGCCGTGCGCGGGCGCTTGGCCTTTTCGTCCGACGTCGCATGCTCGGTTGGTTTGGCTGCTTTGTCGGCGATGGCCTCGGTGCTCGCCGACGCTGCGGGCTTGGTCATCTTTTCAGCAGTGACCTGATCGGCGGGCTTTGATCCTTGGGCGTGGGCCGGTCCGATCACCGCCGTCGCCAACAGACCGCTCAACAGAATTCCGAGAAACGTCTCCGTCATAGGAGTCCTCCCGTTCTGAAATCGAACGCGGGCCGTCCGGCGCAGCCGGATCGGCATCCGCTGCTCGTTTCAATCGCGCAGGCGCGCTGAATGCGGCCTGAACGCGCGGTTTGCTGTTCGAAAGCTTTGAGCCGGCTATTCGGCGGCTTCTTCGTAGTCGAACGGGTTTTCGATCGACCGCAGATAATCGCGGCCCGCCGGCGAGATGCGCCAGCGACCGCGAGCCGGACGTGTCACCAAGCCATCGCTGAAGATGTCGCGCGGGCGATTGGAGGGGATCGAACGGCGCAGCCGATCGCTCCATCCGTCCTTCGCCGAGACAAGGATAGAGAGATCGCGCGTAATCGACGCGACCGGGGCCTCGCCATTTTCAGACGCTGCCAGAATTTTCAAAACCGCGACTTGCCAACTCAACGCGACACCATTCCAAGCCCCTTTCTTTCTGAAGGGCTTCAAGGAGATAGAACCATTTGTTGGTGTCATGCGCTAACGCTCGGCGTCGCTTTTCCACAAATGTTCGAACTTGCCAAATAGCGTTTCGTTGCACTGCCATATGAGTCGCGAGTGCGTGTCGTCGTGCGTATCCCTACGCGTGTATGGCTACCGCTTATATGGCGGGCTTCAAGCGAACGTGCATCATGCCGGCGCGGATAGTATCCGGCAGCATGATAACGGCACCACGTCGATGCTGCCGCGGACCAGGCTTGGCATGTCGCTGATGAGTGGCGTTCGGACATACAACGGCTCATTCAGAGGCCGTTAAGCTAGCAAAGGCTCTTCTTCCCGTCATGGCATGGCGGCTCGGTGATGGCCTGTCCGATGCCGTGGCTGGGGGCTTGGCATGAGTGGTGGTGTCGAGACGGGCGCTTCCGTCCCTGCGTCACGTAGAGTGCGTACGGCGTTACAAATCGCCGGCATCGCGGTCGCCTCGCTCGCGTCGATCGCGCTGCATCTGGCGATCCTGAACACGCTGCTCATGCACGCGTTCAAGCCGTCTGGTTCATTCGGACGTTGGGACCCACGGTATTTCCTGCATGTGCAGAACACGTCGGTTGGGCGTGTCGGCATTCACGCCGCGCTGCCGGATACGCTCTTCTACGCAGTGCTTTACGACGACGATGATGTCCGCTCCAAGTTTGTCTACGCGGAGTACGCCTCGTCTGCCACCGCGGATGATCTGAGAGTTCAGTATGCGGCCCGCTGCCTCGCCAGCCGTTTGGACCCGTTTCAGGATGAGGAGGTGAAGCCGAGCGGCGAAACGAGCTTTTTCTGCGTGCGCACGGTCTCCGAAGCCGACAACCCCGATCCCTATCCGCTGCTGGTGACGATCAACCCAGGCATCCCAACGAAGATTTCGCTGCTGACAGCCGTGCAGTTGGATGACTGACTGAACCGCTGTTGGACCTGGGAAGCCGCGGCCAGACGACGCGGCCAGCGTTATTTGCCCACAAGTCATGCGTTTTGACGGGAAATAGCCACAAATCAGAGGCTTGCGGGAGGCCGCCGTGTGGGGCATATCGGGGCCACGCTGGAGACGTGGCCGAGTGGCTGAAGGCGGCGGTTTGCTAAACCGTTATAGGGTTGTAAAGCCCTATCGAGGGTTCGAATCCCTCCGTCTCCGCCAGTCTCAGCTCCGCTCGTCGGTCCGATGGTCGCAAACGGGCTGCCCGCCGGGCCGGTCGCGACACCTGTCTGCCGACCTCTTTAGCCGCAGAAAAATCCAGTCAAACCAGTCCTTTAAGGGGCCATCCAATGAGCGATCCAGCCTTCAACGGATGGGACGAATCAGCGGCTGCCTGGCTTGCGGCCCAGGGCGATCATGGCGACTACGGCCGCCAATACGTACTCGATGCGCCGATGCTTGCGCGCGTCAGGGGAAGGGGATTTGCGATGGCGCTGGATGTTGGCTGCGGCGAGGGGCGATTCTGCCGCCTGCTGCGCCAGCAAGGTATCACGACGGTCGGGATCGATCCCACTGAGATGCTGATCGCGCGCGCGAGGGTACTCGATCCCGGCGGGGATTATCGCATTGGCCGTGCTGAGGCCATCGACATCGCCGATGGCGCATTCGATCTCGTGGTCAGCTACCTGAGCCTGATCGACATCGCCGATCTCGACGGTGCTGCGGCGAAAATGATTGCGGCGCTCAGGCCGGGTGGGACACTGCTGATCGCGAACCTCAACAGCTTCAGTACGGCTGGTCAGCCCGATGGGTGGACCGAGGGCGAAGATGGCAAAGCGCGCTATGCGATCGACAATTATCTCGAAGAGCGTGCGATCTGGGTTGGCTGGCGCGGCATCCACATCCAGAACTGGCACCGGCCGCTCAGCCGCTACATGACGCTGTTCCTCAACCATGGTCTGCAGTTGTGCCATTTCTCCGAGCCCGCACCGACGGGCGGCGATCCGGAAACGGCCGCCCGCTATCGGCGCGTGCCGTACTTCCACATCATGGAATGGCAGAAGCCGTTCGGCTGAACGGCGCTTGCCTGTCGTGGCAAATACGGGGGCGCTTCAAGCCCGCCGAAACCGGCTGAATTGAAACGACTGAACCGATTGCCAAGGCGTGCGGTGGGCTTCGGTGCGCGTTTCGAGCAACACGAAATCGCTGCCCAAGGTTTGGCTCAGGCTTCGTGCATCGTAGCGCTGCACGGCAAGCCCGCTGCATGTCTCCGGACCGTCCAGCGCGAAGGTGCCGATGATGGCTTGGCCATTGGGGCTCAGCGCCTGCTTGAGACATGCGATATAGGCGTCACGATCGGTAGAGCCGGTGAGAAAGTGAAAGGCCGCGCGATCATGCCAGATGTCGTACCGGCGCGGCGGTTGCCATGCGGTGACGTCGGCAACGATCCACGTGGCCGATGCGCTTGCGGCAGCAAGGCGCATGCGCGCCGTTTGCAGCGCTGCCTCGGACAGATCGAGCACCGTGACCGTACGATAATCCTGCCGCAGCAGGGCGTCGACCAAGCGGGATGCGCCGCCGCCAATATCGATGATGGCCGCGTTCTTGTCCGCTCCGGTGGCCTGGATCATCGCGAGCGAGGTGTCCGGCCGCTCCTGGAACCAGCTCACCTCGCTCTCGCCCTTGGTCGTGTAGACCCGCTGCCAATGGGACTGGCGATCACTCATGAGGTTCGCTCCGCATGATGGATCCTATAGCCGGTATTCTCTGCGCAGGCGACATGGCGGAGCTGTCCAGCACGGGCTAAACTGAATGCATGAGAAACCGCCGGCCGGTGAGCAGGCGTCACTACGATGATGGCGCCGATATGTGGGAGATGGTGGCTGCGCCACCGGCCCCTGCGCTTGGCGGTCTCGTTGGGCACTATACGAGTTATCGTGAGCGGACGACCTCGTTCTCGGCCCGGCGCGAACTTGCCGCAACCTCGGGGGTGTTGATCTACGCGCTCGATGCGCCGCTCGCAATCACCGGTGCCGACGGCGTCGAGATCGTGCTGCGCGAGGGAGAGGCATTCGTGGGCGGCATCGCCGACGCGACGTCGATCTCGCGGGCTCTGGGGCCGCAGCGCGGCGTACACATCCACCTGCCGCTGCATGCGTTGGCGGGTGTCTGTGGCATGCCGCTTGCGGAACTCGCGAACCGGGTCGCACCATTGGCGGATCTCGCCGGTCGGTCCGCACGCGTTCTCGGCGAACGGCTGGTTACGGCAAGCGATCCGCAGGATCAGTTCGATCTTGTCGACGATTTCCCTGATTCAACGGCTGGACAATATGGCGACACCGGATCGTGCAGTGTTGTGGGCGATGGAGCAGTTGTCGGGTGACGACGCTCCGTCCGTTGCGAGCCTCGCCACCACGATCGGCTGGAGCCGCAAGCATCTTGCCCATCGTTTCGGCGCGTTCACCGGCTTCAGCCCGCAGACCTACCGGCGGCTGGCGCGCTTCGAGCGGCTATCGGCTGCGATCGCCGCACGCCCGCGCGAGGGCCTGGCCGTGCTTGCGCTCGATGCCGGTTATCATGACCAGGCCCATATGAGCCGCGACGTCCAGGCGTTCAGCGCCATGAGTCCCGGCGAACTTCGCCGCCGGCTGTTGCCAGAGCAGGGCGGTGTCCGCGAGGACTGAGGTTACATCCGTACAAGATATCAGGGGCAGGATAGGCTTAGTCGGGGACTAAGGAGAACGCCATGCCACGTCACGCTCTTATTCCCTGCCTGCGCTACAAGGATGCTCCCGCGGCGATCGAATTTCTCTGCGACGCATTCGGCTTTCAGCGCCACGCTGTCTATACCGACGAGAGCGATCCGCAGATCGTCGTCCATGCCCAGCTTCTGCTTGACGGCAACATGATCATGCTCGGTAGCGAGCGGCCCGGCGTGGTCAAGGACGCCTACAACTGGAAGACGCCGAAGGAGGCCGGGTGCATCACCCAATGCATCTGCGCGGTGATCGATGATCCTGACAAGCACGCGGCACGGGCGAGAGCGGCAGGTGCGACCATCATCCGCGCCCCGTACGACAATGAGGGATATCCCGGCCGCGCCTACGACGTGGCCGATTGCGAGGGCCATATCTGGAATTTCGGCAGCTACGATCCGTTTGCCGAGTAGCCTCAGACGCGGGCTTTGATCCAGTCGCAGACGACGTCGGCCGCGTGGTGACGGTGCTGCGCGGAATCCTCGAAGTAGTGTTCACCGGCGATCAACTGGATCGACTTGTCCTTCGCGCCGATCGCATCATAGATACGGCGGGCATCGGAGGGAAAGACGCCGGTGTCGGCGGTTCCCTGGATGACGAGGGAGGGCGTATCGAACTTGGCGAGGTGCGGCGCGCCAACGCACCTCGAGGTCTCCAGGCTCCACATCGACAGCCAGGTTCTGAGCATGTTGGCGCGACCGATGCTCGGCATCCGGTTCGCGACCGCCGGATCGCCGCGGTAGCACCAGCGCGGCTTGCGATCCGACGGATCGATCGCCGGGTCCATGCAGCGCAAATCTCCCCAGCAGCGAAACAGCGGGAACAGCCGGTCGGGAATCCCGGCGGCATTCAGCCGCGCGAGCTCGGCCTTGGCCCAGTCGGTGATGCGCTGGTTGCGTGCGCGCTGGGCTGCGCGGTAGCGGGCGATGAACGCTTCGGAGTAGGGCGGGCCGTTGTCGGGATTGAAAGGATCGAGCGAGGGATCGGTTGCCACCGGATCGCCTTCGTCGGTCACCGATGCGTCCATCCAGTCGGTCAGCACCTCCGGGCGCCCGACATGGGCATTGCTGGACACATAAAGCTGCGCCTTCGGCAGCGATGCCAATGCCTCATGGCCTGCGCCCTTCAAGCCGCCGGCCATGGTCGAGGCGATGGCTTCGCCCTGATAGGCGCCCATCAGCGACCCGCCGCCAGAATTTCCGAAGATCACCACGGTTTCCACGCCGGCCTCTTCGATCAGCCAACGCACGCCGACGCCAATGTCGATCAGCGCGTGCTCCAGCAGAAACTGGTCTTCGAAGCCGCGATAGCGCGTGTTCCAGCCGAGGAATCCCAAACCACGCGAGGCGACGTAGGGCGCGAAGTAGTGCTCGGCGAAGTCCACATTGTAGTGCGCGGCAATCAGGGCAATGCGTGGTCGCGGTGTTCCCTTCGGCGTCCAGTACAGGCCCTGGCAGGGATGGCCGCCCGCCATGATGCGCGGTGCCGTCGGGGAGACCGCGCTGACGAACCGAGCCTCGACCGCCGCCAGCACTTTTGAATCGTCCAGCATTGCACCTGTTTCTCCCAGCTTCGCCGTTTCGTCCCTCGCTGCGATCGTTTTTGCGGCGCAGTCATTGCGCAGCTTGCATTGTGGGCGGCGGGAGGCAATCGCGTTCGGACGCGCAGCAGAAATGTTCCGGTGCGGGAACTTGGAGAGCGGGGTGGCGATTGTTGCAGGCCACACGATGGCGGCTTGCAACACTAGGTTGCATGACAATAGGGGAAAGGTGCCGATGTCTCTCAAGAACATTGTTCTGGTTCATGGCGCCTGGGGAGATGGCTCCCATTGGCGTCACGTTATTCCGCTGCTTGACGCCAAGGGTTATCAGGTCACCGCAGTGCAGAACCCGCTGACTTCGCTGGTCGATGACGTCGATCGCACGAGCCGGCTGGTCGTAGCCCAGGACGGACCGACCCTGCTGGTCGGTCATTCGTATGGTGGTGCCGTGATCACGGGTGCCGGACATGTGCCGAATGCTGCAGGCCTCGTCTACATAGCAGCCTTTGCGCCCGACGAAGGCGACAGCCTTGGCAGCATCTTCGGGCGGCGCGAGCCGCCACCAGGTGCTGCGAATATACGGCCCGATAAGGACGGCTTTCTGTGGATCCTTCGCGACAAATTCCGCGAAAGCTTCTGCCAGGATGTGGAGGAAACCGATGCGCTGGTTATGGCAGCCGCGCAAAAGCCGATCGCGGGTCGTTGCTTCAAGGACAAGTCTGGCCCGCCAGCCTGGAAAAACAAGCCGAGCTGGTATCAGGTGTCCGCAGATGATCGCATGATCCCTCCGGAAACCGAGCAGTGGATGGCTGAGCGCATCAAGCCAAGGAAGACGATCTCGCTCCCAGCGAGCCATGCTTCGTTGGCCAGTCACGCCGATGCGGTGTCCGCGCTCATCGATGAAGCAGCACGCGCTCTCGGTTAGCGGGCGTTCATCAAGCGCGACGACTTGAAACGTGGGGCCGTTGCTTCATAATGGCCGCGCTATGATGATGTGCGCATCCATCGCTTCGGTCTTCTTCCTGGCGTGATACGCGCGTTCGCGCGCGAGCCTGGAAATGGGCGCTTGAACGGCGCCCTGAAGATCAATCCGGTCAGCAACGCTCCATGTTTGAGCGCTTTCAATGCTGGCCATCAGCGATGGACTTTATCATGCCGACGCCCGTCAATTCAGAGCTTGGTAATTCAGAATCTGGCAATTCAGAGCGTGGCAACGCAAAACGCGTGCTCAGCGACGCGCAGATTGCTTATTTCATCGATGAAGGCTTCGTCCGGCTCGACGATGCCTTTCCACGCACGGTCGCCGATGAGGCTCGCGCGATCCTGTGGCGCGACACGGGTTGCGCTCAGGACGACAAGGCGACCTGGACGAAGCCTGTGATCCGACTCGGACACTATTCGTTACCGCCGTTCATCGCGGCGGCGAATACACCGGTTCTGCACGCCGCCTTCGACGAGCTCGTGGGCGAGGGACGGTGGCGTCCGTGCATGAGCGTTGGTACCTTTCCGGTGCGTTTCCCGTCGCCGGACGATCCTGGCGACGCGGGCTGGCATATCGATGTCAGCTTCGGTTTCGACAAGCCGGACTTCCTCGATTGGCGGGCGAATGTCGCCTCGCGAGGGCGCGCGCTGTTGCTGCTGATGCTGTTCTCCGATGTCGGTGAGAACGATGCGCCGACGCGGATTCGTGCGGGTTCGCATCGTGAGATCGCGCGCATGCTGGCGCCTGCGGGTGAGGAGGGGTTGTCGTTGCGTGAACTTGCTGCGAACGGCTTTGGCGAGACGGCGCATTGCCGCGAGCTGCTTGCGACGGGGCAGGCGGGCACGGTGTACCTCTGCCATCCGTTCCTGGTGCATGCGGCGCAACCTCACCACGGCACGCGCCCGCGCTTTCTGGCGCAACCGCCGTTGCTTCCTAAGGAGATGCCGGATTCTTGGGGCTAGGGGCGTCGCCGGTCGAGCGGGCCATCCAAAGGGCGCTCGCGAGCGTCGCGTGAAGGCACGGTGCCCGGCTCCGTCAGCCGGGTACCGGTCTGCCGGGCATAGGTCGCGTGCAGGGCCGTGGCGATTTCGGTCATCTGCGCGCGCAGATCGGGTGGATCGAGCACCTCGATCTCGGCGCCGAACTGCAGCATCTGCACGCAGGCCTGCCAGTTCGAGCCGACCGGCATTGTCGCCTTGCGCCAGCCCTTTGCATTCGCCGTGTCCTCGATCTGCATCGACGCGCGGACGAAGGGCGGCACGAACGCATCCAACAGTTTGATGCCCATGGGCGAGAGGCTGACGACCGCCCGGTTCTGATGCAGGTCTGCCTCCAGTCGCTGGGTCCCCGCGCGCCAGTAGGCTTCGAGATCGAAATCGGCGCGGCGCTCGAAGGGTTGATCCAGAACGGTGAGATCGAGGATGCGTGAGATGCGATAGGTGCGGGGCGTGCCGTCGACCTGACCGACCAGGTACCACGCGCCGCTCTTGAGCACGATGCCGAGCGGCTCGACCACGCGATGCTTTTCGCCCTTCCAGCTTTGGTAGCGGATCCGCAGCGCACGTTGCTCCCAGACCGCATTGGCGATGTCGGGCAGATGTGCGGGCTGCTCGGCCTCCGTGAACCAGGCTGGGGCGTCGAGATGAAACCGGCCACGGGTTTGCGCGGCGCTGTCCCGGAGCGCGGCAGGGATCGCCGAGAGCAGCTTGTTCTCCGCGGTCGCCATCACCGCGCCGAGCCCCAGATCGGCGGCCGGGCCGGCAAGGCCGATCATGAACAAGGCTTCTGCTTCCTTCGCGGAGAGGCCGTTCAGCCGCGTGCGGTAGCCGTCGAGCAGGCGATAGCCGCCGTCGGCCCCGCGCTCGCTGTAAACAGGAACCCCGGCGGCACTCAAGGCATCGATGTCTCGATAAATAGTGCGCAACGATACCTCGTTTTCCGAGGCTAACTCGGTCGCGGTCGCCCGCCCGCGCGCCTGCAGGGTGGTGAGGATCGAAAGAAGACGGCTGGCTTTCATGACGCCAGCTTAGATCAACCTGACAGAATCTGACAGGTATGGTCCGCTAGAACCCTTCCGAAAGCGGGCCAGCGGGCCTGGCGCAGGCTGCAAGCGAGGGAAGGATCATGACGAAGCCGATCGTCAATCTAGCGGATATCGAATTGATGCCCCGGCCACCGGAATATGCCGCGACCGGTCCTGCTGCGCAGCGCTACGATGCGAAGATGGGGCATATCGGCGCTCGGATCGGTGCGCGGCAGCTCGGTTATAACATCACCGCGGTTCCACCGGGGATGCGGGCATTCCCGTTCCATAACCATCGGGCGAACGAAGAGATGTTCTTCGTGCTGGCGGGCACAGGCGAAGTGCGCATCGGCCTTGATACCTTTCCGATCCGCCCGGGCGACTTCATCGCATGCCCGGTGGGTGGCAGCGATACCGCGCACCAGATCATCAACACCGGAACGGAGGAGTTGCGGTACCTCGCGGTGAGCACCCAGCTTTCACCGGATCACGTCGAATATCCGGACACCGGCAAGTTCGGCATCCTCGCCAAGTATCCACCGGGGACGGATGGCAAGCCGCAGATGTTCGCCTTCATCGGTCGGGAGGACGAGATCACCGACTATTGGGAAGGTGAGTGAGGACGACGGATTGCAGGGTCTAGCGAGCGGGTCCCTGCGATATGTCGATAACATGCCGATCGTTGCCGACAAGCAACGTAAGCACGTAATTCTTTGCTGCGCCGCCTGCGCTGTCGACCGGAGGGGTCAGATGAAGCTGGCCGCCATACCACTCGCCGGGCATCAGAGTGTTATCCTTGATGACCCCTTGTTCGAGCATTGCGAGATTTTGCCGCCCTTGCTCGATGGTGGCGGAGATCATCGCTTCGTTCTGATCGGCGGCGCGGTTCTGCGCGATCGCGGCAGCAGTCGGACTATAGAAGGTCCCGTGTCGTCCGCTCGGCGTGGTGTAACTGCCGTACCCGGCACGTGATGCTCCATAAGCGTTGGCGCCAGCGGCGACACCGGCAATGATCGCCATCGCGACTTGCTTGTTTCGCTCTTCTTGAACCAAAGTTTCGTACGGAATGACCTGCATGGGATAGGCTTGCCCGCCGACCAGTTGCGAGGCCTCTACCTGCGAAATCAGGAAATTGACCGGCGCGTTGGACAGGTTGTTGATGCCAACGACGAAAACCGGCCGACCTCCAGCTGCGATCTGACGAGAGGCAGGTCCGACCATGACCAGGGAGCTCTTCTGCCGCGACACCAGAGCACTTCTGCCGTCACGAATGATCGCTTGTTGGTTCGGATTGCTTGCCCGGAAAGATACAGTTTCCGTTGTGACGCAGCCGCTCAGTATCGTTGCAGCTAACGCTGCCACTCCGACGTAACTATAACGCATCGTATTAATCCCCAGACCCGGTTCCATAGTTGCGCAACCCGTGGCGGGAGACAAGAGGAATAGGCCGCGGACCAAGCGAGAGATGCCGGAACGATCCGCATGTAGCGGCGCAAAGAGTAGCGGTTTTCGGAAAAAAAGATCGCGTCCAGCAACGCGCCAAGGCGCGAGGGCGGCGCATCGACGTCCGATCGCATCAGCGCGCGCGGGCGACCGTCTGTGACGGCGTTTCGCCGAACTGGCTGAGGTAGAATTGCGAAAACTCGCCAAGGTGCCAGAAGCCGTTTGCGAGCGCGCAGGCGCCGATCCTTGCCTGTCCTCCGCCGGAGAGGAGCTGCTTGCGGACGGACCATAGCCGCTTCATGCGCAGGTAACGATGCAGGCTCATGCCGCGAATATGCTGCATGGCGTTATGCATGGTGCGGACTGAAGTGCCGATCTCGGTCGCGAGGGCATCGCTATAGATCGGCGAGTCAAACCGTTCATTGATCGTGGCTTCGATCTTCTGCACGATATCGAAATAGCGCTTCGCGGTGCTGATCCGAAACTTCTCCAACGCATCTTGATCGGCAATCGCGGTATCGATGGCCGCAAGGAGGCTCTCCTTGAGGCCCTCCGCTGCACCGGTCGCGATCAGGTCGGTGCTGGTAGAGGCGGCCAGCCGGAAGATCTGGGCAATCAGACAGCGCAGGCTGCGCTCACCGGCCTCGGTGACGGCACATGCGCAGAACATCCGCTCCTTGGAGGGCCAGCCACGACGGCGGACTTCGGGATGAAAGATGATGGTGGCAATGAAACTGTCGCCTTCCTCGATGACTTTGTAACCGGCCCCGCCATGGCCGATCGACAGGCCGGGGCGATCCTTCATGATTCCGTTGAAGCGCAACGGCGCCGGATCTTGCATCGTCAGGCCGACATAGGTGTGGTCCTCGCGTAGCCCCGCATCCAGAATGCGCGGAAAGGTCTTCAGGAGGTAGATGTCGCATCCGGGCAGCGACAGGATCGCCTGTTCCGGAGCAGCCGTCCGGCAGGTCGGTGTGAAGTGGACGTCCATGTTGCGATAGGCCTGACGGAATTCGTCGAGATCGCTGTACCTGAACGTCTGCAGAATCGGCGAGGGGGTCAACGATGACAGTTGCATGCCGGCGAAGTCCTCATGAGCGTAACGGCCCTACGTCCTGCGAACTTTAGACGCTTTGGTCCAAAAAGCCGATAGCCCGGCATGGTGTCATGCCGGGCTATCGGAAATCTTAAAGCAGGTGTTTGAAGCCAAATCCCCGCTGCCACCATGTCTCTTCGGTGGCTATTCTTTCAAGGCCTCTTCGCGTGTGGCCCTGATTTGCGGCAGCGCGATCAGGATCACGGCGATGGCGGCGATCGCCAGCAGCGAGCCCGACAGAGGCGAGGTGAAGAAAACCGTCGCATCGCCGCGTGACAAGAGCATCGCGCGTCTGAAGTTCTCTTCGATCTGCGGACCCAGCACCAGGCCGAGCAGCAGCGGTGCCGGCGGCAGCTGCAGCTTGATCAGCAGGTAGCCGAAGATACAGAACAGGGCCGCCTCATAGACCTCGAAGGTGTCATTCTTCAGCGAATACACGCCGATGCAGCAGAACACCATGATCGCCGGATAGAGATAGCGATACGGGATCGTCAGCAGCTTCACCCACAGACCGACCAGCGGCAGGTTGAGGACGATCAGCATCAGGTTGCCGACCCACATCGAGGCGATCAGACCCCAGAACAGTTCCGGATTCTTGGTCATCACCTGCGGACCCGGCTGGATGTTGTGGATCGTCATCGCGCCGACCATCAGCGCCATCACGACGTTCGACGGCAGGCCGAGCGTCAGCAGCGGGATGAACGAGGTCTGGGCACCGGCGTTGTTGGCCGCTTCCGGACCCGCCACACCCTCGATTGCGCCCTTGCCGAACTGCTCAGGCGTCTTGGAGAGCTTCTTCTCCACCGTGTAGGAGGCGAAGGAGGAGAGCACGGCGCCGCCGCCCGGCAGAATGCCCAGCAGCGAGCCGAGGAAGGTGCCGCGCAGGATCGCCGGCGCCATGCGACGGAAGTCGTCCTTGGTGGGGAACATATTGGTGATCTTTTGGCTCATCACCGTCCGTTCCTCGTGCGGCTCGAGGTTCTTCACGATTTCCGCGAAGCCGAAGATGCCCATCGCCAGCGGCACGAAGTCGAGGCCGTCGAACAGCTGCGGGATATCGAAGGCGAAACGTTGCGTGCCGGTGTTGACGTCGGTGCCCGTCAGCGAGAGCAGGGTGCCGAACAGAATCATGCCGACGCCCTCGATGAACGGGCCGTTGGACAGCACCGTCGCCAGCAGCAAGCCGAGGATCATCAGCGAGAAGTATTCCTTCGGGCCGAACTGCAGCGCCACCGACGCGAGCGGTGTGGCGAGTGCTGCGATCGCCAGCGTCGCGACGCAGCCGGCGAAGAACGAGCCGATCGCCGCCGTGGCCAATGCGACGCCCGCACGACCCTGGCGCGCCATCTGATAGCCGTCGATGGTGGTGACGACCGAGGAGGATTCGCCGGGGAGGTTGACGACGATGGCGGTTGTGGAGCCGCCGTATTGCGCGCCATAGTAGATGCCGGCCAGCATGATCAGCGCGGCGTCGGGCGACAGCGCGTAGGTGATCGGTAGCAGCATGGCGATCGTCGTCAGCGGGCCGAGGCCCGGCAGAACGCCGATCAGCGTACCGAGCAGACAGCCAACGAAGGCGTACGCAAGGTTTGTGAGTTTGAACGCCGTGCCGAAGCCGATGGCGAGATGGCTAAAAAGATCCATTGGTGCTTACTCCAACTCACCGGAAGAGGGTCGGCCAGACCGGCATCTGCAGGTTGATGCCGTAGACGAAGGTGGCGACGCAGAAGATGATGAGAACGACCGTATTGACGGCCGTGCCGCGCCAGCCGAATTCGGGGCTCGCAAGGCTCGCGACAATGATCAACGCTGCGAGCGAGATCACGAGACCGAGTGGCTGCAGCATGACTGCGAACAACGCGACTGAACCGGCGATCCAGAGCAGGCCCTTGAAGTCCCACCTCTCGAGCTTCTCGATGTGAGCCTTCGGTGCAACGGAGCCGAGCAGAACGATGAGGCCGACGGCGGCGAGCGCGATGCTGACCATCTTCGGGAAGAAGCCTGGTCCCATGCGCGCGGCGGTGCCGTGCACATAGTTGAATGACATCGCGAAGTAGAAAATTGCAACTGCCAGGAAGAGCACGCCCGCTGCAAAGGCGCGCTGGTTACGGATCAGCATTGTGACTATCCCCTAGACAACCCACGCTGTGTCCGCCTGGGCGAACCACAGCATTACCCTAGATCGAAACCGACGTGCAGATCCTGCAAGCCGGCACTCTCGTTGACCCGCCTTGGCGCCAGTTCAGCCGAACCGGATTCCCCGACTTGTCCCCTGTGCCCTAAAGCATGATCCCGAAAGGTTGTCCCGCCTTTCGGAGGTACGCTTTAGAACGCTTTCGCCCCCGACGCATCGATCAATTTCTTCCACTTCACCATTTCCTTGTCGATGAAGGGGTTGAACTTGTCCGCGGTCATGTCCGTGAGAATGACCTGACCGTTATCGGCAAAATATTTCACCACGGCCGGGTCCTTTAACGCCTGTTCGAACTCGCTGCCAAGCTTGGCGACGATTTCGGCGGGCGTATCCTTGGCAACGAAGATTCCGGACCACGAGCCGAGCTGGGCGTCCGGATAGCCGAGTTCCGCAATGGTCGGAACATTCGGCATCACTGCCAGGCGCTGCGGTGCGAGTGTCGCGATCGCCCGGACCTTGCCTGCGCTCTCCTGCGGCATGACCGTGACGGGATAGTCGAACATCACATCGGCCACGCCCGCGATCACGTCGGTCATCGCCGGGATCGAGCCCTTGTAAGGGATGTGCGTCAGCTTGATGCCGGTGACTTGCTGGAACAGCTCGGCCGACAGGTGCGTCGTGGTGCCGGCGCCGGCGGAGGCGTAATTGACCTTTTCCGGATTCTTCTTCGCGTACTCGATGAGCTCGGCAACGGTCTTATAGGGCCGCTGGGGATTGACGATGATCACCACCGGCGATTCCGCCATGCCGTGGACCGCCACGAGATCCTTGCGCGTATCGAATGAGAGATTCTTGTAGAGGACTGGATTGGCCGCGATCGTGCCGGCTGTGCCATAGACCATCGTGTAGCCGTCTGGCTTGGAGCGGGCGACGTATTCGGTACCGACGACACCACCAGCACCCGGACGGTTTTCCACCAGAACCGGCTGGTTGATCCGCTCGCTCAAGATCTTTGCGATCATGCGCGAACCGTTGTCGGTAATTCCGCCGGGCGTAAACGGCACGACCCACATGATGGGTTTGCTCGGATACGTGTCGGCGAAAGCCCCTGTGCTTGCAACCGACAAACACGCGACCGCAGAGAGTGCGGCCAGGGCGGTCTTCAATGTCATCAGCGTCCTCCGAATTGCCACGTTGATCGTGGCTTTGTAGTCCATCGCTCGCAAAGGCTTTCGCGGGGCGAAATTGGCCGCACGCTAAAGGCCATCGTCGTGATGGGCAAGGCTCAATGTTGCTTTCGCTTGTGCGAATAGATCGGTCCGAATATTGGAACGCCTACGCGCAACGACAGGTTCGGCCGACATTTCTCCCGTGATTGCACGATGCCTGGGACAAGTGTCCGGGACCGCAGTCCAATCCGCGGGCGACCCATGCCGGTCCGACGATTGAATCGTTTCCACATCCTGCACCGGCGCCGGAAAGTCAATCGTGATGGGTGTCAGCTCGATGTAAGGAACGGCGCCAAGCCGGCTCGAAACCGGCTTGGCGCATTCATGATGCGTTGCAATCAATCCGCACTTGCGCCGGACTTCTCAACCAGCGTTTTGAATTTTGCGGTTTCGCTTTCGATGAACGCCGGTAGTTCCTTTGGCCCGATATCCGTGAGCGGAATGGAATCGGTGCTGTCGAAATAGGCAGTCACCGTCGGGTCTTTCATGGCGGCCTTGAACGCGCTCGCGAGTTTTTCAGTGACGTCTGCCGGGGCGTTTGCGGGCAACATGATCGCCGACCACGCGGAGATCTCAACCTCGGGCAGTCCTTGCTCGATCATGGTCGGAACGTTCGGCAAGTTCTTGAGGCGCTGTGCGCTGGTGATACCGAGCGGGCGCAACTTGCCGGCTTCGATCTGCGGCTTCACCACCGACGGATAATCAAACATCACCTGAATGTTACCGCCGAGCAGATCCACCATCTGCGCGCCGCCCGACTTGTAGGGAATATGAGTCATCTTGAAACCTGCGGCCATCTGTAGCAGCTCGCCCGTCAGATGCTGGCTCGTTCCTGCCCCCGAGGTCCCAAAGTTGATCTTCTCGGGATTGGCCTTCGCGTAGGCGATGAAATCCTTCAACGTCTTGAACGGACCTTCGCTGTTGACCACCATCACCAGCGGCGATGACGACATGGCGTGGACGGGCGTGAACGACTTCAGCGGCGAGTAGGACAGCTTCTTGTAAAGCGAGGTGTAGGTCGCCATCGGGCCCGACGAGCCATACAGGAACGTGTAGCCATCCGGTTTTGCGTTCATGACGTATTCCGTGCCGACGATTCCGGCGGCGCCGGGCTTGTTTTCCACGAGCACGGTCTGGCCGAGCTTGTCGCCGAGAGCCTTTGCGACCACACGGGCGCTGTTGTCAGTGACGGTTCCCGGACCGAAGGGGATCACCCACGTAATCGGACGTTCCGGATAGGTCTGTGCATCGGCAGCGGAGCCGGCAAGACCAAGCGCAACCAGCGCGATGGCAAGCGACGGGACGGATTTCATTGTTTTTTCTCCTTGGGCCGCGCGCGCGTCAGGCGCGTTCGGCCATTTGTGTAGGCACAGGTCCACGGGCGGCGTACTGCCGCTCGCGGAAGGCCCTTTTGCTGGTGTTTGAACGCGATTCTTGGCCGGAAACGCTGGCTTCCGGCCATCGCCGCGCTGGGCGCTGTTTGGCGCATGACGCGCCTAATTTCAATCCAGCGTGACGCCGGCCTTGTCGACAAGAGCCTTGAATTTCGCGGTCTCGCTGACCATGAATTCGCGCAGTTTGTCCGGTCCCATATGGCCGAGATTGCCGAAGTCGTTTTCCTCGGCGTACTTGAGCACCGCAGGATCGCGCATGGTCTCCTGGAACGCGGCCGACATCTTGTTGACGACCTCGGGTGGTGTGCCAGCCGGCATGACAATCGACGACCACGCCGTCAGCACGACGTCCAGACCGCGCTCCTTAAATGTTGGAACGTTCGGGAAGCTCTTCAGCCGGTCCTCCCGGGAGATGCCCAACGGAATGACCTTGCCCGCGTCAATATGCGGGCGCATGACCACGGTGTAGTCGAATACGGCGTCGATCGTGCCGCTGATCAGATCGGCATAGAGGTTGGATGATGCTTTATAGGGCACATGAGTCATCGTCGTGCCGGTGGCGATCTGAAACATCTCGCCGATCAGATGCGGTGCCGTACCGGCACCCGAGGAACCGTAATTTACCTTGCCCGGATTCTTCTTCAGGTAGTCGATGAACTCTTCGACGGTTTTGTAGGGCCGTGAGGAGTTGACCACGAGCAGCAGCGAGGAATCGGCCATGCCGTTGACCGGTGCGAACGACTTCAGCGGTGTAAAGGGCAGCTTCTTGTAGAGCGACACGAAGGTCGCCATCGGCCCCGACGAGCCGTAGAGCATCGTGTAGCCGTCCGGTTTGGCCTGGGCGACGGATTCGGTGCCGACAATGCCTGCGGCGCCCGGCTTGTTGTCGATGACAATCGGCTGGCCGATCTTCTCGCCGAGGACTTTGGCGACGAAGCGGGCGCTGTTGTCGGTGACGCCGCCGGCCCCGAAGGGGACGACCCAGGTGATTGGGCGGTTCGGGTAGGGCGCTTGCTGCTGGGCTCCGGCTGTCGTCAGCGACAATGCCGCCGCGATCAGCGCGGCGGATAGTGTAACGGCTCGCTTCATGGGTCTTCCTCACTCTTTGGTGGTTCTTATCGTTGTCATTATCGGATCACGGGATCGCCGCCGGCGTCGGGCGTGATGCGGTCGAGGCAGAGGCGCACATTATTCGACACTCACGCCAGAGCGCTCGACCAGAACCTTGTACTTCGCGGTTTCGCTGACGATCAACTCGCGCAGCTTCTCCGGACCAAGGTCGCCAAGATTGCCGAAGTTGTTCTGCTCCAAATATTTGGCCACGGCCGGGTCGCGCATCGTCTCGGCGAATGCTGTCGACATCCGCTGGACGATGCCGGAGGGCGTGCCGGCCGGCATCACGACGATGGCCCAGGCCGTCATGGTCACGTCGATGCCGCTCTCCTTGAAGGTCGGCACGTTCGGAAATGCGTCGAGGCGTTGCACACTTGCTACCGCCAGCGGGATCACCTTGCCCGCTTCGACATAGGGGCGGATCGTCGCGGTAAAGTCGAACATGCCGTCGATGGTGCCGGAGATCAGGTCGGCATAGAGTTTGGCGAAATCGGTATAGGGTACCACCTGCATCGAGGTGCCGGTGGCGACCTGCAGCATCTCACCGGTGAGATGCACGAGGCCACCTAGGGTCGCGCCATAATTGACCTTGCCCGGATTCTTCCTCAGGTAATCAACGAATGCGTTGACCGTCTCGTATGGCTTGGCGGCGTTGACGACGAGGATCGGCGTTGTATCGAAGACGCCGTTGACCGGCACGAACGAGGTCAACGGCGTATAGGGCAGTTTCTTGTAGAGCCACGGATAGATCGCCAGCGGCGACACGCCGGAGTAAAGCATGGTGTAGCCGTCCGGCTTCGCCTGCTGCACGAGCTGGGTGCCGATGATGCCGGATGCGCCCGGCTTGTTTTCGACGATCACCGGCTGGCCAAGCTTGTCGCCGAGCACCTTGCCGATGATCCGGGCCGTGTTGTCGTAGACGCTGCCGGCGCTGAACGGCACGATCCAGGTGACCGGCCGGCTGGGATACGGTGCCTCCGCCGAGGTAGGCGACGCGGCAAGGGAGCATAGCACGACACCGAACGCGAGCAGTCGTCTCATCATTTCCTCCGCGCGCCGTCAGTCGAGACTGATGCCGGTCTTGTCGGCCAGCTTCTTGAAGCGCTCGATCTCGCTGGCGATGAAGGCTTTCAGGTCGGCGGGGCCGAGATGGGTGAGGGTGCCATAGTCATTCGCGTCGAGAAACTGCACGACCGTCGGATCGCGCATCGCGTCGGCAAATTTCGCGGACATCGTGTTGACGACATCGGGCGGCGTGCCGGCGGGCATGACGATGCACGACCAGCCACCGAACACCATGTCGATGTTGCGCTCCTTCAGCGTGGGTACGTCCGGAAAGTTCTTAAGCCGTGTGGCGGCGGTGGTAGCGATGGGTCGCACCTTGCCGGTCTCGATGTACGGTTTTACGGATGCACCGTAGTCGAACACGACATCGACGTTGCCCGCCAACAGGTCCGCATAAAAATTGGCTGCGGTCTTATAGGGCACATGCTCCATTCTGGTATCGGTCGCCATCTGGAACAGCTCGCCGGACAGGTGGGGAGTGGTTGCCGTGCCTTGCGAGGCATAATTGACCTTACCGGGGTTCTTCTTCAGATAATCGACGAACGCCTCGATGGTCTTGTATGGTTTCGTGGCATTCGCCACGAGCACGAAGCTCGTGTCGAGGAAGCCGTGTACCGGCACGAACGCCTGCAGCGGCTGATAGGAGAGCTTCTTGTAGAAGGCGGCGAAGGTCGCGACGGGGCCTGAGGTCGCGTAAAGCATGGTGTAGCCGTCGGGCTTGGCCTGAGCGACGAATTCGGCGGCGACGATGCCGCCCGCACCGGGCCGGTTGTCGATCAGGATCGGTTGACCGAGCTTGTCGCCAAGCACCTTGGCGACGACGCGCGCATTGGCGTCGCTGGCGCTGCCCGCGCCGGAAGGGATCACCCAGGTAATGGGCCGGTTCGGATAACTGTCGGCACGGGCATGACTTATCCCCGTAACGAACAACGCGGCGGCAGCAACGTACGAAACGAACGCCCTCATCAGATCCTCCCTGTACGACCGTGTATGATCTTGTTTTATGAACGGCCGCATTGTCGGTCGCCGGGCAGGTTCTTGCCCACCTGACGAAAAAGGCAGCTACCGAATTTCGGGAGCTGCCTTTGAAGCGTTTATTCTGCGCTGGCGCCGGACTTCTCGACCAGGCCCTTGAACTTCTTGTTTTCGGAAACCATGAATTCGGTGAGTTTGTCTCCGGTCAAGGGCGGCATGATCGCCGAACCGTTGGTTTCAAAATAGCTGACGACCTCCGGTTTCTTCAGCGCTTCGCCGAATGCCTTGGCAAGCTTGTCCACGATCGGCTGCGGCGTATCCTTGGCGGCGACGATGGTGGACCATCCCGCCAGCACGGCATTGGGATAGCCGGATTCCTTCAGCGTCGGAATGGTGGGAAGGATCTTCATCCGGTCGCTGCTGGTGACCGCCAGGGCCCGCAGCTTGCCTGAATCGATGTGCGGCTTCACGACGACAGCGTAGTCGAACATCACATCGACCGTGCCCGCGAGCAAATCAACGACCGCCGGAGAGGAGCCCTTATAGGGGACGTGGGTCAGCTTGATGCCGGCCTCCTGCTGCAAGAGCTCGCCGACCAGGTGCGGACTGGTGCCCGCGCCCGACGAACCGAAGTTGATCTTGTTCGGGTTCTTCTTGGCGTATTCGACGAACTCGGCGACGGTCTTGTACGGCGTGTTCGGGTTCACGACCATGATCATCGGTGACTCCGACATGGTGTGGATCAGCGAGAACGACTTCAACGGGTCGTAGGAGATTTTCTTATAGAGATAAGGATTAGTCGCCATCGGGCCGGACGAGCCGTATAGGATCGTGTAGCCGTCGGGCTTCGACTGGGCGACGAATTCGGTGCCGACGATGCCGCCGGCGCCCCCCTTGTTCTCGACGATCACGCTGACGCCAAGGGTCTCGGAGAAGGCCTTGGCGACGACGCGTGCGCCTGTGTCGGTGACGCCGCCGGGCGTGAAGGGGACGACCCAGGTGACAGGACGATTCGGAAAATCCTGCGCCGCGGCGTTCGAAGCGAGGGCCGCCAGCAACAATGCGCCTGCCAGCGTCTTATGGAAGTTCATCATGTATTCCCGCAATTGGTAACGTTTCCAGTTCCGGCCAGCCTCGTTCGGGCCGGCCGCCGCGCGGGAGCATACGGGGGCAGCGGGCGAGCGGCAATCGGTGACGGAGCCGGGGAGCATGCCGGAATGTCGCAGCCGGACAACGCGACGCTAGGTCCGCCGGCGTTCTATTCTGGCGTGGCGCCGGAGACATCGATGATGCGTTTGAACCGTTCGCCCTCGCTGATGTAGAAATCGCGCGCCTTGTCCTTGACCACCCCCTCCAGAATGGTCGAGCCGGACTCGTTGTAGAATTTGATGATGGCTGGGTCCGCCATCGCAGCCAGAAACGCATCGGCCAGCTTGTCGATGACCGGTTGTGGGGTTCCTGCCGGGGCCGCAAAGCTCGACCAGGAGCTCATGACGACATCAGGAAAGCCGAGTTCGGCAATGGTCGGGACATCGGGCAGCGAGGTCAGCCGCTTCTCGGCAGCCACCGCCATCGGAATGAGCTTGCCCGCATCGAGATGCGCCTTGTTCGGAAGATAATTGTCGAAGGCGACGTCGATACGGCCAGCAAGCAGGTCGATGACGGCAGGAGCCGACCCCTTGTAAGGCACATGGATCATTTTGGTGCCGATGCTTATCGACAGAAGCTCTGCGCCAAGATGCTGGGTGCTGCCGATGCCGACCGACGAGAAGGTCAGCGCATTGGGATGCTTGCGTGCATAATCGACGAATTCGGGAAACGTCTTGTACGGCTTGCCGGGCGCGGTCATCAGGACCAGCGGCGAGACCGCGACGGCGGCGATCGGCGCGAACGATTTGACCGGATCGTAGGAGATGGTCTTGTGCAGCTTCGGCAGGATGCCCATCGGCCCTGATGAACCATAGAAGATTGTATAGCCGTCGGGTTTGGCGGCCATGACGATCTCGGCGCCGACGATGCCGCCGGCGCCTGGCTTGTTCTCGATGATGATCTGCTGGCCAAGTTTTTCACCGACGGTCTTGGCCAGCATTCGCGCAGACGTGTCGGCTTGGCCAGCCGGCGTGAACGGCACGATCCAGGTGATCGGCTTACTCGGATAGTCCTCCGCCGCGACAGCGCGCGCGGCAAGCGTCAGAGCGAACAGAATGCCGACCGATGTCCTGATGGCACGCATCTCTATCTCCCGACAGTCGCTGATCGCTTGCCGAGCAAGCCGCTTGTTGGCTATTGCGGCTGCACGCCTGCGCGCGTGATCAAATCCTTCATCTTGACGTTCTCGGCATCGACGAAGGCCCGCAGTTTCTCGCCGGAGTAACCCTGCAGGATGCCGGCGCCTTGATCCTCGAAGTATTTGATAATGGTCGGGTCATCGAGGGTCGCGCTGTAAGCCTTGGCGAGCTTGTCGACGATCGGCTGCGGCGTTCCGGCGGGAACGGCGATGCTGGCCCAGCCGGTGAATACCGCCTGCGTATAGCCTTGTTCGACGAAGGTCGGCACGTCTTTAAACAGCGGCATGCGCTGCTCGCTGGAGATGCCGAGTGCACGCAGTTTTCCTGCGTCGATGTGTGGCTTCAGCACCACCGGATATTCCCACATGGCCTGGATGGCGCCGCCGAACAGGTCCGTCAGCGCCGGTGCTGTGCCCTTGTAAGGCACCATCGTCATCTTGAAGCCGCCGGTCTGCTGCAACAGCTCCGATACCAGATGGAAGCCATCGCCGGGACCGGTGGAATAATAGTTGATGGCGTCGGGATTCTTCTTCGCGTACTCGACGAATTCCTTGAACGTCTTGTAAGGCGCGTCGGCGCGCACCACGAACAGCATTGGCGAATAGGCCATGCCGTGCACTGGCGTAAATGCGGTAAACGGGTCGAACGACAGCTTCTTATAGCGATAGGCGAATGAGCCGAGCGGTCCCGTGCCAGTATACATGAAGGTGTAGCCGTCGGGCTTGGTGCCGAGCACGTATTCGGAGCCGACGATTCCGGCCGCACCGGGCTTGTTCTCGACGATGACCGGCTGGCCGATCTTCTCGCTGAGGACCTTGGCGACCATGCGGGCGCCGTTATCGGTAACGCCGCCCGGTGGGAACGGAACGACGTAGGTGAGGGGGCGAGACGGATAGTCCTCTGCCCACGCACCTGTCGCGGCAGCCACCGTCAGCAGTGCCCCGGCGAAAAGACGGGCGATCCTCATCGAGCTTTCCTCCCCATTTATTGTTTTGAGCGCGTTTCGTTGGACGTGTTCAGGCTTGTAAAAGCTGCTTGCAACGCGTTGTGCGGACCCCGTGTCATCAGCTCGGATTGCACCTATTGCGGTTCAACCTTCGCGCGCGTGACGAGATCCTTGTATTTCTTGTTTTCGTCGGCGATGAACTTGCGCAGCTTTTCGCCGGAATAGCCTTGCAGGATACCGGCGCCCTGATCGTGGAAGTATTTGATCACCGAGGGATCATCGAGCGCCTGACTGTAAGCCTTCGCAAGCTTATCGACGATCGGCTTCGGCGTTGCCGCAGAGACCGCAATCGTTGCCCAGCCGGTATAGACTGCCTGCGGATAGCCCTGTTCGACGAAGGTCGGCACGTCGGGCAGCACCGGCATCCGCTGGTCGCTGGTGACACCGAGGGCGCGCAGTTTGCCAGCCTGAATGTGCGGGATGAGAACCACCGGGTATTCCCACAGCACCTGAATGGTGTTGGCGAGGACATCGGCCATCGCCGTCGCGCTGCTTTTGTAGGTGACCTGGGTCATCTTGAAGCCGCCGGTTTCCTGCAGCAACTCGGATACCAGATGGCTCGCGGAGCCCGGACCGGGCGAATAGTAGTTGATGGCGTCGGGATTTTTCTTCGCGTACTCGACCAGCTCCTTGAAGGTTTTGTAAGGAGCATCGGCGCTGACCACGAACAGCATCGGCGAATGGGCCATGCCGTGGACTGGCGTGAAGGCGGTGAAGGGATCGAACGATAGCTTCTTGTACTGATAGGCGTAGGCGCCATGCGGGCCTTGCGATCCGTACATGAAGGTGTAGCCGTCGGGCTTGGCGTTCAGCACGTATTCGCAGCCGACGATTCCGGCCGCACCGGGCTTGTTCTCGACAATGACCGGCTGGCCGATCTTCTCCGTCAGCACTTTGGCCATGAAGCGGGCACCGTTGTCGACAATGCCGCCCGCCGCGCCGGGCACGACGTAGGTGAGGGGACGGGATGGGTAATTCTCCGCGGATTCCGCGAATGCGCTATCCGTCAAAGCGAAAATAGAAAGAGTACCTGCAAGAAGCGTCGTCATTCTCATCGCGGCTGTCCCCAAACGTGCTGTCTTGTGTGGTCGTCCTGCTCGTCTCTGTCCGGCTGATCCGGGCTTTGGGTTGTCGGCTTGGGCATCCGATTGGATCGGATCGTCCATTGTTGCGAGAGCTCTCGGCGTGCTTGCGCGGGTGGACCGCAGGGCGGCGCTATTGCGGTTCGATACCCGCGCGCTCCATCAGCTCCTTGAGCTTGACGTTCTCGGCATCGACGAACTTGCGCAGCTTGTCGCCGGAGTAGCCTTGCAGGATACCTGCGCCCTGATCCTCGAAGTATTTGATCACCGATGGATCATCGAGGGTCTCGCTATAGGCCTTGGCGAGCCGGTCGACGATCGGCTTTGGCGTCTGGGCTGAGACTGCGATGGTCGACCAGGCGGTGAATATGGCTTCCGGATAACCTTGCTCAGCGAATGTGGGAACATCGGGTAGGATCGGCATGCGCTGCTCGCTGGTGATGCCGAGCGCGCGCAGTTTGCCCGCCTCGATGTAAGGTTTCATCACTACCGGATATTCCCACACCACCTGAATGACGCCCGCGAGCAGATCGGTCATGGCCGGACCGGTTCCCTTGTAGGGCACCTGCGTCATCTTGAAGCCACCGGCCTTCTGCAGCATTTCCGAGACCAGATGGTTCGCGGAGCCGGGCCCCGTCGAATAGTAATTGATGCCTTCGGGGTTTTTCTTCGCGTACTCGACGAGTTCCTTGAACGTCTTGTAGGGCGCGTCCGCGCGCACCATGAACAGCATCGGTGAGGATGCCATGCCGTGCACCGGCGTAAACGCCGTGAGCGGGTCGAATGACAGCTTCTTGTATTGATAGGCGAAGACGCCGAGCGGGCCGTGTGGCGCGTACATGAAGGTGTAGCCGTCCGGCTTCGCGTTCAGCACATATTCGGAGCCGACGATGCCGCCGGCGCCGGGTTTGTTATCGACGATCACGGGCTGGCCGAGCTTTTCACCGAGGACCTTGGCGACGGCGCGGGCGCCGTTGTCGGTGACGCCGCCGGGCGGGAAGGGCACGATGTAAGTGAGCGGTTTGGAGGGATAGCCCGGCTCGGCAAGGGCTGTGCTGCTTGCGATGGCGATCGCAGCAACCAGGATGGCAGAGACTCGCGCCAGCGGCATTCCAACCTCCCTCATCATTTTTCATTTTTTGATGAGATTAGCGCCGCTGTCGGTTTCGGCAAGCGCGCGCTTCGACACAGTTGGAAATCTCGCGCCGCAACAAGAATGCTGCGCAAAAGAAAAGGCCCGCGTGGGACGCGGGCCTTCAGAGCTTTCAGGTGATCGGCTGCGGGTTATTCGGGCTGAATGCCCGCACGTTCGGCGATCGACTTCATTTTCACGCGCTCGGCGTCATAGAAGGCGGCGAGTTTTTCCTTGGACACGCCCTGCATGATGCCCGCGCCCTGGTCGTTGAAGTATTTCACGACACTCGGGTCCTCCAGGCTCTTGCCGAATGCGTCGGCGAGCTTATCGACGACCGGCTGCGGTGTGCCGGCTGGCAGTACGACGGTCGCCCAGGCGGTGAACACCACGTTGGGGAAGCCCTGTTCGGCAATGGTCTTCACCTCGGGCAGGTTGGTTAGCCGCTTCTCGCTGGAGACACCCAGCGCGCGCAGTTTGCCGGCCTCGATCTGCGGTTGCATGACGACCGCATAGTCGAAGGTCACGTCGATGACGCCGGCCATCAGATCGGTCAGCGCGGGGGCGGTGCCCTTATAGGGCACATGGGTCATGGTGAAGCCGCCTTCCTTCTGGAACAGTTCGGCCAGCAGATGTTGTGTCGAGCCGTTTCCGACCGAGGCGTAGTTCAGCTTGCCGGGGTTCTTCTTGGCGAATTCGACCAGGTCGTTGATGGTTTTGAACGGAGAATCCGCCCGCACCATCACCAGCATCGGCGAAGTGGCGAAGCCATGCACCGGGATGAAGTCCTTCTGCGGATCGTAGCTCAGCTTCTTGAAGAGGAACGGATAAGTGACGATGCCATTCGACGCGTAGAGGAAAGTGTATCCGTCCTTCTTGGCGTTGGCGACAGCCTCGGTGCCGACGATGCCGCCGGCGCCCGGCTTGTTGTCGATGATGACCTGCTGGCCGAGTTTTTCGCTCAACACCTTCGCGACCGTGCGTGCGCCATTGTCGGTGACGCCGCCGGGCGGGAAGGGGACGACCCAGGTGATGACCCGGCTGGGGTAGTCCTGGGCGATGGCGGTGGTGGCGATTGCGATCGACGCCAGGGCGCCTACGATCGCTGTAGCGAACTTCATTGTCTTCTCCCGATGGTCCGCTCTCGAGGCGGATAGCTGCTTGTTATGGAAACCGTTTCGTGACGAAACGAATTCGGGCGGCAAGCTAACCCGCCGCCCGTGGATCGCAAGGGCTTACCCGTGCAGCTTTGTTCTGTCTGTCGTGCAATCGGCAGACTGTCCGGATTGTAACGATCTCAATCCGCCGAGGCGCCGGTCCGCTCGATGATATCCTTGAACTTCGCCTGCTCCTTGACGATGAAGTCCTTGACCTTCGCCGGCCCCACGTCCGGCATCAGCGTTACGCCCTGATCGTCATGATACTTGATCACGGCGGGATCTTTCAGCGCCTCGTTGAAAGCCTTGCCGATCTTGTCGACGACGTCTTGCGGCATGCCGGCCGGGCCGACGATCGTAGCCCATGCGGTGAACTGGACATCTGGATAGCCGAGATCGACGAACGTCGGTACGTCCGGATGGCTGACCATTCGGGTCGCTCCGGTCTGAGCCAGCGGGCGCAGCTTGCCACCTTCGATCTGCGGCTTCACGATGATCGAATAGTCGAACATGAAATCGATGCGGCCGCCGAGCATATCGGTCATTCCGGGCGTTGAGCCCTTGTAGGGGACGTGGGTGAGCTTGATGTCGGTGTATCTTGCCATCAACTCCGGCGTCAGGTGCTGGGCGGTGCCGGAGCCGACCGAGGCGTAGGTCAATTTCTCCGGGTTCTTCTTGGCGTAGTCGATCAGATCCTTCACCGACTTGAACGGTGAGGTCTGAGGGACGACGAGGACCAGCGGCGAAGACGCGAAGCCGTGGATCAAGGTGAAGGATTTGAACGGATCGTACGAGAGCTTCTTGTAGAGCGAAACGTAAGTCCCCATTACCCCGTTCGCGGCATAGAGGATCGTGTAGCCGTCCGGCTTGGCTGAGGCCACGTATTCGGCCGCGACGATGCCGCCTGCGCCAGGCTTGTTCTCGATGATGACAGGCTGGCCGAGCTTCTCGCTGAACACCTTGGCGACGAACCGGGCACCGTTATCGCTGATGCCGCCCGGGGTGAAGCCGACGACCCAGGTGATCGGCCGCGAGGGGAAGGTATCAGCCGCGGCTCCGGTGGTGAAGGTGAGAAGACCCGCCGAGGTGAGGGCCAATGCAGCACGTATCAGGAGTTTCATGTTTTCTTATTTTCCTCTCGTGTCCATCGCCGCTGATTGTTTTGTAGGTTGGCGTGCGGCGAGGCCGCAGGCCCGTTTTGGGCGATGGCAGTCTACATGATCCCCAGATGATAGGCTGATGCAACCGATCGAAAGATGGGAGGGCCTATACGCTTTTGCGATATCGCGGCGCTCGGTCGCAGGTCGAGCTCGGGTCACGCGGGAGAATGTCGAGCAAAAACAAAGACGCCGCACCCATGAGAGTACGGCGTCTCTTGTTCGCCTATTTGGCGCGTGCGTCGAATTTATTGGACGACGATACCAAGGCGCTTGGTCTCTTCCGCCTTTTCCTTGATCTCCTTCTCGAGCGAGGCTTCGAACGAAGGGATCGTGCCCTTATAGGGAGACAGACCATTGGTCTTCAGATGTTCTGCCATAGCCGGCGACTTCATCACTTGGGCCGAGGCGGCGCGTAGCTTGTCGACGATCGGCTTCGGCGTGTTGGAGCGGACGAACATCGCGTACCAGGACTGTTCGACGACACCCTCGTAACCCAATTCCTTGAAGGTCGGGACCTCCGGCAGGAACTGGCCGCGCTCCTCAGAGCCGATGCCCATCAGCTTCAGCTTGTCCGAATCCTTGAAGGTCATCGCAAAGGTCTGTGTCGCGAAATATCCCTGCACGTCGTTGCTCATCAGCGCCTGCACCGCCGGCGTGCCACCGCGGAAGGCGATGTCCTGCCATTCGAACTTCGCCGAGGTCTTCAGCCGCTCCGCCAGCACATGCGATGGCGAGCCCGGTCCGAGCATGCCGTAGTTCATCTTGGTCGGGTTCTTCTTGGCGTATTCGACGAATTCCTTGAAGTTGTTCACCGGCAGCGCGGCTGGCACCATCAGCACGTAAAACTGATCGCCGAGCATCGCGATCGGCGTGAAGTCCTCCATGGCATAACCCGGCTCCTTCAAGGCGAGCATGGTCGATATCATCGTGCTCGAACCGAACAGGATGGTGTAGCCGTCAGCCGGTGCCTGCTTGGCGGTTTGCGAGCCGATGGCCGTGCCTGCGCCTGGCTTGTTCTCGACGATCATGGTCTGGCCGAGGACTTTGCCCATTTCATCGGCGAACGCACGGGAAATGACGTCGGTGGAGGCGCCCGGGGTATAGGGCACGACCACGCGGATCGGACGGGACGGGTAGTTGTCCTGCGCCTGCGCGGGCAGCGCGCTCATCAGCGCTGCGGCGACGCCCAGCAGGGCGAACGAACGTCTGGACGGCTTCATCACTCTCTATCTCCTTAGCAGGACCGCAATGGTCGTGCTTCCATCAGCAACGATGTGCGGATCGGTCACGGTTTGGTTTTATTATTGCGGCTCGAGGCCGAGCTGCTTGGCCTCTGCAATGAAGTGCTGCAACTCCGCTTCCAGCTTGGCCGGAAAGGCTTCGAGCGTACCGTCATAGGGTGACAGGCCGTTGTTGCGGAGCTGCGTCTGCATCGCAGCGGATTTCATCGCGTCGGCAAATGCGGCGCGTAACGTATCGAGGATCGGCTTGGGTGTTTCCGAGCGTGCGAACAGTGCGTACCAGGAATGATCGGTGACTTGCGGATAGCCGAGCTCCTTGAAGGTCGGCACATTCGGTAGGAAGTCGACGCGTTTCTCGCTGGTGATGGCGAGCAGACGCAGACGATCCGATTCAAGCTGTGTCGAGGCGTAGGCTTGCGTCGAGAAATAAGTCTGAATATCGCCGCTCATCACCGCCTGGGCGGCTTCGGCCGTCCCTTTGTAGGAGATTTCCGTCCAGTCGAGGCCGGCGGCGACGCCAAGCCGGTAAGGAAGCACGAAGGTTCGCGTGCCGCGACCAAGCGTGCCGTAGTTCAGCTTGCCCGGATGCGCTTTGGCATAGGCGATGAACTCACTGAGCGTCTTTACCGGCAGCGAGGAGGGCACCAGCATAACGTAGGCGGCGTCGGAGAGCATCGTGACCGGCGTGAAGTCTGAGAGTTTGTAGCCGGGATTTTTCAACGTGTAGGTGTTGCTGACAAGGCTAGCGGCCTGAAACATCAGGGTGTAGCCGTCGGCCGGTGCATTTTTCACGGCCTGAGTCCCGACGACCGTTCCGCCGCCCGGTCTGTTTTCAACGATGATCGTCTGACCGAGCCGTTTGCCCGCTTCCTCGGCGACGGCGCGCGAGATCAGATCAGTTGAAGCGCCAGGCGGATAGGGGACGACGATCCGAAGCGGGCGAGTCGGGAAAGCTGCACCCTGTGCCGTCGCACGGGACAGCGGCGGTAAAAGCCAAGACAACGCCGTCAGCAAAGCTGCCTGCGTTGTGGCTCTACGATCGATCATCATGTCTTCTTAGAGTTTCGTTCCGTTCGCAGACGGGACACATGTGTTCGTGCACACACGACGGGAAAAGCGGTACTCGCTTTTCCCGTCTGCGCCATGCGCCAATTGTCACACGGGCTTGAAGCGGGCGATGCCGTGGCCTTGCTCTTGCGCAGCGACGAAGGTGAGCGGCTGATCGATCACCAGCGTCTCGGCGTCATCGATGATCACATTGGAGATCATGCGCGGCCCCTCGGCGAGCTCGACCACCGCCACGTTGTAGGGCAAGCGGCCTTCGAACGCCGGATGGAAGGCGCGGTGATACACCACCCAGCTGATCAGCTTGGCTTTGCCGGAGGCGCCCTGCCATTCGTAGTCGGCTTCGAGGCACTTCGGACATTCGCCGCGTGCCGGCAGCCAGTTGTTGCCGCAATGACGGCAATGCTGGAACGTCAGCTTGCCGTTCTGCAAGGCATCCCAATAAGGCTTGCTGACCTCGTTGATGTCCGGCTCGGGCAGGGTGGCGGCAGGTTTCGTTGCGGGTGCGTTCATTGGCCCAAAATGAGTGTTGCGTGGGTGTGCATCACTCCTCCCTGATTGCTGACGATGCAGCGCTTCGCGTTCTTCACCTGATTGACGGACTCGCCGCGCATCTGGCGCACGCCTTCGTGCACGAGCTGCAGGCCCGGCATGCCGGTTTCGGAGAGGAGACCGCCGGAGGTGTTGACCGGCAGTTGTCCGCCGAGCTCGATGTTGCCGCCCTTGACGAAGTCGGCGACCTGGCCGCGCTTGGCGAAGCCGTAGTCCTCGAGCGTCATCAGCACGGTGATGGTGAAGCAGTCGTAGATCTGCGCCACGTCGATGTCCTTCGGCGCAAGCCCCGCCATCTTGAATGCGGTGGCGCCTGCGACCTTCGCTTGCGTCGAGGTCATGTCCGGACGTTGCGGGACTTCCCACGCGGTCTGGCCATGGCCGAAGCCGAGGATCGGCACCGGCTTCTTGACGCCGAGCTGCTTGGCGCGTTCCGCACTCATGACGACGACGGCCGCACCGCCATCGCTGACCAGTGCGCAGTCGTCGCGGCAGAACGGCGCCACCATCGGCGGCAGTTTCATGTAGTCATCGAGCGAGAATGCCTTGCGCAGCTGTGCGTGCGGATTCTCGGCGCCATGACGGCGCGAGGCTACGGCAACGGCACCGAGCGCCTCGCGCGGGGTGCCGAGCTCGCCCATGTGGCGGCGGGCGATCATCGCGTAGTTCGACAGCACGCCGAACCAGCCATAGAGCGCATCGTCGCCACGCGGCCGGCTGTAGCCAGCCGCCGTGCCCGTCTTCGGATTGTCCGCGAAGCAGACCACAGCGATGTCGCACTGGCCGGCCTCGATCGCCATCGCCGCGTAGGAGATGTTCATGATGTTGGAGGCGCCGCCCTGGTCCCAGACACCATTGATCTTGGGTTGCAGGCCGACGGCTTCGGCGATCTTCTGGCCGTACATCAGTTCGAACTTAGAGGTAGGGGCCTTCACCCACAGGCCATCGACCGCGTCCTTCTCGATGCCCGCGTCGGCGAGCGCCCGGCGGATGGCTTCGACGTTCAGCGAGATCGTCGAACGGCCGGGCAGGCCGCCGAACTTGGTCGCGCCGATGCCGGCAATGACGTATTTGCCGCTAAGATTGCTCATCGTGCGTTTGTCCCCTTGTTGTTCGGGATCATGTTCATTCCCCCTTGAAGTTGGGCTTGCGCTTCTCGCGGAACGCCTTCGGTCCTTCCTTCGCGTCCTCGGTCTCACGCAGCATGCGGCCGATCAGCTGCTCGATCCGCAGGCCGGTGTTGATGTCGGTGTCGCGCGAACGGATCGCCAACTCCTTCGCGGCCTGCACCGCGAGCGGTGCGTTGGCGGCAATGCGCGCGGCATATTCGCGAGCCGACTTCATCAGGTCCTTATGGGGGACGACCTTGTTGATCAGGCCCCAGCGTTCGGCCGTCTTGGCGTCGATCGGGTCGCCGGTGAGCAGCATTTCCATGCCGATGCACCAGGGAAGCTGCTGCAGCGTGCGCTGGGTGCCACCGTTGCCGGCGATGATGCCACGCTTCACCTCGGCGAGATTGAAGGTCGCGTGCTCCGAAGCCACCCGAATATCGGTGGAATAGAGCATCGTCACGCCGCCGCCGAGGCAGAAGCCGTTCACGGCCGCGATGATCGGCTTCCAGACCTCAAGACCGCGGTTGAGCAGCTGGTCCTTCTGCGTCAGCCAGACGTCCGACCATGCGTTGCGTTGGGTGAGGACGTTCTTGATGTCCGCGCCGGCACAGAAGGCGCGGTCGCCCGCACCGGTGACGATCGCAACGCGGATTTGCGGGTCGTCGCGAACGGTCTGCCACGCCTTCGAGATCGCCGCATAGTGCTCCGAGTCGAGCGCGTTGTGCACCTCGGGGCGATTGATGGTGACGGTCGCTACGCCGTCCTTGTCGACTTCCAGATCGATTGACACGGTGATTGATCCCCCAATTATCCGCGATTGCCGAGCAGGTCGCGCGCGACGACCATGCGTTGCACTTCCGACGGGCCTTCGCCGATGCGCTTGATGCGCAGCTCGCGATACCAGCGCTCCAGCGGCAACTCCTTCGAGACGCCGAGGCCGCCGAAGATCTGGATACAACGATCGACCACGCGGCCGGCGGTCTCCGTCGCCGTCACCTTGGCGATCGAAGCTTCGAGCTTCATCGGCTTGCCGAGATCGGCCTTCCAGGCGGCCTCGTAGACCAGCAGGCGCGCTGCACGCAGCTCCATCTCGCTGTCGGCGAGCATCCACTGGATCGCCTGCTTGTCCGACAGACGCGAGCCGAACGTCTCGCGCTGCTTGGCCCAGTCGATGGCGAGCTCGAGCGCTGCCTGCGCGATGCCGATGGTGCCGGCAGCGTAGGGGACGCGGCCCTCCACCAGCCACTTCTCGGCGAGCTTGAAGCCGCCGCCCTCGTCGCCGAGGCGGTTCTCGATCGGCACTTCGACGTTGTCGAAATGGACCTCATAAGGAGCGTAGGCGCGGATGACCGGGATCACCTTGTAGGAGATGCCCTTCATGTTCGCGTCGACGATGAAGGAGGTGATGCCGCCGCGGCCGCCATGTCCGGTGCGCGCGAACACGATACCCCAGTCGGCGCCCTTGGCGCCGGTGATCCAGAGCTTGGTGCCGTTCAGCACGTAGCGATCGCCCTTGAGCACCGCCTGACACTTGATGGCGCGGCCTGGATCGGCGCCGCCTGAGGCTTCACTGATCGCGAAAAAGGCCTTCTTGCCTTCGTTCACGCTCGGGATGCCGTACTTCTCGATCTGATGCTTGCTGCCGAGCCAGATCACGTTCGGCGGGTCCGAACCGAAAGCGTTGAGGGCGGGGATATAGGCGCCCATGCGGCACTTCGCAGCTTCTTCGGCAACGATCGCTTGGCCGAGCAGGTTGAGGCCAGCGCCGCCGAACTCGGCGGGCGTGCGGATCTGCCAGAGGCCGAGAGCCTTGGCCTTCGCCTGCAGAATCTTGAGATCTTCCGGTGCGCAGCGCACCGCGTCATGTTCGAGTTTGTCCTCGACCGGCTTCACCTCATTGACCATGAAGCGACGAACCGTATCGCGCAGGTGTTGCAGCTCTTCGGGAAGCTCCCAGGCGCCGAGTGTGTGCATTTTCTGTGCTTCGCTTTTATCCAACATATCTCGAGTCCGATTCCGAAGTTCGCTTCACTCTGCCGTCTGCCCCTTGAAGCGAACTTCGGATTGAAAGGGACACGCGCTCGTTATGATTGGGTCGTGCGGCTTTGGTCCGGACCTTCTCGTGCGCGCGGTGTACGGTTACACCGAAGAGAACGTCCGAACCGATGCACTAAATGTCGCCGGCCTTGCGGAGGGCTTGGATTTCATCCGGCGAGAGCTTCAGTTCGCCGCCATAGATCGCGTCGATGTCCGCGCCCATTTCGCCGCTCGGCTTGTATTCCGGCGGCTGCACGCCGCCGTAACGCACCGGGCTGCGCATCACGACCAGCTTGCCGTATTCGGGGTGGTCGATGTCATGCACCATGCCGCGCTCGCGCAGATGCGGATCGGCCAACACTTCGTGCAGCGTCCGCACCGGCGCGCAAGCCGCTCCGGTCTTGTTCAGCAGTTCGAACAACTGCATGCGGGTGTATTTGGATGTCTCCGCATTGATTTCCGCATCAAGTTCGTCCATGCGGTTCACGCGTTCGATCAGCGGATTGTACTTCGGATCGGTCGCCCAATCCTTGCGCTTCAGCGCCTTGCCGAGCGCGACCCAGTGGCGTTCGTTGTTGCAGATGATGGCGACGAAGCCGTCGGAAGCCTTGTAGACGTTGTATGGTGTCAGCGACATGCCACCGTGCCGGTTGCCGGTGCGCGCGACATAGGTCTTCTCGTCGCTTGAGATCGCCAGCGCGAAGTTGGAAGCGAGCGTCGGATAGATCGCTTCCATCATCGCGACCTCGGTCGTCAGCACCTGACCGGTGCGCTCGCGCGAGAACAGCGCAGTGACGATCGAGCAGTAGAGATGCGTACCGGCGGCGAAGTCGACAAGGGCAGGGCCGGCTTTGACCGGCGGCCCGTCCGGATAGCCGGTCGAGTGCATGATGCCCGCAACCGCCTGCACCGTGAGATCCATGGCGGGGTAGTCGCGATAGGGGCCATCGTTGCCGTAGCCCGAGGTCTGCGCGATGATGAGGCGCGGGTTGACCTCCTTCAGCTTCTCCTTGGTGAAGCCGAGGCGGTCCATTACGCCGGGGCGGAAGTTCTCGACCAGCACGTCGGCGGTCTTCACGAGCTCCAGGAAGATCTCCGCGCCCTTCTTCGATTTCAGATTCAGCGTCACCAGCCGCTTGTTGGCATTCAGCATCGCGAACGGCAGCGACGCGCCCTGACGGCCGTCGCGCTTGCGCAGCGTCTCACCTTCCGGCGGCTCGATCTTGATGACCTCGGCACCGGCCATCGCCATCATGAAGGTGCAGTAGGGGCCGCTGTAGATGCGCGTGAGGTCGATCACGCGAATGCCCGCGAGCGGCAATTGCGGTGTGGCGCTTTTCGCCGGAGCGGCGTGCGCGTCGGCTGCGATCTTGTTCATGAGAAATTGTTTCCCGTTTTGCCCAGTGCGGCGGCTTCTTCTCGTTCCAATATATGGAACTTTGTTCCGGTATAAGGTCCGGCACCCGGACTTCTTTGTCAACCAGTTGGAACGTCAGGTCCACTGCGCAATACGGCGGGCCGATATGCAGAAATATGTTCCATGATTTAGAACATGGTTGTATAGTGCGCCCCATGGATACGACCATTGCCAAGGGATTGCGGATGCTCAATCGCATCGCCCAAGCGGATGCGCCGGTCGGCGTGACCGCGATGGCGAAAGAGATGGGGCTTGAGAAAAGCAACGTGCATCGCACGCTGACGACGCTGCTGACGCTCGGTTACGTTCAGCGCGACGCAGCGACTGGACGCTACGGGCCGACGCTCAAAGTGTGGGAGCTCGGCATGAAAGTCGTCACGCGTCATCCGATGGTGCGCGCGGCGCGCCCGTTCATGCAGATGCTGCATCAGCAGACGCAGGAAACGATCCACCTGACGATCCTCGATGGCGCTGATTGCATCTATCTCGATCAGATCCGTGCGCCGGTGCCGGTGCGTATCACGCCAGTCCCGGGCCATCGCGCGCCGGCGATCTTCCCAGCTTCGGGCAGGGTGCAACTCGCGTTCCAGCCAAATGCCGAAGAGATCGTCACCGAATTCCGCGCAACGCATCCGCGCGGCAAGGAGATCAAGCCTGCGGCGGTGCTGCGCGAGTTTGCGATCATCCGACAGCAGGGATTCACCTACACGGAGAGCGGGTGGAGCACCGGTATCAACAGCCTTGCAGGTGCGATCATCGGCCGTGACGGTATTTCGGTCGCGGCGATCGCGGTGTCCGGGCCGGCCGAGCGTTTGACGCGCGAACGCATGGAAGGGCTGGTCGATCAGGTTCTAAATGCCTGCACCCAGGCGGGAGATACGCTGCGCGGTTCGTGAACCGCGGCGCTTTGCCGAGGCTTTTGCCGTCACATGCTTCCTCTGATATGAGGACGTCCTTGGCGGAACGTATTCTAATATCTACGTCTAGCGGACCTGAAAGGTCCGTGCATTGCTCCGATGTATTTTGAGGTTTTGTTTGGCGAGGCCTGAATGGGTGTTGGCGTTGAGTTGGATCAAGCCGATGCTTTGATGAATGCCGGACATATTCCGCAAGCCATCGCCATTCTCAGCAGGATCATCGCCAAGAAGCCGAAGGAAAGCCGCGCGCTGCATAGTCTGGGTGTCGCCAACGCGCTCACCGGCCGGCACCAGGAGGCGGAGAGCCTGCTGCAGCGGGCCAAAGCACTTAAGCCGCAGTCAGCGCAAATCCTGACGGATCTCGCGACGGTGCTGATTATGCTGCGGCGAGATGCCGAAGCGCTCGCCTTACTCGAGAAGGCTTGCAAGCGAGAGCCGGACTTGCGGCTGCCGGTTTTCTATAGAGGCGTAGCGCTGACAAATCTGAGGCGGCATGACGAAGCGCTCGCGGTTTTCGAGCGGTTGCTCCAGATCGATCCGGCAAATGCCGTCTACCAGCAGAACTACGCGACGGTGCTCAGCAAACTGGATCGTTTCGAAGAGGCGGAAGCAATTGTTGATCGGCTTCTGGTGCGCGGCGGCCCGACGCGCGAACTGATGCCCCTCAAATACGTTGCCGTGGCCAATCGCGAAAACTTCCCTGAGGCATTGAATATTCTCGACCACTTCATCGGGCGGACGCCCGATCATGTGGAGGCTGTTCTCTATCGCGGTTATCTCAATCTGCTGCGAGGAAAGCTGCTTGAGGGCTGGTCCGACTACGAAGCTCGCTTGAGGCGGCCGGGGATCAGCACGCTTCCTGCCTATGACGAGAGCGACGTGCCGCATTGGCACGGTGAGCCGATACAAGGTAGGTCGCTGCTTGTGTACAGCGAGCAGGGGCTTGGCGATCTGTTGCTGATGAGCCGCTACATCCCGTTGCTTGTAGTGCGGGGCGCGGAGGTCATCTTCCAGGTGCCCGCGCTCATGACGCCCATTCTCCGCACGCTATCCGATCGCGTCCGCTATGTGGACGCGATCCCGACCGATAACAGGCCGGACTATCAAATCCCGCTGATAAGCCTGCCGCACCGGTTCAAGACCGAACTGTCGACGATTCCGCCGACGCCTTATCTTTTTGCCGATACCGCCAAGGTAGCCTATTGGCGGGATGTTATCGGCACGCAAGGCCTCAAGATCGGGCTCGCCTGGCAAGGCAATCCGGATTTTGCCCAAGACACCGCGCGATCGATTCCGCTTCGCGACTTCTATCCGCTGTCCCAAATTCCGGGCGTTCGGCTGATCAGCCTGCAGAAGAACCACGGGCTCGAACAGCTTGCCGATCTGCCAGGTGAGATGACGATCGAGACTCTCGACAGTTCAGGGACCGACGGCTTTGTTGATGCTGCGGCGGTGATGCGGAATCTTGATTTCGTCGTGTCCTGCGATACGGCTATTGCCAATCTGGCCGGGGCGCTGGGCGTCGAGGGGTGTGTTGCCGTTCCTCATCTGGCCGACTGGCGGTGGCTGTTCGATGTCGAGCGCAGCCCATGGTTCCCGACCCTGCGGGTCTGTCGTCGCGGCAAGACGTCAAGCTGGCACGGTGTGGTGGAACAGATATGCCGTCACATCGAGTTGACGCTGTCCCCGGACGCAGCGAGGCTGCCGATGGATCGCAACAAAGAACAAACAGGATAGATCGAACGATGCCGCTTCCGCCGCCCGCCGCGCAACGCAAGCACATTCACACCCGCCGCATCGCCTGCGAGGTCTACGAGCGCGAAGACGGACTGTGGGATGTCGAAGCCAATATGATCGACACCAAGACCTATGATACCGAACGCGGCAAGGCGGGACAGCCGCTGCATAATATGTGGGTCCGGCTGACGCTCAGTGAAGATATGGTGATCCGCAGCATCGAGTCGGCGATGGACGCTTTCCCGCAAGCGGTCTGCCCCATGGCGGTGCATCCGATGCAGGACCTGATCGGCTTGAAGATCGGTGCCGGATGGCAGGCCGAGGTGCGCAAGCGCGTCGGCGGCGCTCTCGGCTGCACGCATCTGCGCGAGCTGCTGGCGCCAATGGCGACGACGGCGATGCAGGGGATGGGCGGAGTGCTGCGCGCGCGCGGGACTGGCCAGCCCCGGCAGGGCAAGGGGACCTGCTATGCAAAGTCCGACGAGGAGGATCGTGCGCGGTATCGGCTCGCCGTCGTAGCGCGGGCTGCAAAAGCCGCGGTCCCGGCTCGATAGCCGCAATGGTGTGCCGAAACCCGACCTATCTCCGCGCAATGGTTTACCGCGGATCGGGGACCGAGCAGCAAATCAGTCTCGCGGTGAGCCCCCTGCGAGTCCCTTTATTCTCCGTCATCTCCGCGACACTGCGATGGCGGGGAGGGATATTTGCGCTCGCTAACTGTGCAATGCACAATTTGCAGGCGTCTGTTTTATCAAGCTATTTCAGATGGTTACCGGGCGTTGCCGATTTCCGGGACGTGCCTTTTGTGCAACAGGTGTGATCTATCTGTACGTGTCCGTACGGTTTCCGTTGCGGTTAGTACGGTTCCGGTCAATCTTCGTTTTGCGACAGAGGGGGGCAATCCCGAGTCGTCCCGTCTGGGGGTTCGCTTGAGGCCGCTTGCGATTGTGCGGGGGTGCAAAGCAACGCGGCGGGTGAACAGAGCAAACTTGGAGGTTTGAGATGAAGATGGTTAAGAGCCTTCTCCTCGGCTCGGCGGCAGGGTTCGTCGCACTGGCGGGGGCGCAGGCAGCCGATCTTCCCGTAAAGGCCAAGCCGGTCGAATACGTGAAGATCTGCTCTCTGTACGGAGCGGGATTTTATTACATTCCTGGCACCGACACCTGCATTCGTATCGGCGGTCACATCCGCGCCGAGGTGAGCTTCGGCAATGCGCGCGGTACCGGTCTGCAGGCGTGGGGCATCACGAACGACGGTGCGGCGACCAACACCCGCGATCGTGACTATTTCTTCACCCGTTCGCGCGTGTTCCTGAACATGGACACCCGCACGCAGACTGCTTACGGCACGCTGCGTACGTTCTCGGTGGTTCGCGCCGAGGTGAACACGCCGGTCGGCACGCCCTCGACTCCGGGCATCATCGCGATCGATACCGGCATCATCCAGTGGGGCGGTTTCACGATCGGCCGCGCGGGCACGTCGTACTTCGACAACCCGTGGGCTTACGCCTACAAGTGGGGCATCAACGGTTCGCTCGGCTGGCCTGACACGGCGGGCGGCCGCTTCGTCGCTGCCTACACCCACCAGTTCGGCAACGGCATCTCCGCCACGCTGTCGGTGGAAGACAACAAGGAGCGCAAGCGCGGCAACTACAATGGCGCCAACGCGCTGACGCAGCTTGGCGTCGCCGCGATCGGCACCGATACCCGTGGTGGCAACACCTGGCCGGAGGTCGTGGCTCAGCTCCGCATCGACCAGGCCTGGGGTGGCTTCCACATCGCCGGCAATATCGTGAACAACCATGTGGCCTATGGCTGCGGTGCGTCGGGCGCGACCTGCACGGAAATCACCGGCATCACGCCGTCGGATAAGATCGGTGGCGGCGTCAACGCAGCGCTCAAGTTCAACACGCCGACCGGCGTGAACGATGCCCTGTACATCGGTGGTGCCTATGCTGTCGGTGCTTCGACCGACGTGTTCGCCAACATCGGCCAAGGTGCTGGTTTTGGTCTCTTCGGCAGCAGCAGCACCCGCTACCAGAGCTTCGTCGGCGGCTACCTGTTCGACTCGGTGTACGACACCCGGACCGGAACCGGTCAGCAGTTGACCACCACCTACGGCGGTACGGTGGCCTTCGAGCACGGCTGGAACGCCGAGTGGCGGACCTCGCTGTTCGGTGGTGCGCAAGTGATCGACTACAACGCGGCGGCTAACGCGATCCTGTGCTCGCGCATGACCGCGGCCGGTGGCGGCGGCACCCTGTCGAACTTCAACACCACCTGCAACATGGACTACCGCATCGTCGGTGTCGGCTCCCGGACCTACTGGACCCCGGTTCGCGACCTGACCATCGGTTTGGAAGTGATGTGGACCAACCACCACTCTGGCAACAAGGGTGCGACCTTCACCCCGGTCAACGTCCAGGACTACAAGCCGACCGTGCCTTACGAGATCAAGGACCAGAACGTGATCTCGGGCATCTTCTCGGTTCGTCGCTTCTTCTGATCGACGTAAGCTGAGCGGCATTACGATCCCCGGCAGGGCAACTTGCCGGGGATTTTCTTTTTGTAGGAAGGATCAGTCTAGTGTTGCGGGCGTGTTTGGGTATGGCTCGCGAGCGCGGCTCGAAGCCTACACATTGTCGTGTTGCTGGTGGATTCTTCAAAATCCGGTCGTGGAAACCGGTAATGATGCGGCAATTAGATGTGCCGCACGACGGCTGACGGAAACAGAGACGGACGATGCTTGAGCGAACGAGCGAGATGCGTATTGCGGCGGCCACCGAAGAGGTCTCCCGTTATGTCGCGGAGATCGCCCAGATGCTGAAGGATCTGGCCAGCCGCCCGGCTATCGACAACGATCAGCTCACCAGAATCGCAACTGCAACAGCAGAGATCCAGCAGATCGTGGTGCTGATGCTGCAGCGATGAGAGGGCCGCTGAAGAATCGGGCTCGGAGGCACCGATGCATTTCGCGCGCAGCCTGCCCGGGACTTGATCCAAGAGGGATACCGGTTCGCGCGAAGAGAAAGCGTCAAACAAGAAGCCGAAGCTTTCGGCTCCAAGGCGATCAGAACCGAGTGCTCGATGAATCCGCGAGGGTCATTACCATCGCGCCAAATTTTCAAACGTTTGCTTTGAAAAGAGGCTTATCGAAATCGCGCCGCAGGTTTGCGCTGCGCGCGCGTTATTCCGATCTGGATCATATCTTAAAGTATGATCCGGAAAAGCGCGAAGCGGTTTTCCGAAAAGATCGTGCTTAAGCAACAACAACCTAAATGCGAGGATGATTCATTCCAATCCCATCGCGCTTTAGTTATCGTCCGCTGCCGACGCGCTGACCGTACTACCGGCGCCGCGCTTCAAATCCGCTTCGATCAAAAGACGGGAGCCGCCACCGAAGCGCGCGCGATAGACCTGGACGTTTTCCATGATCCGCTGCACGTAGTTGCGGGTCTCCGAGAACGGAATCCGTTCGACCCAATCGATTGCGTCCACGTTCGGATCGCGGGGATCGCCGTACTTCGCGATCCACTCCCGTACGCGGCCACGACCGGCGTTGTAGCCGATGAAGGTCAGGATGTAGGAGCCGCGATAGTCGCTCACCAGTGCACCAAGTTCTGCTGCGCCGAGCATGGCATTGTAGGCCGGGTCGGACAGCAGGCGCTTTGGATCGAACGTCGCGCCGTAGCGGCGGGTGACCGTCTTGGCGGCCGCTGGCGTCACCTGCATCAGACCCATGGCCTTCGCCGGTGAGACCACCGTCGGATTAAACGCGCTCTCCTGCCGGGCGATTGCGAAGACCAGTCCGCGTTCGACCTCGGGTCCGATGGTCTGGTAAGCGGGAATTCCGGAGACGGGGTAGGCGTAGTGGTCGAACGGATAGCCTCGGTTGAGTGCTCCCTTGCCGAGGATCAGCATGCCGCGGGCATCGCGATAGCGCGCGGTGGCTTCGGCGAGGGCCGTCAGCGCATCGATGTCTTCGACCCGATCGGCAAGATCGGACAGCATCGTGGCGGCCAGGTCGCGTTCGTCGATCGCATAGAGCAGTTCGACGGCGCGCGCGACCTCGAACGCGCCGGTGCCGCGCGCGGCGGTCGGCGGTTCGCGCAGGCCAAGCTGCGGCAGTCCGAGCTTGGCGCGCGCGAGCTGGCCATAGTAGCTGGTGGAGTGTGCTGCGCCCGATTGATACGCGGCCCGTGCGTCCTGCGTCCGTCCCATGGCTTCCAGGGCGCGGCCTTGCCAGTAACCCGCGCGAGCGAGGGCCGTCGGATTACTCGAGCCGACGCCGATGCGCGAGAAGTGTTGCAGGGCTGTCGCAGGATCGTTGAGGAAGCGCAGCGCGATCCAGCCGGCGGTGAATTCCTGTTCGGTCTTGTAAACGTCACGGGACGGTAGCGCCGCGTCGCGGGCAATCGCGTAGGCGGTCCGATAATCGCCGAGGTCGAGCAGTTTGCGCGCGATCAGGCGCCGTTCGATCCACCATTCGTCCGGGTTGCCGAGCTTCGACAGGTCGCGTGGCGCGCTCAGCATCAGTTGGCCTGCTTCGGCGATCTTGTCGGCTCGCCGCAGGTGCTGAATGCGCCCGAACAGATAGCTTGCGTCGCCATGTGCCTCGCGCGGCACGGCATCGAGCAACGCCTTGGCGTTTCCGGCTTTGTTGTCGACGGCGATGCGCGCCCGCGCGATCGCAACCTGCGTGCCGCCCAGCCGCTGCGCGGCGCGCAACGCGCCTGCGGTGTCGTTGGTGAACAGCAGGTAGTCCATGCGTGTTTTATGGTCGCCGGCGGTCAGCAGCGGCCCGAACATGTCCAATGCGCGTGCCTCGACGTCCTTCGACATTGGATCGTTGCGCCAGGCGTCGCGGACCTCGCGTGCTGCCCCATTGCGATCGCCACGGGAGAGCAGCGCGCGCGCCAGCACGAAGTGTCCCTTGGCGCCGAGCGGCCGTTCGTTGGCGAACCAGGTCAGCACGGCGTTGTCGTCGCGGTTGTCGTCCCAGAGCGAGGCCTCGCCGCGGCGTCGCAGGAAGGTCACGCTCGGCCATCCGGGATTGGCGTTGATGAAGGCGCGATAGCGCTCCATCGATGCGCCGTTGCCTTCGCTGCGAAGGATCACCCACTCGGCGACTTTCTGGGCGACGGGATCGCTGATGGCGCCCTGGAGTTGGGTTGCGTCGCCAGGCTTGCGCTGCCGTACGGCTTCGATCACCCGTTCCAGGGTGTCGCGATCGGCTTGCGACGTAGTGCTCGAAGCGGCAAGGGCGGCTGGCGCGCCGCTGCGGCGCGGAGGCGGCACCGATCGCTGCGGCGGGAGCGTCGCGGTCGCAGCCGGGCTCGCCTGACTTTCCGGCACTCTCAATGGCTGAGCAGTCGCTCGGGCCGCAGGCACGGGCACAGACTTCGGTGGCTTTGCCGCTGTTGCCGGCTTGACTACGGGTTTTGCGGCTTGCGGCTTGGTCGGCGCGGCCTTGTCCGCTTGCTGGGTTTTGCCGGATTTCGCAGCAGAGTGCTTCGTGCTCTCGGATTTAGGAGTTCCGGACTTGGGACTCTCGGACTTGGGACCCTCGGACTTGGCGCTCTTTGCCTTCGTGTCAGATGGCTTTGCGCCGGCTTCCTTGGCCTTACTGCTGGCGGGCGGCTTGGTCGCAGCCGCGCTGGTCGCCTTGCTGTCGGTTGATTTGGGCTTGGCATGTGCCTGCTTGGCGGACGCCTTCGAATCCTGCTTCGCCGCTGAAGCGGTCTGCTCCTGTTTCGTCTGCGCGAAAACCGGCGCGCTGGCGCAGGGCGCAGCAAGCACCAGCGCCGCAAGGCTCGACGCGGTCAGAAAACGGACGAGGGAACGGTGCACCGTGCCTCGGAGTTCCGAACAAGCCGATGCGTCGTGTGTCAGCGTTTCGAGGGCCAAATGTCCTACCCCTGGCGGCGAATCGGACGGCGATGCCGCAAGCGACAATCTATTGCATTGCTTAGGTTGATAAACCGCGAACGCGAAATGCCACGTTTATGGCGGCGCTCCTTGGCGAAATCGAGGCCAATCAGCGGTTTGAGAGGAGCTTTATTCTGGTCCGCCGGCGGACGGTCGTCTGTCCACCGTAGCTCTTTCCTCCGGGCGGCGGACCCGTTATTGATCGCAAATCGCGGCGAAACAACGCAAAACAGCCGCAGCCGCGACGAATCTGGAGATGACAATGGCAGCCAAGACGAATTTCAGGGGGTCCTTTACCGCCTTGGTGACGCCGTTCAAAAATGGTTCGCTGGACGAGGCTGCGTTTCGGGCGCTGGTGAATTGGCAGATCGAAGAGGGAACTCATGGGTTGGTGCCGGTGGGAACCACCGGCGAGAGCCCGACCTTGAGCCATGACGAGCACAACAAGGTGGTCGAGTGGTGCGTCGAGGAAGCAAAGGGCCGTGTGCCCGTTGTAGCCGGTGCAGGCTCCAACTCGACGGAGGAGGCGATCGGCCTCGCCAAGCATGCGGAGAAGTCGGGCGCCGACGCCGTGCTCGTGGTAACGCCTTACTACAACAAGCCGACCCAGGAAGGGCTCTACCAGCACTTCAAGGCGATCAACGATGCGATCGGCATTCCGATCCTCATCTACAACATTCCCGGCCGTTCGGTGATCGACATGTCGGTCGAGACGATGAAGCGCCTGTTCGCCCTGACGAACATCGCCGGCGTCAAGGATGCGACGGCCAACCTGGTGCGGGTCTCGCAGCAGCGTTCGGAGATCGGAGAAGACTTCAATCAGCTTTCGGGAGAGGATGGCACGGCGCTCGGCTTCAATGCGCATGGCGGCCATGGTTGCATTTCGGTGACCTCCAACGTTGCACCGCGCCTGTGCTCGGAATTTCAGGCAGCCTGCCTGCGGGGCGATTATGCGAGCGCGCTGAAGCTCCAGGACAAGCTAATGCCGCTGCACGTCAACCTGTTCATGGAAACCAGTCCGTCGCCGGTGAAGTACGCGCTGTCACTGCTTGGCAAGTGCGAGGACACGGTGCGGTTGCCGATGGTGAAGGTTTCCGAGCCGACCAAGGCCGCTGTTCGCAGTGCCATGGTGCACGCCGGCTTGTTGAATTGAGCCGCCCGTGCATTTTCCGTCAGTTTTGCGTTGAGCTCCAGTCGTTGAACTCTGGTCAAAGGGGGGATTTCAGCCGTGTGGAATGAATTCAAGGCCTTCGCAATGCGAGGCAATGTCGTCGATCTCGCCGTCGGCGTGATCATCGGTGCCGCGTTCGGTGCGATCGTGTCGTCGCTCGTCGGCGACATCATTATGCCGATCATCGGCGCGATCACCGGCGGCCTCGACTTCTCCAACTACTTCACGGCGCTGTCGAAGTCGGTCACCGCGACCAACCTCGCCGATGCGAAGAAGCAGGGGGCGGTGCTGGCCTGGGGCAACTTCCTGACGCTGTCGCTGAACTTCCTGATCATCGCGTTCGTGCTGTTCGTCGTCATCCGCCTGCTCAACCAGCTCAAGGCCAAGGAGCCGCCGCCGGAGGCTCCGAAGCTGACTGCGGATCAACAGCTCCTCACCGAGATCCGCGATCTGCTGAAACAGAAGTAAGCCCGGTTCGCGCGAGGTTGCGACCTGGGTTTGCACGATTAAGTTTGCATCATGGCTGACACGCAACCGCGCGCACTCAAGGTCGTGGCCGACAACCGCAAGGCCCGCTTCAACTATGCCATCATGGACACGTTCGAAGCGGGCGTTGTGTTGACCGGTACCGAGGTGAAGTCGATCCGCAACGGCAAGGCGACCATCGGCGAATCCTATGCGGACTCGCGCGATGGGGAGCTTTGGCTCGTGAATGCGAATATCCCCGAATACCTGCAGGCCAACCGCTTCAATCATGCCCCCAAAAGGCCGCGTAAGCTGCTGATGCATCGTCGGCAGATCAACAAGCTGATCGGCGCGGTCGAGCGGGAGGGGATGACCCTGATTCCGCTCAAGCTCTATTTCAACGAGCAGGGGCGGGCCAAGGTCGAACTCGCTCTCGCCAAGGGTAAGAAGCTGCACGACAAGCGCGAGACCGAGAAGAAGCGCGACTGGAATCGGGAAAAGGGCCGGTTGCTGCGGGCCAGAGGCTAAACGCGAGGGGGCGCGATGGCGAACCAGCGTGATCTGCTCGATGTCGATTGGAATAGGATTCCAGCGCCCGTCGATGACGGGGCCGCGACGCATCTTATCGGTGCCAAAATACCATCGATCTTTCTGATCGCAACCGATGGCCGCGGGATCGATCTGGCCTCGTTACAGGGGCGGACCGTGGTGTTTGCGTATCCTCGCACTGGCGAGCCGGGAAAGCCTTCGCCCGTCGACGATTGGGACATGATTCCGGGCGCGAGGGGCTGTACGCCACAGACCTGCTCGTTCCGCGATCTGTTTGCCGATTTGCGCGCGGCAGGGGCTGACCATGTGTTCGGCCTCTCGACCCAGGATACGGCCTATCAGCGTGAAATGGCCGACCGGCTGCATCTGCCATTTGCGGTGCTGTCCGATCAGACGCTTGCACTGGTGCGGGGGATGAAGCTTCCGACGATGCAGGTCGCAGACATGACGCTGATCAAACGACTGGCGTGGATCAGCGACAACGGGCGCATCGCCCATGTGCTCTATCCCGTGTTTCCGCCGGACAGAAACGGGCCGGAGGTGTTGGCGTGGCTAAAGGCCAACCCGCCGCGCTAACCAGCGAGATCGGCGCGGACGCGCGCAAACACGGCGCGAAACATCTTCGGGGTGAGCACACCCGTGTTCGTGTTGTAACGCGAGCAGTGATAGCTGTCGTAAAGGCGGCGCTCGCCGAGATCATGCACCGCGCCATGGGCGAACGGAGTCCGCGCTGCCCGCAGTCCCAAGGCCTTGACCGTGGAGTCATGGGCGATCCGTCCGAGCGCGACGATTGCTTTCAGGCGTGGCTTGCCTTCGATCAGCGCGATCAGGAACTGCCGACAGGTGTTGATCTCGGCCGGTGTCGGCTTGTTTTGTGGCGGCACGCAATGAACGGCGTTGCCGATCCGGCAGTCGATCAGTTCGAGGCCGTCGTCCGGCCGCGCCTGATAGTCGCCGCGGGCGAATCCAAACTCCAACAGCGTCGGATAGAGCAGATCGCCTGCGTAATCGCCGGTGAAGGGGCGGCCGGTGCGGTTGGCACCCTGCAGCCCTGGCGCGAGGCCGACGATGAGGACGGACGCGTCGGCAGGGCCGAATGCGGGAACCGGGGCGTTGAACCAGCCCGGTTCCCGCGCGCGGATGTCGGAACGAAAGGACGCAAGGCGAGGGCAGAGCGGGCAGTCACGATCAGGCACGACTTCACCCGTCGCGACCTGTCGTGCGACCGGTTGCGTGCCAGCCGTGCGGCCGGCTTGATCAGCGATCCTCGAAATCGTCGTCGTCGTCCCCAGCGCGTGATGCGATGGTGCTACGTTGCAGGAATTGCGGCGTGTGTCGAGACTCGCGCCCTTCGCGCGGAGCGCGCTCCACACGTTCGGACGGGTCGCGACCGATCTTCGATTGCAGCGTGGCGAGATCGGTGAACACGTCGGCTTGGCGGCGGAGTTCGTCGGCAATCATCGGCGGCTGGGTGGAGATGGTGGAGATGACGGTGACGCGGACACCGCGACGCTGCACAGCCTCGACCAGCGAACGGAAGTCGCCATCACCGGAGAACAAAACGATCTCGTCGACGTGTTCGGCGAGTTCCATGGCATCGACCGCGAGCTCGATATCCATGTTGCCTTTAATCTTGCGACGCCCGGTCTGGTCGATGAATTCCTTGGTGGCTTTGGTGACGACGGTGTAGCCATTGTAGTCAAGCCAGTCGATCAGTGGGCGGATCGACGAATACTCCTGATCTTCAATAATGGCCGTATAATAGAATGCTCGAAGCAACGTTCCGCGACCCTGGAACTCCTTGAGAAGCTTCTTGTAGTCGATGTCGAACCCAAGTGTCTTGGCAGTCGCGTAAAGATTGGCGCCGTCAATAAACAGTGCAATCTTGTGGTTTGTAGAAGGCATTAAGGTCTCTTAAGTTGGTCGTTAACGTATGTCTGTTCGCAGCCCCCCACAGGCACGTCCAGTCAAACCATTGCAGCCCTACAGCAGCACCGCTACGCATCAAACACGCAAATCACGCTGAGGTTATCAAACCCGAAAGACGGGAGGCAGGATTGCACGGCTTCGCCGTAACTCGCATTAGACGATGCAGCTTACGGATGGCCAGCAACCTGCTGTGGAATCAAGCCAAGTTTAAGGCGCGACTACACTTTATCCTTGCGCTCTGGGGCTCGCCGCTATACCTAGCGTGCAACGATCCAACCCGTTCCGTTTTCATTCTCGGAGAAGCAGTCGATGGCTCGCGTCACTGTGGAAGATTGCATTGATAAGGTCGATAATCGCTTCGATCTGGTGCTGCTCGCGGCACATCGCGCCCGGATGATCTCGTCCGGGTCGCAACTCACGATTGACCGCGACAACGACAAAAACCCCGTTGTGTCGCTTCGTGAGATCGCTGAAACGACCATTTCGCCGGAAGATCTGCGCGAAGAGCTCGTTCACTCATTGCAGCGGTTTGTCGAAGTCGATGAGCCAGAGCCCGACACCGTCCCGCTGATTGGATCGGCCGGCGCGAGCGTCGATGCGGACGATACCGAGGTCGCAGTCGAGCGGATGACCGAGGAAGAGCTCCTGAAGGGACTCGAAGGCCTCACGCCGCCGGAAGAGCAGCCGGAAGAGGATGAGTGATCGATCGCTGACCGATCATCGCTGACGATTTCGTTGAAGGCCCGGAGCACATCCGGGCCTTTGGTTTTCGGCCTTTGCATTTATTGAATATTTTAGCTGTTTGCTTGCCCTTGGCGGGAACTAGCGCAATATTGAAGGCATTCGGACCTTTCTGCCGCTCGCCGTCCCTGCAAGCCTGCGTGCAGGCTGAGGCCCGTTTCATGGCTGGTTCCGCTCGCGCTTGGCGCTGGCTGCCGGACCGGGAAACCCAGATGAAAAGGCAAGGCAATAATGGCGGTCGGACGCCGCAGTTCGAAACAGATGGAAGCGGCGACAGGCACGGTTGCCGAGGCGCCGACGTCGGTGTCAGCAACGCCGCGCGCGCCGGCTTCGCGCGTCCGCATGATGCGTCAGTACGATCTCGTCGAGAAGGTGCGTGCCTATAATCCCGACACGGACGAGGACCTGCTCAATCGCGCCTATGTCTATGCGATGCGCGCACATGGCGAGCAGACGCGCGCCTCGGGCGATCCGTATTTTTCCCATCCGCTCGAAGTGGCGGCGATCCTCACCAACCTGAAGCTCGACGATGCGACCATCGTCGCCGCGCTGTTGCACGATACGATCGAGGACACCGAAGCGACGCGCGCGGAGATCGATCACCTGTTCGGTCACGAGATCGGCGGGTTGGTCGAAGGCCTCACCAAGCTGAAAAAACTCGACCTGGTGACGCGCGAGGCAAAGCAGGCGGAGAATCTGCGCAAGCTTCTGCTCGCGATTGCCGACGATGTGCGCGTGCTGCTGGTGAAGCTTGCGGACCGGCTTCACAACATGCGCACGCTGGAGTTCGTGCCGCCGGCCTCGCGCCGCCGCATCGCCGAGGAGACGCTCGACATATACGCGCCGCTCGCCGGCCGCATGGGCATGCAGAGCATGCGCGAGGAGCTCGAGGATCTTGCGTTCCGCGAGCTCGATCCCAGCGCCTGCAACGTCGTGACCGAGCGGCTGAATGCGCTCGCCGAGCGCAATCGTAATCTGATCGGCGAGATCGAGAGTCAGCTCGTGAAGAGCCTGGCCGAGCGCGGCATGAAGGCGATCGTGAAAGGCCGCCGCAAGCGCGCATTCTCGATCTGGACGAAGATGGAGCGGAAGTCGGTCGGCTTCGAACAGCTATCCGACATCTTCGGCTTCCGCGTGATCGTCGACACGGTGGAAGACTGCTATCGCTCGCTCGGCATCGTGCACACGGCATGGCCGGTCGTGCCCGGACGTTTCAAGGACTACATCTCGACGCCGAAACAGAACGACTACCGCTCGATCCACACCACCGTCATCGGCCCGGGCAATCAGCGCGTCGAGCTGCAAATCCGCACCCGTGAGATGAACGAGATTGCCGAACTCGGCATCGCTGCGCATGCGCTCTATAAGGATGGGATCGGCACTCCGACCGAGCAGCTTCTAAAGCGGGAGTCCAACGCCTATGCCTGGCTGCGCCATACCATCGAGGTGCTGGCGGAGGGATTGAACCCGGAGGAGTTTCTCGAGCACACCAAGCTCGAACTGTTTCACGATCAGGTGTTCTGCTTCACCCCGAAGGGCAAGCTGATTGCGCTGCCGCGCAAGGCCAATGCAATCGATTTCGCCTACGCGGTTCATACCGATGTCGGCACCAGCGCCGTCGGCTGCAAGATCAACGGTAAATTCGCGCCGCTCGCCTCGGAGCTGCAGAATGGCGATGAGGTCGAGATCATGACATCGCCGGCGCAGTCGGCGCCGCCCGCCGCCTGGGAGCAGCTTGCGGTGACCGGCAAGGCGAAGGCCGCGATCCGCCGGGCGACTCGTGCCGCGATCCGCGATCAGTACGCAGGCCTTGGCCGGCGCATTGTCGAGCGTTTGTTCCAGCGCGCGAAGATCGAGTATGCGGACGACAAGCTGAAGGGCGCGCTGCCGCGGCTTGCACGCGTTTCGATCGACGATGTGATGGCCGCGGTCGGGCGCGGCGAGATGAAGGCGTCCGATGTCGCCCGTGCGATGTATCCGGACTACAAGGAGGAGCGTGTCGCGCGGTTCGGCCCAACCGGCACCAAGAAGGCCAAGCTGTCGCCTGCAGCCTCGCAGGCGGCGCAAGCCCAGAACGCGATACCCGTTCGCGGCATCAATACCGACTTGCCGGTACGTTTCGCGCCGAATGGCGGCGCCGTGCCGGGGGATCGTATTGTCGGCATCGTCACGCCAGGCGAGGGGATCACGATCTATCCGATCCAGTCGCCGGCGTTGAAGGATTTCGAGGACATGCCGTCGCGCTGGCTCGATGTGCGCTGGGATGTGGACGAGTCGACGCCGCAGCGTTTCCCGGCGCAGCTCTTCGTCCAGCAGGTGAACGAGCCCGGCAGCCTTGCACAGGTCGCGACGGTGATCGCCGAGCATGACGGCAACATCGATCACATCCACATGAGCCGCCGCTCGCCGGATTTCACCGAGCTGACCATCGATCTCGAGGTCTACGACCTCAAGCACCTCAATGCCATCATCGCGCAGCTGCGCGCGAAAGCCGTCGTTGCACGCGTCGAGCGCGTGAATGGCTGACCGATCAGCTGCCGTTATCTGAAAGAAGTCGCGCAATGCCTCCAGTTCCACCGCTTCGTCTCGGGGTCAATGTCGATCATGTGGCAACCATCCGTAACGCCCGCGGGATCGATAAGCCTGACCCGGTGCGCGCGGCCAAACTTGCAATCGAGGCGGGGGCTGATGGCATCACCGCGCACCTGCGCGAGGATCGGCGCCATATTCGCGACGAGGACATGGCGCGGCTGAGGGCCGAGATCTCGAAGCCTCTGAACTTCGAGATGGCCGTCACCGACGAAATGGTCGCGATTGCCCTGAAGACGAAGCCGCATGCGGTGTGCTTGGTGCCGGAGCGGCGCCAGGAGGTCACGACGGAAGGTGGTTTGGATGTGCTCGGCCAGCACAACCGGCTCGTGCCGGTGGTGGCCCGGTTCACGGACGCGGGCGTGCGCGTCTCATTGTTCATCGGCGCCGATCCGGCGCAGATCGAGGCGGCCGCGCGCGTTGGCGCTCCCGTCATCGAAATCCATGTCGGTGCCTGGTGCGAGGCCATCGCCGTCGGCGATCGCGCCACAGCAGACGCTGAATGGCAGCGGATCGTCAAGGCAGCGGCGCTGGCGCAGGCAGCGGGGCTGGAGGTGCATGCCGGCCACGGCCTCGATTATGAAACGGCTGAGATCATCTCGTCGCTGCCGGAAATCGCCGAACTCAATATCGGTCACTTCATGATCGGCGAGGCGGTTTTCGTCGGGCTTGCGCAGTCCGTGCGTGATATGCGCGCGGCGATGGAGCGCGGTCGGGCGCGTGCCAGGACGGCAGCCGACCAAGCCAAAGACCATGCGCAGACCAAGTAATCCGGATACCCACACATGATCATCGGCATCGGCTCCGACCTGATCGATATCCGCCGTGTCGAGAAAGTGATCGCGCGTCACGGCGAGCGCTTTCTGTCCCGCATCTTCACGGATCTGGAGCGGGCCAAGGCCGAGCGCCGGGCGGCGCAGACGCGCAACTATGTGTCGACCTACGCCAAGCGCTTCGCGGCGAAGGAGGCGTGCTCCAAGGCGTTGGGAACGGGGATTCGCCAGGGGGTCTGGTGGCGGGACATGGGGGTGGTCAATCTGCGGGGTGGCAAACCCTCCATGGCGCTCACCGGGGGGGCTCTGGAGCGGCTGCACAAACTGACCCCGCCCGGGCACGTCGCACAAATTGATCTGTCGATTACCGACGATTGGCCACTGGCGCAGGCTTTCGTCATAATTTCGGCGGTGCCGGTGGGCAAAAGCGCAGCGGACACCTGATCCGGCCTGGCCGTGCGGCGAGCTTCGCCGAATCAAATAATGCTGAACTTTCAAATGATTGGGGTGTTTTTCGCAGGCCTTTGATTGCGCGCTCCGGCGCAACGGTCTAAGACTGCGAAAAGGGCGCTCGGAGTGCGATCGGAAAGGCGGGACGGTTCTCCGGAAGATCAATTCAGCATGGCGGATTGAGATTTCGGTCCTGTTCCATCACCTGGAATCAGGTCTAGCGTCGCTTTCGGCTGGCAATGGAATAGAGATGAGCGTGACTTCTGGGGCAAAATCCGAAAGCGGCGTCGGCGAAACCATTCGCGTCGTGGTCCATGCGCTGATCATCGCCTTGGTGATCCGCACTTTCCTGTTTCAGCCGTTCAACATCCCCTCGGGGTCGATGAAGGCGACGCTGCTGGTCGGCGACTACCTGTTCGTCTCGAAGTACTCATACGGCTATAGCTACTATTCCATTCCTTTCTCGCCGCCGCTGTTCTCGGGGCGGATTTTCGGCTCCGATCCGGCGCGCGGTGACATCGTCGTGTTCCGCCTGCCGAAGGACGACTCCACCGACTACATCAAGCGCGTTATCGGCCTGCCGGGCGACAAGGTGCAGATGCGCGACGGGCTGCTCTACATCAACGGCACGCCGGTCAAGCGCGAGCGGGTGGCTGATTTCGTCGGCGAGGACCCGTGCGGTTCGGATGCGATTTCGCGCGTCAAGCGCTGGAAGGAAACGCTTCCGAACGGCGTCAGCTATGAAACGCTCGATTGCGTGGACAACGGCTTTTACGACAACACCATCGAGTATGTCGTGCCTGCCGGACACTTTTTCATGATGGGAGACAATCGTGACAATTCCACCGACAGCCGCGTGCTGTCGGCCGTTGGCTACGTGCCGTCGCAGAACCTGATCGGCCGCGCGCAGTTGATCTTCTTCTCCATCGCCGAGGGTGAACAGGCGTGGCAGGTCTGGCGTTGGCCATTCGCCGTTCGCTGGAATCGGCTGTTTACCATCGTGCGATGACTGACGATCTGCCGGGCGATCTTCCTCCAGGCGAAAAAGCTGGGACGCGGCCGCGCGCGCAACGGGATGCCAAAGCCGAAATCGCGACGGCCGGCGATGTCGAGGCGGCCGGTCGTGAATCCGAGGCTGAGTCCAAATCTGCGTCCAAGCCTATGTCAGCGTCCGAGGACACAACGGACGGAGCTGCGAAGCCGACCAAACGCAAACGGCGCAAGGCCACGGCCCGCGAGAACGCCAAAGCGATCGAGGAGCGGATCGGCCATACCTTTTCGGATCCGTCCCTGCTGACCACGGCGCTGACGCATGTGTCGGCGCTGAAGTCGCCGAACGATCGCGCTGCCTCTTATCAACGGCTGGAATTCCTGGGTGACCATGTGCTCGGGCTCGTAATCTCGGACATGCTGTATAGGGCCTTCCCGAAAGCTGACGAGGGGGAACTGTCGAAGCGGCTGGCCGATCTTGTTCGACGGGAGACCTGCGCGGACGTGGCGAGAGCGATGGGTTTGCACGAGGCGATCAAGCTCGGCGCGGTCGGGTCGGCAGGTGCCGGCGAGCGGCTGCGCAAATCGGTGCTCGGCGATATCTGCGAGGCGGTGATCGGGGCGGTCTATCTCGACGGTGGATACCCGGCTGCGGCGAAGATGATCGGCGATGCCTGGGCCGATCGCATGCGCAAGCCGATGCGGGCCTTGCGCGACCCGAAAACCGTGCTGCAGGAGTGGGCGCAGGGCAAGGGGCTGCCGACACCGGCCTATCGGGAAGTCGAGCGCACCGGGCCGCATCACGATCCGCAGTTCCGTGTCGCCGTCGACCTGCCGGGGTTGGCACCTGCCGAGGGTGTCGGAAGTTCGAAGCGTAACGCGGAAAAGGCGGCAGCGTCCGCGCTTCTGGTCCGCGAGGGTGTGATGGGCGGTGGGGATGTCTGACCACGAGGTGGGTGCGGCAACGCGCTGTGGGTTCGTTGCTCTGATCGGAGCCCCCAATGTGGGCAAGTCAACCCTGGTGAACGCGCTGGTCGGCTCGAAGGTCTCGATCGTCTCCTCCAAGGTGCAGACCACGCGGGCGCTGATCCGCGGCATCGTGATCGAGGACCGCTCGCAGATCATTCTGGTCGATACCCCGGGCATTTTCGCGCCGAAGCGCAGGCTCGATCGTGCGATGGTAACGACCGCCTGGAGCGGTGCGCACGATGCGGATCTCGTCTGCCTGCTGCTTGACGCCCGCAAGGGCATCGACGAAGAGGCGGAGGCTGTATTCGAGAAGCTGAAACAGGTGAAACACCCGTTGTTTCTCGTGATCAACAAGATCGACACGGTCGCGCGCGACACGCTGCTTGCCTTGGCGCAACGGGCAAACGAGCGACTGAGCTTCGAGCGCACGTTCATGATCGCCGCGATCTCTGGAGATGGTGTCGCCGATCTCCGCCGCGCGATGGCCGAGACCCTGCCTGCCGGGCCGTTCCTTTATCCGGAAGACCAGATGTCCGATGCGCCGCTGCGCAGCCTCGCCGCCGAGATCACGCGCGAGAAGATATACCGCAAGCTGCATCAGGAACTGCCGTATCAGTCCACCGTCGAAACCGACACATGGACCGAGCGTAAAGATGGCTCCGTCAAGATCGAGCAGACGATCTTTGTTGAACGCGAGAGCCAGCGTAAGATCGTGCTCGGCAAGGGCGGCGCGACGATCAAAGCGATCGGCGCAGATGCACGGCGCGAACTGAGCGAATTGATCGAGCAGCCCGTGCATCTGTTTCTCTTCGTAAAGGTGCGGGAACATTGGGGAGACGATCCGGACCGTTATCGCGAGATGGGACTGGAATTTCCGAAGGAATGAGGCCGACGTGACCATTCCAAGGGACGTTCTGAGGTTCGAGGCCTATCTTTATGCATCACTGCTGATCGACGCGCTGTCGGCCGGATTCCTGAGCGCCGTGCCGGACGATGCCACCGATGATGCGAGACTGTTCGTCAATCTGCTGACCGTTCTGGTCATTGCCGCGCTCGTTTATCTGGTCTGGCTCGCAGCCCAGCACCGCAGGAACTGGGCGCGTTGGACGCTTGCCGGCCTGTTTGGGCTGACGGCGTTGCTGTTTGTCGGCAGCATGGGCGAACTGGAGCTCAGCTTCCGCATGATTGCGGATTTCGTCTCGCTCGGTCTGACGGCAATTGGCCTCTATTTCGCATTTACGGCCGAGGCGAGCCGTTGGTTCGAGGCCCCCAAGTCTTGAGAAACGCGACAGCCGATCGCGGAATCCTGTAAACTGCCGGAATGGAATGGACCGATGAAGGCATCGTGCTGGGTGTCCGGCGGCATGGCGAGGGCAGCGTCATCGTCGAATTGCTGACGCGCGAGCGGGGACGGCATCTCGGGCTTGTTCGCGGCGGCACGTCCGCACGCATGCGCCCCGTGCTTCAGCCGGGCAATACAGTGCGGGCGGTGTGGCGTGCGCGCCTGGATGAGCATCTGGGCATGTATGCGCTGGAGGCCCTGCAACTGCGGGCGGCGCACATGCTGACCTCGTCCCATGCCGTCTACGGGGTCACCCATCTTGCAAGCCTAGCGCGGCTGTTGCCGGAGCGGGATCCGCATGCCTCCCTGTATGAGATGCTGGAAACGGCGCTGAACGATTTCGACGACGCCGGCGGGGCTGCTGTCCATGTCGCGCGGTTCGAACTGGCTATGCTGGCCGAGCTTGGTTTCGGTCTTGACCTGTCCGCATGCGCGGCGACCGGAGCAACCGAGGATCTGATCTACGTCTCGCCGAAATCGGGCAACGCGGTTTCGCGGACCGCTGGCGAGCCATGGCGTGACCGGCTGCTGCGTTTGCCGCTATTTCTCCGAGAGGATGCACAATCGATCGATCCGCATCCAACCGACGACGACCTGCGGGACGGCTTTGCGCTCACCGGCATGTTCTTGATGCGGCACGTGCTGGAGCCTCGCGGACTGATGCATTCGGATGCCCGAGCGGGGTTTATCGCGTCGGTCTTGCGTAAACGGGCCAGTCTCGTGGCGTCAGCATCTTGAAATAGAAACGGGCCGGATTTGATCCGGCCCGTTCGCTCTCAGGCGATCAGCGGTGGATATGGTGCCGGCGGTGATGGTGATGCCGGTGGCGGTGATGATGGTGCCGCGGGATAACCACGTGCGGCACGATGTGATGGCGGTGATGCCGGTAGTGGCGGCGGTGATGGTGCCGGCGATGATGGTGATACTGTGCGAGAACCAGCGGGTTCGCATCTTCAGCGGCGATGCTGCTATTGATCGAACTGGAGCTCGCGGCGCCCGGCAGGGCTTGCGCCCCACTTGCGACGAAGGCTCCCGTGACAGCGATGATGGCTGCAAACATCAGGCGACGCATTTTTTGTTTTCTCCGTTGGGTGCGAATGAAAGCCCTTGGCGACGTGCGCGTCACCAAGGGCCGACCAATCTAACCGGAAGATCGGAAACAAGTTCCAAATTCCGCAAATCCTGACCGAAGGGCAGGGGACGAGTTTTTGCTGTGCTCAAGTTTTTGCTGCGCTACAGCATTTCCTACAGCATTCGATGCTTGAGGCGGCTCCACGCATCTGCACGATCAAGCTCGCCTCCGCGGATCACCAACGGTGGTGGTGTCGGTGGTGATGGTGATGCCAGCGATGCGGGCGGTGGTGATGGTGGTGATGATAGAACCGGGGCGGGGCGTAGTAGCGCGGACCCGTGTGATAGCATTGACGGACCCAGGCCCAGCCATTCCAGACCGGCCGACAGACCAGTCGGACATTCTCGACGAGACTGTTGCTGTCGCTGGCGAGACCAGGGTTCACAGCGCCGGGAAGCGCCTGCGCGCCTCCGGCGAATGAGCCTGCCAGGGCCAGAACGGCGGCGAACATCAAGCGACGCATTCGGTTTTTCCTCCATTCGCTTTGAACCGGTCGCGGCCACGTCGTCGGCCGCGGTTCGGAGAGGAGATCACCCAATTGCGAGCAAGTGATGACCTGGTCATTCATTTCTTGTTCATCCTCGCGGCAGGGGTTATCTCCCTGCCATGGGCAAAACACTGATTCCCCCTGAGCCCCCCGAGGTTCATGAAATTCCGCTGCGTGAGGCGCTCGAGGAGCGCTATCTCGCCTATGCGCTCTCGACGATCACGCATCGTGCGCTGCCTGATGTGCGCGATGGTCTGAAGCCGGTGCACCGGCGCATCCTGTACGGGATGCGGCTGTTGCGCCTTGACCCCGGCAGTCCGCCGAAGAAGTCGGCCAAGATCGTCGGCGATGTGATGGGCTCGTTCCATCCGCATGGCGACCAGTCGATCTACGATGCACTGGTACGTCTCGCGCAGGATTTTTCGTCGCGTTATCCGCTGGTGGATGGGCAGGGCAATTTCGGCAACATCGATGGCGATAATCCCGCAGCCTATCGTTATACCGAAGCCCGGCTGACCGAAGTCGCGCGTCTCTTGCTCGAAGGGATCGACGAGGACGCGGTCGATTTCCGTGCGAACTACGACGGTACCTCGAAAGAGCCTGCGGTTCTTCCCGGCGCGTTTCCGAATTTGCTCGCAAACGGTGCCCAGGGCATCGCCGTCGGTATGGCGACATCGATCCCGCCGCACAACGCAGCCGAACTGTGCGACGCGGCGCTGCATCTGATCGATAAGCCTGCCGCGAAGTCACGCAACCTTTTGAAGTATGTGAAGGGCCCCGACTTTCCGACCGGCGGCATCATCGTCGATTCCCAGGAGACCATTGCCGAGGCGTACACCACCGGCAAGGGCGCTTTCCGCGTTCGTGCCAAGTGGCATCAGGAGGAAGGTGCGCGGGGCACCTGGGTTGTCGTCGTCACGCAAATTCCATGGCTGGTGCAGAAGTCGCGCCTGATCGAGCGCATCGCCGAACTGCTGAACGAGAAGAAGCTGCATCTGGTCGGCGACATTCGCGACGAGTCTGCGGAAGACGTGCGTATCGTCATCGAACCGAAGTCGCGCAACGTCGATCCCGCGTTGATGATGGAGTCGCTGTTCAAGCTCACGGAGCTTGAGAGTCGCATCTCGCTCAACATGAACGTGCTGATCAAGGGGCGCGTGCCGAAGGTCGTCGGCTTGGCCGAAGTGCTGCGGGAGTGGCTCGATCACCGCCGCGACGTCCTGATCCGCCGTTCGCGCTATCGTCAGCAGCAGATCGAAAGCCGGCTTGAAGTGCTCGGCGGCTATCTGATCGCCTATCTGAACCTCGACAAGGTGATCAAGATCATCCGCACCGAGGATGAGCCGAAGCCGGTGCTGATCAAGACCTTCAAGCTCACCGAGGTCCAGGCCGATGCGATCCTCAACATGCGCCTGCGCTCGCTGCGCAAGCTCGAGGAGATGGAGATCCGCACCGAGGACAAGGATCTGCGGACGGAGCTGAAGGGCATCAAGGCCGTGCTCGCTTCGGAAGAAGAACAGTGGAAGCGGGTCGGCGAGGAGATCCGCAAGGTGCGCGAGACGTTCGGGCCGAAGACTCCGCTCGGCAAGCGCCGGACGACGTTCGCCGATGCGCCGGAGCACGATCTTGCGGCGATCGAGGAGGCGTTGGTCGAGCGCGAGCCGGTGACCGTGGTGGTGTCGCAGAAGGGCTGGGTTCGGACGCTGAAGGGACAGGTGGCTGATCTCTCGAACCTGACCTTCAAGACCGACGATAGGCTGGGCTTCGCCTTCTTCGCCGAAACGACGTCGAAACTGCTGCTGTTCTCCACCAACGGCAAATTCTACACGCTCGATGTCTCCAAGCTTCCGGGCGGACGTGGCCATGGCGAGCCGATCCGCATGTTCATCGATATGGAGCAGGATGCGGATATCGTTTCGCTGTTCGTCAACAAGGGCGGCCGCAAGTTTCTGGTTGCCGGCCGCGACGGCCAGGGCTTCATCGTCAACGAGGACGACTGCGTCGGCAACACGCGTAAGGGAAAACAGGTGCTGAACGTTACGCCGCCGAACGAGGCCCGCGTGGTGACGCCTGTGACCGGCGACACCGTGGCCGTCATTGGCGAGAACCGGAAGATGCTGGTGTTCGGCCTCGATCAGGTTCCGGAGATGGCGCGCGGGCGCGGCGTGCGGCTGCAGCGTTACAAGGACGGTGGTCTGTCCGATATCGTGACGTTCGAGGCCAAGCAGGGGCTCACCTGGAAGGACTCGGCCGGCCGCGAGTTCGGGGCTTCCATGAAGGAGCTTGCGGATTGGCGGGGCAGCCGGGCCGACGCGGGTCGGTTGCCGCCGAAGGGTTTTCCGAAATCCAACAAGTTCGGCTGGACCATCGAGTAAGGTCTGGCACTCTGACGGTATCATCAACGCCCTGGCGAAAGCTGGGGCGTTTTGCTGCGCGCCTTCGCGGACGCGGATGCTTTGGGCCGCGAGGTGTCGACCGCTGTTCTTAGATGCTTTTGCGAATGAGTTGCAACTAAATCGAAACTGTGCTCTTAACGGAGGATGGATATTTCCCAACCAGGTGCGCCGCCGGAGCCCGCCCGAACCATCGCGGCAGCGCAGCCGGCCGTCGGTGGCTGGCGTACGCCACGGGGCGAGCCATCGCTCTCGAACGTGTTCGCCTCGATCCGGACGGCCAATCAGGGATCACTGTGGCGGAAGCTGCTGGCCTTCCTGGGGCCGGGCTACCTGGTGGCCGTCGGCTATATGGACCCGGGCAACTGGGCGACCTCGCTCGCGGGCGGTTCCAAGTTCGGCTACACGCTGCTGACGGTGGCGCTCGTCTCCAACATCATGGCGATCGTGCTGCAGGCGCTGTGCGCCCGGCTTGGGGTGGGTTCGGGACGGGATCTGGCGCAGGCCTGCCGTGACGCGTTCCCGCGGGCCGTGTCGTGGCCGCTATGGCTGCTAGCTGAGATCGCAATCGCGGCAACCGACCTGGCGGAAATCATCGGCACCGCCATCGGTCTCAATCTATTGTTTGGCATCCCGCTCGAAATCGGCGTGGTGCTGACGGCACTCGACGTTTTCCTGATCCTCGCCCTGCAGGCGCTGGGCTTCCGCTGGATCGAAGCGTTCGTGGTGGCGCTCTTGATGGTGATCACCGCCTGCTTCGGCATCCAGATCGCGATGGCTGATCCGGATTGGGGGCAGGTGATCCGCGGGTTCGCACCGACCGTCAGCATCGTCTCCAATCCGGAAATGCTGTACATCGCGCTCGGCATCCTCGGCGCCACCGTGATGCCGCACAATCTGTATCTGCATTCAGGGCTGGTTCAGACGCGGCGCTATGGTGACAGCGTTCCGGAGCGCCGCGAAGCGATCAAGCTCGCGACCATCGATTCAACCATCGCACTGTGCTTTGCGCTCCTCATCAACGCGTCGATCCTGATCCTGGCGGCGGCGACCTTCCACAAGGCGGGCCGCACCGACATCGTCGAACTCGAACAGGTGCACGAGTTCTTGGCGCCGGTAATCGGCTCGAGCCTGGCGCCGACGTTATTCGGCATCGCGCTGCTCTGCTGCGGCTTGAACTCCACCGTCACTGCGACTCTTGCCGGGCAGATCGTGATGGAGGGCTTCATCAACATCCGCCTCGCGCCATGGCTGCGGCGGCTGGTGACGCGCATGGTTGCGATTGTGCCGGCGGCGGCCGTGACGATCTTCTATGGCGAGAGGGGCACGGCGCAGCTGTTGATCTTCAGCCAGGTGGTGCTCAGCCTGCAGTTGCCATTTGCGATCATCCCCCTGGTGATGTTCACCGCCAGCAAGGCCAAGATGGGCGAGTTCGTCGCGCCGCGTTGGCTGACCGTGATCGCGGCGCTGATCGCAGCGATCGTCGTGGCGCTGAACGTCAAGCTGCTGGTCGATTTCGTGATTGGCGCGTGATCCCGCGTGCGATCCAAATTTCGGATTGGATCATGCTCGAAGCAAAGCAGTATGGTCGGCTTCGTTTGAAGCCCTAATCCTGCGGCTCGCCCGCCGCTCCAACCTTGTCGACACGCAGCCAGCCGCTTGGCGCCAGGCGCTGCTGCGGCAGGAAGCGCGCCTTGTAGTCCATCTTCCGCGAACCATCGATCCAATAGCCGAGATAGACGTAAGGCAGCCCCATTCGGCGCGCGCGGGCGATATGATCGAGGATCAGGAACGTGCCGAGCGAGCGATGCTGCTCGCCGGGTTCGAAGAACGAATACACCATCGACAGGCCATCGCTCAGCACATCGGTCAGGGCGACGGCCAGCAATTCGTCGCCGCGGCCGGTTACGGCGGAATCGACGCCACGCTTGCGGTATTCGATGATCCGGGTCTCCACATGGCTGTCTTCAACCATCATGGCGTAGTCGAGCACGGTCATGTCCGCCATACCGCCATGCCGGTGGCGGGCATCGAGATAGGCGCGAAACACCGAGTACTGTTCCGAGGTCGGTGCTGCAGTGCGCAATTCGCCGATGAGATCGCTGTTGCGCGTGATGATCTTGCGAAAGTTGCGCGAGGGGCGGAACTCGTTGGCGATCACGCGGACCGATACGCAGGCGCGGCACTGGTCGCATGCCGGCCGATAGGCGATCGACTGGCTGCGGCGGAAGCCGCCATGCGTGAGAAGGTCGTTGAGGTCGGAGGCCTTTTCACCGACCAGATGCGTAAAGACTTTGCGCTCATTCCGGCCCGGAAGATAGGGGCAGGGCGAAGGCGCAGTCAGGTAGAACTGCGGTGTGTCGCGGGAATGGTGGGTCACCGGCCCTCATGAGTCTTGAAGCAGTGGTGTCAGCATCGCGCCCGCAAACGACGCCGTCAATGCGGTTCAGCGGCGGTAGGCCTTTCCGCAGGACGTCGCCCCGCTGCTCCCGGGTGTCCTGCAACGCAGCCTGCTGGCGCGAAATCCCTGGCGGCTCGTTGTGACGCCCGCTGGTCTCAGGTCGGGCGGTCCGGACGCGAATAGGGCAGTGCGGATACGTTGATGATCACGGTTCCCAGAACCATGTCGTGCAGCAACTGCTTGCGGCTGGAGATCAGGCCGACCAGCAGCACGAACGGGGTCAGGATCGAGACCGAGATCCAGTAGAGCACCGCGTGCGCTGCGCCCAGCACGAAATAACCCGGTTCGCCGTACCAGGTGCGAAGCTGCAAATCCATGATCCGCATGCCGACGGTCGCCGAATGCGGGCCGCCCAACGAGAAGCCATAGTACAGCAGGGCCCAGACGACGGAGAGCGGCGATACCAGCCAGAACAGCATCCATCCGAGGCCAAGCGTCACGATCCCGAACAGGGCGATGAAGATCACCCCGAGGATGATTGGGATCGACAGGATGACGAGGTCGATCAGAAACGCGAAAAATCGGCGGGTCAGCACGCCGCGAAACAGCTCCGGTTGGGTCGCCGGGTCGAAGGCATGCGGGCGGATGCCACCGTCGTTGCGCCAGGTGTTGCCGGAGGTCTGAGACATGACGTCCTCTGTTGAGCACGGTTTGATTGCTAACAATGCCGCGGGCTCATGCCCTGAGCGGGCAGGACATGGCTACGATCGCTTCCGCGCGCAAGAGCCTAGCCGACGTTTGGGAACCCAGCAGCACCGCGTTTCGATGAAATTAAATCCATGAATCGGGACACGAGGAAGGCTCGCTATCATGAAAAAAGGGCCTGGCTTTCCCGCCAGGCCCTTCAATCCGCCCCCAACATTCATCGGGGTGACCCCCATCACCGCCGATGAACGATCCGATGACATGCACAAGCGAAAAGGCCGTTGCGCCCGCTGGCATCGATCACGACGCCGAATGTCTGCGAAGAGCGTACCCATCAATCCACATGTGCCTAGTGCGAAACGGCAACACTGGCCGCGTATCTGACAGGCGGGGGAACTGGCGGCAGGCGCCGGCCGGCGGAACATGGCCTCGTCCACGGGGATCGCGTGTCCACTGCCGATCACCGTCCATGGACGTCCCGCGTTGCTGTTGCCGACTCGCTTATACCGGCTGAGCGCGCAGCCTCTCGGCGACATCTGGTGCGAAGTAGGTGAGAACGCCGTCCGCGCCTGCGCGCTTGAAGCTGGTGAGGCTTTCGAACATCGCCCGCTCGCCGTCGATCCAGCCATTGGCCGCCGCCGCCATAATCATCGCGTACTCGCCGGAGACCTGATACGCGAAGGTTGGAAGGCCGAACGTATCCTTCACGCGCTTGAGCACGTCGAGATAGGGCATGCCCGGCTTCACCATCACCATGTCGGCGCCCTCGGCGATGTCGAGTTCGACCTCACGTAGCGCCTCGTCGGTGTTCGCCGGATCCATCTGATAGGTCCGCTTGTCGCCGACCAGCGTCTTCGACGAGCCGACGGCATCGCGGAATGGGCCATAGAACGACGACGCATATTTCGCCGCATACGACATGATCTGCACGTCGGTCAGTTCGTCGTCGTCGAGGGCGGTGCGGATCGCGCCGATGCGCCCATCCATCATGTCGGAGGGCGCAATGATGTCACACCCGGCATGGGCCTGTAGCAACGACTGCTCGACCAGGAGCGCGACGGTCTCGTCGTTGAGGATGATGCCGTCGCGCACCAGGCCGTCGTGGCCGTGGCTCGTATAGGGATCGAGGGCTGCGTCGCACAGCACGCCGATGTCGGGGAATTCCTTCTTCACCGCGCGAATGGCGCGACACACAAGATTGTTATCGTTCAGTGCCTCGCTACCGGTTTCGTCACGCAAGGAGGGATCGGTATAGGGAAACAGCGCGATACATGGAATGCTCAAGCGCACCGCGCGCTCGGCTGCGCGCACCACCTGATCCACGGACAGGCGTTCGACGCCAGGCATCGACGGAATCGGCACACGCTTATTCTCGCCATCGACGATGAACAGCGGCCAGATCAGATCGTTCGTCGTCAGGACATGCTCGCGAACCATCCGGCGGGCCCATTCCGCCTTCCGGTTCCGCCGCATGCGGACCGGCAGATCGAGTGCGGTGGCTGCAGTGGCGGGCGTTGCGCGCGAAACGTCGTCGCGCATCTCGATCGGCCGCCCGAATTTGATTGCCATCGAAAATCTCCTGCGAAAGTGTCCGATGTATCACCCCGAGCGGGGCACGTCACGGGCAGGGAGCCTGGCGCGGTGCGAATTTCGGCCTTGCCGCCATCATGATTTGTCCCTACCGACGTGATGCATGGGGCGGCTTCGCGAATCCGCAAATGCGCGCCTCTGCATCTGACCGCGGCGCGCCAACCACGCGACGACGAACGGGCCGATCAGGACACGAGGAGCGATGACGGATCAGTCTGCCCAGGAACAGATTTCGCGGGAGATGCTGTCGGGATCAGTTGCACCGATCAACTCCCAGGCGGTGACATCCGAAGGCGGGAACTGGACCCGCCGGCTCGTTCTGTACCTGCGTGTGATGGCGGGTGTCGCCATGCTCAAGGGACTCTATCATTGGGGGCAGGTGACTGGCTTCATCGGCGGCGAGCAGGATGCCTTCCTTAACCAGCCGGTCGCCTGGCAAAGCGCCACCGTGTACTTCGCCGTTCTCGATCTCGTCGCCGCCGTGGGGCTCTGGCTCGCAACGCCGTGGGGCGCGGTGGTGTGGCTGACATCGATCGTGTCGATGGCGGTGATAGAGCTGATGTTTCCTCTGATCTATGGCGGCAACTTCGTCGTCGTTATCATCGAGCTCGTGCTGCTCGGCATGTATCTCGGCCTTGCGTGGATGGCCGCGATGGAGCGTCCGCCGTAAACGGCGGAATGCTGTCGTTCGTGTTTGCCGATATTTTTTCTAAAAGCGTCGAAGCCTTGGTTATCCATCTCTGAACGGCTCCGACCACAGGCCTTACCCGAATATTTCCAATTTGAAGGGCTCTGTTCTGGAATGCGACAGAGCATCAGACGAAGCGTGAACATCGCCCCCGTTTCGTCAACGGATGATTACAAGAAGCCCTTATTTTACGCGGGTAATCATCGATTCACTGTTTCAAATTCATTTTCTCTTTATGCTGTTGTTTAAGCGGATGTTCAAACGCCCGGCTTAAGTTGCCCCTATCAGACGGGACACAAGTTTCGTCGAATAAGTCGATAAAACGACAACAGGGGAAGTGTCATGATGAAAGCCGTAGCCACGGCGGCGGATGCCGCCGAGCGCGATCAGCGCAAGGCGCAGGTGCAGCCTCTCTATCTCGAAGCTTTGACGCTGGTCGAGCGGCTGCACCGCCGCCTGCTGGACGTGATCAAGGACGAGTTCGACCGGCGCGGTCGTTCCGACATCAATTCAGTGCAGGCGCTGTTGCTCTACAACATCGGCGATAAGGAGCTGACCGCAGGCGAGCTGCGTACGCGCGGCTACTATCTCGGCTCCAACGTCTCTTACAACTTGAAGAAGCTCGTCGAGATGGGTTTCCTCGATCACCAGCGTTCGCGCGTCGATCGTCGCTCGGTTCGCATCCGCCTGACTGCAAAGGGTCAGGAAGTGCGTCACATCGTCGAGGCGCTGTACGACAAGCACGTCAAGACGGTCGAGCAGGTCGGTGGCATCTCGAACGAGGAGTTCGCCACGCTGAACAAGTCGCTGCATCGCCTCGAGCGCTTCTGGACCGACCAGATCCTCTACCGTCTCTGAGCGGATCACCTCCCGAAATCCGGGCAGCAAGCCGGCGCAAGATCGGCGGCCTCACCAAGAATAAGAATTAAAACGACAACCTCCTGAAACCTCGCGCACCGGTCGCCTCCCGCGGCCGGTGCGTTTTTCATGTGGGTGCCAGGAACTGGCCAAAAAGGTCAGCGGAGCGGAGCACAAGTTGGCCGGGGAACGCGGTCTCCGCTGGAAAGCCGCAGCCGGGATGGTTAAATCCGCAGCAGAGCGGTGGAACGAGCCCACCCGTCAAGATATTGGATAAGTTGGGCGGCAGAGCACTAGGATTTGGCCGTTTTGGCCCAATATGCTAACGATCGCGCGCCGTCTCGAACGCCAACCCGTACCGCCCGCAGGTCGTGCAACCGGCCGCGGCGGTGGAGATATTTCCGACGATGACCTCCTACGCCAAGTCCGCCAACGCATCCGCGCAAAGCAGCTTCTTCTCGGCTTCGCTTGCCGAGGCAGATCCCGATATCGCCGAGGCGATCAAGAACGAGCTTGGCCGCCAGCAGCATGAAATCGAGCTGATTGCATCGGAAAATATCGTCAGCCGCGCCGTGCTTGAGGCGCAGGGCTCGATCATGACCAACAAGTATGCGGAGGGCTATCCGGGCGCCCGCTACTACGGCGGATGCGAATTCGTCGACATCGCCGAGACGCTGGCGATCGAGCGGGCCAAGAAGCTGTTCGGGGCCAATTTCGCGAACGTGCAGCCGAACTCGGGCAGCCAGATGAACCAGGCCGTGTTCCTGGCGCTGCTGCAGCCGGGCGACACCTTCATGGGTCTCGATCTCGCGGCCGGCGGTCACCTGACCCATGGCGCTCCGGTGAACGTGTCCGGCAAGTGGTTTAAGGCTCAGCATTACACGGTCAACAAGCAAACCCACACTATCGACATGGACGAGGTCGAGCGCCGCGTTCAGGAGGTGAAGCCGAAGCTGATCATCGCCGGTGGTTCGGCATACTCGCGCTTCTGGGACTTCAAGCGTTTCCGCGAGATTGCCGACAGCGTGGGTGCCTACTTCATGGTCGATATGGCGCACTTCGCCGGCCTCGTCGCAGGTGGTGTGCACCCCTCGCCAATCCCGCACGCGCACGTCACCACCACCACCACGCACAAGTCGCTGCGCGGCCCGCGCGGCGGCCTGATCCTTTGCAACGACGAAGCCATCGCCAAGAAGATCAACTCGGCCGTTTTCCCGGGACTGCAGGGCGGTCCGCTGATGCATGTGATTGCGGCAAAAGCCGTGGCATTTGCAGAGGCTTTGCGTCCCGATTTCAAGGTCTATGCCAAGAACGTCGTCGAGAACGCGAAGGCGCTTGCCGAGACGCTGCGGGCCAATGGCTTCGAGATCGTCTCCGGCGGAACCGACAACCATCTCATGCTGGTTGACCTGCGGCCGAAGGGGCTGAAGGGCAACGTGTCGGAGAAGGCGCTTGGCCGGGCGGGGCTCACGGTCAACAAGAACGGCATTCCGTTTGACACCGAGAAACCGATGGTCACCTCCGGCATCCGCGTCGGCACGCCGGCGGCCACCACGCGGGGCTTCGGCGTCGCCGAGTTCAAGCAGGTCGGCGAGATGATGGCCGAGGTGCTCAGCGCGGTGGCCCAATCGCAGGACGGCAAGGCGCCGCTGGTCGAAGCCGCGATCAAGCAGCGGGTGAAGGAGCTGACGGATCGCTTCCCGATCTACGGCTAAGAGTTTGGGTTTGCGGACTTATTTCCGTGCCGCAAATGTTTTCGTGGAGCATGATCCGCAAACGGGTTCCCCCTGTTCCGGATCATGCTCTAAGCTTATCTGATATCCGGGGAATCAATCGTCAAAGCACGTTATGCGCTGTCCGAATTGCTCAAGTCTCGACACCCAGGTTAAGGACTCGCGTCCGGCTGAGGATTCAGCCGTCATCCGGCGCCGTCGCGTTTGTGTGACGTGCAATTTCCGCTTCACGACGTTCGAGCGGGTTCAGCTCCGCGATCTGACGGTGATCAAGCGCAATGGCCGGCGGGTGCCGTTCGACCGCGACAAGCTGATGCGCTCGGTGCAGATTTCGCTGCGCAAGCGGCCGGTCGATCCTGAGCTGGTCGAGAAAATGGTGTCCTCGGTCGTGCGCGAGCTGGAGAGCGGCGGCGAATCGGAAATCTCCTCGGAGGCGATCGGCGAGATCGTGATGGAGCATTTGCGCCAGCTCGACGACGTCGCCTATGTGCGCTTCGCTTCGGTCTATCGCAATTTCCGCGAGGCGAACGACTTCAAGGCGGTACTTGGCGAGCTGTCGAGCGAGGACGAGGACGGGCCAATTCCGCTCCGCAAATAATCCCGGACGCCACTGGCTGGCCATATGGATTGGCGGTGGAAACCGCCGGAGATCTGTCGGTGAAACCATCAGAGCTGGTTGGCGGTCTTAGTGAACACGAAAGCCATAACGGCGTCGGGCCGCGATGCTTGATCCGGCGGCGCGATGCTTGATCCGGAATGGCTACTCCCCATTTTCATGCGGGACGTTGGCCGTTGCAGGCGCTAAGAGAACGTCTAATCCTTCCTTCGTAAACCTCTGTAAAGTCACGCTGTGTCTGAATCCGACGATCATCGTTTCATGCAACTGGCCCTGGCGCTGGGCCGGCGCGGTCTGGGCCGGACCTGGCCTAATCCGTCGGTTGGTTCGGTGGTCGTCAAGGACGGCGTGGTGCTGGGGCGGGCCTGGACCCACGACGGTGGCCGGCCGCATGCGGAAACCCAGGCGCTGGCGCAGGCCGGCGCGCAGGCGCGGGGGGCGACGCTTTACGTCACGCTGGAGCCATGCTCGCATTATGGGAAGACACCGCCTTGTGCGGACGCGATCGTTGCCGCCGGTGTTGCCCGGGTGGTCAGCGCCATCGAGGACCCGAATCCGGATGTGGGCGGGCGCGGCCACGAACGGATCCGCGCCGCCGGCGTTGCGCTGGATGTCGGGGTCTGCGCGGAGGAGGCGCGTCACGATCACGCCGGCCACATCCGCCGCATCACCGAGGGGCGGCCCTACGTCACCCTTAAGCTTGCCCTTTCGTCCGACGAGAAGATCGGCGCGGCTGGTCGGCGTCCGGTGGCGATCACCGGCGAAGAGGTGCGCAACCGCGTACACATGTTCCGCGCGCAGAGCGATGCGATTCTGATCGGCGTCGGCACGGCGCTCGCGGACGATCCGCAATTGAACTGCCGTCTGCCGGGGATGGAGCCGCGTTCGCCGGTCCGCGTCATCCTCGACCGTCATCTGCGGCTGCCGCGTGATGGCTATCTCGCGCGCACGGCCCGCAAGCATCCGCTGTGGATTTTCGCCGGCAGCGGCGGCGAGCCGTCGAACGCAACGGTGCTGGCGGCGGAGGGCGCCGAGATCATTCGTGTGGCTGAAACCGAGCAGGGCGTCGATCTGAACGCGGTGCTGCAGGAATTGGGCCGGCGCGGTATCTCGCGTTTGATGGTCGAAGGCGGAGCGCGGGTTGCGGCGTCGTTCGTTCAGCGCGATCTCGCGGACGAGATCTGGCTGTACCGGAGCCCGGTGACGATCGGAGCTGATGGGATCGCTCCGCTGGATCGCCTGCCGCTGGCGGCGGTGACGCAGTCGCCGCGCTACCGGGTTCGTGCTAGCGAGACGCTGGGACGTGACACACTGACAATCTACGAGCGGGCGTGATGTTTACTGGAATTGTGACCGACGTTGGCGAGATCGCCACTTTGAAGCAGGTGGCGCAGGGGCAGTTGCACCGGCTGCGCATCCTTTGCCGTTATGACCAGAGCACCATCGCTGATGGTGCCTCGATCGCCTGCAATGGCGTCTGCCTGACGGTGGTCGGCTCGGGAACGGAGGGCGACAGGACCTGGTTCGACGTGGACGCCGCGGCGGAAACGCTCGGCATGACCACGGCCAAGGGCTGGCGTGTCGGCACCCGCCTCAACCTCGAACGCGCGCTGAAGATCGGCGACGAGCTTGGCGGGCACATCGTCGCCGGCCACGCCGACGGCATCGCGACCGTGCTGTCGCGGGAGAATCTGCCGGACATGGCGCGCTTCACATTGCGGGCGCCACGCGAACTTGCCCGCTTCATCGCGCCGAAGGGCTCGATCACGCTGGATGGCGTATCGTTGACCGTCAATACCGTCGATGACGAGCGCTTCACGGTGCTGATCATTCCGCACACGCTTTCGGTAACCACGCTGGAATCCTGGGATGCCGGAACGGACATCAACATCGAGGTTGATCTGATGGCGCGCTATGCGGCGCGGCTGACGGAAATGAAGTGAGCATGGCGCTTGGATTTGGGCGTGCATCGGACTAAAACGCCTGCCAATCCCCTGTCGAACCGAAACAAGCGAGATCATGGCCGATCCACGCCGCGCACCTTTGAAAGACCCGACCGACATCTCCGGCTCGCATGCCCTGATCGTCGAGGCCCGTTTTTATGACGATATCCAGGATGCGCTGCTGGCAGGCGCGGTCGCGGAACTGAAGGCGGCGGGCGTCACCCACGATCTGATTACCGTTCCAGGAGCCCTGGAAATCCCGGCTGCCACGGCGATTGCCATCGATGCGGCCGACCGCGCAGGGCGGCCGTACGATGCCGTAGTGGCTCTTGGCTGCGTGATCCGTGGCGAAACGATCCATTTCGAGATCGTGTCGATGGAATCTTCCCGCGGGCTGATGGACCTGTCGATCGCCCGGAAATTGCCGCTCGGCAATGGCATCATCACAGTGAACACCGAGGAACAGGCTTGGGCGCGCGCGCGGGCCGACGACCTCAACAAGGGGGGCGATGCGGCGCGCGCCGCGGTGGCGATGATGCGGATCAAGCGCCGCCTGCAGCCGCGCCTCGACCAGATGATCAGGGACCGGCAGCGCGATGGCCGCTAACGACCCGCTGAAAAAGGCCAACCGTCGCGGCGCTGCGCGGCTGGCGGCAGTCCAGGCGCTTTATCAGATGGATATCGCCGGCGCCGGCTTGAACGACATCTTCGCCGAATTCGAGAGTCACTGGCTCGGCAACGAAGTGGAGGGGGACAAGTACCTGCCCGCCGAGGCTGCGTTCTTTCGCGATGTCGTCTCCGGCGTCGTGCGGGACCAGACTAAGCTCGATCCGCTGGTCGATGACGCGCTGGCGAAGGGATGGCCGCTGAAGCGGATCGATGCGATCATCCGCGCAGTGATGCGTGCCGGTGCCTACGAGCTCGAACATCGCAAGGATGTGCCGGCGCGGGTGGTGGTGACCGAGTACGTCGATGTCGCGAACGCCTTCGTTGATCGCGAGGAGACCGGCATGGTGAATGCGGTGCTTGATCAACTCGCGCGGCGTTTCCGGGCCGACGAATTCGCGCGGTCGGACGGCTAGGCCAGGTCATGGCGGCCGCGCAGAGCCCAGGTTCAGGCGGCGGGTCCGGCGAGGATGATCTGATTGCGCGCTATTTCAAGCCGCTCGCGGTCGATCCCGGCGCTTTCGGTCTGCTCGATGATGCGGCGATTCTGAAAGGCTCGACGCACGACCTTGTGGTGACCACCGACGCCATCGTCGAAGGCGTCCATTTCCTGCCTGACGATCCGCCGGACACGATTGCGCGCAAAGCGTTGCGCGTGAACCTTTCCGATTTGGCGGCAAAGGGAGCCGAGCCCGCGGGCTTCGTTCTGACGTTGGCGTTGCGGCGAGCCGACCATGCGTGGCTCGCGCCCTTCGCGCAGGCTTTGGGCGGGGATGCGGAGGCCTTCAACTGTCCCTTGCTGGGCGGTGATACGGTAGCGACTCCGGGGCCGCTCATGGTCTCGGTTACGGCCTTCGGCCGTGTGCCGCCGCAGGCCATGGTCCGCCGTTCCGGCGCGCGCGATGGCGATGCGATCGTTGTGACTGGCTGCATCGGCGACGCGACGTTAGGCCTCGCCGTGTTGCAGCAGCGCCTGTCAGGTCTTTCTGCCGCCGACGGTGAGGCGCTTGTCGCGCGCTATCGCGTGCCGCAACCGCGCGTCGGGATAGCGGCCGCCGTGCGCGACCATGCCAGCGCTGCCATGGACGTCTCGGACGGGCTTGCGGGTGATCTTGCGAAGCTCTGCCGCGCGTCGAACGTGTCGGCCGATGTCCGGCTCGCCGATGTTCCCCTGTCACAGGCTGCGAGGGCTGCGCTGGCAGCGAAAGCCATGACGCTGGAAGCGCTGGTGACCGGCGGAGACGACTACGAGGTGCTCTGCACCGTGCCGCCGCCACGGCTTGCCGCGTTCAGGCAAGCGGCCGAATCCGCAGGCCTTGCCGCCACAGCCATCGGCGTGATTCGTTCCGGCAGCGATCCGGTTCAATTCGTCGCCGCGGACGGCGCGGCGATCGCGCTGAATCGCGGTTCCTACAGCCACTTCTAAACGGGTGTCCGCAGGCGGATTTCGCCGTTTCACGCTGATCCTGCGCGGTTTCTACGCAGTCATGAGCCGACGCTCGGCCGGCCCATAGGGTCTCATCCGTACCGCGCATTGCGTCCCAACACCGATTTTGGCATGGTCCGCGCCGGTTTTGGGGGCATTTCACTGATTATGTCAGGGTTGGGCCTCCGCCTGTTTCCGCCGACCGCGGGGCAGGGCCGGATAAAAAGATATAATTTACAGGGGTCGAGGCAACTTCCATGACAGCTTTGTGGGTGATCGTGCTCTGCGGGGCGCTTTCGGTTTTGTACGCCGTCTGGGCGACATCGTCGGTGCTGAGGGCCGACGCGGGCACTGACCGCATGAAGGAAATCGCCGCGGCGGTCTCGGAAGGGGCCCAGGCATATCTCCGCCGCCAGTATCTGACCATCGCCGTCGTCGGCGTCGTCATCTTCGTGCTGCTGGCTTACTTCCTCGGCATCCTGGTCGCCGTCGGCTTCCTGATCGGCGCCGTGCTGTCGGGGGCAGCGGGCTTCATCGGCATGAACGTGTCGGTGCGGGCCAACGTCCGCACCGCACAGGCTGCGACCAAGTCGCTCGCGGGCGGCCTTGAACTTGCCTTCAAGGCCGGTGCGATCACCGGTCTCTTGGTGGCGGGTCTCGCGCTGCTCGGCGTGACGCTGTACTTCATCTATCTGACCCAGGGGCGCGGGCTCGCACCAAGCGACCGTGTCGTCATCGATTCCCTGGTGGCGCTCGGGTTCGGCGCATCGCTGATCTCGATCTTCGCCCGTCTCGGCGGCGGCATTTTCACCAAGGGTGCGGACGTCGGCGGCGACCTGGTGGGCAAGGTGGAAGCGGGCATCCCGGAGGACGATCCGCGCAATCCGGCGACCATCGCCGACAACGTTGGCGACAATGTCGGTGACTGCGCCGGCATGGCCGCCGACCTGTTCGAGACCTATGCGGTGACGGCGGTCGCGACCATGGTGCTCGCGGCGATCTTCTTTGCGAAGTCGCCGCTGCTGGCCAACATGATGACACTTCCGCTCGCCATCGGCGGTGTCTGCATCATCACCTCCATCATCGGCACCTTCTTCGTGAAGCTCGGTGCAAGCCAGTCGATCATGGGGGCGCTGTACAAGGGGCTGATCGCAACCGGTATTCTGTCGCTCATCGGTGTCGGCGCGGCGATCTACTATCTGGTCGGCTTCGGCCCGCTGGCCGGTGTCTCGTATACCGGCCTGGCGCTGTTTGAGTGTGGCATCGTCGGTCTCGCCGTCACCGGCCTGATCATCTGGATCACCGAGTACTACACCGGCACCGACTATCGTCCGGTGAAGTCGATCGCCGCCTCGTCGGTGACCGGCCACGGGACCAACGTGATCCAGGGCCTCGCGATCTCGATGGAGGCCACGGCACTTCCGGCCATCGTCATCATCGCCGGCATCCTGATCACCTATAGCCTCGCGGGTCTGTTCGGCATCGCCATCGCCACCACGACGATGCTGGCGCTGGCAGGCATGATCGTTGCGCTCGACGCGTTCGGGCCGGTGACCGACAACGCCGGCGGCATCGCCGAAATGGCCGGCCTGCCGAAGGAGGTTCGCAAGTCGACCGACGCACTGGATGCCGTTGGCAACACCACCAAGGCGGTGACCAAGGGCTACGCGATCGGCTCCGCCGGTCTCGGTGCGCTGGTGCTGTTTGCGGCCTACAACGAGGATCTGAAGTTCTTCATCGCGAACTCCGCGCAGAACAAGTACTTCGCGGGCGTCGCGCCGGACTTCTCGTTGAACAACCCGTATGTCGTCGTCGGCCTGCTGTTCGGCGGCTTGCTGCCGTACCTGTTCGGCGCGATGGGCATGACGGCCGTCGGCCGCGCCGCCGGCGCGATCGTCGAGGAGGTGCGCCGTCAGTTCCGCGAGAAGCCAGGCATCATGCAGGGCAAGGACAAGCCGGATTACGGCAAGGCCGTCGATCTGCTGACCAAGGCCGCGATCAAAGAGATGATCGTGCCGTCGCTGCTGCCGGTGCTGTCGCCGATCGTCGTCTACTTTGCGATCTACTTCATCGCGGGCGGCGGCGCTCCCGGCAAGTCGGCGGCGTTCTCTGCGGTTGGCGCGATGTTGCTCGGCGTGATCGTCACCGGCCTGTTCGTCGCGATTTCGATGACTTCGGGCGGGGGCGCCTGGGACAACGCCAAGAAGTACATCGAGGACGGCAACTACGGTGGCAAGGGTTCGGACGCCCATAAGGCGGCCGTGACCGGCGACACCGTTGGCGATCCCTACAAGGACACGGCCGGTCCGGCCGTCAATCCGATGATCAAGATCACCAACATCGTCGCGCTGTTGCTGCTCGCGATCCTCGCGCACTGAGCAGTCGCGCTGGAAACACAAACCCCGCGGTGCAGGCCGCGGGGTTTTTCTTTTCAGGCCGATGCGAGCGAATGCGATGAGCGTCAGTTGACGTCCATCTGCAGGCCTTCCTTGCGGATGATCTCGCCGAATTTGTCGGTCTCGGCTTTCACGAAGGCTGAGAACTGCGCGGGCGTCCCGTAGTCGGGGACCGCACCCATGCCGTTGAGGTTCTTCTTGATGTCCTCGCGTTCGAGCAGCTTCTTCACTTCGCCATTCAACGCATCGAGCACCGGTTGCGGTGCGCCGGCGGGCAGGAATACGCCGAACCAGGACGACACGTCGAAATTCTTCAACTCGGGTGCGCTTTCCTTCATTGTCGGGATCTCCGGCGCCTGGAAGCTGCGCTCCGGTGTCGTCACGGCAAGCGCCTTCAGCTTGCCGTCCTTGGCTTGCGGCAGGCTCGGATAGAGGTTGTCGAACAGGATGTCGATCTGGCCGCCGAGCGCCGCCGTCAGCGCCGGGCCGGCGCCGCGGAACGGCACATGCGTCATCTTCAGGCCGGTGAGCTGCATGAACCAGACGGCGGTCAGGTGCGGGCTCTGGCCCACGCCGGATGTGCCATAGGTGAGCTTGTCCGGATTGGCCTTCAAGAAGGCGATCAGTTCCGGGATCGATTTCACCGGCGTCGATGCCGTCGCGGAAATGATGTTGGGAATCCGGATCATGTTGCTGACAGGCTGCAACTGTTCGGATTTGTACGGCAGCGTACGGAAGATGCTGTAGGCCACTGCGTTGGGGCCCGGATTGCCGATCAGGATGGTATGGCCATCTCCCTTCGAGCGGGCCACTTCGGCGACGCCGATGGTGCCACCACCGCCAGCGCGGTTCTCGACGACACAGGATTGGCCCCAGGCCATCTGCAGGTGCTGGGCGAGGTAGCGGCCCATGACATCCGTGCTGCCGCCTGGTGCTGCTGGCACGATGATGCGGACGGTCTCCGTCGGCCGCCAGTCGGCCGCCTCCGCCGACCGTGGAACGGTCGCGCTCGCCGCCAGCGCTGCCGTACTGGCGAGCAGGGTTCTCCTCGATATCGGCTTGGTCACGTGTCTTCCCTCTGGTTGTTTTTATAGAGGGCGCAACACTAATGGAGGGGGGCGGACGCCGACAAGCGGCGCTCCCTTGCACGAAAGTCTGATTTGGCTCAGCGAAGGTCGCCGGCGGTCTTCATCAGAATAGGCTTTTGACCGTCAGCGCGACGAGCCGCCGATCAGGCGGAAGATCGGTGTTAGATAGCTGATCTCCTGACCGCTGGTCGGAGTGGTGCGGCTGATGAAGTCGAACAGCTTGCCGTCCTGCAGGCCGTAATTGGCGATACGCTGGACTTGGCGGTTCTTGTCGAAATAGACGGCGAGAACACGCTGGTCTGTTACACTTTGATCCATAAAGGCGACCCGGCGTTGGGTCCGCTGCGAGATGTAATAGAAAACCTCACCGTTCAGGGTGGCAACTGTGGACGGGGTGCCGAGCACGATCAGCACCTGATCCTGGCTAGCGCCGATCGGAATCTGTTCGAGCGCCCCATCGGGCAGGATGTAGCCCTTCTGGAACTGTTCGGCGCAGCCGCCCAAGGCGACGCAGGTGAGGGCAAGAATCGCTGCGTAGCGGACCCGGCCGGAAATCGACACCGTCGTTTGAGCAAAAGAGTTCGTAAGATCGGCCAGGAAGCCCCTGCTGGTCATTATCTAGCGAATCCTTGTCCCCGGCGGCCCCCCGGGCCGCGTCCTGTCTTGCCACAGCCCGGGCGTTGGCGTACCGGGCAGAGTGTATACATGCTGGCTATCGCATCCCCGATGGATGCGCGCCGGCCAAGTTCCGGAAATCCCTGATGCTTTGGCCGTTCAACCGTTCCAAAACCCGAGCGACATCCCGCGCCGGCTCCCCGCCAGCCACCATTGAAGCGATCTATGGCATGATCGTGGCGCAGGCGCGATTGCCGACGTTCTACGAGACTTACGGCGTGCCGGATACGGTTAATGGGCGTTTCGACATGATCGTTCTGCACCTGTGGATGGTCCTGCGTCGCCTCCGCGGCATCGAGGGAGGAACCATCCTGTCGCAGGGACTGTTTGACCAGTTCTGCAGCGACATGGATGCGAACCTGCGCGAGATGGGCATTGGCGATCTCACGGTGCCGAAAAAGATGCTCGGTTTTGCCGAGGCCTTTTATGGACGGACCGGGGCCTACGATCTGGCTTTCGAGGCCGGGCGCGATGATCTGGCCGCGGCGATCGCGCGTAACGTTCTGATTTCAACGGATGCTGCAAAGGCTGAACCGCTGACGGCCTATGCCATGGGCGTGATCGCCGAACTGGAATCGTTCGATGCCGATCGTCTGCAAAGTGCGGACTGGGCTTTTCCCGCTCCAACTGCGCCCGTCGCCAAGGAGCAGATCCAGTGACCGAGAAGACGGCAACCAAATCCTGGCCATGGCACGTCGTCGTGCCGGTCGCTGAGATCCCCCCGAGCGGTTTGCATCGGGAGATCGAGGCCGGGGAGGCGGAGCGCCAGGCCATTGCAGCTCTTGCAGGCCTGCGCGAGCTGCCACGCCTGAGTGCCTCCTTTGATCTTTATCCGACGAGCGGCGATCAGGTCATCGTCACGGGGCAGGTGCTGGGGACTGTCGGCCAGACCTGCGTCGTCACACTGGAGCCGCTGTTGAACGAGGTGGACGAGCCGGTCGACGTGACGTTCGCGTCGGACACGGGCGAAGCCCCAGTGTTGCCGCAGGACGGCGAGGAAGATGAGGACGCTGTTGCCGAAGATGACCCGCCGGAGCCGATCGTCAATGGGGCGATCGACCTTGGGACACTGGCCACGGAATTCCTGATGCTGGGGCTTGATCCCTATCCGCGCAAGGCCGGGGCTGTTTTCGAGCCGGTCGTGACCCCTGCCGATCCGGAAGACCATCCATTCGCGGCCCTGGCCAAGCTGAAGGCGCCTGATTCGGCCTCAAAACCGAAGAAATCCAACGACAAATGAGGGCTGCGGCGGCCCCGGCGCTGTTGTCACAGCGCATGGACACGGTATTGTCGCCGCCCGATCAATAAGCAGGCAGGCTCCTGGCCCGGCCCTCGTTACAAGGTTCTCGGATCGTACATGCCCAATAAGGTTCGAATTGCGCTGGATGCCATGGGCGGCGACTTTGGCGTTCCAGTGGTCGTTCCGGGGGCGGCGATCTCGCTCAAGCGGCATCCGGACACCGAGTTCGTGATGTTCGGCGACGAGACGCAGATCGGCCGGGAATTGGACAAGCTGCCGGCGCTGAAGGCCGTGACCCGCGTCGTCCATACCGACGTCGCCGTGCGGATGGACGACAAGCCCAGTCAGGCGCTGCGGCGGGGCCGGAAGACCTCATCGATGTGGCTCGCGATCGATGCAGTCAGGCGCGGCGAGGCCGATACCGTGGTGTCGGCGGGAAACACCGGTGCGCTGATGGCGATGGCTCGCTTCAACCTGCGCACGCTTCCAGGGGTCGATCGCCCGGCGATCGCGGCCGTGTGGCCGACGGTGCGCGGTGAATCGGTGGTGCTCGATGTCGGTGCGTCGATCGGCGGCGATGCGCAGCATCTGGCGGTGCTGGCGATCATGGGCAGTGCGATGGCGCGGGTGCTGTTCGACCTCGATCGGCCTACGGTCGGATTGCTCAATATCGGCACGGAAGAGGTCAAGGGCGTGGAGGAGGTGCGCGAGGCAGCCGAATTGCTGCGCAAGCTGAATCCGCCTCACCTGAACTTCGTCGGTTTCGTCGAGGGCGACGGCATCGGGCAGGGCGCCGCTGATGTCATCGTCACTGAGGGCTTCAGCGGTAACATCGCGCTGAAGGCCGCCGAGGGTACGGCGCGGCAGATCGGGGAATATCTGCGCGGCGCCATGAGCCGGACCTGGCGTTCGCGGATCGGTTACCTGTTCGCACGCAATGCCTTCCAGGCGCTGCGCGACAGGCTGGATCCGCGCAAGGTCAATGGCGGCGTCTTCCTCGGACTGAACGGCATCGTCATCAAGAGCCATGGCGGCACCGACGCCGAGGGCTTTGCGTCGGCCGTGGACGTCGGCTACGACATGGTCCGCTACGATCTCCTGACCAAGATCAATCAAACACTCAAACGCGACGGCGGCGAGCTCGGTTTTGCTCCGCTCGTCCAGGAGGCTACTTCGTGACTGTTACCCGCTCGGTTGTGCTCGGCTGCGGCTCCTACCTGCCGGAGCGGATCGTAACCAATTCCGAGCTTGCGCAACGGATCGACACGACCGACGAATGGATCGTGCAGCGCACCGGTATTCGTCAGCGTCATATCGCGGCCGAGGGGGAGTTCACCTCGCATTTGGGTATCAAGGCCGCGCAGGCGGCGCTCGCCAACGCTGGCGTCGATGCGCAGTCGATCGACCTGATCATCCTCGCCACCTCGACGCCGAACAACACGTTTCCAGCGACCGCGGTGGAGATTCAGCACGGCCTCGGTATCACCCATGGCGTGGCGTTCGACCTGCAGGCGGTGTGCTCCGGATTCGTCTTTGCGATGGCGACGGCCGACAATTTCCTGCGTTCGGGATCGCACAAGCGGGCGCTGGTGATCGGCGCCGAGACGTTTTCACGCATTCTCGACTGGGAAGATCGCACGACCTGCGTGCTGTTCGGCGACGGGGCCGGCGCGGTCGTGCTCGAAGCCCAGCAGCAGCCCGGGGCAACATCGGACCGCGGCGTTCTGACCTCGCACCTGCGATCCGACGGGCGGCACAAGGCCAAGCTCTACGTCGATGGCGGACCATCCTCGACGCAGACGGTCGGTCACCTGCGCATGGAAGGCAAGGAGGTCTTCAAGCATGCGGTCGGTATGATTACCGATGTCATCTACGATGCGTTCAAGGCGACCGGCATCACCGCCGATGACATCGACTGGCTGGTGCCGCACCAGGCCAACAAGCGTATCATCGACGCCTCTGCGCAGAAGTTGCATATTGCGCCGCAGAAAGTGGTGCTGACCGTCGATCAGCACGGCAACACCTCGGCCGCGTCGATACCGCTCGCGCTCTGTACCGCCGTGCAGGACGGTCGGATCAAACGCGGCGATTTGATTCTCTTTGAAGCAATGGGGGGCGGCTTCACCTGGGGCTCGGTGCTGCTTCGCTGGTGACCGGTTCCAACGTGTGCTTACAGGTTGACATGGGGCGCCGGCTGCGTTTGAACCTTCGCCGGTGTTGACGCTAGCTCGGTAAGTTCTTAGCTTAGTTCAGTTTTCGCCGTTGAGTGGGGCAGGCGATGTCCGGAACCGGAAAGACCGTCACACGGGTCGACTTGTGCGAAGCCGTGTATCAGAAAGTTGGCTTGTCGCGGACCGAGTCGTCCGCGTTCGTCGAATTGGTGCTGAAGGAGATCACCGATTGCCTTGAAAAGGGCGAGACGGTGAAGCTGTCGTCCTTCGGCTCGTTCATTGTCCGCAACAAGGGGCAGCGCATCGGCCGCAACCCGAAAACGGGTACGGAGGTGCCAATTTCGCCCCGTCGCGTTATGGTCTTCAAGCCGTCGGCGATTCTCAAGCAGCGGATCAACGGACAGCAGGTCGACGGCGACAAGGCGGAATGAACTGAGATATCGCGGGGAGCGGGCCTTTGGATAAGGCACCGGATGCATTCAGGACGATCAGTGAAGTTGCCGACGACCTCGATGTGCCTCAGCATGTCTTGAGATTTTGGGAAAGCCGCTTCAGCCAGATCAAGCCGATGAAGCGCTCGGGCGGCCGCCGCTATTACCGGCCGGAAGACGTCAATCTGCTTCGCGGCATTCGCCACCTGCTCTACGGGCAGGGATACACTATCCGCGGCGTGCAGCGGATTTTACGCGAGCAGGGCGTCAAGTCCGTTCAGAACTGGCAGGCCGGTACTGTCCCGCCGATGCCGCAGATGGCTGACGACGAGCCCGACCACGAGGATTTGCTGCGGGATGCGGTGAGCGAGGAACTCACCGACGATTTCGAGGCCGGTGATGGCGATGATATCGGCGAAGCCGCGCACGAATTGCCGTCGGCGATATCGTCCTGGATCGATGCGGCGCGGCAGCATCGCGCGCCGCAGTCCTCGACGCTGGCTGAGACCTTGTCCGAACCGGCGCAACTTAACGAGCAGAACGCCGTCAAGCTGCGCGCGGTCTTAGACGAGCTTCTGGAATGCAGGCGGCTGCTGGACGCTGCGATGAAGGCAAGCTAGCGGCAAGACACGGCTGTCGGATTTATGACCCGGTCAAATCCCGTGTGGCGCGCGTCCGGCGGCTTGCGCCGGCGGGCTAACGACGGTAGAGGAACGGGTCTTGTCGGGCATGATATCCCTCCAAGGCGGAGTTCGGCTCGAGTTCCGCAGGATCATGACCGAAGGTACGGAGCGTGGCGCAGCCCGGTTAGCGCACTAGTCTGGGGGACTAGGGGTCGTGGGTTCGAATCCCGCCGCTCCGACCATTCACAAGCTTCGAGCTTTGCAAGCTTTGTCAGAGCGACGGATTTCAGGCCGTGATCGCGGCTATTCCGGCTGGATACCGGCGACGCGGGTGTATTCCACCCAGCGTTCGCGTTCCTGCTTCACCTCTTCGGCGCATTGCGTGAGATTCATCTGGTCATAGGCAAGGCCGAACTCGTCCATCCGCTTCTGCACATCTGGTACCGTGAGTGCCTGATTGATCAACGCGTTCAGCTTCTCCGTTACGTCCGGCGGTGTGCCGGCGGGCACCGCCATGCCAAGGAAGCCTGTCAGCGAGAAGCCTGGAAACGTCTCGGCGACGGTCGGCACATCCGGCGTCTGCTTCGAACGCGTCTGCCGCGTGATCGCGATCGGGCGAAGCTGATCGTTCTTGATGTACTGGGTGGAGGCGGTGGTATCGATGAAGAGGCAATCGATCTCGCCGCTCATCAGATCGNCGACGGCATNCGAGATCGCGCGATAAGGAATCGCCTGCAGTTCGATCTTCGCCAGACGGCTGAGGTATTCTGGCGGCGTGCGCGAGGAGGCGTTGAAGTAGCCGAATGTCAGCTTGCCGGGCGCCTTCTTCGCCGCGTCGATGAAGTCCTGCAGGTTGCGGTACGGCGATTGCGGACGCACCAGCAGATAGGTGCCGCTGGAGCGGAAGAAGCCGACGACGATGAAATCCTGAGCCGGGTCGTAGGGCAGGTTCTTCACCAGGCTGGTATTGGCGGCGTGTGTGCTGGTCGTGATCAGCAGCACGGTGTAGCCGTCCGGCGGCGCTGTCTTCACACCGACTGTCCCAACGATGCCGTTCGCGCCGGGACGATTGTCGATCACCACGGGCTGGCCAGTGCGGTCCTCGATCTGCTTGCCGATCAGGCGCGCCGAAATGTCGCCGGAGCCTCCGGGACCGAACGGCACGATGATCTTGATCGGTCGTGACGGATACGTGTCCGCAAGGGCGCCGGATGTAGCCAGCGGCGTCAGCATCGCGCCGCTCATCGCAGCAAGTATCTCTCGGCGGTTCATGCGCCTGTTCCTCCAGTTATTGATCGCATCGTCATAGTGGCGCCGGCGACGGCTGTCACGCGGCCCCTGCGCCGCAGCCACGTGCGTTCCAGATGTTGAAACGAATGAGGAGACCGAGAACGATGTGTGGCGTCAGCTGACCATCGCAATGGGCGGAGCATTCAGCGCCGTTTCGGCCGGCGCCCACTCCAGTCCGTGCGCCTCGGCAACCGGTTTGCAGGTGATGCGACCGGCATGGATGTTAAGCCCCGCGCGGAGATGAGGATCATCCGCCATTGCCGTCTTCAATCCCTTGCCGGCCAGCGCGAGGATGAACGGCAATGTCGCGTTGTTCAGCGCGAATGTCGAGGTGCGTGCGACCGCGCCCGGCATGTTGGTGACGCAGTAATGGACGATGCCATCGACCACATAGGTCGGGTTGGAATGCGTGGTTGGGCGTGACGTCTCGCAGCAGCCGCCCTGGTCGATGGCAATATCGACGATCACCGCGCCCGGCTTCATGGTCGCAACCATCTGGCGCGTGACCAGCTTCGGCGCTGCGGCGCCTGGCACCAGCACGGCGCCAATCAAAAGGTCGGCGCGTTTGACGATCTCTGCGATGGCCGAACGGGTGGAGAAGATCGTGCGAACGCCGGTGCCGAAGTGAAAGGCCAGCCGGCGCAAAGCATCTGGATTGCGATCGACTAGGGTGACGTTGGCTCCCATGCCGAGCGCGATGGTGGCCGCATGGGTCCCGGAGACGCCGCCGCCGAGAATGATGACGTCGGCCGCGGGTACCCCTGGCACACCGCCGAGCAGCACGCCGCGTCCGCCGGCCTCCTTTTCGAGGCAATGCGCTCCCACCTGCGGCGCGAGACGGCCTGCGACCTCCGACATCGGCATCAGAAGCGGCAATCCGCCTGACGGTGAGGTCACGGTTTCATACGCGATACAAGTGGCCCGCGAGGCGATCAGCTCCTTGGTCTGTCGGAGATCGGGCGCGAGATGAAGATAGGTGAACAGAATCTGTCCGGGCCGCAACAGCGCGCGTTCCGGCGGCAGCGGCTCCTTGACCTTCACGATCATGTCTGCACGCTCGAAGATCTCGGCGGATGTCGCGGCGATCGTCGCTCCAGCGGCGACATACTCATCGTCGGCGATCCCCGAGCCGATACCTGCGCCGGATTGGACGAAGAGGGTGTGTCCGTTCTGCACGAGTTCTGCCACCGAGGAGGGTGTGAGACCTACGCGAAATTCGTTGTCCTTGATTTCCTTCGGAACGCCGATCAGCATGGACATATCCCCTCGGCTCGTACGTCGATCGAGAAAACGTAGGAAGCGGAAGGTTCAGCCTCAAGGGCCATTGCCGACGATACGCAAATCGGTCGCAGCCGCATCCGCAGCCGCGTGCGGAGGTGGCCGTGTCCCGCACGTCTTTGTGAACGGTGTTCTGTCAACGATGCGTTGTGGAGCTTCAGCCAGTCGCGGCGCGGCCAGCCTGGGTCCGTCGCCACATCGCGATCTGCGCAGCGGCGAACATGCCCCACATCGCTCCGATCAGCAGGAAGAAATGGCGCCAATGGTCGGTGTCGATGATGAAGCTCTCCGCCACGGTGCCGAGGAAGGCGGCGAGCACGGCGATGTAGCCGCGCCGCCACGGCACCTCCACGAACAGATAGCGAAGGCCGAAGATCACCGTCGTCAGGACCAGAGCCGGATAACAGACACCGGCGATCCAGCCGCCGGACATGAAGGCGTTGAGGAACGAATTGTGAGTGTCCTCGGGGAAATAGCGCGTGAATTGCAGCGGGCCGATGCCGAAGGGTAGATCGAGGGCCATCTGCGCGCCGAGGATGTGGCGGCCGAACCGACCGAAGCGGCCACTGTCGTAGCTTTGTTCGAGGCTCGCCCGCTCGCGGAACAGATTGCTGGTGGAATCGAGCGACAGCAAAATCACCAGCAGCAGCGCGAGTGCGGCGACCGCGAGGCAGGTCAGCAGGACAATCCTGAGGCGCTGGTTCTGGCTTTTGCTCATCAGGAACATGATCACGACGACGAACGCGGATGTCGCAACGAGTTGCCCCCAGGCTGCGCGCGAGAACGACAGCAGGATCGCCAGGCTGATGATCGAAAGGATAACTCCGCTGCGCATGGCCTTGGACAAGCGATCGATCAGGACACTCTGCAGCGTGACCAGCGCCGGCAGGATCAGAAATGCGCCCAGCACGTTCGGATCCTTGAAGGTGCCTTTGGCGCGTCCATAAAGCGTAAACAGATCATAGCCGCCGGGAATCAGGCCGAAGTAGCCGCCGATGCCGGTCAGTGAAGCGACCAGCGCGCCGACCACATACCCTCGCAGCAGATAATGCAGCCGCGCCTCGGTGTCCTCGGCGAGAACGATCGCGAAGAACATCGCAGTGATTGCGAGATACCAGGATGTCGCAATCCAGTTGACGATCGGAGACTTGTCCAGCACCGAGGCTGCAGAGGTAGAGTAGCCGATGTTCATCGCAATCAGCAGGAACAGCAGCGGCATGAACTGCGCGCGCAGCTTGAGGCCGGTCGCGAAGAAAACGATCAAGGCCGATAGCGTCGCGAGTTCGTAGGGGCTCGGTTCGATCATCACGACCGCGCCGCAGGCGCCGACCAGCCACAGCATCGCGTGTTGGAGTGCTGCGAGGCCGGGCGCTACGGGGCTGACCGGATGGGCTTGCGCGGCCGGATATGTCACGACGTCTCCCGCTGCGCTGTGCTAGTAGGCGTTCTCGGTTTTCAGCAACGCGATCGGCGTCTTGAGCAGGATGTAGGCGTCGAACAGCACGGACCAGTTTTCGATATAATACAGGTCGAACTCGACACGCCGCTGGATCTTCTCCGGCGTATCGACCTCGCCACGCCAGCCGTTGATCTGAGCCCAGCCGGTGATCCCGGGTTTGACCCGGTGCCGCGCGAAATAACCATCGACTGCTTCGTCCAACAGCTGGTTCTGCAGCTTTTGCTGCACGGCATGGGGGCGCGGACCCACCAGCGACAGGTTGCCCTTGAACACGACATTGATAAGCTGCGGCAGCTCGTCGATGCTGGTCTTGCGAATGAAGCGTCCGACGCGGGTCACGCGCGGATCGTCCTTGGTGACGACTTTCGAGGCGCTCGGGTCCGCCATCTCGTGGTAGAGCGAGCGGAACTTGAACACGTCGATCCGCTCGTTGTTGAATCCGAAGCGCTTCTGCTTGAAGAACACGGGTCCGCGACTATCGAGCTTGATGGCGATCGCGACCAGCAGCAGCAACGGCGACAACGCCAGTAGCGCGATCCCGCCGACGACCCGATCGAACAACGATTTCATCACCAGGTCCCAATCGGTGATCGGTTGTTCGAATACGTCGAGGGTCGGGACCTCGCCGAGATACGAATAGGAGCGGGGGCGAAACCGCAGCTTGTTGGTATGGGCGGAGAGGCGAATATCGACTGGCAAAACCCATAGTTTCTTGAGTATTTCTAGAATGCGTCCCTCGGCCGAGATCGGCAGGGCGAACAGCACCAGATCGACCCGCGTGCGGCGGGCGAACTCGACGATGTCGTCGATCTTTCCGAGCTTCGGGCTGCCTGCGCAGGTGTCCATCGCCCGATCGTCGTTGCGGTCGTCGAACACGCCGAGGACGTGGATATCGGAATCGTCAGCCTGTGCGTTCAAGGCGCGGATGAGCTGTTCGCCGTTCTCGTCCGCACCGACGATCACGGTGCGGCGATCGAGTCGGCCTTCGCGGCCCCAGCGGCGCACCAGCGAGCGCAGCATCAGGCGCCCGCCGATCAGAAGCGCAAGCCCGACCAGATAGAACGAGGACAGCCATACGCGCGAAATCGTATCGCCGACTTTGGCGAAGAACGATATGCCGATGAACAGGAGGAACACGAACGACCACGACGAGATCATCCGCGTCATCTGCCGGAGCTGGCCGCGGAATATCTGCACGTCATACATATCGGCAGCCTGGAAGAAGATCACCGCCGTCGCGGCCACGCCGAAAATCGCGAGGACATAAGAGGAGGAGAAGCCGCTGCCGCGGACTACGTAGCTGACGTAGAGTGCGATGCCGATGAGGCTGATGAGAAGGAAGTCGGCCACGCGCACGAGGCCGGTGATGACGACCGGCGAAATGGCTGGACGGACCTTTTCGTTCACGACAGCCAGCGCCGCCGGGGTCAGTCGCCGCCGCCGTTCGACCCAGGGCTTTTTGCCAGGCTCGCCGGCCGTCTCGACCGCAGCCGCGGTGGTGCTGGCTTCAAGCATGGCGCGGGTCTCGATAGGGTCCATGGTCTTCGTCCGGAATCGCGATCCAGCCAGCCGGCGACCGGCGGGCGGAGAACTTCCATCACGCGGTAGCAGGCAAATCGGAATATTCGGTTAGCAGTGGTAAGCAAGCATTAATGATTTGCAAAAGCTTCGCGGTATCCGGTGAGGACGCCTTCCACCATGGCGTCCTGCGAGAATTGCGAGAACACTCGCTCTCGCAGCTGTTTGGCGCGCTCGGACGCCCGCTCCGGGGCGTCTAGAACCGCGGCGATGGCGTCCGCCAGTGCCTGCGGATCGTTGGACAGGACAAGGCCGTCCGTGAATGGACCGAAGATCTCCGGAATGCCGCCGACATTTGCGCCGAGCATCGGAACGCCCGCGGCTGCCGCCTCGATCACGACATAGGGCATGGAGTCGCCGCGGGAGGGCACCACCAGGAGACGGCCCTGGCTGAAGCCGTGGCGGGCCTGGACATGGCCGATGAAGCGCACGGCGGCCCCGAGGTCGTGGCGCTCGCAAAGGGCGCGCAAGGCTCCCGTCTCCTCGCCATCCCCGGCCAGCGTGAGGGTCACGGATCGCCCAGAAGCCCGTAGGCGTGCGATCGCTTCGACGAGGATATCCGCGCCCTTGATGTAACGGAATTCGCCGACATAGACGATATCGGTGGCGTCGGCGGCGAGCGCCAGCGGATCAAATTCTGCTGCGGTCACGCCGTTGAAGACGCAGCGCACCAGACTGTTCGGTGTGCCAATCATCCGCTGGTAGGTGCTGCGGGCGAATGCGCTTTCGAACAGGAAGAGGTCCGTGCGATTCATCAGGGCGCGTTCCAACGCGGCGTAGACCTTCCCGCGCAGCGTATCCGTGCCGTAGTGCAGGGAGCCTCCATGTGGGGTGTATACGCGGATCATGCCGGCGCGGCGGCTTTTCGTGCGAATAAAGACGCCGGCTTTCGCGCCGTGTCCGTGCAGAACATCTGGTTTGATGCGGCGGATCAGCGCGGCAAATTGTGGCCAGACCAGTACATCGGCCGGATGAGGCTCTCGGCGGATCGCGATACGATGCACGCCGAGCGCAAGCCGCGGTGCGAGTTCGGCCAGTGCTGCCGTGGCGCGTTCGCCGCCGGTCGTGCTGTCGGCAAGGATGCCGACTTGATGGCCTCGCTCGATCTGGCCATTGGCGAGGTCGAGGATGTGGCGGAAGATGCCGCCGACCGGTGCCCGAACAGCGTGCAGAATTCTCAAAGGGGCAGAGGGGATGGGAGCCATTTTTCAAATTCGGATCGAGCGGCGTGCAAATTGAGACTGGCACCAGGACAGCGCGAGAACCGCCGAGCCATGACCGGATCAATTCCGGAAGCAGGCACCCACCCAGTGCGCATGAAGGGAATCCGCTGGAAAATTCAAGCCAGACTATAAGGGCTTGGTTGGTTAATAAAATATGACGCCTGCATCGGGCGACTTGCCACGACATTCGCCGGATCGCGTGAATTAACGCGGCAGCAACCATAATCGATTGTAATCGGCCGCAGGTCTAAGTGACGGTTGCGTCTGGTGGGGGCGTTCGATGCGTTGGAAATTCTGGCAGTCCGAGGACGCGAGCGATAACCCATCGACGGCCGCGTCCGCCGCCGCGTTGACGACGACGCACCCTCAGAAACCGTCTCAGTCGGCAGCGCCCGCGGGTCCGCTCGGCGATCTTGATCTGCGCGTGGTGTGGAAAGCGCTGGTGCGCAAGAAGGCATGGGTGATCATCCCGACCGCAGTCGCTGCAGCCGCGTCCTTCATGATCGTCAACCTGATTACGCCACGCTACAAATCGGAAGCGCGCATTCTGGTGGAGGGGCGGGAGAATGTCTTCCTGCGCCCGAACGTGGAACGGCTTGAGGACCGCAGGGATCTGGACGCCGAGGCGATTGCGAGCCAGGTGCAGATCGTCCTGTCGCGTGATCTCGCGCGGGAAATCATCAAGAGAAACAAACTGGGCGAGCGGCCGGAGTTCGATCCGGTGTTGCAAGGATTGTCGCCATTGCGCGCAGTGCTGGCGTTGCTCGGCGTGGGACGTGATCCGCTCAAGCTGACCGCCGAGGAGCGGGTTCTCGATTCCTATTACGAGAGACTATCGGTGTTTGCGATCGACAAGTCGCGCGTCATTGCTGTGGAGTTTCAGTCGCGCGATCCGGAACTGGCTGCGCGCGTGGCCAATTCCATCGCGGACGGCTATTTGGCCATGCAGCAGGCGGCGAAGCGCGATCAGGCACGCTCGGCGGGGCAGTGGCTAGCTGGCGAAATCGAAGATCTGCGCAAGAAGGTCGCGGAGGCCGAGGCACGTGTCGAGGACTTCCGCGGCAAGGCCAGCCTGTTCGTGGGTACCAACAATACGTCGCTATCCAATCAGCAGTTGGGTGAGATCAACACGCAGCTCTCCAACGCCCGCGCGCAGAAATCGGATGCGGAATCGCGAGCGCGACTGATCCGCAGCATGTTGCAGTCGGGCCGACCGATCGAGGCATCAGAAGTGCTCAATTCCGAGATGGTCCGTCGGCTGTCGGAGCAACGGGCGACGTTACGGGCGCAGCTCGCCGAGCAGTCCTCGACGCTGCTTGATGCCCATCCACGGATCAAGGAACTGCGGGCGCAGATCACCGATCTCGATCGCCAACTGCGCGATGAGGCCGCCAAACTGTCGCGTTCGCTGGAGAACGATGCGCGCATCGCCGGCGCGCGCGCCGAAAGCATGGGCGCAAATCTCGATCAGCTCAAGAAGCAGGCGGTTTCGACCAACACTCAGGATGTGCAGCTGCGTGCCTTGGAACGCGAGGCGAAGGCGCAACGCGATCTCTTGGAATCCTATCTTGCCAAATTCCGCGAGGCCACTACGCGCGAAAATCTTGAGACGGGACCGTCGGATGCGCGCATCATCTCGCAGGCTTTGGTGTCCAACAGCCCGGCTTACCCGAAGAAGCTGCCGATCGTTTTGATCGCCACGCTTGCGACGTTGATGCTGTCGGCGGGAACGATTGTGACCGGTGAGCTCCTCAGGATGACTGCGCCGCGTGAAGCACTGGCGTTCGATAGAGCCACTGAGCCGGCGCAGGTCGATTTGGCGGCGACGGCTCTCGCGCCGGCCGCAGTCCCGACGCAGGCCAAGATCGAGCCGCGCCTTCCGTTCAAACGTGCGGACTGCGCCGAACCTGCGCAAGGTATCGAGAAGGCGGCTGCAGAGTTGCGCGCGCTCGGTGAGAGCGCACGCAAGATCACGGTCATCGGCATGGGGGATCTTGCCAGCACGTCTCTGACGGCGTTGACGCTGGCCCGCCTGATGGCGCGCGAGGCCAACATTGCACTGGTCGACCTGTCTCCCGGGTCAGGCATGTTGAAGGCGGTGATGACCGATCCCGCGGCTCCTGGGTTGAGCGATCTGCTGGCTGGTACGGCGACGTTCGGCGATATCATCACCAGGGATCGGATGTCGCGCGTTCAAATCATCGGTAGCGGTACTGGCAAGGTGGACGCGGCGATGCTGCAAGCACCGCGGCTCGCGGTGACGATCAATGCGCTGATGCAGGTCTATGATCACGTCGTGCTTGATGCCGGATCGCTGGATGATGTTCCGGAGCAATTGGTATTGGCGCGTGCCCATGCGGTTCTCGTGACCGTATCCGGTCTCGATGACCAAGTCCGGACCGTCGTTCGCAACGAGCTTCTCGGTGCCGGCTTCCGCGGCGTCACCATGCTGGATGCTGCGTCCGCTTCCCCCGTGGTGGGCAAGCGAGACCAGCATATGGCCGCGGCATGATTAATCCTGCATCGCGGCCGCGACCGGGCTTGGCACGCCGTCTCGGCGTGGTCCTAGCCGATGTCTGCGAGGCAGCCGAGGTTTAAGCCGTCAAGGTATACGCTCGGCATTTCGCGGCATGTTTCCGAGGATATGGTCGCGCGAGGCGTAGACGTCCTGGGTAATTTCGATCTCCAGGCGCTTGGCGTCGCGTTCGCGGACATCGGTGATGATGTCGGCGACAGCCTGATCATCGATGTCGAGCATGGAGAGGCCCTTGGCCGCCAGCGTGAGTGCGGATTCGAAGGTCTCTCTGATCTGATAGTCGACGCCCGCACGGATCAGCTCGACAGCGTGCTCGCGGTCGAACGCCCGTGCCAGCACCGGCACCGAGGGAAACTCTGCCTTCAGCAGTTCAGTCGTCTTCACGACGGCTTCCGGGTCTTCAACGGCGATGATGATGATCCTTGCATGATGCGCGCCGGCAGCGTGCAGGATATCGAGCCGGGCACCGTCGCCGAAATAGACCTTGAAGCCGAAATCGCGGGCCGTGCGGATCCTGTCGGTATCCGTGTCGATGATCGAAATCGTGCAGCCATAGGCGAGCAGAGGCTGGCTGACGATCTGGCCGAACCGCCCGAACCCGATCAACAGCACATTGGCCTCAAGCCCCTCGACTGCTTCGATGCCATCCATCGAGGGTGAGGTTTTGGGCATCAGCCGATCGTGCAGAATGATCATGATCGGCGTCAGCGCCATCGAGACGATGATCGTCGCCGTCAGAATGGCGTTCGCGTTCCCGTCGATGATGCCGACGCTGGTGGCCGCGGCATAAAGCACGAACGCGAACTCGCCACCTTGTGCCATCAGCACGGCGCGTTCGACCGCCTCACGGTGGTTGGCGCGGAACAACCGCGCGATCGCATAGATGCCGATGATCTTCAGGATCATGTAGGCGCTGACGGCGATGGCGATCAGACGCCAGTTGGCAGCGACCACGCTGAGATCGAGTGCCATGCCGACGCCGAGAAAGAACAGTCCCAGCAGGACGCCGCGGAAGGGTTCAATATCCGCCTCAAGCTGATGGCGGAAGGAGGACTCCGAAAGCAGCACCCCGGCGAGGAAGGCGCCCATCGCCATCGACAGGCCCGCGGCCTGCATGATCAGCGCCGCACCGAGCACGACCAGGAGCGCGGCGGCGGTCATCACCTCCCGCGCTTTCGCCCGGCTGAGCAGCCGGAACATGGGGTCGAGCAGCCAGCGTCCGGCTGCGATCAGGACACCGATCGCCGCGAGCCCGATCACGATGGTGGTGATGCGCTCGGTCAGGCCGACCTGTCCGCCGCCGGGAGCGAGGAATGCGACCAGCGCCAGCAGCGGTACAATGGCCAAATCCTCCAGCAAGAGGATCGCGACGATGCGGCGGCCTTTGGGCAGGCTCAGGCTGCGTCGCTCGTCGAGCATCTGCATGACGATGGCGGTCGAGGTGAGGACGAAGCCGGTGCCTGCGACGAAACTCTGCGAGACCGGATAGCCCAGGGCCAGGCCAACGCAGATCAGCAACGCGATGCATAGCCCCACCTGCGCCAGGCCAAGGCCGAAGATGTCACCACGCATCGCCCAAAGCCGTGAAGGCTGCATTTCCAGCCCGATCACGAACAGGAACATCACGACCCCGAGCTCGGCGACATGCAGGATCGATTGCGGATCGGAGAAGAGCTTCAGGCCGAACGGACCGATAACGAGGCCGGCAGCCAGGTAGCCGAGCACCGAGCCGAGGCCGGCACGCTTAAACAGCGGAACGGCAACGACCGCGGCGGCGAGCAGGATGACGATGGGAACGAGCTCGACGCCGCCGTGTGCGGACGATTGCGCGGCATGAGCGGCAGTCTCGGCAGCCATCGTTGTTTCCCTCTCGCACGTCTGTCAGGACGGTTCGGCGTGGCGCGCCGATACGTCTGGTACCGAACCGGTGTAGAGGCTTTCCTGGCGATCGGGAAGACCTCGCCCTGGTTCGTTGCGCAGGAGGACCATCCGGCTTGGAGCGGGCGCGTGAGATGATGGCCGCGGGTTAGTTGAAACGCAGACGATACGACTGCAACAGTTTCATGGCCGTCGGCGAGTGCTTGAACGCGCGTTTGGCGCGTGTTGTCGATGAGAGAATTGACGCGACGAGACGGCCCTTGATCGTCAGTGGCAGGAAGCTGTCGAACAGCGGTTGCCGCTCCTTGCAGAAATGGAGCTTGTAGTCGTCGGTACCGACGCCGAAATCGACCGACGAATAGCCGCGCTCGGCGTGGTGATCGATCATGTTGCGGATGAGGACGAGCCCGGGGCTGTGCCGGGCTGCTTCGGACATCGTATAGGTGTTGAACATCGTCGAGAAGCGATGGCCATTGCCCGTGCCGGCAAAGATCGCGATCACCTCGTTGTCGCAAACGAGACCGTGCACCTCGATGCCAGGTTTGCCATTGCTCAGACCGGCGAGGCAGGCCTGACGAATGAACTGTTCGGTGCCGGCCTCAGCGAAGACGTTCTTGATCTTCTGCTCGGCCATGCGCAGCGGCTTGATGGCGAAGAACGCATCGAGCAATCGCTTCAGTTCGGCTTCGTTGCCGGCGATCAGATATCGATAGCCGGGCAGGGCCTGTAGCTTTCGTTCCTTGCCGTTGAGCCGCCGGCGCTGCGAGCCGGCGATGCGTGCTGCCGGCGGCGCGCTCGGATCGAACGTCAGCAGCGGGCACTCGTTGATGGAGTCCTGGTGCGGCAACAGCGAGAACGGATTCCGCACGCCATTCCATTCGACCGGCTGCTGGGCGAGCGCGAGAACGTCGAGGCGCGGCATCCGTGCCGCCAGCTTCGCCAGAATTGCGCGCACGTCGCCGGGGGTGGCCGATACGGCGAAGTCGCGCCGCCAGAGCGCCATGTTGATATTCGAGTGCTTGCCGCCAGGGAAGTGTGCCGTTCGGAAGGGGCCGATCGCGCGGATCGTCAGCGGGAGCAGCATCAGCGGCCGGCGATCCGTATCGTAGGCGACGGCGGCGCAGGGCGTCGTCCCCCATGCCGCGCCAATGGTGTTCTGCCAGGCATTGACGATGTCGAAGCGCTGATACGGGGAGGTGATTTGCCCGGCGGATTCGAAGGCGCGCCATTCGCGTTCGGCCGCAGAAAAGCTGTCGAAGACCTCAACCTGCGCAACGGTAGCCGTGTGCGATGGTGTCACGGCTCGCGCGGTCTCATTTCCGATAGCTGCGGCCATCGTCATCGCTGATTGTTGTTCTCTGATTGTCGCGCAAGTCACCCGGCTGTGGCCGACGATGGCAAACAATTGTCAACAAACGGTAAGGATCATGGTAGCGGTTTAGGCCATGTCGGCGGGCCGGGGATCAATGCAGGTATCGACCTGGAAACGCGCGGTCTCGCGCATCGGCCTTGAACTCGGCTACTTCACCGGGGCCGCGCAGATTCTGACGCCGCGCACCGGCGGCGCCGGGGTCATTCTTCGGTTCGAGCGGGTCAAGCCGCGCGAGCGGGGCGGATTCCAGCCGCTGCGCGCGCAGGAAATAACACCGGACTTTCTCGATCGGATGTTGTCGGCGCTGAAGCGCTGGCGGTTCGACCTGGTGTCGATCGACGAGGTGGTCGAGCGCTTGCGCGCCGGCCGTCACCAGAGCGGGCGCTCAAGCCGGCGCTTCGTGTGTCTGACCTTCGACGGTGGATATCGCGACTTCGCCATCCATGCGTATCCGGTACTCGCACGCCACAGGGCGCCGTTTGCGATCTACATCCCCGCAAGCTTCCCGGATGGTCTGGGTGAATTGTGGTGGCTCGGCCTGCAGCAGGTGGTCGGCGGCCATGATCGGATCGGCCTGACGATCGACGGCGTCGACCGCCGGTTCGATTGCCGGACCCCGCGTGAGAAGCACGACGTCTATGCGGCCCTCTATGACTGGCTGCGCTCCTTGCCGCAGGTGGAGCGTTCAGGCGCGATCCGCGATCTCTGCAGGCGCTATCGGACGGACCTGGCCGCCACATCGCAGGCGGCGGTGATGAGCTGGCAGCAGCTCAGCGAGATCGCAGCCGATCCGCTGGCGACGATCGGCAGCGCGACGCTGAACTACCCGGTCCTATCACGTACGCTCAACGACATGGCCGAGCGGGAGCTAAGGATGGGGCGCGCCGTACTGGAAGCGGCGATCGGGCGCAAGGCGTCGCATCTGGCCTATCCGTTCGGCGACAACCGTTCGCTCGGACGCAGGCATATGTTGATCGCGGGACAACTTGATTTCGCCAGCGCAGTCACCGCCGAGCCTGGCGTCGTGAGAGCTGACGGGCAGGTAGATCTCTTGTCGCTGCCGCGTATCACCTGGGATGGCCGGTTGCGATCGATGCGGGCGATGCGCGTGGTCCTGAGCGGCCTCACTGTGGCAGGGCGGCAATCGAACTTGCAGCCTTGAGATGCGGCCTCAGGTTTTGGGCTTCGGCCCCGACATCCACTTGATCAGCGGCATTGCTGGCACTACCCAGCCGAGTCCTGCAAGCACATAGAACAGCATTTGCCAGCCACGCGAACTGGCGAGAACCGGCGCTTGCGCGACGGCGACGCCGGCCAGCGACCAGATGATGACCAGCAGAAGCAACAAAACGGCGCCAATCAGTTTTCTCTGTCGGATGGTCATGACCGGAATGTGAGCCTTGCGCGGGGGATGCAGCTTGCGCCCTTGGGCGCGGGCACTATAAGGGCCGCAAGCTCCGGTTCAAGCCATCTTGGCCCTTAAATCATGACACAGATCGCCTCCGAGACCTCCCGCCGCACCACGTCCCTACAGGGCGTACGGACATGGCTGACTATCGTCGCGGCGATGATCGTGGCGATGGTGCTGGTGGGCGGAGCGACGCGATTGACGGAGTCCGGCCTTTCCATCGTCGAATGGAAGCCGGTGACGGGAACCTTGCCACCGTTGAGCGAGCAGGCCTGGCACGACGCGTTCGAGGCCTACAAGGCGATCCCGCAGTATCAGCAGGTCAATCGCGGCATGAGTCTTGATGAATTCAAGACCATCTTCTGGTGGGAATGGAGCCATCGTCTTCTGGGACGGGTGATCGGCTTCGTGTTCCTGTTGCCGTTCATCTGGTTTCTATGGCGCGGCGGCCTCTCGACGGGTTTGAAGAAGAGGCTGTGGTTGTTCTTCGCCCTCGGCGGCCTACAGGGTGCGGTCGGCTGGTGGATGGTTGCGTCGGGGTTGTCGGGGCGTACCGAGGTTTCGCAGTATCGCCTCGCTGTGCATCTGATGCTGGCGCTGCTGATATTCTCGTTGATCGCCTGGACGATCCGGCGGCTCGGTCCGCATTCGCCGGTGACCGCAGGCGGCATGCGGCTGAAGCCCGCCGCGATCGTGATCCTTGGGCTCGTGTCCTTGCAGATTTACTTCGGCGCATTGGTAGCCGGCCTGCGCGCGGGGCGCGCTTACAACACCTGGCCGTTGATCGATGGTGCCTTCATTCCGGACGCCGCAAGTCTGTTCTTCGAGACGCCCTGGTGGCGCAATTTCTTCGACAATACGCTGACGGTGCAGTTCAGTCACCGCATGATCGCCTATGTGCTCTTGGTTGCCGTCGTCTGGCATGTTTTCGAAGCCGTCCGCTTGCGCGCGGGAAATGCCGCGATCAAGGGCGCGCTGCTGCTCGCAGCCGCGACCTTGGCGCAGGCGGTGCTGGGCATTCTGACCCTGCTGAACAGTGTCCCGATCGACCTCGCATTGGCACATCAAGCGGTTGCGGTGATCGTGCTAACTTTGGCATTGTTGCAGGTCGAGCGGTTGAGCCCGCAGACGGCCGGAGCGGTGGAGCCTGCGACGCCGCTCGTCGAAGCCGCCAGGGGAGGGCAAGCATGATCGATGTCAGCGAGCGCGACGGCATAACGGTTCTCACGCTCGCGCACGGCAAGGCCAACGCGCTTGATACCGCGTTTTGCCATGCGATTGCCGATCAGTTCGATAAACTTCGCGACGCGCCAACGCGGGCCGTGATCCTGACCGGGACCGGGAAGATATTCTCGGCCGGCGTTGATCTTCTGCAGGTCAACGCAGGAGGCACAGCGTATGTGCAGACGTTCTTGCCGTCGCTGCATCGGCTGTTCGACACGGTGTTCGATTTTCCGAAGCCGGTTGTGGCCGCCGTCAACGGGCATGCCATTGCCGGCGGCTGCGTGCTCGCCTGTTGCGCGGACAGGAGAATAGCGGCGCGGGATTCGGGCCGAATTGGCGTCACCGAGGTCCTGGTCGGCGTGCCGTTTCCGGCGATGGCGTTCGAGGTGATGCGGTTCGCGACCCAGCCACACTATTTCCCTGACGTGATCCTCAGCGGGGCGACCTATCCGAGCGAGGACGCGCTGACTCGCGGCCTTATCGACGAGGTGGTCGAGTCGGCGGCTTTGATGGATCGTGCTTTCGCGGTCGCGCAGGCGCTTGCCGCGCTTCCGCCCGCGACCTTTGCGTTGACGAAGGAGCAGATCCGCCAGCCGGTGACCGATCGCATGGTGCGGCACGGCAAGCGCGTCGATGATCGCGTCGATGAAATCTGGTACGACGCCGACACGCTGAAGCATATCGGCGCCTATGTGGCGGGGACCTTCAAGAAGGGGGCATGATCCCGAAAAGGCGGCAAGCCGGATCAGATCATGCCCGCTCGCCATCGCTGTCAGACTTTCAACGCCTGATCGAGGTCGGCGATCAAGTCTTCCTTGTCCTCGATTCCAACGGAGAGGCGCACCACGTCTGGGGCTGCGCCCGCGAGCGTCTTCTGCGCATCGTCGAGCTGGCTGTGCGTCGTCGAGGCCGGATGGATGATCAATGACCGGGTGTCGCCGACGTTGGCCAGATGCGAGAACAGCTTCACGCTCGAGACGAGCTTCTTGCCAGCATCATAGCCGCCTTTCAGGCCGAACGTGAACACGGCGCCGGCGCCCTTCGGCGCGTATTTGCGCGCGAGGTTATGATAGCGGTCGCCCTCGAGGCCGGCATAACTCACCCAGGCGACGGCCGGCTGCGCCGAGAGCCACTCGGCAACGGCCTTCGCGTTGTCGCTGTGCTTCTGTACGCGAAGCCCCAGCGTCTCGATCCCGGTGAGGATCAAGAACGCGTTGAATGGCGAGAGTGCCGGCCCGAGATCGCGCAAGCCGAGCACCCGACAGGCGATGGCGAACGCGAAGTTGCCGAACGTCTCGTGCAGCTTGAGGCCATGATATTCGGGGCGCGGTTCGCTCAGGACCGGATAGCGGTCATCGCGCGACCAGTCGAATGTGCCGGCATCGACGATGATGCCGCCGATCGAATTGCCGTGACCGCCAAGGAACTTCGTCAGCGAGTGGACGACGATGTCCGCGCCGTGGTCGATCGGCTTGCAGAGATAGGGGGTTGCCAGCGTGTTATCGACGATCAGTGGCACACCGGCGCGACGTGCGACGGTGGCGATCGCCTCGATATCGGTGATGGTGCCACCCGGATTGGCGATCGACTCGATGAAGATTGCTTTTGTTCGTGGCGTTACCGCACGTTCGAAGCTGGAAATGTCGTCGGTGTCGGCCCACACGACCTTCCAGCCGAAAGCTTTGAACGCGTGGTTGAACTGATTGATCGTGCCGCCGTAGAGCTTGCGCGAGGCAATGAATTCGTCGCCGGGCTGCAACAGGGCGTGAAACACGATCACCTGCGCCGCATGACCTGATGCGACGGCGAGTGCGGCGGTGCCACCTTCGAGGGCGGCCACGCGTTCTTCCAATACGGCGTTGGTGGGATTGCCGATGCGCGTGTAGATGTTGCCGAACGCCTGCAGTCCGAACAGCGATGCTGCGTGCTCGGCATCGTTGAAGACGAACGACGTGGTTTGATAGATCGGCGTCGCGCGGGCGCCGGTGGTGGGATCGGGCTGCGCGCCTGCGTGCACGGCGAGGGTGGCAAATCCGGGAGTACGCTCGGTCATTGTCGATCCTTCTGTGACGATGCAAGCATGCTGCGGTCTCGCACCTTCGCCGTCAAGGCAAGCAAGGGAACAAGCGTGAATCGGCAAGTCTTTGCTGCGCCTGCGTAGGAAGCGGGCCGAACCATGCTGCGGATGCGGAAAGCCGAAGTTATTTTTCCTGCGCGGCGCGGTCGGCAGCGGTGGTACCGGCGCCGGTGACCGATTGCCGGTCAAGCGAGAGTCGCTGCACACCGTGCACAGGAACGGGAGCGCGTTTGGAGCTTAGCGTCCGCGAGTTGACGCCCATCCACGAGATTTCCGATGACAAGCGGCCATATTCGATCTTCGGACAGCGGTTCATCACCACCTTGATGCCGGCGGCCTCGATCTTCGTGGCGGCCGCGTCGTTGCGCACGCCAAGCTGCATCCAGATGACGCGTGGCGGTGGTGTCAGCGCGAGCGCGGCGTCGACGATCGGCATCACGTGCTCGGAGGCACGGAAAATATCGATCATGTCGACCGGGCGGCCGATCTCCTGCAACGAGGCAACAAAGGTCTTGCCGAGCATCTGTTTGCCGGCTTGGCCCGGATTGACCGGGATCATGTCGTAGCCGCGCTCCAGCATGTACTTGAACAGGAAGTAGCTCGGCCGGACGGTATTTGGCGACGCGCCGACGACGGCGATGCTGCGTACGCTGCGCAGGATCGTGCGGATGTAATCGTCGTCGTAACGATCGTGATTCATTGAAGGCTACCGATCTTCCCAGCGGGGCGGCCGCTTTTCGATGAAAGCGGTAATACCTTCGTCGGCATCGCGCGCCATCATGTTCTCCGTCATGACCTCCGCGGCGTAGGCGTAGGCGTCCGCAAGCGACATCTCCGCCTGCCGGTAGAATGCAGTCTTGCCGATCTTCAGGACGTGCGCGGATTTCCGCGCGATCTGTTGTGCGAGGGCGATCGCTGCGGCGTGTTCGGCTCCCGGTTCGACCACGCTGTTGATGAGACCAAGACCGGCGGCGGTTTCCGCGGAGATCGGTTCGCCGGTCAGCAGCATCTCCATCGCCTGCTTGCGCGGGATGTTGCGCGTCAGCGCCACCATCGGTGTCGAACAGAACAGGCCGATATCGACGCCGGGGGTGGCAAACCGGGCGGCGGACGAAGCGACTGCCAGATCACAGGTGGCCACGAGCTGGCATCCGGCGGCCGTCGCGACGCCGTTGACGGCGGCGATCACGGGCTTCGGACAATGGACGATCGCCTGCATCATGGCGGCGCAAGAGGTCATGATGTGGCGGAAGTAGCCGCGGCCGCCATCGGGATCGCTGCGGTGCGCGGTGAGTTGTTTGAGATCATGTCCGGCGCAGAAGGCCGTGCCGCTGGCGGCGATCACGATGGCGCGAACCTTGCTGTCTGCCGCGCTGGCGCCGATTTCAGCATGCAAGGCGGCGATCATCCCTTCGGATAACGCATTGCGCGAAGCCGGGCTGTTCAGGGTCAGCACCGCAATCGCGTCGATCATCTCGCGCAGCAGCAGCGGCGTGTCGGCGGTTGTGGCAAGAGGATGGTTCGTCATCACAACGTTCGATTGTTCGGTGTGTCGCTCCATTGTATGCGATTGGGACGGGGAAGCGAGCAGGAAGGGACCGCATGTCCGCGCAAATGACGGTGACGGAGCTCGAGGTGTTCCTGCACAGGGAATTCCCGCAGATGTTCCAGGGCACGTCGATTGCCATTGAGCATGCCGACGGACGGGCCTGTCGCATTCGCGAAACCTACAATGATCGCATGCTGCGGCCGGGCGGCACGGTTTCGGGGCCGACGCTGATGGCGCTGGCTGATTTCGCCATGTACGTCGTGTTGCTGTCGGCGATCGGACCGGTGGGCCTCGCCGTGACGACCAACCTGAACATCAACTTCCTGAGCAAGGCTCCGGCAGGCAGCGATGTCATCGCCGAGGGAAGGCTTCTGAAGCTCGGCAAACGGCTGGCCGTGGGGGAGGTTACGTTGTATTCGGCGGCAGGAAGCGAGCCTGTCGCCCACGTGACCGCCACCTATTCCATTCCACCGAAACGAAATTAATGCAGGTATCATCGCACCATATTTTTAAAGCATTGATTTTATGAGGTTATTCATCGCGATCAGGGATTGACCAGCGCAGGCAGTTTCTTTAAGACCTCGCGCTGTCGGGCGCGCTTCGCGCCTTTTCGCTTTTACGGAACCCCATCATGCAGACATTTTCGGCAAAGCCCGCCGAGGTCGAGAAAAAGTGGGTGCTGATCGACGCCAAGGGTCTGGTCGTCGGCCGCCTCGCGACGCTGGTGGCGATGCGCCTGCGCGGCAAGCATCTGCCCACCTACACGCCGCATGTCGACTGCGGTGACAACGTCATCATCATCAACGCGTCGAAGGTCGTGCTGACCGGCCGCAAGCGCGACCAGAAGATGTACTACAACCACACCGGTTACATCGGCGGCATCAAGGAGCGTTCGGCCAAGTCGATCCTCGAGGGTCGTTTCCCCGAGCGTATCGTCGAGAAGGCCGTCGAGCGCATGCTGCCGCGCGGTCCGCTGGGTCGGAAGCAGCTCGGCAATCTGCGCGTTTACGCCGGTGCCGAGCATCCGCATGAGGCGCAGCAGCCCCAGGTCGTCGACATCGCGTCCATGAATCGCAAGAATATGAGGGCCGCCTAATGGCCGAAAGCATCCAATCGCTCGATCAACTGTCGCAGCTCAAGACGGCAGGGGCGGACGCTCCGCGTTACGTCAAGAAGGTCGACAAGCAGGGACGCGCTTATGCCACCGGCAAGCGCAAGGACGCGGTGGCCCGCGTGTGGGTCAAGCCCGGCTCCGGAAAGATCACCGTCAATGCCCGTGAGTTCGAGGTCTACTTCGCCCGCCCGGTTCTGCGCATGATGATCCAGCAGCCGCTGGTCTCGTCCAATCGCCAGGGCCAGTACGACGTGATCTGCACGGTGTCCGGCGGCGGACTGTCGGGTCAGGCTGGTGCGGTTCGCCACGGTTTGTCGAAGGCCCTGACCAACTTCGAGCCCGAGCTGCGCGGTGTTCTGAAGAAGGGCGGCTTCCTGACGCGCGACTCGCGTGTCGTCGAGCGTAAGAAGTACGGCCGCGCCAAGGCTCGCCGTTCGTTCCAGTTCTCGAAGCGCTAACGTTTTCACGCATCGCACAGTTTGCAGCAGGTTCGAAAGGGCGCCCTCGGGCGCCTTTTCTTTTTGCCAGTCCGGCCTTTGATGGTCCGGAATGCAGAGAAATTGCCGGCATTTTTTGCGGAAAAATTGTCTGACGGCTCGAACGCTTTGCCAAGAGTGTGACGCTAGGCTCGGATGGGCTGAGGAGTGCGACGCGCTGAGCGTCCCATGCAAAAGGCGGTCGCGGGCTCGCGGATGGCGCTCGATATTCTGACGTTGTATCTCGTCGCATCACTGGTTGCTGCGCTGCTCGGGGGCATGTTGCTGTTCTTCTGGCGGCATGAGCGCATTGCGGCGCTCGGCTGGTGGGGCGCGGCCTACCTCTTAGGCGGCGCATCGATCGCGATCTGGGCCCTGGCAGGTGCCTCGCTGCCACGATGGACAGAGCTGGCGCTGACGATGTGCGGGTTCGTCGCCTGCGGCATGGTCTGGAACGCTGCCCGCGTTTTCCATGGCCGCCGAACGATATGGCCTGGCATTCTCGCAGGAGCTGCGCTTTGGAGCGTCGCTGGCCTTTTGCTTCCCGACACGTCGAAACTGCGTGTGGTGGCTGGCGCCGCGATCGTCGCCGCCTATGCTGCGGCGACGGCCGCCGCATTGTGGTCGGAACGACGCAAGGCGATGCAATCGCGATGGCCGGCGATCGCAATCCCGGCGATGCACGGACTTGCGCTGATGCTGCCGATCCTGCTCGGCGACTTCGTGCTTGGAGACGATGCGGCACTGAGTTCGCGCAGCGGCTGGGTGTCGGCTTTCGCCATCGAACTGGTCCTGTATGCCGTCGGTACAGTCTTCATCGTTTTCCTGCTGGTCTCAGAGCGCGTTGTAACGGCCCATAAGACGGCAGCGTCGATCGACCCCTTGACCGGATTGTTCAATCGCCGCGGCTTTGCCGAACTGACCAGCCGTATGATCGAGCGTGAGGATCTGGCCGCGCGCCCAGTGACCGTGCTGCTCTTCGACATCGATCACTTCAAGGCGGTGAATGACACTTTCGGCCATGCGGCCGGCGATGAGATCTTGAAACTGTTTGGAACGGTGCTGGTCCACACGCTGCGTGTTACCGACATCGTCGGCCGGATCGGCGGCGAGGAATTCGCCGCGATGCTGCCGTGTGGTGTCGAAGAGGCCGTCGTTGCGGCCGAGCGTGTCCGCGCGACCTTCGCCAATGCCGGCGTGCAGATTGACGGCATACCGGCGGCCACCAGCGTCAGTATCGGCGTTGCGGGACGGGCGCCGGGAATGGATGTGAACGCCTTGCTTGCCGTTGCCGACAGGGCGCTCTACCGCGCCAAGCGCGAGGGGCGGAATCGCGTGGAGGTGGCGCCTGCAGAGCCGTCTTCGCCCGGTCAGCAGCAACTGCAAACTGCGCAGGCGGCCGTTCGCCAACCGACGGTCGTGCACCAGTTCGATAAGCTCAGCGCGTGAGGTGCGGTCGGTAAATGCCTGCGCGTGCAACACGTTTTTGTGCGTGGGCCAAACTTCCTAACGCTCCGTTTACCAATCGCGATCTAGCATCGCGTCATGTCTTCCTCGCGCAGCGATAGTCATAAGCCGGCGTCCAGTTCGCTCGAAGCGGCTGTTGCGTTGGCGCGCAACGGTTTTGCATGCTTGTTCTCAACCTCGGACGAATACGAGGCGGCGTTGATCAAGCAGCGCCGGGCGGAAGGGCGCTATCGCAAGCCGAGCCGCTGGCCGATGGTTGCGTTCTGGGTGTTTGCGCTCGCGATGGCGAGCGCAGTCCTGTTCGATATGATCGCGACGCTATAAGCCGATTTTTCCGCCGCCCCGGCGGGTGATCGCAACGACCGATGGACGTGGCGGCATATCGGGCTTGAAATCCGGCCAGCGTGTTGACGGATTCTCGAAGGTGGCCGAGGGGCCGCTATCGTCGTCGGCTTCGCCCGGGTGCTGAACGGCGACAAACAGCGTTTCACCGTCGGGGGTGAAGCAGGGGCCACACATCTCGGCGCCGACAGGCACCCGGTAGAAGTGCCGCGAGGTGCCGCGCCCGGCGCCCTCCGTTTCGATCCCCCAGATTCCGTCGGCCCGTCCTGTCGCTGGACCCGAATTGCCGTCGGTGGCGACCCACAGGCGGCCTTCCGCATCGACGGCAACGTTGTCGGGCATGCCGAACCAGCCGTTGCGGGTGGTATCGGACGAGAAGGTTGCGCCGACATCGGCAATCGCCGGGTCGCCGCAACGAACCAGAATCTCCCAGCGGAATTTGTCCGCCGCATGATCACCATCGGGCGGGATCATCTCGATCAGATGGCCGAAACGATTGTCCGCGCGCGGGTTGGCGGCGTCCACCTGGTCTGGCTTGCGCCGGGTGTTGTTAGTCAGCACGACGTAGACCTTGTTGGTCTTGGCGCTGGCCTCGATGTCCTCCGGGCGATCCATCTTGGTTGCACCAAGCAGATCGGCGGCACGGCGCGTCTCGATCACCACATCGGCCTGGCTGTTGAAGCCGTTGTCGGCGGTGAGGGGGCCTAAGCCGAACACCAACGGCAGCCAGGTGACGTGACCGTCGGCGTCGTAGCGCGCAACCGACAGCGTCCCCTTGTCGAGGATGTCGGCGTTGGCCTTCGGATTGGCGAGGTCAACCCGCGCGTCGGTGACGAAGCGATACACATAGTCGAACCGCTCGTCGTCGCCCGTATAGACGACGTAGCGTCCGTCCTTGCTGATGATGCCCGCTGCGCCTTCGTGCTTGAAGCGGCCGAGTGCAGTGCGCTTCTTCGGCATCGAAGCCGGGTCGAAGGGATCGATCTCGACGATCCATCCGAAGCGGTTCGGTTCGGTGGGCTCCTTGGCGAGATCGAACCTGTCGATGTATTTGCCCCAGGCCATCCAGTTGCCCGGAACGCCATAGCGCTTGTGGTTGCGCGATTCCGTGTGCTGCTCATCGAGCTTGCCTGAGAAGTAGCCGTGGAAGTTCTCCTCGCAGGTCAGCCACGTTCCCCATGGCGTGACACCGCCCGCGCAGTTGTTGACCATGCCACGGACGCGCTTGCCCGACGGATCGTCGGTGGTCTGCAGGCGGGGGNGGCCTGCCGCCGGGCCCGAAATCTCGATTGGTGTGGTCGCGTCGATCCGGCGCGCATATTTCGAATCCGGGACCACCGACCATTTGCCGCTGTCGCGGCGAATTTCGATGACCGAGCCGCCATGGGCGGCCATCTCGACCGCCGCAAGCTCCGAGGTCATCTTCGCAAAGTTGGTGGCCTTGGTGTCCTGCCGGCCGATGCCCGGAAACATCAGCTCTTCGTTGGTGTACTCGTGGTTGACAACGAGCAGGCCATGGGCCGACGGATCGGCTGCGCCGGGCATCGGGAAGTAGCCGAGGAAGTCGTTATTGTAGCCAAACTGCTTGCGTTGGGCGTCGGCGGTTTGGCCTGCAGGATCGAAAGCCGGAGCGCCGGGAACGACGGCGTCACCCCAGCGGATCAGCACGTCCGCATCATAACCTGGAGCCACGGCGTGGCTCTGTTCGACCTTGGCTTCCAACTCCTCGAAGCGAAAGCGGGATGCGGCGGCGGCCGCAGGCGCCTGGGCCAGAGCGCGGTCGAGTGCAACGGTGCCAGTTGTCGCCGTGATCGCTGCGACGCCGAGCACGCCCTTCATCAGATCGCGCCGGGAGAACCGCTCCGCGATCACATCGCCCATGGTCGGATTGGAACTTGCGTTGACGCCGACATCCTGGGAATCCTCGCATTGCTGCGCGCGAGTGCGGGAGCTGTCAGGCTGCGATCGGTGATCTGGAGAGGTCATGGCCGTTTCACTGCAATTGTCTCAGCGGCAACCGATCACAGCCGTTTGAAGGTTATATGACAGGTGCGGGGCATCGCAGACGGCATCCGATGTTCCGATGCGGCGGTTCACTTCATCATCGCTTGCGCTTCTGCCTTCAGGGCCTGCCGCGAAGGATCGCGGGCGTAGATCATGTGCCCGCCGGGATAGACAACGAGCTTGACGCGATCAGGCGTCGCGTAGGGTGGCAGCTGATCGAGGGCGATCTGCGAGCCGAAGTAGGGCGTTGCGAGATCGAACAAACCGTGAGCGATGAGCAGTTTCAGTTTCGGATCGAGCGCGAGAATCTGCCGGAGCTGCGTGATCGATTCCGTCGGATTGATGTCGCGGCCGTGGTCCCAGTTTCGGCCGACCGCGCCGTTCAACAGCTCGAACGAGCCGTCCGGACGCCAGTTGAGCTTGGTCCTTATGAGGGATACCGCAGCGCTTGTCAGCGGCCCGCCGAGTGCATCGCCCGATGGATCGTCGAAGCGATAGAAGCTCGAGTCCGGATTGGGATCGAGGCCGGTCACCGATGCGTCGTAGCGGCCGGTAATCCGCCCGTTCTTGCGGTCGAACTCGCGGCGGAATTCGGAGACATCGAACCGTCCAGCAAGTCTGCGGCTGACGGCCTGATCGATTCCGGTCAGCGCCGATACCTTGTCTGCAAGGCGGTTCGTCGCTTCCGCATCGGCCTGGCCTCTAAGGAGATCGACCAGGAACTCGCCGCGCGCATAGGTTTCGACATCGGCCAGATCGGCACGCGTCACCGGGGCTTTCGCCTCGCGGGCCACCGCGGCCATGGACGGAAGGCGCGCGACGTATTGCAGAATGCTCGAGCCAGAATATTCGCGGTAGTCGAGCAGGGGCGAGATCAGGATGAGGCCGTTGACGCCGACGCCTTCCCGCGTTTGCAGATTGCGCACGACCTTCGGGCCCCGGATGCCGCCATAGCTCTCGCCCACGACAAACTTCGGCGAGAGCAAGCGATCGTTTTTCTCGAGCCAGCGACGGACGGTCACGGCGATTGATGTGACATCGCCGTCGACCGAGAACAGACGCTTGCGAACGTCGTCTCCTGTCGCGACGAAGCGGCTGTAGCCGGTGCCGACGGGATCGATGAAGACGAGGTCGGCAAAGTCGAGCCAGGTCTCCTCGTTCGGCAGCAGGTCCGGCGCTGTCGATGATGTCGTGCCGGCGAGAGCGACGCGCCAGGGCCCGGCTGCGCCGAGTTGCAGCCAGGCGGAGGCGGCGCCAGGACCGCCGTTGAAGAAGAATGCGACCGGGCGGGTGCGCAGATCGGCGCCATCGAGCTGATAGGCGGTGTAGGCGATGTCGGCTTCCGGCTCGCCCTTGTTGTCGAACAGGCGGACCGAACCTGCGGTCGCGGTGAAGGCCAAGGTCCGGCCGGAAAGGGCAAGAGTGTGCTTCGTCGTCGCATCCGGTGGCAGACGATGCAGTTCGGCTGCCGCAGGGGACGCGGCGCCGGCGGTGCCGCGCGCAGGCTGTCCGCCCTGTCGTGGAGTCGACGGCGATGGCTGAGGGGGCGTGGGGACGGCGAAAGGTTGCTGTGACGGCGCCGCGTCCTGAGCCTGGGCATGAACAGGCAGCGACAGCATCAGCGCTGCCAACACCAGGCGAGCGCAGCTTGAAAGCGTAACGGGCATGACCGATCGCATTCCCCTGTCTGTCCGACAGCACGCGGTTCGATCGGGCGAGTCCACCCAGGCGGCCGTCTTATGCGGGCTCGATTCTAGCGGGCCTTCGCAGAGGATGCGCTCACTTCTGCGAGATGGATCAGGCTGCGGCCGCCGATTCTGCGAGCGGAAAAGCGTGGTTCAAAATCACCTTGATGATCGCGATCATCGGCAGCGCAAGGGCAAGCCCCCAGAGCCCGAACAGAAAGCCGAGAAAGATCTGGGCGGCGAACAATGTCGCCGGCGGGATGGCGATGGCATGACGTTGGATTAGCGGCGTCAGGATATTGCCCTCGAGGAACTGCACGAGCAGGTAGAGGCCGAACGCGCCGGCGACAGCGGGTAGTCCCGAACCAAGGCTCGCCAGAACGATGAGGACGCCGGCGAGCACCGCACCGACATTGGGGATGAACGACAGGAACCCGGCGATGAAACCAAGGACAAGGGCGCCGGGAATGCCGATCAGCGACAGGCCGATCCAGGTGATGATGAAGATGGAGCTCATCGTCATGATCTGGCCGATGAGCCAGCGTCGCAACGTTTCCCCGACATTGTCGGCGAGCGACGCGGCTTGCGGTGCGTATCGCTTCGGCACCAGCCGCATCAGCCCACTTCGGTAGATCTGTGGCTGGGCCGCGAGCAGGATGCCGAGCAGGATAATGACGAAGACGTTGCCGAGCGTTTCGAACAGCCCTGACAGGATTCGCCATGTCTGACTGACGATCGCGCTGGTGCCGGATGCGATGGCGCCTGCGCTCGGCAGATTCGACAGGTTCGGAGGGGCATGCGGCGCGTCCGGATTGGCTCCGGCGGCCGTGCCGAAGTTCAGATAGCTCGTATCGACGCCGCGCTCTTCCAGGAAGGTCTTCACGGTACCGATCTGCGAGCGCAGAGTCGTGCTGAGTGCGGTCGCCTGCTGGGCGATGGTTGCGCCGCCAAGCACGATGACCGTGGAGAACAGGCCGGTCAGGAACACGCAGACGAGGACAAGTCGTAACACATGCCCGCCGCCGACCACCCGGCCGAGCAGATCGGCAAGGGCGACGAGGAAAACACCGAACAGGATCCCGGAGAACAGCAGCAGGATCGTTGCCGAGGCGTGCCAGGCGATTGCAAGGACAGCCGCGAACGCAACGATGCCGCAGCCGCCGAGGGCGATCGCTTTGGCAAGGCCGCGGGCCGACGTCGTCTGATCGAAAAGGGGGGCTGTCACGGGACCGGTTCCTCGGTTTCGGGGCCTTCGACTTTACCCTTGTTGCTGAACCGCGAGGCTTGATCAAGCAGCGCGCGAAGGCCAGCGGGCCGAGGGATGGCGCGGGAGGGCAGATATCCGGGTGTGGCCTGTCCCGAATTGGCGCGGAGCAATGGCGCGGCAGCACCGGTTCACTTCGGCGCCGTGGGCAAAACAAAAGGCGCCCCGTGAGGAGCGCCTTTCGCTTGTCGATCCATGTTGCGCAGATCGCCCCTGGGGAGGCTTACTGCGAGTAGTACATGTCGAACTCGACCGGGTGCGGCGTCATTTCGAAGCGCGCAACTTCGGTCATCTTCAGCTCGATGTAGCTGTCGATGAAGTCGTCGTCGAACACGCCGCCAGCCTTCAGGAACGCGCGATCCTTGTCGAGGCTCTCGAGCGCTTCGCGCAGGCTGCCGCAAACGGTCGGGATCTGCTTCAGCTCCTCCTTCGGCAGGTCGTACAGATCCTTGTCCATTGCCGGACCCGGATCCATCTTGTTCTTGATGCCGTCGAGGCCGGCCATCAGCATCGCCGCGAACGCGAGGTACGGGTTGGCCATCGGATCAGGGAAGCGGACTTCCACGCGCTTGGCCTTCGGCGAGGTGGTGTACGGAATACGGCAGGACGCCGAGCGGTTGCGCGCCGAGTAGGCGAGCAGCACCGGCGCCTCATAACCTGGGACCAGACGCTTGTAGGAGTTGGTCGACGGGTTGGTGAAGGCGTTGATGGCCTTCGCGTGCTTGATGACGCCGGCGATGTAGGACAGGCAGGTGTCCGACAGGTCGGCATACTTGTTGCCCGCGAAGGTCGGCTTGCCGTCCTTCCAGATCGACTGGTGGACGTGCATGCCCGAGCCGTTGTCGCCATAGATCGGCTTCGGCATGAAGGTGGCGGTCTTGCCGTAGATGTGCGCGACCTGGTGGATGCAGTACTTGTAGATCTGCATTTGGTCGGCCATGTGCACCAGCGTGTCGAACTTCATGCCAAGCTCGTGCTGGGCGGAAGCGACTTCGTGGTGGTGCTTCTCGACCTTGACGCCCATCTTGGCCATCGCTCCGAGCATCTCCGAGCGCATGTCCTGCACCGAGTCCTGCGGCGGGACCGGGNAGTAGCCGCCCTTGGTGCGGATGCGGTGGCCGAGGTTGCCGCCTTCGTACTCTGTGTCGGAGTTGGTCGGCAGTTCCGAGGAATCCAGCTTGAAGCCGGTATTGTACGGGGTTGCCGCGAAGCGCACGTCGTCGAACACGAAGAACTCGGCCTCGGGGCCAACGAACACGGTGTCGCCCACGCCCATGGACTTCACCATCGCCTCGGCCTTCTTGGCGATGCCACGCGGATCGCGGTTGTAGGGCTCGCCGGTGGTCGGCTCAAGCACGTCGCAGGTGATGACCATGGTGGTCTCTGCGAAGAACGGGTCGATGGTGGCGGTGACCGGGTCCGGCATCAGCTGCATGTCGGATTCGTTGATGGCCTTCCAGCCAGCGATGGACGAGCCGTCGAATGCCGTGCCTTCGGCGAAGAAGTCTTCATCGATCATCGACACATCGAAAGTGACGTGCTGCCACTTGCCACGCGGATCGGTGAAACGCAGATCGACGTACTTTACGTCGTTGTCCTTGATCTTCTTCAGGACGTCTTTAGCGGTCGTCATAGATACCCCTTGTTTGTACAGGTCTTCATAGTTTGGCCGCTGACTACGGCCGTTGGGTGATGTCTTCAGGTCAGGGCGAGGGAAATGTCAAATCGCATCGAGTCCGGATTCTCCCGTGCGGATGCGGATGGCCTCTTCGATGTTGGAAACGAAAATCTTGCCGTCGCCGATCCGTCCGGTCTGGGCGGCGCGGCGGATGGCCTCGATCGCTTTCTCGACCAGGTCGTCGGAGATCACAATCTCGATTTTCACCTTCGGCAGGAAGTCCACGATGTACTCGGCGCCCCGGTAGAGTTCCGCATGCCCCTTCTGTCGCCCGAAGCCCTTGGCTTCGGTGACCGTGATGCCCTGCAATCCCACTTCCTGAAGCGCTTCCTTCACCTCGTCGAGCTTGAACGGCTTGATGATAGCCTCGATCTTCTTCACTGAATGTCTCCCGGCACTTCCAATCCTTCCACGCGCGTCGCGTTCACACGGCTCCGCGTGGTTCGGCGAGCAGTTTCGTCCACCGTTCCGCGCGGTCCTAAGGCCGAGGCGGGCGGGCCGTCGTCAACAGTGCCTCCATCGCTTAACCTGAAGCCAAGTCACCGTCCTGTAAGCAGGCTCCGTGCCAACTGGCTGAGACGCGCGAAAGCTGCGTGTTATCAATTCACTAATGGCTACTGCGCAGTCCTGCCAAGGGCAGGAGGCGCGTTGTTTGCCGTAAAAGTAGGCATTATGCATATTTTTTAGACAGCAAGATGACGAGATGAGCCAGCGGAGCGCGATCGTGCCTTATCTGCGGGCGCATTGCGTCGGCCGCAGGCAGGTGCGCGCCGTTAGTCTGCGGGTGCGGTGCCGGTGGGTGTCAAAGTTTGGGACGTCGGGCGGGTGAGCACCTCTTTCACGATCCGGCAAAGGCGAACCAGCGGAATGAGACAGAGCAGGTACAGGGCAGGGAAGACCGGCAGCGCATAGCGGGTGGCCGCGAAGAACGGCACGTGGGCGGTATATAAAAAGATCAGCAGCAGGCTCGCCATTCGCAGCACACGCATACGGGGGCTGGCGCGGCCGGACCGGGTCCAGACTAGGATGCTGCCGATGGTCGCAAGCAGCATCATCAGATTGTGCGTCGAGGCATAAAGGGTGTGAATGATCCGGAACGCAGGTCGGCTCGCAAAAGGGCTGTCGAGCACCGGATAGACAAAGACGTCGCCGGCGCCGTCGACATTGTCCCACTGCAGCAGATAGGCGGCCTTTTCGAGCACATACCAACGCGCCATGCCTGGAGGATCGGCCGTGATCCGGGCCCATACCTCGCTCAGCGCCAGCATAACGCTCTGGCGAGCGGTTTCGAAGATCGGATCGGTGAATCGCGGGTAGGGAAAAGTTTTAGGGTCGTCGTTGATGACATAGCCGCGATAGGAGCCGTCGAGCATCGTCGCGGCGATCAGGCTTCCCTGATCGTCGAGCGGAAGCAGTGCGTTGCGGATCATCCATGGGGCAACGACACAGGCCGCACCGATGCAGCCGGCGACCAGGGCCGCCAGCCGGTCCCTGCGGCTTTCGAATGCGAGGCAAAGCAGCGGCGCGAAGGCGATGAAGATCGGGCGGAACAGCGCTAGCAGACCGACGATGATGCCAAGGGCGAGGAAATAAGCCGCGCGGCCGGGACCTTTGGCCGGTACGGCCCGAGCGGTTACCATCAGCAAGCCGGCAACCAGCAGGATCGCGAACGGTTCGGTCAGGAGGTAGACGGAGATGGCCGTCAGGTGCGGCGAGGCCGCGGTCAGCAGGCCGGCCGCGACCGCTGCCGGGAGTGGCAGCACCGCCGCGGCGGCAATGAACAGCGCGACGGAGGCACCAGCGCCTGCCAGGACGTTGACGACCTGGAAAAACGGCAGGGTCATTTGCTCATCGGGCGACATGGCCAGGAACGCGGCAATGAGCAGCGGCAATCCAGGTGGGCGGTAGGCGTCTGGCCGAACGGCCTGCGGCGGGTCGGCCTGGTCTCCCGCCGAGCGGCTGTAGATGCCGTGATGCACGAGATTGTAGGCCGACAGGTAATATTCCCGGGCATCGACGCGGAGCGGTTGATCAACCGTGGTCGTCTGGACCGCAACTGCCCGGACATACAGCGCGCAAAATCCGACCAACAAGGCCAGAAGGATTTTGCTGCGAGTGAGTTTTCCGAGCGCCTCGACCATCACCCTGCTGCCCCGGTGAGACATTATGCGCGGAACTTATGCCAGCGCAGTCGTTTCCAATTCTTTAGAGTTCGCGCATGTAGGAGGCACCGCAAGCCAATCCTGACCGGGGAGCCGATGGAAATCCTGACCAATCAGCAAATGGGAGAGGCCGACCGGCTGACGATTGCGGACGGCACCGACGGCTACATGCTGATGCAGCGGGCTGGTCGTGCGGTCGCGGAAGCTGCGGCTGACCTTGCCGGTGGCGGGCCGATCCTCGTGGTCGCTGGGCGTGGCAACAATGGCGGCGACGGCTTCGTCGCGGCTACGGTGCTCGCAGCCGCTGGCTGCGATGTTTCGGTGATGCTGCTGTGTCAGCGCGAGACGCTGAAAGGGGATGCTGCTGCGGCCGCGCGCGACTGGAGTGGCTCAGTGCTGGCCTGTGCCCCCGATGCGCTCGGTCATCCGGCTCTGATCGTGGATGCGTTGTTCGGGGCGGGGCTGGACCGGCCGGTGAAGGGCGATCCGCACGCGGTTATCGGCGCGATCAACGCGAACGGCGCCCCGGTGCTGAGTGTCGATCTGCCGAGCGGCATCAATGGAACGACCGGGCAGATCATGGGCACGGCTGTCCGAGCGACCGAAACCGTCACCTTCTTCCGCAAGAAGCCTGCGCATCTGCTGTTGCCCGGCCGGGCGCATTGCGGGCGGGTGCGTGTGGCCGACATCGGCATAGCGGCGCGAGTCCTCGAGACGATCGGCGTGCGCCTATTCGAGAACGATCCGGATCTATGGCAGGCAGCGTTTCCGGTGCCGGGATTGGAGGCGCACAAGTATGCGCGGGGGCATGCCGCTATCGCCTGCGGCGGTGTCGCAGCCACAGGCGCTGCGCGGTTGTCGGCGCGTGCTGCCCTGCGCGGTGGGGCAGGGCTCGTGACGCTGGCGACGCCAAGCGAGGCGCTGGCCGTCAATGCAGCGGCCCTGACGGCGGTCATGGTGCGGCCGATCGATACCGCGGTCGAGTTTGCCGAGATGCTGGCGGATCGCCGCTTCAATGCCTGCGTCGTCGGCCCCGGCTGCGGGATCGGGGCGCGCACGCGTGATCTCGCGCTAACGGCGATTGGTGCGAACCGCGGGGTCGTTCTCGACGCCGACGCGTTGACGAGTTTTGCCGATGATCCTGCTGCCCTGTTTGCGGCGATCAAGACAGACGAAGCAGGCGCCGTCGTCTTGACGCCACATGAGGGGGAGTTCCGGCGGCTGTTCGGCGACATTGCCGAGCGGCCCGACTTGTCGAAGCTCGAGCGGGCGTGGCTCGCCGCCGAGCGGTCCGGCGCTGTGGTTGTGTTGAAGGGCGCCGATACGGTCGTGGCTGCCCCCGACGGACGCGCCTCGATTGCCGCGAACGCGAAGCCGTGGCTTGCGACCGCCGGGTCGGGCGATGTCCTTGCCGGGATCATCGGTGCGATGCTGGCGCAGGGTGTCGGCGCGTTCGAAGCAGCGTCGATCGGCGTGTGGATGCACGGCGAGGCCAGCGCCGAGGCTGGTCCGGGACTGATTGCGGAGGATTTGCCCGAGGTGCTTCCCACCGTGTTCCGCCGTCTCTACGATGCGTTCGAGATCGCCTATTGATCTCAGGCGACGGCGAACCAGCGCAAAAGGCGCGGGGCTGTCCAGGCGATACCCATGAACTCCAGCAGCCAGGCGCCGGGATACCCGGCCAGGAAAGCGATACGGTGGGTCTGTCCGGCATCGAACAGGAGCGTGTCGAGCCAGAACGGTTTCCAGCCGTCGTCGAGCCGGTCCAGCAGCCGAAAGGGGTGGCCATGCAGGTGGAAGGTCGCGGGGGCCTGCGAATGGTTGGTGATGGCGAGAACGACGGTCTGGCCTCGGCGCGCACGGAAAGCCGGCGGGAGGGTGAGCGACAGCCCATCCGCCGGATGCCATTCGGTGGCCTGGGCGCCAAATGAGAGCGTGAAGCGCTGAGCGCCCTGCAGCGGCAGGCGTGCGGGCAATCCGCTTCGCTGCAGCGGCTGAGCCGGCGACAGCGGGGCGCTGCGGACCGGAGATTCGTCCGAATAGCTTAGCGTCGCGATCGGTCTCGGCGACGTTCCGTCGTGCAGATGGATCGGCGAAACCGTCCTTGGCGGTTTGACCGCATCGATCAGGGTGTCGATCCGTGCGCCGGGCGCAAGGATCATACGGCCGTCGCGCGCCGGAAACGGCTCCGCCGGGCGACCGTCGATCGCGATGATCTGTGGTTCATGGCCGTCGATTCTCAGTGCGATGACAGCGCGATGGCAGCCGTTGATGATGCGGAGCCTCAGCCGCTCATGGGTACGGGTGAGGATGTTCCAATCGCGCTTGCCGTTGATGGTGTAGATCGTTGTCGCATCGCTTGAATCGCGGCCCGGCGTGAGCAGCGTGCCATTAACAGCCAGCCGCCAGTCCTCGATCAGCAGAACCTCGTCGCGGTCGACTTCCGGCGGCGCAGTTTCCCGGACCACGAGCGCGGCGCCCGGCAAAGGGCGATCCATGCGGTCTCCGCCGAGGCGGGATTCGAGGAAATATGTGCCGCTGGCCCGGAGCGCGGCCCTGCGGGAAGTTCCCGGCTGGAATGCGGGCTGGGCTATGAGCGGTTCGGCACTGGTCATGCCATCCAGACCGTGCCAGGTGAGGTGGACCGAGCCGGGTAACGCGTTCGTCAGTTCGACCTGTGCGCCCTCCGTGGCGGGCGGTAGCACCAACGCCTCGGGGGTGAAGCGCCAGGCGACGGTCGCCGGTGCGCCAGAACGAAGCGGGACGGTGCCGTTTTCCATGCGCAGCGGCTGCGGGGATGATGTGGCGGTCTGGCCATGACCGGCTCTGGCGTTCAGCGCAAGCGCGCCGCCAGCGAGGGTGAACAGGGTCCGCCGGGTCAACGAAAAGGGGGAAGCGCGACGATCAGGCATCCCGGATGCGGATCATGTTCGTCTCTGCCTGTCCAGCGCGGATGCGGGCTTGATGTTGCAAGCTTGCGCGCGATCCGCCGCAGGACCATTTTTTTGCTGCGGGCGTTGTTTCGCGTGTTATAAGCCGCCGCCCGCGGCCGGAGCCGCCGGACATCGTGCTCTTCGCGGGCGTGGCGGAATTGGTAGACGCGCTGGGTTTAGGTTCCAGTGACGAAAGTTGTGGGGGTTCGAGTCCCTCCGCCCGCACCAAACTGCGTGCAGTGACGATATGACGGACCGGGCGCGCTTGCATGGATGTGAGCGCTTTGCGAAGGATTATCAGGGTCTTACACGGGCCAACTTGAGAAGAAGATTGATACGATGCAAGTGAACGAAACGCTCTCCGAAGGTCTCAAACACGAGTTCCAGATCAGCGTCCCAGCCGCCGATCTCGACGCCAAGGTCGACGAGCGTCTGGCCGACATGAAGGATAAGGTGCGGATGAACGGGTTCCGCCCCGGCAAGGTCCCGGTCGGTCACCTGAAGAAGATGTACGGCAAGTCCGTGATGGCCGAAACCATCGACCAGATGGTTCGCGACACCAACACCAAAATCTTCACCGAGCGCGGTTTCAAGCTCGCCACCGAACCCAAGGTCACCCTGCCGACCGAGCAGGATGAGATCGAGAAGCTGCTCGATGGCAAGTCGGACCTGAACTACACGGTGGCGATCGAGGTGATTCCGGCGATCGCACTCGCCGATTTCAAATCCTTCTCGGTCGATAAGCCCGTGGTCGAAGTGAGCGACAAGGATGTCGACGAGGCGGTGGCACGAATTGCCGAGCAGAATCGCCCGTTCGCCGAAAAGGCCGAGGGCGCCAAGGCCGAGACCGGTGACCGGGTTACTGTCGGCTTCAAGGGCACCATCGACGGCGAAGCATTCGAGGGCGGCACCAGCGAGAACATTCCGGTGGTGATCGGATCGAACACCTTCATCCCGGGATTCGAGGATCAGCTTGTCGGCATCGGCAAGGGCGAGACCCGCACGCTCAAGGTGACGTTCCCGACCAACTACGGCAACGACAAGCTCGCGGGTAAGGACGCCGAGTTCGTCACCACGGCCAGCCTGATCGAAACGCCCGAGGCGATCACCCCGGACGACGAATTCGCCAAGAAGCTTGGCCTGGAGTCGCTCGACAAGCTGAAGGAAGCCGCCCGTGCGCGGATTCGTCAGGAGTTCGATGGCGCCACCCGGCAGAAGGTGAAGCGTCAGCTCCTCGACCAGCTCGACGAGACCCACAAGTTCGACCCGCCGCAGACGCTCGTGCAGCAGGAGTTCGACCTGATGTGGGAGTCGATCAAGAAGGAGATGGAGTCCGTCAACCGCACCTTCGCCGACGAGAACACCACGGAAGAGAAGGCGCAGGAGGACTATCGCAAGATCGCCGACCGCCGCGTCCGGTTGGGGCTGGTGCTGTCGGAGATCGGTGAGAAGAACAACATCACGGTGACCGACGAGGAAGTGAGCCGCGCGCTGGTCGAGCGTGCGCGTCAGTTCCCTGGACAGGAAAAGCAGGTCTGGGATTACTATCGCAACAACCCGTCCATGCTGGCCCAGCTCCGCGCTCCGATCTTCGAAGACAAGGTGGTGGACTTCCTGCTCGAACTCGCAAAGGTCAATGAGAAGCCGGTGACCCGCGAGGAGCTGTTCAAGGAAGATCCGGCACCCGCCGCCTGATCGTAAGAACCTCTGAAGAAGCGCCCCGGGACCTGTATCCGGGGCGTCTTTCTTTTGCGTGAAGCTCTTGGCTTTTGCGTCGCGCAGATTACGTTAACCCTATGATCGATAGGGTGGATTTGTTTTTCATCCAGGCTTTGCGATGGTCCACCGAATCGGCTTCCATCGTCACTGGCTGCGCTTGACTTGTGTGGCCGAGCCTTGATCTTGCTTACGACCATTCGGTCCATATCTTGAGTGTCCCGCATCACGAAGCGTTCGTCCGGCTGCCGTTGCTGTCTGCCTGTCGCTTCACAACATTTTTGGGTGAGCCATGCGCGATCCGGTCGAAACCTACATGAATCTCGTTCCTATGGTCGTCGAGCAGACCAACCGCGGCGAACGGGCCTACGACATTTTCTCGCGCCTTCTGAAGGAGCGCATCATCTTCATTACCGGTCCGGTGGAAGACGGCATGGCGACGCTGGTGGTTGCCCAGCTCCTGTTCCTGGAAGCCGAGAACCCGAAGAAGGAAATCTCGATGTACATCAACTCGCCGGGCGGCGTGGTGACGTCGGGCCTTGCGATCTACGACACCATGCAGTTCATCCGCCCGCCGGTTTCGACCCTGTGTACAGGACAGGCGGCATCGATGGGCTCGCTGCTGCTGGCGGCTGGCGAGAAGGACATGCGCTTCTCGCTGCCGAATGCACGGATCATGGTTCACCAGCCGTCCGGCGGTTTCCAGGGTCAGGCGACCGACATCATGCTGCACGCTCAGGAAATCCTGAACCTGAAGAAGCGGCTGAACGAGATCTACGTGAAGCACACGGGCCAGCCGTACAAGGCGATCGAGGATGCGCTGGAACGCGACAAGTTCCTCACCGCCGACATGGCCAAGGAGTTCGGCCTGGTCGACAAGGTGATCGACAAGCGTCCGGACGAGCCGACCTCCGCCTCGAAGGCTGCTTGATCGGTCCAGCGATTCCCCAGGTGCGGCGAGCGCAGACACTCAAGGTCCCGGTCCGGCACCGACCACCGGACCGGCCTCTGCGAGGTAGGCTCCCTTCGAGAGCCTTTTCGTCGCATCTATCCTGCCTTCAAACGGCCGCTCGACTGCAACATGACGGTTCGGGGTGGGTGTTCGATGGGATTTTGCCGGCCTGGACGAGGAAATCGGGCCGGATGCGCTGTTCCGCCACGGCGGGGCGGCGGCAACGGTAAAATGTGAACGAGAATTGTTGAGACCTCGGCACGAAAAGGCCCTAAAAGCCGATTTGAACCTCAGCGAAGCCCCGGAGTCATTAGCTAAATCTTGATTATCACGGGCCTAGCATGGTCCACTAGGATGGACCGTGTGTGAGGGGGCTGATGTAATGATTACGATTCGTGAGAGTCTCTGAGCCGGGTGGTCTTTTTGGTACAGGAATTGCTCCCAAATAGGGGAGCTCCAAACGGGCAAGACCGGTAGAACTGTAAGACGAGAGGCGGACGGAGAAGAGAATGAGCAAAGTTGGTTCAAGTGATTCCAAGAACACGCTGTATTGCTCGTTCTGCGGCAAGAGCCAGCATGAAGTCCGCAAGCTGATTGCGGGCCCGACGGTCTTCATCTGCGACGAGTGCGTCGAACTCTGCATGGACATCATCCGCGAGGAGAACAAGTCCTCGTTGGTGAAGTCGCGCGACGGTATCCCGACGCCGAAGGAAATCTGCAAGGTGCTCGACGACTACGTCATCGGGCAGAACCATGCCAAGAAGGTCCTGTCGGTGGCGGTGCATAACCACTACAAGCGCCTCAACCATCAGACCAAGCACAACGACGTCGAACTGGCGAAGTCCAACATCCTGCTGATCGGTCCGACCGGCTCGGGCAAGACGCTGCTGGCGCAGACGCTGGCGCGCATCCTCGACGTGCCGTTCACCATGGCGGATGCGACGACGCTGACCGAGGCCGGCTATGTCGGTGAGGATGTCGAGAACATCATCCTGAAGCTGCTGCAGTCCGCCGACTACAACGTCGAGCGTGCGCAGCGCGGCATCGTCTACATCGACGAGATCGATAAAATTTCGCGCAAGTCCGACAATCCGTCGATCACCCGTGACGTCTCGGGTGAAGGCGTGCAGCAGGCGCTGCTTAAGATCATGGAAGGAACGGTGGCTTCTGTCCCGCCGCAGGGCGGCCGCAAGCATCCGCAGCAGGAGTTCCTGCAGGTGGACACCACCAATATCCTGTTCATCTGCGGCGGCGCGTTCGCGGGCCTGGAAAAGATCATCTCGGCGCGTGGCCGTTCAACCTCGATCGGGTTCGCGGCCTCGGTGATGGCGCCGGAAGACCGCCGTACCGGCGAAATCTTCCGCGAAGTCGAGCCCGAGGATCTGTTGAAGTATGGCCTCATTCCGGAGTTCGTCGGCCGTCTGCCGGTCGTCGCGACGCTGGAAGACTTGGACGAGGCTTCGCTGAAGAAGATCCTCACCGAGCCGAAGAACGCCCTGGTCAAGCAGTATCAGCGGCTGTTCGAGATGGAGAACATCGAGCTGACCTTCGCCGACGAGGCGCTTGGCGCGGTCGCGCGCAAAGCGATCGAGCGCAAGACCGGCGCCCGTGGCCTGCGTTCGATCCTGGAGGCGATCCTGCTCGAGACCATGTTCGATCTGCCGAGCCTGGAGGGCGTCGAGGAGGTCGTGATCTCCCGCGAAGTGGTCGAAGGGACCGCACGGCCGCTCTACATTTACGCCGATCGCTCCGATCGTGCGGTGGAGAACAGTGCCAGCGCCTGATGACGCTTGTGTTCCAGTCTGCGGGCGGTGCATTCGGTCTGCGAATGCACCGCCCGTTTGCGTTGCGCAGGCACTATGATGCAGCTGTGACGCGCACGTTAGGGAATGGTTGCGGACGATTGCCTGGTTCCCTTGACTCGTCCCCATCGGATAGCCACCTAATAGCCCGCAGCGATTCAAAAAAGTGCTTTGGATTCGCTGATTTAAGACCCCGGTGGATGAGCGGGCCCGTTCCGGTCCAGCACATCAAGACGGCAAATCCACCGGTCCATTCGCACCTTGTGGCGGTTGCGTCCTGCGGGCGGGCTGCGGAACAAGGGGGCACAGAGAAAGGAAGTCGAAGGCCATGACTGCCAACAAACCCCGGCCGTCCATCGTCTACGGTGAAAGCAACACATATCCGGTTCTTCCACTGCGCGATATCGTCGTGTTTCCGCACATGATCGTGCCGCTGTTCGTCGGCCGCGAGAAATCGATCCGCGCCCTCGAAGAGGTGATGAAGAACGACGGGCTGATCATGCTCGCGACGCAGAAGAACGCGTCCGATGACGATCCGAGCCCGGATTCGATTTATGAGGTCGGCACGCTCGCCAGCGTGCTGCAGCTCTTGAAGCTCCCCGACAACACCGTGAAGGTGCTGGTCGAGGGCCTGTCGCGCGCGAAGGTCGGCAAGTATGCCGAGCGAGCTGAGTTCTATGAGGCGGAGGCGACGCCGCTCGCCGACAGCGATACCGATAGCATCGAGGCGGAAGCGCTCTCGCGTTCGGTCGTGTCCGAGTTCGAAAACTACGTGAAGCTGAACAAGAAGATCTCCGCCGAGGTCGTCGGCGTCGTTCAGCAGATCAAGGATTTCGCCAAGCTCGCCGATACCGTCGCCTCGCATCTCGCAGTCAAGATCCCGGATCGCCAGGGCATCCTGGAGACGTTGTCCGTCACCCAGCGCATGGAAAAGGTGCTGGGTCTGATGGAGAGCGAAATCTCGGTGCTGCAGGTCGAGAAGCGCATCCGCTCGCGCGTCAAGCGCCAGATGGAGAAGACCCAGCGCGAGTACTACCTCAACGAGCAGATGAAGGCGATCCAGAAGGAGCTCGGCGACGACGAAGGTCGCGACGAGCTGTCTGATCTGGAAGAGAAGATTGCCAAGACCAAGCTTTCCAAGGAAGCGCGGGAGAAGGCGCAGCACGAGCTGAAGAAGCTGCGCCAGATGTCGCCGATGTCCGCGGAAGCGACGGTGGTGCGCAACTATCTCGACTGGCTGCTGTCGATCCCGTGGGGCAAGAAATCCAAGGTCAAGAAGGACCTCAATGCCGCGCAGGAGGTGCTCGACAGCGATCACTATGGGCTCGAGAAGGTCAAGGACCGCATCGTCGAGTACCTTGCCGTGCAGTCCCGCGCCAACAAGCTGAGCGGACCGATCCTGTGTCTCGTCGGCCCTCCGGGCGTCGGCAAGACCTCGCTCGGCAAGTCGATCGCCAAGGCGACCGGCCGTGAGTTCGTACGCGTGTCGCTCGGCGGCGTGCGTGACGAAGCGGAAATCCGCGGTCACCGCCGGACCTATATCGGCTCGATGCCGGGCAAGATCATCCAGTCGATGCGCAAGGCGAAGACGGCGAACCCGCTCTTCCTCTTGGACGAGATCGATAAGATGGGCGCCGACTTCCGTGGCGATCCGTCGTCGGCTTTGCTCGAGGTTCTCGACCCCGAACAGAACGCGACGTTCAATGATCACTACCTGGAGGTCGACTACGATCTTTCCAATGTGATGTTCATCACGACCGCGAATACGCTGAATATTCCCGGCCCGCTGATGGACCGCATGGAGATCATTCGGATCGCCGGTTACACGGAGAACGAGAAGGTCGAGATCGCGCGCAAGCACTTGATCCCCAGCGCGCTCTCCAAGCATGGCCTCGATTCCAAGGAATGGTCGATCGACGACGACGCGCTGCTCTTGATGATCCGCCGCTACACCCGTGAAGCGGGTGTGCGTAACCTCGAGCGTGAGCTTTCGACACTGGCCCGCAAGGCGGTGAAGGAGCTGATGATCTCGAAGAAGAAGTCGGTCAAGGTCACCGAGAAGAACCTCGAAGACTTCCTCGGCGTGCCGAAGTATCGCTTCGGCGAGATCGAGAGCGACGATCAGGTCGGCGTTGTCACAGGTCTGGCGTGGACCGATGTCGGCGGCGAGCTGCTGACGATCGAAGGCGTCATGATGCCCGGCAAGGGCCGCATGACCGTCACCGGCAACCTGCGCGACGTGATGAAGGAATCGATCTCCGCGGCGGCATCCTATGTCCGCTCGCGTGCGGTCACCTTCGGTGTCGAACCGCCGCTGTTCGATCGGCGTGATATCCACGTGCACGTGCCGGAAGGCGCGACGCCGAAGGATGGCCCGTCGGCCGGCGTGGCGATGGCAACCGCGATCGTTTCGATCCTGACCGGCATTCCGGTGCGGCACGATATCGCCATGACAGGCGAGATCACGCTGCGCGGTCGGGTGCTGCCGATCGGCGGTCTGAAGGAGAAGCTCCTGGCTGCCGCGCGCGGCGGTATCAAGACGGTGCTGATTCCCGAGGACAATGCCAAGGATCTCACCGAGATTCCGGATGCGATCAAGGGCGGTCTGGAGATCGTGCCTGTGTCGCGGATGGACGAGGTGATCGCCCGGGCGCTGGTGCGCAAGCCTCAGCCGATCGAGTGGGAGGAGGACAAGTCCATCCCACCGAAGACCGAGGCGGGTGACGACGCGGGCCTTACCGCCCACTGAGCTCTCGCTTCTAAGCACATGCGAACGGCGCCTTCGGGCGCCGTTTTCTTTGCTGGCATTCGTCGATAAGCCTGAGGTGCGGCCGCCGCTATACCATTCAGCGATTATGGCCGCTTGCTTTCGGAGGCAGGCGAGGGCTAAACAGGCGCCAAAGGGCGGTTAGCTCAGCTGGCAGAGCATCTCGTTTACACCGAGAGGGTCGGCGGTTCGATCCCGTCACCGCCCACCATGTTTTTGAACCTTTGGTGCCTTTCTCCACCAGAACCGATCTGCCTGACAGTCTGCGGCATGTCATCATGTCGTGATGCAATCATGGTCCGACCGCTGCTTTCCGTTGCTGCCTGCGATGGTCTACAGTCTGCTCCTGTACGGTCCAACTCACGACAAACAATCCAGGACAAGAACAATGACGGTCATTGCAGTCGTCGCCATGGGCGAAATGGGAGCCGGCGTCGCGCGGCGGCTGGTGGAGCGGGGCGCCACGGTCTTGACTTCGTTAGTTGGCCGCAGCGGCGCGAGCGCCGAGCGCGCGAAGGCCGCCGGCGTCGGTGCGGTGGATGACGCCGCGTTGGTCGGCGAGGCGGATATGATCCTGTCGATCGTTCCGCCGGCCGCCGCCGGTGCGACGGCCGAGCGCTTCCTGCCCTTGATCGAGAAGGCTGCGCGTAAGCCCGTCTTCATCGATTGCAACGCCATTGCCCCGCAGACCCTTGAAGCCATCGCGAAGCTGTTTGCTGCGAAGACGCTGCCGTTCATCGACGCATCGATCATCGGCGCGGCTCCGAAAGCGGATGGATCGAGCCCGCGGCTCTATATGTCCGGGCCGATCGCAACCGAGGCGGACACGCTGAAGCGTCTGGGGCTTGATGTGCGCGTCCTGTCGGCGTCGCTTGGCGATGCGTCGGCTCTAAAGATGTCGTATGCGGGCATCACCAAGGGATTCCAGGCGCTGGGCGCATCCATGGTGCTCGGCGCGGGGCGCAATGGTGCGGCGGAGAGTTTCGTTGCCGAGCTGAAAGCCAGCCAGCCGCAGCTCCATGCCTGGCTCGTCAAGCAACTGCCTGCCATGTACGACAAGGCCTATCGCTGGGATGGCGAGATGCGTGAGATTGCCAAGTTCCTGCTGCCGGAGCAGGGTGCGTCAGAGATGCTGACCGGAGCGGCCAATCTCTACGAACATATCGCTGCCGACAATCGCGCCGGTCCGCAGTCGGAAATCATCTCGACCCTCAACCGCTTTGTGACCGGCAAGTAGGTTCGCAAAGACGCCAAGCTTGCACGGTCCCCTTAGCCTGGAACCGGTTACGCGCCGAGCCCGTTGTCTCCTTGTTAAAACGGCAGAAGGAGGCGTCGATGGCTCAATACGAAACCGATCGGATGAGCGGGCGGATGATGATGATCGTCGCCATCGCCGCGTTCATCGGTCTGACAGTTCTGTACGTGCTGATTCCGAATGGATCTCGGTTCGCGGCGAATGACGCGCCGCAGGTGACAATGAACCAACCGGTTCCGGCGACGCCTTCGCCGTCCGGAACGGGAACGGTCGGGCAGAGCAAATAGCGTTGCGTTGGCGATCGCAGTCGCGTCCCGCTGATCGGCTCAGGCGGCCCGTTCCTCGAAGATTGCCGCCAGATGGACGATTGTCCGTACAGCGGCTTGCATGTCTTGGACAGAGACCCACTCCAGGCGCGAGTGGAACGCATGCTCGCCAGCGAAGATGTTGGGGCAGGGGAGCCCCATGAAGGACAGGCGCGAGCCGTCGGTGCCGCCGCGGATGCTGGACCGCACCGGCGTCAGGCCGGCGCGGCGGATGGCTTCGAGCGCGTTTTCGACGATTTCCGGATGCTGGTCCACCACCGCCTTCATGTTGCGGTACTGCTCTTTGACAGTCATCCTGTAGGTTGAGCGGGGATAGTCCTTCATCACCTCCTGGACGATCTGCTCCAGCAGCGCCTCTTTCTGCTTGAGTCCGTGCTCGGTGAAGTCGCGCACGATCAAGCTGATGGTCGCGCTTTCCAGCGTGCCGGAGATGTTGGTGGGATGGAGGAAGCCTTCGCGCCCCTCAGTGGTCTCCGGCGAGCAGGTTTCCCTGGGCAGGCGGTCGATGATCGCGGCCGCGATCTTGATGGCGTGCTCCATCTTGCCCTTGGCGAATCCCGGATGGGTGCTGACGCCTTCGATGGCGATCGTGACGCCGTCGGCGGAGAACGTCTCGTCCTCGAGGTGGCCCGCACTCTCTCCGTCGATGGTGTATCCGAAGTCGGCTCCGAGCTTCTTCAGGTCGGCCTTGTCGACGCCACGGCCGATCTCTTCGTCGGGCGTAAACAGGATTTTCAGGGTGCCGTGTTTGATCTGCGGATTGCTCAGCAGGATATGCACCGCGTCCATGATCTCGGCGACGCCGGCCTTGTTGTCGGCGCCGAGCAGGGTGGTGCCATCGGTGGTGACGATGTCATGGCCGATCTGGTCGCGCAGCGCGGGATGCTCGGCCGCGCGAATCACTTGGCTCCTGTCGGCCGGCAGCACGATGTCGCCGCCCTGATAATTCCTGACGATCTGCGGTTTGACGTCCTTGCCGGTGCAGTCGGGCGATGTGTCCATGTGCGAGCATAGGCAGATCACCGGCACCTGCTTGTCGGTGTTCGAGGGCACCGTCGCGTACACGTAGCCGAACGAATCGAGGTGCGCGTCGCTCAGTCCGAGCTCCTGCAGCTCCTTTACGAGCAACCGTCCCAGGTCTTTCTGTTTTTCCGTGGACGGGCAGGTCGGGGAGGCCGGGTCGGATTGGGTATCGATCACGACGTAGCGCAGGAAGCGCTTGAGGACGGTGTGCTGGAAGGCAAGGGATGTCACGGAGAAGAGGCCTTTGCTGCTGACGATCGCGCCGTGGCGCGTGCCTATCCTCGCAAAAAGCAAATCGTCCCGGAACCCCATTCGTGCAGGGGCCGGGACGATGCAACAGCGTTAAGGAAGACTGAAACCGTTCCAGCGCCTGCTGGATGCGGGGATCAGATTGCTTCCTTCAGCTCCTTGGCGGCGCGGAAGGCAACCTTCTTGCTCGCCTTGATGTGGATCTGCTCGCCGGTCGCGGGGTTGCGGCCCATGCGGGCGGCGCGCTTGCGGACCTGGAGGATGCCGAGGCCGACGATGCGGATGCGGTCGCCCTTCTTGAGGTGCTTGGTGACGCGGGTCACCAGGTCCCCGAGGATACCTTCGGTCTGCTTCTTCGACAGCTCGTGATCCTCGGCAAGCGCTGCCGCAAGGTGCTTCAGGGTAACCGTATTCGGGGTCGCTGCTTTCTTCGCCATAGTGGCCCTCCTCTGGAAGTTTCAGGTTCCAGTGCGTTTCAGGCGGACGATCGGGCCTGTCTGACGACGCTCTGGTCTCGAATTCGGCGCGAGCGCGGGTCGGAAACTGAAATCCCCCCGAGACAGTTCGTGCCAAAACACGCGTGAAATCAGGCCTTAGTTGATTCGGCGGGGACTTGCCTATGCTGTTTTCCCTGTAAACAGGGCATTTTTTGCATCGACCACAGGAGAAGTGCTGCTGTGAAGGGAGATTTGCAACTGCCTTGACTAAGCAGGAACAGCCCTTTAAGTCCCTGCCCACGACGCGGGTCTCACACGAGACAGCCCGCGCGGGAGTAGCTCAGTTGGTTAGAGCGCCGGCCTGTCACGCCGGAGGTCGCGGGTTCGAGCCCCGTCTCTCGCGCCATTCATTTCAATGGCTTAGCCTTCCAGATCCCGGTTTGCTGTTTCGCTTCCCATGTGGACGCGCGAGCCTGTGTTTCGCGCAGCTATTGTCACACGGGGATCATGACGACTCGCGCATGACGTCTTGATTCGACGGCGCTTCACGATTCAACGGCGCTTCGTCGCGATGGCCGTCGCGATCACTTGGAGCGATCAGGAGGCGTTGACTCTCCTGTGGACAGTTGCGAGCACAGCCTGCTGCGTTGACCACGGACAAGGCTTGAGGACATCACGTCATGCAGTTCATCCAGACCTTTCAGCTGCTGGACTTCCTGGACACGCTGGTCAGTCTGGCGGTGGCCTTCGTTCTTGGCACGCTGATCGGCGTCGAGCGCCAGTATCGTCTGCGTGCTGCCGGGCTTCGCACAAACGTTCTGGTTGCGGTAGGCGCAGCCGCTTTCGTGGATCTGGCGATGCGCCTGGATGGCTCCGGTGGTGCGGTGCGGGTGATCGCCTACGTCGTCTCCGGCATCGGTTTCTTGGGCGCTGGTGTCATCATCAAGGAGGGCATGAACGTACGCGGCCTGAACACCGCAGCGACGCTGTGGGGATCGGCGGCGGTCGGGTGCTGTGCCGGGGCGGACATGATGGCTCAGGCGACGGCGCTGACGATCTTTGTCCTGGCCGGCAACACGCTGCTGCGGCCGCTCGTGAACGCGGTCAATCGCTCGCCGATCGACGAGCGCTCGCTGGAAGCCACCTATTACGTCAGACTGGTCGTGGACTCCAGCGTGCTGGCCGGCATGCGCGACCAGCTGACCGAGAGGCTGGAGGCGGCGCAATATCCGGTGGCGGACATAGAGGTCGCCGAGCGGACCGACCGCCGCGTGGACATCACCGCCACGCTCGTCAGCACGACCATCGATCCCAAGGAACTCGATGCTGTCGTCTCGAGCCTTCACCGGGAGGAGGGTGTTTACGACGCCACCTGGAACGTCAGCACAACGGATTAGGCCTTTTCCCAAAAACGGATCAACTTCGCGTGGGTGGATCACCTTGCGCTCGTCTGCATTGTCCTGGGGCGGATGAGAATGAGGGCCGGGTACCGTGGTCCGGAAAGGGGCGGTGGCCAAGGTTTCGCGCGCTTGCCGCGCTGCGACTGAGCCTCTAAGAGCCTCTCGGCGGCCGCTCGTTCTGGATGGTGGCGGGCTGACCTGAGACCCGGGGAGGGGGCCGGATTTATCCGCCGAATTCATCCATCCCGGAGACGCGCAACTGCCCCGGCAATTATGCAGAGGCAAGGTCAAAACAGGTCGTCTTGCGCCCCCTTTTGCACTGCGCTAAAGCCTTAAAACCATTCCAAATGTGTCGCGAATCTGCGCAACACGCTGCCGAATAAACAGGGACGAGTGATGGGCAGTTTATTGCAGAGCTATCTGCCGCTTGTGGTGTTCATCGGCATCGCAACCGTGATCGGGCTGGCGCTGCTGATTGCGCCGTTCATGCTGGCCTACAGCAATCCGGATCCGGATAAGCTGTCGGCCTATGAGTGCGGCTTCGACGCCTTCGACGACGCGCGCATGAAGTTCGACGTGCGCTTCTATCTCGTCGCCATCCTGTTCATCATTTTCGATCTCGAAGTGGCGTTCCTGTTTCCGTGGGCGGTGACGTTCGGACAGCTCGGCGCCACCGGGTTCTGGTCGATGATGGTATTCCTCGCCGTGCTCACCATCGGTTTTGCCTATGAGTGGAAGAAGGGCGCGCTGGAGTGGGATTGATGATGTCGCAAACGCGCGAAACGGTCGTCTCGCAGCCGGCCACCGGAATCCTCGATCCGCGGACGGGCAAGCCAGTCGGCGCCGATGATCGTTTCTTCGTCGAGGTTAACAACGAACTTGCCGATAAGGGCTTCTTCGTCACCGCCACCGACGACCTGATCACCTGGGCCCGTACCGGCTCGCTGATGTGGATGACCTTCGGTCTCGCCTGCTGCGCGGTCGAGATGATGCAGGTGTCGATGCCGCGCTATGACGTGGAGCGCTTCGGCTTTGCGCCGCGCGCCTCGCCGCGTCAGTCGGACGTGATGATCGTCGCCGGCACGCTGACCAACAAGATGGCGCCTGCGCTGCGCAAGGTCTACGACCAGATGCCGGAGCCGCGCTACGTCATCTCGATGGGCTCGTGCGCCAACGGCGGCGGCTACTATCACTATTCGTACTCGGTGGTGCGCGGGTGCGATCGCATCGTGCCTGTCGACATCTACGTGCCGGGCTGTCCGCCGACCGCGGAAGCGCTGCTGTACGGCGTCCTGCTGTTGCAGAAGAAGATTCGCCGTACCGGCACCATTGAGCGCTGAGGATTGACGATGGACGACGCTCAGCTTGAACAGTTAGGCGCGACGATTGCGGGCGCGCTTGGTGGTGCCGTGACCAGCCACAGCGTGTCGCTCGGCATGCTGACGCTGACGACGGAGGCGGACAAGATCCTCGACGTGGTCAAATTCCTGCGTGACGATCCCCGCTGCCGTTTCGTCAATTTCACCGACATCACCGCGGTCGATTTTCCAGGGCGCCGCGAGCGCTTTGAGGTCGTCTATCATTTCCTGTCGCCGTGTCTGAACACGCGCGTCCGCATCAAGCTGCCGGCCAGCGAGACGACGCAGGTGCCCTCGATCATCGGCGAGTTTCCCGGTGCCGATTGGTTCGAGCGCGAGACCTTCGATCTCTACGGCGTGCTGTTCGTCGGCCACCCCGATATGCGCCGCATTTTGACCGACTATGGGTTCGACGGGCACCCGCTGCGCAAGGACTTCCCGACCACGGGCTTCGTCGAGGTGCGCTACGACGACCAGGAGAAGCGGGTGAAGTACGAGCCGGTGAAACTCAACCAGGAATTCCGCAAGTTCGATTTCCTCTCGCCGTGGGAAGGTGCGGACTATCCGCTGCCCGGCGATGAGAAAGCAGGTCCGAAGGCAAGCTGATGACCGAGGCCACGCTCCGCAACTTCACCATCAACTTTGGACCGCAACATCCTGCGGCGCATGGCGTGCTGCGCCTTGTGCTGGAGTTGGATGGCGAGGTGGTCGAACGAGTCGATCCGCACATCGGACTGCTGCATCGCGGCACCGAGAAGCTGATCGAGCAGAAGACCTACCTGCAGGCGATTCCGTATTTCGATCGGCTCGACTACGTCGCGCCGATGAACCAGGAGCATGCGTTCTGCCTTGCCGCCGAAAAGCTGCTCGGCATTGCCGTCCCGCGGCGCGGCCAACTGATCCGAGTGCTCTATAGCGAGATCGGCCGCATTCTCTCGCATCTGTTGAACGTCACCACGCAGGCGATGGACGTCGGCGCGCTGACCCCGCCACTGTGGGGCTTCGAGGAGCGCGAGAAGCTGATGGTGTTCTATGAGCGCGCATCCGGATCGCGCATGCATGCGGCGTACTTCCGCATCGGCGGCGTGCACCAGGATCTGCCGCCGCAGCTGATCGAAGACATCTGGAACTGGTGTGATCCGTTCCTGCAGGTGTGCGATGACCTCGAGACGCTGCTCACCGACAACCGCATCTTCAAACAGCGCAATGTCGATATCGGCGTGGTGTCGCTGGAAGACGCGTGGCGCTGGGGTTTCTCGGGCGTGATGGTGCGCGGCTCGGGCGCCGCATGGGACCTGCGCAAGTCGCAGCCCTATGAGTGTTATGCCGAGATGGATTTCGACATTCCGATCGGCAAGAACGGCGACTGTTACGACCGCTACTGCATCCGCGTCGAAGAGATGCGCCAGTCGGTCCGTATCATGAAGCAGTGCATTGAGAAGCTGCGTGCGCCGGACGGGCAGGGGCCGGTCGTCGTCGAGGACAACAAGATCACGCCGCCGCGCCGCGGCGAGATGAAGCGCTCGATGGAAGCGCTGATCCATCACTTCAAGCTCTACACCGAAGGCGTGCATGTGCCGGCCGGCGAGGTCTATGCCGCGGTGGAGGCGCCGAAGGGCGAGTTCGGCGTCTATCTGGTCGCCGACGGCTCCAACAAGCCCTACAAGTGCAAGATCCGTGCGCCGGGCTTCGCGCATCTGCAGGCGATGGAATTCCTCTGCAAGGGCCATCTGCTCGCTGACGTTTCCGCCATCCTCGGCTCCATCGACATCGTGTTCGGAGAAGTGGATCGATGAGCGTAGGGCCGGACCTCGCTTTTGACCGGACGACCGGCGCATTTGATGGTGCGTCGGCGCGCGAGCAGCTCGCGGCCTATGCCTTTCAGGCGGGCGCACGGTTGAGCTCGGCCTGGTCCTATCGCGGGTTCGGCGCAGGCTGCAAGGCGCTGCGGTCGTTGCTGCCCAGTCGCAACATCACCGTGCGGCTGAACGACGACGCGAAGTTCGCCTTTCCGTATGGCGACAGCTATTGGACGTTGCTGCTGGATCGGCAGTTCCACTACGAGGCGGACATCGATCTCTTCTTCCAGGGCATCGCCGACGTCGACTACACGCTGATCGATTGCGGCGCCAACTATGGTTACTGGTCGGTGCTCATCACCAGCAAGCCATATGGTGCGCACCGCTCGATCGCGATCGAGCCGTCGTCGATCACGTTCGCACAGCTGAGCGCGAATGCGCAGCTCAACGGCAATCGTTTCCGCACGATGCGGCGCGCGGTGGGCGAGCGGCCCGGCGTGGCCTATCTGTCCGGATACAAGCACGAGGCGATGAGCATCGCCGGGGGGGCTCGCCGGGGCGAAGAGGTCGCAGTTGTCGCGCTCGATAGCCTGATCGATGACAACATGATCACGTCGCTTGGTCGCTATGTGGTCAAGCTCGATGTCGAAGGCGTCGAGGCCGAGGCGATGCGCGGTGGTGCGCGACTGCTTCAGTCCGACTGCGTCGTGATCTGCGAAGAGCATGGCAACGATCCCGACCACACCATGTCCCGTTACATTCTTGCCAATACGCCGTTCAAGTTGTTCTGTTATGACCCGGACACTGGGCACTTCGAACACGTCCGTAACGTTTCGATACTTGGCCGGATCAAGCAGAGCTCCAACGTCGGCTACAACGTACTGGCGACTGCGAGCCCGTTCTGGGAGCAGCGTATCCGCGCGCTTTCAGGTAAGCCGCGCCGCGATCACTAGAAGGACCGAGTAACAGCAAATGGCCGTCCGCCGCCTCGCACCGAAAGAACTTCAGCCGGCGAGCTTCGCGTTCAGCGAAGAGAATCTCGCTTGGGCCAAGGCGCAGATCGCGAAGTATCCGGAGGGCCGCCAGGCCTCGGCGGTGATCCCGATCCTGTGGCGTGCGCAGGAGCAGAACGGCGGCTGGACGTCCGAGGCCGCGATCCGCGTCGTCGCCGACATGCTCGACATGCCCTACATTCGTGTATTCGAAGTCGCGACCTTCTACACGATGTTCCAGCTGCAGCCTGTCGGCAAGAAGGCGCATGTGCAGGTTTGCGGCACGACACCTTGCATGCTGCGCGGCGCGGGCGACCTGATCGCGGCGTGCAAGCACCGGATTCATCATGATCCGTTCCATCTGTCGGCGGATGGAAACTTCAGCTGGGAGGAGGTCGAATGCCTCGGCTCCTGCGTGAATGCGCCGATGGTGATGATCTGGAAGGACACCTACGAGGATCTGACCAAGGAGAGCTTCGAGAAGGTCCTCGACGGCTTCGCCGCCGATAATCCGCCGAAGCCTGGGCCGCAGAACGGCCGCCAGTTCGCGTCGCCGATCACGGGTCTCACGACGCTGAAGGGCGACGGCGCAGCCGACAAGAAATCATGAGGGAGGTGGCCATGCAGAATGCCAAGCTGCGTTTCGTCACGCTCTATACGGCGAGCGTGGCGTTGCTCGTCTTCGTTATTAACCGCGTGTTTCTCGGTACGAACATGCAGACCTCGTTGATGTGGACGGCTCTCTTCGCGGCGATCGCCTTCGCGATGAGCTGGCGGCAAGCCACGCAACGCGGGCTTTGAGGGAAGCGAACCATGCTCGCTGACAAGGATCGCATTTTCCGCAATCTCTATGGCCTCGACGATTGGGGGCTTGAGGGCGCGCGCCGGCGCGGCGCCTGGGATGGCACCAAGGCCATTCTCGAAAAGGGGCGCGACTGGATCGTCAATGAGGTGAAGGCGTCGGGCCTGCGCGGCCGCGGCGGGGCGGGCTTCTCGACCGGGTTGAAGTGGTCGTTCATGCCCAAGGAGTCGGATGGACGCCCGCATTACTTGGTTGTCAACGCCGACGAGTCCGAGCCCGGCACCTGCAAGGACCGCGAGATCATGCGGCACGACCCGCATCTGCTGGTCGAAGGCTGCTTGCTCGCGAGCTTCGCGATGGGCGCGCACACGGCATTCATCTATGTGCGCGGTGAATTCATTCGCGAGCGTGAGCGGTTGCAAGCCGCGGTCGATCAGGCCTACGAGGCCAAGCTGATTGGCAAGGACAACGTGCATGGCTGGCCGTTCGACATCGTCGTTCACCACGGCGCCGGCGCGTATATCTGCGGCGAGGAGACCGCGCTGCTCGAAAGCCTTGAGGGCAAGAAGGGGCAGCCGCGGCTGAAGCCGCCGTTCCCGGCCAACATGGGTCTCTATGGCTGTCCCACGACGGTCAATAACGTCGAGTCGATCGCCGTCGCGCCGGATATCCTGCGCCGCGGTGCAGCCTGGTTCTCCGCGATCGGCCGGCCGAACAACGTTGGCACCAAGCTTTACGGCATCTCCGGCCACGTCAACACGCCATGCGTCGTCGAAGAGGCGATGAGTATTCCGTTCCGCGAGCTGATCGAGGTTCACGGCGGCGGCATCCGCGGCGGCTGGGACAATCTGCTGGCGATTATTCCGGGCGGCGCGTCGTGCCCGCTGATCCCGGCGGCCGATTGCGCCGACCTGATCATGGATTTCGATGGCACCCGCGCAGTGAAGTCGAGCTTCGGCACGGCCGGCGTCATCGTCATGGACAAATCCACCGATGTCGTCGCTGCGATCGCACGCATCAGCTACTTCTTCAAGCACGAGAGCTGCGGCCAGTGCACGCCGTGCCGCGAGGGCACCGGCTGGATGTGGCGCGTGCTCAACCGCATGATCGAGGGACGCGCGCAGAAGCGCGAGATCGACATGCTGCTCGAAGTCACCAAGCAGGTCGAAGGGCACACCATCTGCGCGCTCGGCGACGCTGCCGCCTGGCCCGTGCAGGGGTTGATCCGTGCGTTCCGTCCCGAGATCGAGCGCCGCATCGATGAATTTTCGCGTAATGCCGACCGGTCTGAGCCGGTCATGGTCGCGGCGGAGTAGGTGGCATGGTGCAATTCAATGAGAGAGTCGTGAGGCCATGACCAAGCTTCTCGTCGATGGCAAGGAAATTGATGTCCCGGCCGAGTACACGCTGTTGCAGGCGTGTGAGGCTGCCGGTGCCGAGATTCCGCGTTTCTGTTACCACGAGCGTCTGTCGATCGCCGGCAACTGCCGCATGTGCCTGGTCGAGGTGGCGGGTTCGCCGAAGCCGGTTGCGAGCTGCGCCTGGGGCGTGCGCGATTGCCGTCCGGGCCCAAACGGCGAGCTGCCCTCGGTGAAGACCAAGTCGCCGATGGTGAAAAAGGCCCGCGAAGGCGTGATGGAGTTCCTGCTGATCAACCATCCGCTCGATTGCCCGATCTGCGATCAGGGCGGCGAGTGCGATCTGCAGGACCAGGCGATGGGTTACGGCGTCGATACCAGCCGCTTCGCCGAGAACAAGCGCGCCGTCGAGGACAAGTATCTCGGCGCGCTGGTGAAGACCTCGATGAACCGCTGCATCCAGTGCACGCGTTGCGTCCGCTTCTCGGCGGAGGTTTGCGGGGTGCCGGAGATGGGCGCGATCGGTCGTGGCGAGGATATGGAGATCACGACCTTTCTCGAACAGGCGCTTAGCTCGGAGTTGCAGGGCAATCTGGTCGATATCTGCCCAGTCGGCGCGTTGACCTCGAAGCCGTATGCCTTCGCGGCCCGGCCGTGGGAGCTCGGTAAGACCCAGTCGATCGACGTGATGGATGCGGTGGGATCGGCGATCCGCGTCGATACGCGCGGCCGCGAGGTGATGCGCATTCAGCCGCGCGTCAACGAGGCGATCAACGAGGAATGGATTTCCGACAAGACGCGCCATGTGGTCGACGGCTTGCGCACGCAGCGTCTAGATCGTCCATACGTTCGGGTTGACGGCAAGCTGCGCCCGGCCAGCTGGAGCGAGGCATTCGATGCGATCGCCGCTCGGCTCGGCAAGAGCGACGGCAAGCGGGTCGGGGCGATCGCCGGGCCGCTGGCAAGCGTGGAAGACATGTTCGCGCTGAAGGAGTTGCTCACGCAGCTCGGCTCGGCTCATGTCGCGACGGAGGCCGCGGGCTTCGACCCGGCGATCGGGCGGGCGTCCTACATCTTCAATCCGACCATTCTCGGCATCGAGCAGGCGGATGTGCTGCTGATCGTCGGTGCCAATCCGCGCAAGGAGGCGGCGCTGTTGAATGCCCGCATCCGCAAGCGTTGGCGCACCGGAGCGTTGAAGATCGGTGTGATCGGTGAAGACGCCGACTTGACCTATCCTCACGATTATCTGGGAGCGGGGCCCGAGACGCTGAGCGATCTCGCTGCCGGCAAGCATTCGTTCGCTGACGTGCTGAAGAACGCCAAGAACCCGATCGTGCTGGTCGGCGCCGGGGTTGCGGCGCGGGCCGACGGGGCCGCGGTTCTGGCGACGGCCGCCAAGATCGCGTTGGATGCGGGCGCCGTGAAGGACGGCTGGAACGGCTTCGGCGTGCTGCACAATGCGGCGTCGCAGGTGGGTGCGCTGGATATCGGCTTCACGCCAGCCGCCGGTGGCTTGACGGCGGCGCAGATGGCTACGGCAGGCGCGCTCGATGCGCTGTTCCTGCTTGGAGCCGACGAGACCGAGGTCGCGGCAGGGGCGTTCGTCGTCTATATCGGCACCCATGGTGACAAGGGCGCTCACCGCGCCGACGTCATCCTGCCAGGAGCGGCCTACACCGAGAAGTCCGGCATTTACGTCAACACCGAGGGACGCGCGCAGATGGGCAATCGCGCAGGCTTCCCGCCGGGTGATGCGCGTGAGGATTGGTCGATCGTGCGCGCGCTGTCGGAGCGGCTCGGCAAGAAGCTCGGCTACGACTCGCTGCAGGCGCTGCGACAGGCGCTGTTCAAGACCTATCCGCATTTGATGCGGATCGATCAGATCGCGCCCGGCAGCGCGGATGATATTCGCAAGCTGGCCGCGGCGGGCGGCACGCTGGACAAGGCGCCGTTCAAGAGCCCGGTGCCCGACTTCTATCTGACGAACGCCATTGCGCGTGCGTCTGCCGTCATGGCCGAGTGTTCGAGCCTGGCGTCAGGGCGCATGCTGACGGCGGCGGAGTGACGTGATGACTTTCGCCGAACTGTGGACCGACTATCTCTGGCCGCTTCTGATCATCGTAATCCAGAGCGTGGCGATGCTCGTCATCCTGCTGGTCGCCATCGCTTATATTCTGCTCGCGGACCGCAAGATCTGGGCGGCGGTGCAAATCCGTCGCGGCCCGAACGTGGTCGGCCCATGGGGATTGCTGCAATCCTTCGCCGACCTGCTGAAATTCGTGCTGAAGGAGCCGACGATCCCCGCCGGCGCCAATAAGGGCGTGTTCCTGCTAGCGCCGCTGGTGTCCTGCGTGCTGGCCCTTGCGGCCTGGGCGGTGATCCCGGTCAATCTCAACTGGGTGATCGCCGACATCAATGTCGGCGTGCTGTATATCTTCGCGATCTCGTCGCTGTCGATCTACGGCATCATCATGGCCGGCTGGGCCTCCAACTCGAAGTATCCATTCCTCGCGGCGCTTCGTTCGGCGGCGCAGATGGTCTCCTACGAGGTCTCGATCGGCTTCGTCATCATCACCGTGCTGCTGTGCGTCGGCTCGCTGAACCTGAGCGCGATCGTTGCGGCGCAGGATACGCAATACGGCGTGTTCGGCTGGTATTGGCTGCCGCTGTTCCCGATGTTCGTCATCTTCTATGTATCGGCACTGGCGGAGACCAATCGCCCACCGTTCGATCTGGTGGAAGCGGAATCGGAACTCGTCGCCGGCTTCATGGTCGAGTACGGTTCCACGCCCTACATGATGTTCATGCTGGGCGAGTACGTCGCCATCGTCACGATGTGCGCACTGGCCTCGATCATGTTCCTGGGCGGCTGGCTATCGCCGATCCCGTTTGCGCCGTTTACCTGGGTGCCGGGCATCATCTGGTTCGTGCTCAAGGTCCTGTTCATGTTCTTCCTGTTCGCGATGGCGAAGGCGATCGTGCCGCGCTATCGCTACGACCAGCTCATGCGGCTGGGTTGGAAGGTATTTCTGCCAATTTCGCTCGCGGCGGTCGTGATCGTCGCCAGCGTGCTGCATTTCGCGGGGCTCGCGCCGAAATGAGCCGTGCCCTGAGAGTGAGGATATCATGAGCGTTATCACCGCAGCTCGCTCGCTTCTGCTGAAGGAGTTCGTGTCGGCGTTTGTTCTCGCCATGCGCTACTTCTTCAAGCCGAAGCCGACGCTGAACTATCCGTTCGAGAAAGGGCCGATCTCGCCGCGCTTCCGTGGTGAGCACGCGCTGCGCCGTTATCCCAACGGCGAGGAGCGCTGCATTGCCTGCAAGCTCTGCGAGGCGATCTGCCCTGCGCAGGCGATCACCATCGAAGCCGGCCCGCGCCGCAACGACGGCACCCGCAGGACGGTGCGCTATGACATCGACATGGTGAAGTGCATCTATTGCGGCCTTTGCCAGGAGGCCTGCCCAGTCGACGCCATCGTCGAGGGGCCGAACTTTGAATTCGCGACCGAAACGCGCGAGGAGCTTTACTACGACAAGGCAAAGCTGCTCGCGAATGGGGATCGCTGGGAGCGTGAGATCGCGAAGAACATCGCGCTCGACGCGCCGTACCGGTGAGGTGAGGGGATGATCGTTCCCGCGCTGTTCTTCTATCTGTTTGCCGGCATCTGCGTGGCCTCGGCGGTGATGGTGATTGCCTCGCGCAATCCCGTGCACTCGGTGCTGTTCCTGATCCTGGCTTTCGTCAACGCCGCCGGCCTGTTCATCCTGATGGGAGCCGAGTTCCTCGCGATGATCCTCGTCGTCGTCTATGTCGGCGCGGTGGCGGTGCTGTTCCTGTTCGTGATCATGATGCTCGACGTCGATTTCGCCGAGCTCAAGCAAGGGTTCCTGAACTATCTGCCGTTCGGCATCGTCATCGGCGGCATTTTCCTGGCCGAATTGCTGCTGGTGGCCGGCGGCTGGGCGATCAATCCGACCGTGAGCAAGGCGATCGCATCGCCGATCCCGAGCAACGTCAGCAACACCGAGGCGCTCGGCCTCGTGCTGTATACGAAGTACATCCACTACTTCCAGATGTCGGGTTTGGTTCTGCTGGTCGCGATGATCGGTGCGATTGTGCTGACGCTACGTCACAAGCCGAACGTCAAGCGTCAGAATATTTCGGTTCAGAACGCCCGCACCAAGGCGATGGCGATGGATGTGGTCAAGGTCGCACCGGGGCAGGGCCTGCAGGATGTACCGCCACGGGAGGCTGCGGAATGACGATCGGTCTCGGACACTATCTGGCCGTTGCCGCCATTTTGTTCACGGTCGGCATTCTCGGCATTTTCCTGAACCGGAAGAACGTCATTGTCATTCTGATGTCGATCGAGCTGATCCTGCTTGCCGTGAACATCAATCTGGTGGCGTTCTCGACGTTCTTGAACGACATCGTCGGACAGGTGTTCGCATTGCTGGTGCTGACGGTTGCGGCAGCCGAAGCCGCGATCGGTCTGGCGGTGCTGGTCGTATTCTTCCGCAACCGCGGCTCGATCGCGGTTGAAGACATCAATCTGATGAAGGGCTGACGCATGCGGGGCGATAAGCGGACGGTGCGTCGGATGACGCTCATGCGGGGGCGCGAGTGTTGAGATGATTCAAGCCATTGTCTTCCTGCCGTTGCTGGGTGCTATCCTCGCCGGACTGATTGCCTTGTACGGTGCGCATGGGCGCAACCCGAGCGGCGACGAGATGGATCACGCGCACGATGCGCATGGCCATTACGCGCCCGGTCACGATGCGCACGCGTCCCATGCTCATGACGACCATTCGCATGATCACCCGTCGGAGCCGCCGGCCGTTGGTTCGCGTGCCGCCGAGGTGATCACCACGGCGCTGCTATTCGTTTCGGCCGCGTTGTCGTGGGTGATGTTGGTCAATGTCGGCTTCATGCATCAGGATGCTCGCATCGTGCTGCTGCCATGGATCAACTCAGGCGACCTCAACGTCGCCTGGACGCTGCGCGTGGATACGCTGACCGCTGTCATGCTGGTGGTGGTCAATTCGGTGTCGGCGCTCGTGCATCTGTATTCCATTGGTTACATGCACGAAGACCCGAACCGCCCCCGGTTCATGGCCTATCTGTCGCTGTTCACCTTCGCCATGTTGATGCTGGTGACCTCCGACAATCTGGTGCAGCTGTTCTTCGGCTGGGAAGGCGTGGGCCTGGCCAGCTATCTTTTGATCGGCTTCTGGTTCCAGCGCCCATCCGCCAACGCGGCGGCGATCAAGGCGTTCGTGGTCAATCGCGTCGGCGATTTTGGCTTTGCTCTCGGCATCTTTGCCATTTTCATGCTGGTCGGCTCGACCGATTTCGAGACGATCTTCGCGGCGGCGCCGGGTCTGACCGGCAAGACCATCAGCTTCTTCGGCTGGCAGGTGGATGCGCTGACGCTGACCTGCCTGCTGCTGTTCATGGGCGCGATGGGCAAGTCGGCGCAGTTCCTGCTGCACACCTGGTTGCCGGACGCGATGGAAGGCCCGACGCCAGTGTCGGCGCTCATCCATGCCGCGACGATGGTCACCGCCGGCGTGTTCATGGTCGCGCGCCTGTCGCCGCTGTTCGAGCTGGCGCCGACCGCGCAGGCCGTCGTGATGTTCTTTGGTGCGACCACGGCGTTCTTCGCGGCGACCGTCGGCCTCGTTCAGAACGACATCAAGCGCATCGTTGCATATTCGACCTGTTCGCAGCTCGGCTACATGTTCGTGGCGATGGGAGCAGGGGCCTATTCAATCGGCATGTTCCACTTGTTCACGCACGCCTTCTTCAAGGCGCTGCTGTTCTTGGGCTCGGGTTCGGTCATCCACGCGATGCATCATGAGCAGGACATCCGCAATATGGGCGGCCTGCGCAACAAGATCCCGTTCACCTATGTCATGATGGTGATCGGCACCCTGGCGCTGACCGGGTTCCCGCTGACGGCCGGATACTTCTCCAAGGATGCCATCATCGAGTCGGCGTTCTCGGCGCACAATCCGTTCGCGCTCTACGCCTTCATCCTGACCGTGGTCGCGGCACTGCTGACGTCGTTCTATTCCTGGCGGCTTGTGTTCAAGACGTTCCATGGCGAGCCGCATGATCGGCACCACTACGAGGCTGCGCATGAGAGCCCGCTGGTGATGCTGATCCCGCTGTTCGTGCTGGCGGCAGGTTCGATCCTGGCCGGCTTCCCATTCAAGGAAGTTTTCACCGGGCATGGAACGGAAGAGTTCTTCCGCGAGTCGCTGAAGATGAAGCCCGGCTTGCTGGAGGAGATTCATCACACTCCGGCGGCGATTGCGCTATTGCCGACCGTGATGATGGTGATCGGTTTTGCGATCTCGTGGCTGTTCTACATCCGCCGTCCGTACATCCCGGTCGAGCTCGCCAAGCAGCATCAGCTCCTCTACCGCTTCCTGCTCAATAAGTGGTACTTCGACGAGCTGTACGATTTCATCTTCGTGCGGCCGGCGAAGTGGCTTGGCTACACGCTCTGGAAGAAGGGCGATGGCTTCCTGATCGACGGCTTCGGCCCCGATGGCGTGTCCGCGCGTGTGCTCGATGTCACGCGTAACGTGGTGCGGCTGCAGAGCGGCTATCTCTATCACTACGCGTTCGCGATGCTGATCGGTGTCGCGGGCTTGATCACCTGGTTCATGTTCGGCGTGGGGGCCAACTGATATGACCTGGCCCATTCTTTCCGTCGTCACCTTCCTGCCGGTGGTCGGCGCGCTGTTGATCTGGCTGACGCGTGGCAGCGATGAAGCGGCGGCCCGTAATGCCCGTTGGATCGCGCTATGGACCACGGTCATCACCTTCGCCGTCTCGCTGATCCTGGTGGCGCGTTTCGATGCCTCCAATCCTGACTTCCAGTTCGTCGAGAAGGCGTCCTGGCTTGCGCAGGGCATCAGCTACCACATGGGTGTGGACGGCATTTCGCTGCCGTTCGTGATCCTCACCACTGCGCTGATGCCGTTCTGCATCGTCGCGAGCTGGAAGGCGATCAGCCTGCGCGTGCGCGAATACATGATGGCGTTCCTAATCCTGGAAACGCTGATGATCGGCACGTTCTCCGCGCTCGATCTCGTGCTGTTCTACCTGTTCTTCGAGGGTGGCCTGATTCCGATGTTCCTGATCATCGGCGTCTGGGGCGGGCCGCGTCGTGTCTATGCGAGCTTCAAGTTCTTTCTGTACACGCTGCTCGGCTCGGTGCTGATGCTGCTCGCGATCATGGCGCTATACTGGAACGCCGGTACGACCGACATCCCGACGCTGATGCGGACGGCGGTGCCGCGCGGTTTGCAGACCTGGGCGTGGCTTGCGTTCTTCGCCTCGTTTGCGGTGAAGATGCCGATGTGGCCGGTTCACACCTGGCTGCCGGATGCGCACGTGGAGGCGCCCACGGCCGGCTCGGTGGTTCTGGCGGCGATCCTCTTGAAGATGGGCGGCTACGGCTTTCTGCGGTTCTCGCTGCCGATGTTCCCGCTGGCTTCACACGAGTTCGCGCCGCTGGTGTTCTCGCTATCGGTGATCGCGATCGTCTACACCTCGCTGGTCGCGCTGATGCAGGAGGATATCAAAAAGCTGATTGCCTACTCGTCGGTCGCGCATATGGGCTTCGTGACCATGGGCATCTTCGCGGGCAACGCGCAGGGCGTCGCCGGCGGCATCTTCCAGATGGTCTCGCACGGCATCGTGTCGGGCGCGCTGTTCCTTTGCGTCGGCGTCGTCTATGACCGGTTGCACACGCGCGAGATCAAGGCCTATGGAGGCTTGGTCAACCGGATGCCGCTCTATGCGGCCGTATTCATGGTGTTCACCATGGCCAACGTCGGGCTGCCGGGAACGTCCGGCTTCGTTGGTGAATTCCTGACGCTGCTCGGCACCTTCAAGGTCAGCCTGCCAACGGCCTTCATTGCCACCACGGGCGTCATCCTGTCGGCGGCCTATGCGCTGTGGCTCTACCGGAAGGTGGTGTTCGGGGCGCTTGAGAAGCCGTCGCTCGCCAGCATCAAGGATCTCACGCTGCGCGAAGGTGTCATCCTGGTGCCGCTGGTGGTGCTGACGATCCTGTTCGGCGTCTATCCGAAGCCGGTGCTGGACATGTCGGCGGCATCCGTCCAGCAACTCGTCAGCAACTATAATACCGCGATCTCGGCCGTGAAGGCCGCGGCGCTGGTGCAATGAGCGCGAAGAAGGCGCAGAGGCCACGATCATGAGCTTTACGGCTGCAGGTTACTTGCTGCTCCCGGTTCTGCCTGAGCTTTTGCTCAGCGTGTGCGCGATGCTATTGTTGATGATCGGCGCGTTTAATGGCGAGCGGGCGACCAACACCGTCGTCGGTCTGGCGATCGTGTTCCTGATCTGTGCGGGCGCGCTGATCGTGCTGTCGCCCGCAGGCAAGGTCACGACCTTCGGCGGCAGCTTCGTTCTCGATGATTTCGCGCGCTTCCTGAAGCTGCTGACGCTGGTCGGCTCGGCAGTGACGCTGCTTCTGTCGATCGAGTTCCTGCAGGACAAGTCGCGGCGGATGTTCGAATTCGCCGTGCTGGTACTCCTGTCGACCGTCGGCATGATGATCCTGATTTCGGCCGGCGACCTGATCGCGCTGTATCTCGGTCTCGAATTGATGAGCCTTGCGCTCTACGTGGTGGCGGCGAGCCACCGCGACAATGTCAAATCGACGGAAGCGGGGCTGAAGTACTTCGTGCTCGGAGCGCTGTCGTCCGGCATGCTGCTCTATGGCGCGTCGCTGATCTACGGCTTTACCGGCACGGTGAGTTTTGCAGGGATCGCGGCGGAAGCGAAGAGCGGCAACATCGGCCTGATCTTCGGCCTCGTGTTCCTGCTTGCAGGCCTCTGCTTCAAGGTGTCCGCGGTCCCGTTCCACATGTGGACGCCCGACGTTTATGAGGGCGCTCCGACACCGGTCACGGCCTTCTTCGCGTCGGCCCCGAAGGTCGCGGCCATCGCCGTATTCGTGCGCGTCGTGCTGACCGCGTTCCCAGACATCACCGCGCAGTGGCAGCAGATCGTCGTATTCGTGTCGATCGCGTCGATGGCGCTGGGCTCGTTTGCGGCCATCGGCCAGAAGAACATCAAGCGCTTACTGGCATATTCCTCGATCGGCCACATGGGTTTCGCGCTGGTTGGTCTCGCGTCTGGCACCGTCGAAGGCGCACAGGGCGTGTTGGTCTATATCGCCATCTACCTGGCGATGACGCTCGGGATGTTCTCGATCATCCTGGCGATGAAGCGCAACGGCGAGCATGTTGAGAACATTGCCGATTTCGCAGGTCTTGCGCGCACCAATCCGCTGCTGGCGTTCTTCATGGCGATGCTGCTGTTCTCGCTGGCGGGCATCCCGCCGCTGGCCGGCTTCTTCGCCAAGTTCTACGTGTTCCTGGCGGCGATCAAAGCCGGGCTGTTCACGCTCGCCGTGCTCGGCGTGCTGGCGAGCGTCGTCGGCGCCTATTACTATCTCTATATCATCAAGGTGATGTACTTCGACGAGCCGGCCGGTGCCGTGCAGCCGATGCGTCTCGAACTGCGCACCGTGCTGGCCGTGGCCGGTCTCTTCAATCTGCTGTTCTTCGTTTACCCAGCGCCGCTGGTGTCGGCGGCATCCGCCGCCGCGAAGTCGCTGTTCTGACGATGGCATTCGCGCTCGGCCCGCTCGCGCAATCCTCTGGCTACCGGCTGGCTTCGTTCGACAGCATCGGTTCCACGAACGCGGAAGGTCTGGAGCGCGCGCGCAGCGGCGAGCGCGGTCCGCTCTGGCTCGTGACGGATCATCAGGTCAGCGGCCGCGGCCGTCGCAACCGTGCCTGGGTTTCGCCGCGCGGCAATCTGGCTTCCAGCATTCTCGAAGTGATGGACGTTTCGCCTGCGATTGCGGCAACGCTCGGTTTTGCGTCCGGCGTGGCGATGGTGGAGGCGTTGCGCTCGTTGGGGGTGGGCGCCGAGCTGAAGTGGCCCAACGATGTGCTTCTGAACGGGGCCAAGCTGTGCGGTCTCCTGCTCGAGGCTGAAACGGTGGCGGACGGGCGGCTAGCCGTGGTGGTCGGTATCGGCACGAACATCGTCAGCGCGCCGCAAGGCACGCCATATCCGGCCGCCTCGCTCGACGGCGCAGGCTTTTCGATTTCGGCGGAGCAGCTTTTCCAGGCGTTCTCCGACAGCTGGGTCGAGAGCAGGCGACTTTGGGATAACGGCCGGGGCATGGCAAGCCTTCGCACCCGCTGGTTGGGGTATGCCGCGGGCGTCGGCAAGCCGATCAGCGTTCACGTCGGAGGTCATACTCTTGCCGGGGTATTCGAGACCATCGACGAGAATGGTCATTTGATCATTTTGACGCCGGAGGGTCATCGCAAGCCGATTGCCTCCGGCGAGGTGTTCTTCGGCGATGCGTCGTCGCGCCCCGCGAGCACTGCCTGATGGCGCGGCCCGATGAACTGACATTCGCGCCGCTTGGCGGCATCGGCGAGATCGGCATGAACCTGTCGATCTACGGCCTCGGCAATCGCCATCAGCGCAGTTGGCTTGCCGTCGACCTTGGCGTTTCCTTCGGCGACGAGGAGCATCTGCCGGGGATCGATCTGATCCTGCCGGACATCACGTTCCTGGAGAAGGAGCGGAAGAACCTGCTGGCGCTGGTCTTGACCCATGCTCATGAGGATCACTTCGGCGCCATCATCGATCTATGGCCGAAGCTGAAGGTGCCGATCTACGCGACGCCGTTCTCGGCGGCATTGTTTGCGGCAAAGTGCGAAGGCGAGCCCAACGCACCGGACATTCCCGTCAACGTCGTTCCGGTCGGCGCGCGCATCGACATTGGCCCCTTCAACGTCGAATTTGTGCCGGTCGCGCACTCGATTCCGGAATCGAACGCGCTGGCGATCCGCACGTCGGCGGGGACGGTGCTGCATACTGGCGATTGGAAGATCGATCCGACCCCGGTAATCGGTCTGCCGACCGACGAGAAGCGCTTGCGCGAGATCGGCGAGGAGGGGGTTCTCGCCCTGGTTGGTGATTCCACCAACGCGGTTCGCGATGGGCGTTCACCGTCGGAGACCGAGGTTGCAGCCGCATTGGCCGGGCTGGTGAAATCGGCGCGGGGGCGGGTCGCGGTGACAACGTTCGCCTCAAACGTCGCCCGCATCAAGGCCATCGCGGATGCTGCACGGCTGGCCGAGCGGGAGGTGGTCGTGATCGGCCGGGCGATGGAGCGCGTGGTGCAGGTCGCGCGCGAAACCGGTTATCTCGATGGCGTGCAGGAGTTCCGCGACGCGCGCTTCTATGGCCATTTCCCGCCGGACAAGGTGTTGGCCCTGTGTACGGGCAGCCAGGGCGAGCCGCGCGCGGCGCTGGCGCGGATCGCCAACGATGACCATCCCCAGGTGACGCTCAACAAGGGCGATCGCGTGATTTTCTCCTCGCGGACGATTCCGGGCAATGAGAAGGCGGTCGGCCGGATCATCAACGGTCTGGTGTCGCAGGGGATCGAGGTCATCACCGATCGCACCCATCTGGTGCATGTTTCGGGTCATCCGCGCCGCGACGAACTGCGCGAGATGATTTCCTGGGTGAAACCGCAAATTCTGGTTCCTGCCCATGGAGAAGCTTTGCATCTGTCCGAACACGCAGCGCTCGCGCGCCAGGCGGGCGTACCGAAGGTGATCGTTTGCGGCAATGGCGATCTGGTCAAATTCGGCCCGGGCGATCCCGGCGTGATCGACGAACTGCCGCATGGCCGTCTGTACAAGGACGGTTTCCTGTTGGAGACCGAACAGGCGCGGGCGGTGGTCGAGCGGCGGCGGATGTCGTTTTCGGGCGCGGTGTTCGTCGCGCTCGCGATCACCGACAAGGGCGAACTTGCGGACGATCCGCAGGTCGATCTGCTCGGCGTGCCGGAACGGGATGCCGATGGCAAGCTGATCGACGACCGGGTTTATGCTACGGTCATGTCCACGTTCGAGAGCTTGCCGCGTGCACGCCGGCGCGATCCTGATGCGCTGGCCGAGAGCGTTCGCCGCGCGGTGCGGTCTGAGGTCAATGCCGCATGGGGCAAGAAGCCGGTCTGCCAGGTGCAGGTCTTGACGGTTTGAGGAGGAGTGCGATCCGGCGGCAAAAGTCGGATCGTCATTGGAGGAGTAACGAGATGATCGGGCGCCTGAACCATGTCGCGATTGCTGTGCCGAACGCGCTGAAGGCGGCCGAGATCTATCGCGCCTGCGGCGCTGACATCTCGGAGGCCGTGCCGCTGCCCGAACACGGCGTCGTCACCGTTTTCGTGAATCTGCCGAACACGAAAATCGAATTCATCGAGCCGCTGGGCGAGGCTTCTCCGATCGCCAAGTTCGTCGAGAAGAATGCCGACGGCGGCATTCATCACGTCTGCTACGAAGTCGAAGATATTCTCGCGGCGCGGGAGCAGTTGAAGGCAGCCGGCGCGCGGGTGCTGGGCGATGGCGAACCGAAAATCGGCGCGCATGGCAAGCCGGTGCTGTTCTTCCATCCGAAGGATTTCTCCGGCGCCCTCGTTGAAATCGAGCAAGTCTGATCCGCGATGACGATCAGTTCGGCGCTGGCGATCTACTTTGTCGTCTGGTGGGTTGTCCTGTTCGCGGTGCTTCCGTTCGGCATACGCAGTCAGGCGGAAGAGGGTGGTGCCGTCGAGGGCACTGACCCTGGTGCACCTATCGTCGCCGGCATGCGGGCGAAGCTTCTCTGGACCACCCTGATCTCGGCGATCCTGTTCGCCGCTGGCTGGTTTTCATTCCGGACCGGATTCATAAGCCTGGAATTGCTGTCGCAGTGGATGGGTTTTCGCGTCTAAAGTCCTGATCGGAACGGCTGCACCGGAGCAAGACGGGTTGCCGCTATCCTCAACGATCATGCTTAGGCAGCAGCTGAACCGCGCTGGGCGTGTCCCATGCGCGGACGTGCATATGCCAACCACAACTGATCGAACAACCACAACTGATCGAAGATACGACAAGGCAAAAAAAAGCAGGGCGCTCGCCCTGCTGCAACTTGTGTCGACCCGATTATCCCTGAGCGGTCTTTTTCGTACTTGACCAGGGGTGACGCTGTTGAACGCGTCAGGGCTCCTCCCGAGACTTGGACCACCAGACGGGGACGAGCGCGAGGCCGAACCAATCTGAGATCATCATCGTAGCCAAGAAATTTCGTGCTGTCACCAATTTCGGCAACAATTGTCCATTTTCTCGGCAGCGAGAAATCCATTGTTTTTCCTGAGGTTTTCATCTGCATGTGATCGACGCGGATCAGTTCATCTTGAACTTCATGCCCGCGAAGATTGCGAGACCCGATCCCGGCTCGAACAGCATCGAAGACAGATTCGCTCGCTCGGCGATGCTGGTGCTGGCGATGTACTTGATGTTGGTGAGATTGCGGCCCTCGATATAGGCCGAAAACCACTGAGAGTTGTCATAGCCGATCTTTGCACCCAGAAGTGCGTATGGCTTGGTGCGCAGGGTGTTGGCGCTATCGACATAGTAGGACTGCGGCACCCATTCGAGGTTGGGGCCGGCAAACCACCCGGTGGGATGCCGATAAAGCAACTCGGCCCGCAGATAGTGCGGTGGTGCGCCCGGAATGGCATTGTTGCCGTAGAGCGGATCGTTGCGGAAGTGAAAGTCATTGAAGGTGTAGGCGAGGTTTAGCCAAAGCCGATCGGGCGCATCGCCTTCGACGAATAGGGACTTCAGCAAGGCGAAACCAAGCCCGGCCTCGATGCCCTGGTGGAACGACTTCTGCGCATTGACGACGTTGCAGGCGCCAGGTGTGTTCGGATTGGTCAGGCAGAGCAACTCATTGTCGATGTCGGCCCGATACAGCGCCAGATCCCAGGTGAGATCAGGGCGTCTGCCGCGGGTGCCGATTTCATAGGTCGTGGCCCGCTGCGGTTTGATGCTCGACAGCGTGACATTAGCAAACGAGTTCTCGCCGAAGCTCGGCACTTCGGCGCTGCGCGAGACATTGGCGAAAGCCTGCCAGCTTGGATCGATATCCCACAGCAGGCCCGCCTTCGGGCTCCAGATGTTGAATTCGGTTGAGCCCGACTGATCACCGTTGCTGAGGAAGCGGTCGCGCCGGTCGCGCGTGGCGTTAAGGAATTGGGTGCCGCCGACGATGGCCACCGTCGGCAGGACGTAGAACGAATCCTCGATGTAGAACGTGTTGTTCTTCGACTTGTCGATCGACGAGGAGAGTAGCGCTCCCTTGTAGCCGCCGATATTCGCATACTGCTTGTTGTCGATGCGGCCGTTGTGGACGTTGACGCCGGCGACCAGACGATTGCGGTAACCGCCGATGCTGCGGTCGTCGCTCACGCGACCGAACACGCCATAGTCGTCGTACTGATAGTCGAGCCACTGGAAGATCGGATGCATCAGGTGGCGGTCGACGGCGAAGGCGCCGACTTCCACCGTGGTCGATCCGAACCGGGCCGTCGTTTTGTTGGCAAAGCGCAGCGTGTCGATGTTGCGCTGCTGGTCGTTGGTGACGTTGCCGGGGGCGGCAAGCTCCGGTGTCGTCAGGGCGCTGGTGCGCGTCACAGCACCGGGAATGCGCTGCCGCACCGAATTGCCGTTGAAGTAGAAGCGCGTCTCGATGTCGGGGGTGATCTTGTAGCCGATGTTGCCGCTGCCGCGGAACGCATGCCCGTCGCTGTGATCACGGAAGCCGTCGGCGCGCTGACCCGAGGCGGTGAGGAAGCCATCCCACGCGCCGTTGACGCCGGCGGTGTTGGCCTGAATGCGGCTGAAGCCGAACGAGCCGACGTCGGCGCTGAAGCCTGCGCGCGGCGCGTCATAGCCGGTCGGCGTGACGAAGTTGATTGCACCGCCCATCGCATTGGCGCCGAAGCGGAGCGCGTTGGCGCCCTTGTGGACTTCGACGTATCGATAGGCGGTCGGATCGATCTCCTGGAAATCGCCGTAGCCGTCCGCCGTGTTGATCGGGATGCCGTCCATATAGAGCTGGACGCCACGCAGGTGGAAGTTGCGCGAGAGCCCCGAACCGCGGATCGACAGGCGGGTGTCGTCGCCCCATTTGGGTTGCGCGAACACGCCGGGCACATAGTCGAGGATGTCCTTGACGGTCGCAGCCGGCGTGCTGGTCTTGTAGTCCTCGGCCCGGACGATCGCGGCGCCGCCGGGAGTCTGCCGGATTTCGTTCAGAGCCTGTTGTGCGGTTTGGACGGTGAGGGAGCCGGCCTGCTGCTGGCGTTCGCCCTCGACGCTGATGGTCGGAAGCGTCTGGCTGTTCTGGGCTTGAGCGGTTGCGGCGAATGCAGGCAGCATGCACGCTGCGCTGGCGGACGCCAGCCAAAGGCGGCGTGCCCGCGTTGAAACGGGAAACATGGGTGATCTCCACCGGACGAATTGACGATTTGCGCGGAAGGTCCGGCGCAGCAGGCGCCGGTCGTCAGGTCAGGTGGGGGGGGCCTCGTGGGCGATGGTCGGGCGGCAGTTGCCGGACCGGCGCCGTCTCGCTCGCGATAACGCGATCGGTGAGGTCGCTGGCCAGCGGCCGGGGCAGGTCTGCGGTCGCCGGCGGCAGCAGTGCGGCCGGGGCGGCCAATTGCAGGCAAAGCTGGCAGTGGACGGCGGCGCGCTTGGTCGCCTTGTCCTGCCCATCCAGGTTGATCTGAAGATGGCTGGCATCGAGCGACGAGACGCAAAGCTCGAGCCCGGAGAGCGACTTGGCCGGGGCAACGGAGGCGAGCAGGGTGGTCGCTAGCAGGGCGTTCAGCACGAAAGCGTAGGCCGCGACGAGCGCCGCCCAACGTCCGATCCGCCTGTTTTGCCCCGCGATGTACACTGCTCAGCCCTGCACCCTGACGTCCGCCCCCGCGGATCGATCCGGTGCATCCCTTATCGTTCCAGACCAACTCCGCGACCGCAATCACGTCGAAACACGCGCTGCAGCGGGAACAGATCAGGCCCTTGCCGCTGTTAGCACGCTCAATTTCTCGCGAAAAGCGCCGATCAGCACTATTCCGGGGCTTTCCTGCCCTGCAATCCCTTGTGTTTTGTCGAACGTTCCGCTTTCAGTGCTTATCCTGATTTCTCAAGATCCTGCGATTCTCCAGAGTATCCAATGCGGTTGTCTCGTCTGTTCCTGCCCATTCTGAAGGAAACGCCGAAAGAGGCGGAAATCGCTTCGCACCGGCTGATGCTGCGTGCCGGCATGATGCGCCAGGAGGCTGCCGGCATCTATGCGCTGCTGCCGCTCGGCTTGCGCGTGCTCAACAAGATCACCGCAATCATCCGCGAGGAGCAGAATCGCGCAGGCGGCAACGAGTTGCTGATGCCGACGATACAGTCCGCGGAGCTGTGGCGCGAAAGCGGTCGCTACGACGACTATGGCAAGGAGATGCTGCGCATCAAGGATCGGCACGAACGCGAGATGCTGTACGGGCCGACCAATGAGGAGATGATCACGGAGATCTTCCGCGCCTATGTGCGCTCCTACAAGGATCTGCCGCTCAACCTCTATCACATCCAGTGGAAGTTCCGCGACGAGGTGCGTCCCCGCTTCGGGCTGATGCGCGGCCGCGAATTCCTGATGAAGGATGCGTATTCCTTCGACATCGATGCCGCTGCTGCGCGCCATGCCTACAACCGCATGTTCGTCGCCTATCTGCGGACCTTCGCACGCATGGGGCTGAAGTCGATCCCGATGGTTGCCGACACGGGCCCCATCGGCGGCGACCTCAGTCACGAGTTCATCATCCTCGCCTCCACCGGCGAGAGCGAGGTGTTCTGCCACAGCGATTACCTCACCTATGACGTGCCGGATGAGAACGTGAATTTCGAGGACGTGGCGGGCCTGCAGGGTATCGTCAATAAGTGGACCTCGCTTTACGCTGCGACATCTGAGATGCACGACAAAGCGAAGTTCGAGGCATTGCCTGAACAGGTGCGGATGTCCGCCCGCGGTATCGAGGTCGGCCATATCTTCTACTTCGGCACCAAGTATTCCGAGCCGATGCGGGCGCTGGTGACGGGGCCGGATGGCAACCAACAGCCTGTCCATATGGGGTCGTACGGCATCGGTCCGACGCGTCTGATCGGCGCGCTGATCGAAGCCTTCCATGATGAAGCCGGTATCAAGTGGCCGGAGGCGGTTGCGCCATTCGGTGCGGCCATTCTGAACCTCAAGCAGGGCGGCAGCGATACCGATGCCGCCTGCGAGGCGCTCTATCGTGAATTGACTGCCAAGGGCGTCGATGTGCTTTATGACGACACCGACCAGCGGCCGGGCGCGAAGTTCGCGACGGCGGACCTGATCGGCATTCCATGGCAGATCATGGTCGGGCCACGAAGCCTTGCCGATGGCAAGGTCGAGGTCAAACGGCGCAGCGACGGCTCGCGCGAACTGCTGAGCCCGGCTGATGCCGTCGCCCGGCTGACGTCATGACCTGTGCATCGGGAGGCCGGTTGCGCAGATAGCGCGGCTTGAAACCGCCCGAATCGTGTGAAATTCCACCGATGGACAATGCAATGCGCGCGACGCACCAGACACGCCCGTTTGCCCCCTTCGAGTGGCTGATTTCGCTGCGCTACCTGCGGGCGCGGCGGAAGGAAGGATTCATCTCCGTCATCGCCGGATTCTCTTTCCTCGGGATCATGCTGGGCGTGGCTACCCTCATCATCGTCATGGCGGTGATGAACGGCTTTCGGAAGGAACTGCTCGACAAGATTCTCGGGCTCAACGGACATCTGCTGGTGCAGCCGCTGGAATCGCCTCTGACCGACTGGAAGGAGGTTGCCGACCGGATCAACACCGTGCAGGGCGTGCGCCTCGCGGCCCCGATCGTCGAGGGGCAGGCGCTTGCCACGTCGCCGTTCGGGGCGACTGGTGTGCTCGTGCGCGGCATCCGATCCGATGATCTGACCAACATCACCTCCATTGCCCGCAACATCAAGCAAGGGACGCTGGAGGGATTTGACGAAGGGCAGGGGCTGGCGATCGGCCGCCGGCTCGCGGACCAGCTTTCGGTGCGCGCAGGCGATAACATCACCATCGTCGCCGCCAAGGGTGCGGTGACGCCGATGGGCACGCTGCCGCGCAACAAGACCTATCGCGTCGCCGCAGTGTTCGAGATCGGCATGTCCGAATACGACGCCGCCTTTGTTTTCATGCCGATCACCGAGGCGCAGGCATATTTCAACCGACCGAACGATGTCACGGCGATCGAGGTCTATACGACCGATCCCGACAAGATCGACGTCTTCCGCAAGAACGTGACCGAGGCCGCCGGCCGGCCGATCTTCATGGTCGATTGGCGGCAACGTAACGCCACGTTCTTCAACGCGCTACAGGTCGAGCGCAACGTGATGTTCCTGATCCTCACCCTGATCGTGCTGGTCGCGGCGCTGAACATCATCTCCGGCTTGATCATGCTGGTGAAGGACAAGGGTAGCGACATCGCCATCCTGCGCACGATGGGCGCCTCGCAAGGGTCGATCATGCGCATCTTTCTGATTACCGGGGCCTCGATCGGCGTGGTCGGAACCGTGATCGGATTTCTGGTCGGCACCGTGATCTGCATGAACATCGAAACGATCCGCAAATTCATCTCGTGGCTGACCAATACCGAACTGTTTTCGCCGGAGCTTTACTTCCTGTCGAAGCTGCCCGCCGAAATGGACACAGGCGAAACCTTCGCGGTGGTGCTGATGGCGTTGACGCTGTCGCTGCTGGCAACGCTCTATCCGTCGTGGCGTGCAGCGCGCCTCGATCCCGTCGAGGCGCTTCGGTATGAGTGACGCCGAAACAACCGACAGCGAGGTTCCGGTCGTCTATCTGCATGACGTCGGCCGCCGCTATAAGCAGGGCGAGAGCACGCTGACGATCCTGGAGGGCGCCAAGCTTGCGCTCTGGGCCGGGCAATCCGTGGCGCTGGTCGCCCCATCGGGTTCGGGCAAATCGACCCTGCTGCACATTGCTGGCCTGCTGGAGCATCCGGATGAAGGCGAGGTCTACCTGATGGGGACCGCGACCTCGACCCTGAGCGACCTGCAACGCACGATGCTGCGGCGGACGGATGTCGGCTTCGTGTATCAGTCGCATCGCCTGTTGCCGGAATTCACGGCGATCGAGAATGTCATGATGCCGCAGATGGTCTCCGGCCTGTCGCGCGCGGAGGCCAGCAGCCGCGCTGAGGAAATTCTCGCCTATCTCGGGCTGAAGGATCGTCTCACGCACCGGCCGGCCGAACTGTCCGGCGGCGAGCAGCAGCGTGTCGCGATCGCCCGCGCAGTGGCGAATGCACCCCGCATTCTGTTCGCCGACGAGCCGACTGGAAATCTCGATCCGCACACGGCCGAGCACGTGTTCGGGGCGCTGACCCAGCTCGTGAAGGCCACGCGCGTCGCGATGCTGATCGCCACCCACAACATGGAGCTTGCCGGCCGGATGGACCGGCGGGTCTCGTTGCGGGAAGGGCAGGTGGTGGAGCTGGACTAGGTGGCCGGCGAAGAGATGCCGCCTTGCGCCGGGTGGCGGAATTCCACCTTGCGCCTAAGGAGCGAACACGCATAGTGCTGCCATGCCTGAGCCCTCGCACCGCGGCCGCTATCATACCCTAATCGCTCTGGGAGCTGCCGCTGCCGTCGCCGCGGCGCTGGCCTACATTGCTCACGACTATCTCGGGTTTTCACGTGCGGACATCAGGCAGGATGCGCTCACCGGGGCGAGCGCAATCTTCGCCTTTCTCCTGATGTGCACCTTTATCGGCGGCGAAGCCGAGCAATAACCTTCAAACCGATTAACCATCGGATCACGGCCCGGCGGGCATCGGATAAGTCCGCTTGACTCTTAGAACAAAAAAGGAACAATGTTCTTCATATGTTCCTGAAGCGGGAGAGTCCCATGCTCAAGATGTTCGTGGAGGAAGCAGCCGCCCTCGCATCCGTGGTGCTGTTTGTCGGAATGATCGCCGTCTGGGCGCAGGTCATCCCGCAGCTCTGATCGTCGCCTTCGAAGGGAGCGATCCTGCTGCGAGCAATGAGCGTGCTCGGCAAGGTGACCATGACTGCAGCCAGAAGGCGGAGGAAAATGGGGATCCCAGTCGCTGTTTCCTGTTTCGCGTAAGCGCGCCGCAATCCTTGTTTTTCGGCTCCCTTTTTGGCGTGGACCCTGGTTGGCTGCGCCGGACCGTCGTATGTCCTGGATGGGTACTGGGGTGTGACCGTCGAGCATGCTGCCATACCCGACGACACCTACCGGATTTACGACAAGCCGGCTCCATCAAGATGATGGTGACATCCTCACTGGTGCGGCGGTCGCGCAGGGAGCCGGCTCCGGGTTGGTCTGGGGATTGATTGACAACACGCCGTCGAAAACCGCGCTTCGATGCGGCGGCGTTGCAGGACCTGGAAAGCATGGGACGGATGGGCTGCAGGATTGCCGATTCCTCTCTGCTTTTGAAACCGCAATTCGAAATGAAGTATGATTGCCCGCCGGTTCCACCGAGCTCGCCGGTGCAGTCGCCGGCTGTCCGAAATCGCACGCCGCGCTAAGCCTGGCAGCGATCGGGCTTGATCGAATGGCGGGCGAGGATCGCCAACGACGTCCCAATCTGCACCTGATACGGCCTTCTGGGGAAAAGCGGCGACGGCAGGTTGCCAGCCGGCGGCGGGGCGGACAGGGATGGAGGCGAGGGCACGCCATCGCTGCGTCGGTTCGGTGTAGCCTTCGGTGATCGAGGGATGATTCCCGTGTGACGACGGTTCCGGAACCCGCCGACGGTACGGAATCATCGTTCTAGGATGATCCCGCCCGAACAATGACATGAGCGGCAAAGCTGAGGCTCTGAAACAGGATCAGCTTTCTGCGCGAGAGTACGCCAATGCCAAGCCCCGCGAGCAGCCCCGGCTTCATCCACCTCAACGTGCGCTCGTCCTATTCGCTGCTGCACGGTGCGATCACCATCAGCAAGCTTGCGGAGCTTGCCAAGAAGGATCACCAGCCGGCGCTGGCGTTGACCGACAACGACAACATGTTCGGTGCGTTGGAATTTTCCGAGAAGCTTGCCGGTTACGGCATTCAGCCGATTGTCGGTTGCGCGCTGGCGGTCGACTTCGCTGACCAGGAGGCGGGCTCGCGCTCGGTGCTGACGGCGCCAGCACGGATCATCCTATTGGCTGCTCGCGAGGCGGGTTATCGCAGCCTCATGCGGCTTAACTCGCGCGCGTTCCTGGAAACGCCGACGCATCAGGCTCCGCACATCAAGCTCGATTGGCTGAACGGCGAGACCGACGATCTGATCGCGCTCACCGGTGGCCCCGCCGGGCCGATCTCGATGGCGATCACGGCGGACCAGTCGGCGGTTGCCGCCTCCCGCTGCGACCGGCTTATGGAGCTGTTTGGCGACAGGCTCTATGTGGAGCTGCAGCGGCACGGGCTTGAGATCGAGCGGCGCGCAGAAGGCGGGCTGATCGATCTCGCCTACACCAAGGGCCTACCGCTGGTCGCCACCAACGAGCCGCTGTTTCCGACCGCCGACGACTACGAAGCGCACGATGCGCTTGTCTGCATCGCCGGCGGGCGGCTGATTGCGGAGACGGACCGACCGCAATTCACTCCGGACCACCGGTTCAAGACGCGCGCGGAAATGGCGGTGCTGTTTGCGGACATTCCGGAGGCGCTGGCGTCGACGGTCGAAATCGCCCAGCGCTGCGCTTATCGCCCGCGCACCCGCAAGCCGATTCTGCCGCGCTTCACCGTCGGCGGTGAGACGAGCGCCGCAGACGCCGAAGCGGAGGAAGCCGCCGAATTGCGTCGCCAGGCGGAGGAGGGGTTGACCCGCCGCCTTGCCAAGCACGGCTATGCGCCGGGCGTGGACGAGGCCGCTTACCGCGAGCGGCTGGCGTTCGAACTCTCGGTGATCGAGCGCATGAAGTATCCCGGCTACTTCCTGATCGTGTCGGACTTCATCAAATGGGCGAAGGCGCACGGCATTCCGGTCGGGCCGGGTCGCGGTTCGGGTGCCGGCTCGCTAGTAGCGTATTCGCTGACGATCACCGACCTCGATCCGCTCCGCTTCAACCTGCTGTTCGAGCGATTCCTCAATCCGGATCGCGTCTCGATGCCGGACTTCGACATCGACTTCTGCCAGGATCGTCGTGGCGAGGTGATCGACTACGTGCAGGATCGTTACGGCCGCGATCAGGTGGCCCAGATCATCACCTTCGGTACGCTGCAGGCGCGCGGTGTGCTGCGCGACGTTGGCCGCGTCATGCAGATGCCTTATGGGCAGGTCGACAAGCTGACGAAACTCGTGCCGCAAAATCCGGCAGCGCCGGTGACGCTGGCCGCGGCGATCGAGGGCGAGCCGAAGCTGCAGGCGTTCCGCGACAGCGATCCTGTCATTGCTCAAGCCTTCAGCATTGCGCAGAAGCTTGAAGGTCTGACACGGCACGCCTCGACCCATGCCGCAGGTATCGTCATTGGCGACCGTCCCTTGAGCGAGCTCGTGCCGCTCTATCGCGATCCGAAATCGGACATGCCGGTCACCCAATTCAATATGAAATGGGTGGAGCCGGCTGGTCTCGTCAAGTTCGACTTCCTCGGCCTGAAGACGCTCACTGTTCTCGATGTCGCGGTGAAGCTCGTGCGCCAACGCAATGTCGAGATCGACATCGGCAGTTTGCCGATCGATGATGCCGCCAGCTACGCCATGCTGGCGCGTGGCGAAGTGGTCGGCGTGTTCCAAGTGGAAAGTCAGGGCATGCGGCGGGCGCTGGTCGAAATGCGGCCCGACCGCTTCGAGGACATCATCGCGCTGGTCGCTCTCTATCGTCCGGGTCCGATGGCGAACATCCCGACCTATTGCGCGCGCAAGCACGGCGAGGAGGAGCCGGAGTATCTGCACCCGATCCTGGAGCCGATCCTGAAGGAGACGTTCGGCGTCATCATCTACCAGGAGCAGGTGATGCAGATCGCGCAGGTGATGGCCGGCTATTCGCTCGGCGAAGCCGACCTGTTGCGCCGCGCGATGGGTAAGAAGATTCGCCAGGAGATGGAGAAGCAGCGCGAGCGCTTCGTGTCCGGTTCGATCGAACGCGGAATACCCAAGGCACAGGCTGACGCGATCTTCGAGCTGCTGGCGAAGTTTGCCGACTACGGCTTCAACAAGAGCCACGCGGCGGCCTATGCGCTGGTCTCGTTCCAGACCGCCTACATGAAGGCGCATCATCCGGTGGAGTTCCTTGCCGCGTCGATGACGCTAGAATTGAACAACACCGACAAGCTGTCGGAATTCCGCGCGGAGGCCATGCGGCTCGGCGTGAAGATGGAGCCGCCGTCGATCAACCAGTCGGGCGTGCATTTCGACGTCGCCAACGAGACGATCTACTATGCGCTTGCAGCTTTGAAGGGGGTCGGCCCGCAAGCGGTGGCGATGATTGTCGAGGAGCGGCAAAAGAACGGCGCTTTCACCTCGCTTTCGGATTTCGCCTCGCGCGTCTCGCCCAAGGCACTGAACAAGCGGGTGATCGAAAGTCTCGCCGCCGCGGGTGCCTTTGACTGCCTGGAGCCCAATCGCGCGCGGGTTTTCGCCGGTGCCGATGCCATTCTAGCGGCCTGCCAGAGCCACCATCTTGCCGAGACCAGCGGTCAGCACAGTCTGTTTGCCAGCGCGCCGGACGCCCCGTCGCTTATCCTGCCCGGAGTCGAGCCCTGGTTGCCGCAGGAGCGGCTGCAGAAGGAATACGACGCTGTCGGCTTCTTCCTCTCGGGCCATCCGCTGGATGACTATGCCACCGCCCTGAAGCGTCTCAGGGTGCAGTCCTGGGCCGAGTTCACCATGGCCGTGAAATCCGGCGCGACGGCGGGCAAGGTGGCGGCGACGGTGGTCTCGCGCATGGAGCGGCGGACCAAAACTGGCAACAAGATGGGCATTCTCGGCTTGTCCGATCCGACCGGACATTTCGAGGCGGTTCTGTTCTCGGAAGGCTTGGCCCAGTTCCGCGACCTGCTCGAACCGGGAGCGGCCGTGCTGCTGCAACTGGGCGCCGAGCTTCAGGGTGAAGACGTGCGGGCGCGAATCTTGAATGCCGAGCCGCTGGATGCGGCCGCTTCGAAGACCACGATGGGCCTGAAGATCTTCCTGCGGGACAGCAAGCCGCTCGAATCCATTGCCAAACGACTCGAAAACGGCGTTGGCAACGGAAGCGGCACTCCGCCGGCGCCGAAGGGCTTCGATGCTTCGGGGGCCAAACCGAGCTCCGACCGGGCAGCCGGCGAGGTCACCCTGATCATGATGCTGGACCTTGAAACCGAGGTTGAAATGCGCCTTCCGGGCCGTTTCAAAGTCTCGCCGCAGATCGCTGGCGCGATCAAGGCGGTGCCGGGCGTGGTCGACGTGCAGACCGTGTAGAGGTCTGGCAGCCGCCAGAACGCGGGTTCCGGGCAGGACGCTTTCTTACGTCCCAGCGACTTAACCCAAGGCGCTGAAACGTCTCGGAAATCTGGCCCCGTGGGCTTGCGAAGGGACGGTTTGGGCGCTATAAGCCGCGCCATCTCACACGGGAACATGGCTTTTAAAGCCGTCCGGTGGCAGTCCGGGCCGCAAGGCACGGACACATGCCCACACGTTCCCGGAGGAATAAACCGGAGAAGAACCAATGGCGTTGCCTGATTTCAACATGCGCCAGCTGCTCGAGGCTGGCGTTCATTTCGGTCACCAGTCTCACCGCTGGAATCCGAAAATGGCGAACTACATTTTCGGCGTTCGCAACAACATCCACATCATTGATCTCGCGCAGACCGTGCCGTTGCTGCACCAGGCGCTGCAGGCCGTCAGCGATGTCGTCGCCAAGGGCGGTCGCGTGCTGTTCGTCGGCACCAAGCGTCAGGCGCAGGACAGCGTCGCTGACGCAGCGAAGCGTTCCGCGCAGTACTTCGTCAACTCGCGCTGGCTCGGCGGTACGCTGACGAACTGGAAGACGATCTCCGGCTCGATCAAGCGCCTGCGTCACCTCGACGAGGTGCTGAGCTCGGCCGAAGGTGCGCAGTACACCAAGAAGGAGCGGCTGACGCTGCAGCGCGAGCGCGACAAGCTCGATCGTTCGCTCGGCGGTATCAAGGATATGGGCGGTCTGCCGGACCTGATCTTCGTCATCGACACCAACAAGGAAGACATCGCGATCCAGGAGGCTCAGCGCCTCAACATTCCGGTCGCCGCGATCGTTGATACCAACTGTGACCCGAAGGGCATCACTTATCTGGTTCCGGGCAATGACGATGCGGGTCGTGCGATCAACCTCTACTGCGACCTCGTGGCGCGTGCGGTGATCGACGGCATCTCCCGTTCGCAGGGGTCGGCCGGTATCGATATCGGCGCGTCGGAGGCTCCGGTGCAGGAGGCTCTGCCGGATGCTGGCAAGCCCGAGTTCCAGGGGCTGCCCGGCCCGCGTGGCGTTGCCGACGACCTCAAGAAGCTGACCGGCGTGTCCGGTGCGATCGAGAAGGGGCTCAACGATCTCGGTATCTTCCACTACTGGCAGCTGGCCGAGTTCGATCACGATACCGCGTTGCACGTTGCTGAGGCGGTTGGTCTTCCGGGGCGCGCCGACAGCTGGGTGGCGCAGGCGAAGAAGTTCGCCGAAGCAGAGTAACTCTGCCGGAATTATTATCGCAGGGCGTCATACGTGCGCCCTGCGTATTCTTTACGATCTTGATGCTGCGCGATCCGGTGGCCATCTCAGGGCATCGGCTGTGCTACGCAAAGGAACATAACGATGGCGACAATTACGGCCGCGATGGTCAAGGAGCTGCGCGACAAGACGGGCGCAGGCATGATGGATTGCAAGCAGGCGCTCAACGAGACCAACGGCGACATGGAAGCCGCGGTCGATTGGCTGCGTAAGAAGGGTCTGTCGAAGGCAGCCAAGAAGGCTGGTCGCGTGGCGGCCGAGGGTCTGATCGGTGTTGTCGTCGAGGGCACTAAGGGTGCGATGGTCGAGGTCAACTCCGAGACCGACTTCGTCGCCCGCAACGATCAGTTCCAGGGCCTCGTGAAGATGGTCGCGCAGGTCGCGCTCAAGACCGGTTCCGACGTCGAGGCGATCAAGGCTGCCAAGGTCGGCAGCGCCACCGTTGAGAACGCCATCGCCGACGCCATCGCCACCATCGGCGAGAACATGTCGCTGCGTCGCGCTGCGGTCCTCTCGGTCAATGCCGGCGTGGTCGCCAGCTACGTGCACAGTGCCGTGTTCGACGGTCTCGGCAAGATCGGCGTGATTGTGGCGTTGGAGTCGAGCGGCAAGGCCGACGAACTCGCGAGTCTGGGCCGGCAGATTGCAATGCACATCGCCGCGGCAAATCCGCAGGCGATCGATGCGGCCGGGCTCGACCCTCAGGTGGTCAGCCGCGAGAAGGACATCCTTGCGGACAAATATCGTCAGCAGGGCAAGCCGGAGAACGTGATCGAGAAGATCGTCGAATCCGGTCTGAAAACCTACTACAAGGAAGTCTGCCTGCTCGAGCAGGCGTTTATCCACGATAGCGGCAAGTCCGTCGCGCAGGCAATCAAGGAAGCCGAGGGTAAGGTCGGCGGGCCGGTGAAGATTGCCGGCTTTGTGCGCTATGCTCTGGGCGAGGGAATCGAGAAGCAGGAATCAGACTTCGCTGCCGAGGTTGCGGCTGCCAGCGGGCAAAAGGCTGCCGGCTAAGGTATCGGCGTTGTAGGGTTGCTGCGCGTCAGAAGAAAGTGATCGCGCCATGCCTGAGCAGAGAGTGGCTGAGCCGAAGTATCGGCGTGTCGTCGTCAAGCTCTCCGGCGAGTATCTCGCCGGAGATCAGCCATTCGGGATCCACCAGCCGACCATCGATCGTATCGCCGATGATCTGATCGCGGCGCATGAACTCGGTGTCGAGCTTGCGGTGGTGATCGGCGGCGGAAACATCTTTCGTGGTGTCGAGGTCTCTTCGCGCGGCGTTTCGCGTCCGCGCGGCGATACCATGGGGATGCTGGCCACAGTGATGAACTGCCTGGCGATGGAATCGGCGCTGGAGCGGCGCGGCCAGCCGGCGAGGGCGCTTTCGTCTTTCGTGATGCCGCAGGTGTGCGAACTGTTCACCCGTAGTGCGGCGCACAAATACCTGTCCGAGAATCGTATCGTGCTGCTTGCGGGCGGCACCGGCAATCCGTTCTTCACCACCGACACGACAGCGGTGCTGCGTGCCGCCGAAATCGGTGCGCATGCGGTCCTGAAGGCGACCAATGTCGATGGCGTCTATTCTGCCGATCCGAAGAAGGACCCGAAGGCAACGCGGTTTGATCGGCTGACCCACTCGCAGGCGCTGGAAGGTGGCTACAAGGTGATGGATGCCACGGCATTCGCCCTTGCCCGCGATACCGCGATGCCTATCATCGTATTTTCAATTGCCGAATCCGGATCGATCGGCGCCATCTTGAATGGCACGGGACAAGGCACCATCGTTGCCGGTTGAGCAGGGCGGTTGCCTTCGCTCGCTGTCATGGCGATGCCGAACGAGAAGCTTGCGAAGGAGAGGGACATGTCGTCCGCGACATTCGACATCAACGATCTGAAGCGCCGCATGCAGGGCGCGACCGCGTCGCTCAAGCATGAGCTGGGCGGTCTGCGTACCGGCCGTGCGGCGATTTCGATGCTGGAGCCGGTCCAGGTCGAGGCTTATGGCTCGCACATGCCGCTCAACCAGGTGGCGACCGTCAGCGTTCCGGAGGCGCGGCTGCTGTCCGTGCAGGTGTGGGACAAATCGATGGTGCATGCCGTCGAGAAGGCGATCGTCAATTCCAATCTCGGCCTCAGCCCCGCCACCGAGGGCCAGGTGATCCGCCTGCGGATTCCGGAGCTCAACCAGGAGCGCCGCAAGGAACTGGTGAAAGTCGCGCACAAATATGCCGAAGCGGCGCGTGTTGCGGTCCGCCATGTTCGACGTGACGGGCTCGATACGCTCAAGAAGCTCGAGAAGGACCACAAGATTTCCGAAGACGACGAGAAGCGTTTGTCGGGCGACGTGCAGAAGGCGACCGACAGCGCGATCGCCGAGGTCGATCAACTGCTGGCGACCAAGGAAAAGGAGATCATGACGGTCTAGGATGAGCACCGTGCCTACCGAAACCGCGTCTTTGGCTCCGGCTTCTGCACCGGCCGACGTGCCGCGCCATGTTGCGATCATCATGGACGGGAATGGGCGCTGGGCTGCTGCGCGCGGGTTGCCGCGCGGCGAGGGGCATCGGCGCGGGGTCGAGGCGCTCCGCAGGGTTGTGCGCGGCGCCGGAGAGCTTGGAATCTCCTATCTGACGATCTTTTCGTTTTCGTCGGAGAATTGGTCGCGGCCAGCGGAAGAGATCGGCGATCTATTCGGCCTGCTGCGGCGCTTCATCCGGAACGATCTTGCCGATCTGCATCGCGATGGCGTGCGCGTACGGATCATCGGCGAACGCGGCGGCCTCGATCCTGATATCGTCGCGCTGTTGACCGAAGCCGAGGAATTGACCCGCAACAACACGCGCCTCACGCTGGTCGTCGCTTTCAACTATGGTTCGCGTCAGGAGATCGCGCGCGCGGCGCAGCGTCTCGCGCAGGAGGTGGCTTCCGGCGAGCGTGATCCGACGACGATCGATGCCGCGGCCATCGAGAGCTATCTCGATACGTCGGAGCTTCCCGATCCTGATCTGATCATCCGCACGTCCGGCGAACAGCGGTTGTCCAACTTCCTGATGTGGCAGGCGGCCTATAGCGAATTCGTTTTCGTCCCTGTGCACTGGCCGGATTTCGACAAGGCGGCGCTGAGCAATGCGATCAATGAATACGCGCGCCGCGAGCGCAGGTTTGGCGGCCTTGCCGCCAAGACGGGATCGTGACTGTCGTGGCTGATCCGACCGCGGCTGGCGGCAACGCTCAACATCCTGATCCGCCCCCGGAGCCCACCGGGCTTCAGTCCAATCTTGCAAAGCGCGTGATGGCAGCCGTTGTGCTGGTGCCGCTGGCGATTGCTGCGGCCTGGTTCGGAGGCTGGTTCTGGGCGGGGCTGGTGACGATCACGGTCATCGGCCTGTTCGGCGAATGGCTGATGATTGTCGACAATCTCCGCCCCAACGTCTTGATGTGGGGTTTTCTCGCGCTCGCTGCGGCGGGATTAGCGGCGGCGGTCGACAACTGGGAGATCGCGAACCTGGCCATCGCGCTCGGATTGTTCGCGATGTTCCTGTTCTCGGCGCGGAGCCTGCGTTCCTGGAGTGCGATCGGGCTTGCTTACACCGGCGCTGCGTTGCTCGCCTGTATTCTACTGCGCCGCGATCCGACCCACGGCTTCGTTGCGCTGATTTTCGTGTTTCTGGTGGTCTGGATCACCGACATTCTGGGATACTTCGTCGGCCGCGGTGTCGGCGGTCCCAAGCTGTGGGTTCGTGTCAGCCCGAAGAAGACCTGGTCCGGGGCGGTCGGCGGAATCGTGGGCAGCGCGTTGTTTTCGAGCGCTTTTGCGGTGTCGGGATACGGTAGACTGGCGCCGATGGTGTTGCTGGGGATCGTGATCTCGGTCATATCCCAGGCAGGCGATCTGTTCGAATCTGCGCTGAAGCGCCAATTCGGCGTGAAGGACTCCAGTCAGATCATTCCGGGCCATGGCGGTCTGCTGGACCGTCTGGATGGTTTTATGGCGGCGATCATTGCCGCGGCGATAATCGGTTATTTGCGCTCCGGCACCGACGGTATCGGCCAGGGCCTGTTGGTATGGTGAGGCGATGAGCGCAGTTCCGTTGCGTAACAACCCGGCCAGCGCGTTGCGCAAACGTACCGTTTCGGTGCTCGGCGCAACCGGGTCGATCGGCGATAGCACGATGGATCTGCTGCGCGCGGACCGCGATCGGTACGAGGTCGAGGCGCTGACGGGCAACAACAACGTCGAGGGGCTGGCCAAGCTCGCACGCGAGTTCGATGCGAAGTTCGTCGCGGTGGCCGATCCCGCGCGGCTCAGCGAACTGCGCGAAGCGCTCGCGGGGACAGCGATCGAGAGCGGTGCAGGCGAGAGCGCGATCATCGAAGCGGGAGCGCGGCCTGCGGATTGGGTGATGGCCGCCGTCAGCGGTGCTGCGGGTCTGAAGCCCGCGCTCGCCGCTGTCGATCGCGGTGCGACCGTCGCGCTCGCCAACAAGGAATGCCTGGTGTGTGCCGGCGATTTCTTCATGGACCGAGCGACGGCGGCGGGGGCTTGCATCCTGCCTGCGGACTCCGAGCATAATGCGCTGTTTCAGGCGCTATCCAGCGGCAACCGCGATGAGCTGACCCGCGTCATCATCACCGCTTCCGGCGGCCCGTTCCGGACCTGGGCGGCGGCCGATATCGAGCAGGCGACGTTGGCGCAGGCGCTGAAGCATCCGAACTGGAGCATGGGCCAGAAGATCACGATCGACTCGGCGTCGATGATGAACAAGGGGCTCGAGGTGATCGAGGCCTCCTACCTGTTCGCGCTGGAGCCCGATGAAATCGACGTTCTGGTCCACCCCCAGTCGATCATTCACGGCATGGTCGAGTTCTCGGACCGCTCGGTGGTGGCTCAGCTTGGCGCCCCCGACATGCGCACGCCGATCGCCCACTGCCTCGGCTGGCCCGACCGGATCGCCGGCCCTGCAGCCAAGCTCGATCTGGTGAAGATCGGTCAGTTGACCTTCGAGGCGCCGGACTTCGAACGCTTCCCGGGGCTGCGGCTGGCTTATGACGCCTTGCGGACCGGGGATGGGGCGACCACTGTTTACAATGCAGCCAATGAGGTGGCGGTCGCGGCCTTCGTCGCCCAGTCGATCCGCTTCGGTGCCATTGCACGATTGGTCGAGGCGACCATGAACGCGTGGGTGAGGGGCGGCAATTTGGCGCCGCTCACATCGGCAGACGATGCGATTGCTGTTGACCATAATGCGCGAAATATGGCGCGAAGCCTCTTGCCCGAAATCGCCGCAAAGGCATCCTAACGGGTTGGAGAAGGGCCTTCGCGGGCCTTCAAGGGGAACTGGATGGTCGACTTTTTCGTGAATGGATTCAGCGCGCTCGGCAACGGCGTGGTGGGTTACATTGTTCCGTTTTTGTTCGTTCTGACCATCGTCGTGTTCTTTCACGAACTCGGCCACTTTCTGGTTGCGCGCTGGTGCGGCGTGAAGGTTTTGACGTTCTCGGTCGGATTCGGTCCGGAGTTGGTCGGCTTCAACGACCGGCATGGCACGCGCTGGAAGCTTTCGGCGATACCGCTCGGCGGCTACGTCAAATTCTTCGGCGACGAGAGTGAGGCGAGCACGCCTTCCGCCGCGGCCATGGCGCAGATGTCGGAGGAAGACCGAAAGGTCAGCTTCCACCACAAGAAGGTTGCGCCGCGGGCGGCGATCGTCGCTGCGGGACCGATCGCCAATTTCATTCTTGCCATCGTCATCTTCGCTGGGCTCTTCACCTTCTTCGGCAAGCCGTCGGCGAGTGCCAGGGTGGATTCGGTGCAGGCCGAGAGCGCAGCTGCCGCCGCAGGCATCAAGCCCGGCGACGTCATCATCGCGATCGATGGCACGGCGATCGAGAGCTTCTCCGACATGCAGCGGATCGTCAGCACCAAGGCCGGGCAGAGCCTGGCGCTGACCATCAAGCGCGACGACACATCCCTGGTCGTCAATGCGACGCCTAACTTGCGGGAAATAAAAGATAATTTCGGGAACACCCACCGCATCGGCGTGCTCGGGATCACGCGGGCGAATTCGCCGGAAGACGCCGCCAACCAGAAGGTCGATCCGATCACGGCTGTTGGGCTCGGCGTCAAGGAAACCTGGTTCGTGGTTGACCGGACGCTCGCCTATATCGGCGGCGTGTTTGCGGGGCGCGAGGCGGCCGATCAGATCGGCGGTCCGATCCGGATCGCGCAGATTTCCGGTCAGGTTTCGACCATTGGCATGGCGGCGCTGATTCACCTTGCGGCCGTTCTGTCGGTGTCGATCGGCTTGCTGAACCTATTCCCGGTGCCGCTCTTGGATGGTGGTCACCTTATGTTCTACGCAGTCGAGGCTGTGCGCGGCCGTCCGTTGTCGGAACGGGCTCAGGAGATGGGCTTCCGAGTCGGCCTCGCGCTGGTTCTCATGCTGATGATCTTCGCGACCTATAACGATATCCTTCACATCTTCAGGGCGACCTCCTGAGGAATCGTGTCGAGTTTCGGGCAATGCCCCGACGAATCTTTGTCGGGACGTTGCGGATAGGCAACGTGTTGGTTGGAAATTAGAATTTGCTTGTGAAACCCAGTTGCCGCTTCGCGGAAATTGGCTACAAGCGTGAACGGAAATGTGGGGATTCCGTCGGTACGCAGGGCGCGGGTCGGCGTTGAGTTTGATTTGAGGGCGCTTGGCGAATGAGACTTGGACTGACCATGCTTCGGGGAGGTTTGGTCGCCGCCCTGTTAGCGATTTTGCCGGCTGCTTCTCTGACGGCTGTAACGTTTGTTGCATCCCCCGCGAATGCTCAATCCGCTTCGTCGATCGTGGTTGAAGGTAACCGCCGGGTCGAGGCGGATACCATTCGTTCCTACTTCAAACCCGGACCGGGCGGTCGGCTGGACAGCGGCAGTATCAACGATGCGCTGCGTGCACTTTACGAAACTGGCCTGTTTCAGGATGTGCGGATCAATCCGCAGGGTGGCCGGCTGGTCGTCACCGTGGTCGAGAACCCGGTCATCAGCCGCGTCATTTTCGAGGGCAACAAGAAGGTCAAGGACGAGCAGCTCTCGACTGAGGTGCAGTCGAAGCCGCGCGGCAGCCTGTCGCGCCCGATGGTGCAGTCGGACGCCCAGCGCATCGCCGAAATTTATCGCCGCCAGGGCCGTTACGATGTCTCCGTCGTCCCGCAGATCATCGAGCAGCCGAACAATCGCGTCGATCTGATCTTCGAGATCTCCGAAGGTGCGAAGACCGCGGTCAAGTCGATCGAATTCGTCGGCAACAAGGCGGTGTCGTCCTATCGCCTGCGCGACGTCATCAAGACCCGCGAATCGAACATCCTGAGCTTCCTTGGCTCGGGCGACATTTACGATCCGGATCGCGTCGAGGCCGACCGTGACCTGATCCGTCGCTACTATCTTAAGAACGGCTATGCCGACGTTCAGGTCGTCGCCGCTCTCACTGAATACGATCCAGCTCGCAAAGGCTTCCTGGTCACCTTCAAGATCGAGGAAGGACAGCAGTACCGCGTTGGATCGATCGACGTTCAGTCGAGCATTCGCGGGCTTGATCCGAACTCGCTGCGGCCGTTCCTGAGACTCGGCGTCGGCTCGGTCTACAACGGAGAGGCAATCGAGAAGTCGGTCGAGGAGATGACCGTTGAGGCGGCGCGGCGCGGCTATGCCTTCGCAAGCGTGCGCCCGCGCGGTGAGCGCAACTTCCAGGATGCGACGGTTTCGATCGTGCTCTCGGTCGACGAAGGACCGCGCATTTACGTGGAGCGCATCAACGTTCGCGGCAACACGCGCACCAAGGACTACGTGATCCGTCGTGAGTTCGATATCGCCGAGGGCGACGCGTACAACCGTGCGCTGGTCGATCGCGCCGAACGCCGCCTGAAAAACCTCGATTACTTCAAGACGGTCAAAATCTTGACCGAGCCGGGCTCCTCGCCTGATCGCGTGATCATCGTTGTCGATCTCGAAGAGAAGTCGACCGGTGACTTCTCGGTATCGGGCGGTTATTCGACCTCGGACGGCTTCCTCGGCGAAGTCAGCATTGCCGAGCGTAACCTGCTCGGAACCGGCCTCTACGCCAAGGCTGCCGTACAGTATGGCCAGCGCGTGCGCGGTTACTCGCTGTCGATCGTCGAGCCGTTCCTGCTCGGCTATCGCGTGGCGGGCGGCATCGATATCTTCCAGCGCCAGCAGCTTCCGTCGAGCTACATCTCGTATGAGACGAAGACGACCGGCTTCTCGGGGCGCCTGGGCTTCGCGCTCCGCGAGGATCTGACGATGCAGCTCCGCTACTCGCTGTATCGGCAGGAGGTATCGGTCGATCCGCTGCTGCGGAACTGTAACAACAATCTGGCTAACACCTCTTTGGCGTTCAACCCGACGCCTGCGTTTGCTGCGGCGAACGGCATTGATCTCTCCGGCAGCAACGGCCTTGGCTGTTACGCCGATGGCGAGGCGTCGCTGCCGATCAAGATCGAACTTGCTGGCGGTCCGGTTTGGACCTCGGCCGTCGGTTACACCCTTGCCTACAACACCCTCGACAACAACAAAGACCCGACGAACGGCCTGCTGGTCGAACTGCGTCAGGACATCGCCGGCCTCGGCGGCGACGTGAAGTACCTGCGCTCGGCGATCGACGCCCGCTTCTACTATCCGGTGTTCTCGGATGTGGTCGGTGTGCTGCGTGGTCAGGCCGGTCATGTGACCGGGCTTGGCGGCGGCGGCCTGCGCATGCTGGACCACTTCCAGATGGGGCCGAACCTGGTTCGCGGTTTCGCTCCGGTCGGCATTGGCCCGCGTGACATTACGCTCGGCACGGCGCAGGACGCGCTCGGTGGTACCATGTACTGGGGTGCGTCGGCCGAGTTGCAGATGCCATTCTGGTTCCTGCCGAAGGAAGCTGGCCTGAAGGGTGCGATCTACGCCGATGTCGGCTCGCTGTGGGACTACAAGGGACCAACTGATTTCGTATCGACGGGTGAATCGGTCAACGTTGCTCAGAACGGCATGACCATTCGCGCCTCGGTCGGTGCGGGTATCATCTGGCAGTCGCCGTTCGGACCGCTGCGCTTCGACTATGCGATACCGGTCGCGAAGGGCCCGAACGACCGGACCCAGGTCTTCAGATTCGGCGGCGGAACCACCTTCTGATCGCGATATGACGAGACTTCGGGCCAGTTCGCTGGCCCGAATGTTTTGTTCCATGACCTTCCGGGGCTTGATCTCAGCGCCAGTTCCAGCTTTCTGGTGCCCAGTCAGTTGGGCCTCACAGACGCGGCCTGATATCTCGGGAGTTTGAAGCCGGACGGCGGCAGAGGCGATGAAGCATCATACCTTCTTTGGCGAGCCGCCACGTTTGACGCTCGGCGATATTGCGGAGATGACCGGCGCGCATCTTGCCGATCCCAAGCGCGCATTGCTGCCGATTACGGGTCTTGCCGTCCTAGACGAGGCGGGGCCCTCACATCTGACGTTTCTGGAAAACAGCAAGTATGCTTCGCAGCTGGCGAGCTGCCATGCCGCGGCCTGCCTGGTCAATCAGCGGATGGAAAGGGATCTGCCGGCGCACGTCACGGCGCTGCGCGTAGCCGATCCCTATCGGGCATTCGTGACCGTCGCCAGGCGCTTCCACGCCGACGCATTGCGGCCTCCGTTGCAATTCGGTTCGGCAGGCGTTGCCACCAACGCTGTGGTCCATCCGACTGCACGGCTCGAGGACGACGTCAGCATCGAACCGCTTGCGGTGATCGGTCCCGGTGTCGAGATCGGCAGCGGCACGATCATCGGACCGGGCGCTGTGATCGGCCCTCACGTCACGATCGGGCGGTCGTGCTCGGTCGGTGCCCATGCATCGATCGCCTGCAGCATTGTCGGTAACGACGTCATCATCCATCCTGGCTGTCGGATTGGTCAGGACGGATATGGTTTTCTTCCGGGAGCCCAAGGGCACGCTAAGGTGCCGCAGACCGGCCGTGTCATCATTCAGAATGGCGTCGAGATCGGCGCCAACACCACGATCGACCGCGGTGCATTGCGCGACACGGTGATTGGCGAAGGCACCAAGATCGATAACCTGGTGCAGATCGCTCACAACGTGGTGGTCGGCCGGAGATGCCTGATCACCAGTCAAGTCGGCATCGCGGGCAGCGTCACGCTAGGCGAGGGCGTTGCATTGGGAGCGAGGGTCGGCATCAACAATCACGTGACGATCGGCGACGGCGCGCAGATCGCGGCGACGAGCATCGTGCATGATGATGTTCCACCCGGAGCGCGATGGGGCGGTACGCCGGCGAAGCCGGTCAAGCTCTGGTTCCGGGAGATGATGTTGCTCGAGCGGATGGCCCGCGAGAGCACGACGAAAGACCAGGACGCGCAAGTGCGCGGGGAGCCGGGGCAGAAGGGATGACCGAAGCGACACTTGAATCGGGCGACATCAATTACATCATAAAGATGTTGCCGCACCGTTTTCCGTTCTTGCTGATCGATCGTATTCATTCGATCCGCAGTGATGAGTTTGCCATCGGCGTCAAGAACGTGACGGCGAATGAGCCGCAGTTCATGGGGCATTTCCCGGAACGCCCCGTGTTTCCCGGCGTGTACATGATCGAAGGCATGGCGCAGACTGCCGGCGTCATCTGCATTGCATCGGGTAAGTTTCCGTCCATCACGTCGCCAACGGTCTATTTCATGACCATCGACAAGGCGAAGTTTCGCAAGCCGGTCATTCCCGGCGACACGATCGAGTATCACATGACGAAGCTCGCGCAGCGCAAGAACATGTGGTGGTATCGCGGCGAGGCGCGTGTCGGCGGGACGCTGGTGGCGGAAGCCGAAGTCAGCGCGATGCTCGGGACCTGACATCGTCAGCCCGGTGCCGGTCATCAACCGTAACAATTCATGACCACAACCGTCGGCCGAACCTTCGTAAATGACATGACTGCGGCAATCCTCGGCGGCGGCATGGCACATCGTTAGACTTCGGGGTGACGGAGAGAGATGGCAAAGATTGATCCGAGCGCGAGGATCGAGGACGGCGCGGTTGTCGCGCCTGATGTCGAGATCGGCCCGTTCTGTACGATCGGCGGCAACGTAACGATTGGCAGCGGCTGTCGACTCGTGTCGCATGTCAACATCGCCGGACATACGACGATTGGCGCGGGATGCACGATCTTCCCCTTTGCCTCGCTGGGCACGCCGCCGCAGGATCTTGGTTACCGCAACGAGCCGACGCGGTTGGAGATCGGCGGCAACTGCGTCATCCGCGAGTCGGTGACGATGAACGTCGGCACCGTCAAAGGTGGTGGACTGACGCGGGTCGGAAACCGCGGCTTCTTCATGGCGTATAGCCATGTCGGACACGACTGCCTGGTTGGCGACGATGCGATCTTTGCCAACTCGGCGACCCTTGGCGGTCACTGTGTCGTTGGCAATTCCGTCTACATCGGCGGGCTGAGCGCTGTGCATCAATTCGCACGGATCGGCTCGCAGGCCATGATCGGCGGCGTCAGTGGCGTGCGTGGCGACGTCATCCCATTCGGATTCGCGACGGGACAACACGCCAAGCTCGAGGGCTTGAACGTTGTCGGCATGCGACGGCGCAAATTTACCCGCGAGCGGTTGCACAAGGTCCGAAGTTTCTACCAACGGCTCTTCTTTGGTCCGGGGCAGTTTGCCGATCGAGTCAAAGCACTGGCGGAGGAACGAGCCGAGGATCCGGCCGTCGCGGAAATTCTCGATTTCGTATCGTCCGGAGACAAGCGTCCGATCGTCATGCCGGATCGCTCGAGCAACGGCACACAAGAGGCTTGAGTCTCATGCCGGATGCGGCGGGCTCCGAGACCATCGGCATCATTTCGGGAAGCGGTACGCTCCCCTTCGCGGTTGCGGATTCGCTTCTGGCCCGCGGCGCCGAGCCGGTGATGCTGGGCATCCGCGGCTTTTGCGATCCCGAGCGGTTGGCGCACTATCGGCACCATTGGGTAGCTTTGGGGCAACTCGGGCGGCTGACTCGTTTGCTGCAGGCCGAGCAATGCCGGAACATCGTCTTCATCGGTGGGCTGGTGCGACCGTCGCTGTCTGAGATCAGGCTCGATTTCGAAACCGTGCGGGTGGTGCCACGCATTGTCGCCGCCTTCCGTGGTGGCGACAACCACTTGCTGACGCGCATTGGGCAGATCCTCGAAACGCGCGGTTTCCGAATGCTTGGCGTCAAGGACGTTGCGCCTGATCTGCTGATGCCCGCCGGTTTGCTGACGCGCACGGCACCGGATGATGGCGCGCAAGCGGACATCGAGGTTGGTCTGGCCGCGCTGCAGGCGTTGAGCCCGTTCGACATCGGACAGGCGGTGGTGGTGATCGACCGCCATGTCGTCGCCGTCGAAGGGATCGAGGGGACCGATGCAATGCTGGCGCGGGTGGTTCAACTGCGCGCCGACGGACGCATTCGCGTCAAGGCAGGGCGAGGCGTGCTGGTCAAGGCGCCGAAGACGACGCAGGACCTGCGTTACGACCTGCCGACCTTCGGTCCGAAGACGGTCACCGGCGCCACGGTGGCCGGGCTCGCCGGCATCGCGATCATAGCTGGCCAGACGCTGATCGCTGAACCCGATGTGGTCGTGCGCGAGGCCGACAACGCCGGCTTGTTCGTGACCGGGCTGCCGGCGTGAGCGCGCCACGGATTTTCCTGATTGCGGCCGAGGAGTCCGGCGATCGGCTCGGCTCCAGCCTGATGCGCGCGTTGCGCGCATCGCTCGGGGGGGAAGTTGTCTTTTCGGGCGTCGGCGGCGGTACGATGGCTGAAGAGGGACTGACGAGTCCATTTCCGATCGACGAACTGTCGATCATGGGGCTTGTAGCCATCCCCCGCCGGTTGCCGGCGATCCTGCGGCACATTCGCGAAACCGCCGATCGTGTCATCGCCGCCGATCCCGACGTGCTCGTGATCATCGACAGCCCGGACTTCACCCAGCGGGTCGCCAAACGGGTGCGCGCCCGGGCGCCGCACATTCCGATCGTCGATTATGTCTCGCCCACGGTGTGGGCCTGGCGTCCGGGGCGCGCGCGGAGAATGCGTCCTTACGTCGATCATTTGCTGGCGCTGCTGCCGTTCGAACCGGAGGTGCATCGCAAGCTCGGTGGACCGCCTTGCAGCTACGTTGGCCATCCGCTGCTGGAGCAGCTTGGGGTGTTGCGGCCGAATGCTGCCGAGCAGAGCCGGCGAGAGGCCGGCAATCTGCTGGTGGTGTTGCCGGGCAGCCGCCGGATCGAAATCCGCCATCACATGCAGCCATTCGGTGAGACGCTGGCGCGATTGCGCGACCATGGCGTGTCGTTCGAGCCAGTGATTGCGGCGTTGCCGCACTTGACCGACCTGATTGGCGAACTGAGCCGCGATTGGCCGGTGCAGCCGCGTATCGTCGTCGGCGATGACGAACGCCGCGCAGTCTTTCGTTCCGCGCGGGCGGCGCTGGCGAAGTCGGGGACGGTGACGCTTGAACTGGCGCTGTCGGGCGTGCCGATGGTGACCGCTTACAAGGGCTCGGCGTTCGAGGCCTTCGTCGCACGGCGACTCATTCGCGTATCGTCGGTCATCCTGGCCAACCTCGTGATCGGCGAGAATGTCGTGCCCGAGTTTCTGCAGGAGGCCTGTACGTCCGAGCAGCTTGCGCCTGCGCTGCGCGCCCTCTTGGAAGATGGCCCTGCGCGACAGCAGCAGGTGGACGCTTTCGCCAGACTGGACGAGATCATGTCGACCGGCGCGCGAACGCCGAGCCAACGGGCCGCCGATATCATACTGCGGACGTTGCGCAAGCCGTCCTGATATCGCCAGTTGCGGAAAAGAAAAACAGCCGATGCGGGGATCGCACCGGCTGTTTCGTATCAAGAATCCGCCCGAAGCTTACTTGCGCTTGTCGAGCTGGACGTACTGACGTTCGGCCTGGCCGGTATAGAGCTGGCGCGGACGGGCGATCTTGTAATTCGGCTCGTTGATCATCTCGCTCCACTGGCTGATCCAGCCGACGGTGCGGGCGACTGCGAACAGCACGGTGAACATCGAGGTGGGGAAGCCGAGGGCCTTCAGCGTGATGCCCGAGTAGAAGTCGACGTTCGGATAGAGCTTGCGGGAGATGAAGTACTCGTCGCTGAGCGCGATCTTCTCGAGCTCCATCGCGACCTTCAGCACCGGATCGTTCTGGTGACCGGTTTCCTTCAGCACCTCGTGGCAGGTCTTCTGCATCAGCTTGGCGCGCGGATCGTAGTTCTTGTAGACCCGATGGCCGAAGCCCATCAGCTTCACGCGGCTGTTCTTGTCCTTCACTTCCTTGATGAACTCAGGGATATTGTCGACCGATCCGATTTCCGAGAGCATCTGCAGCGCGGCCTCATTGGCGCCGCCATGCGCAGGACCCCACAGGCAGGCGATGCCTGCCGCGATACAGGCGAACGGGTTGGCGCCTGACGAACCGGCGCCGCGCACCGTCGAGGTGGAGGCGTTCTGCTCATGGTCGGCATGCAGGATGAAGATGCGGTCGAGCGCGCGCGCCAGCACCGGATTGACCTTGTACTCCTCGCACGGCACCGCGAAGCACATGTGCATGAAGTTCGAGGCGTAATCGAGCGAGTTCTTCGGATACATGAACGGCTGGCCGATCGTGTACTTGTAGGCCATCGCTGCCAGCGTCGGCACCTTGGCGATCATGCGCATCGAGGCGACCATGCGCTGATGCGGATCATTGATGTCGGTGGAGTCGTGATAGAAGGCGGCGAGCGCACCAACTGATGCGACCATCACGGCCATCGGATGCGCGTCGCGGCGGAAGCCCTGGAAGAAGCGGGCCATCTGCTCGTGAACCATGGTGTGCATGGTGACGCGGCGATCGAAATCCTCCTTCTGCGCCTTGGTCGGCAGCTCTCCGTAGAGCAGGAGGTAGCAGGTTTCGAGGAAGTCGCCGCCCTCGGCGATCTGCTCGATCGGGTAGCCGCGATAGCGCAGGATGCCGGCGTCGCCGTCGATGTAGGTGATCTTCGACTCGCAGCTGGCGGTGGCCATGAAGCCGGGGTCGTAGGTGAACACGCCGGCCTGATTGTACAGCGAGGAGATATCGATCACGTCCGGACCGACGGTGCCGCTTTTGACCGGGAAATCGTAATTCTTGTTGCCGACCGTCAGCGTGGCGGTTTTGCTTTTATTTGATGCGTCCATGGCGTATTCCCCGGATCGTTGCGGTGGCTGGGCGCGGCTTGAAGGTCGTTTTTGAGCGTGCGACCGGGGCCGCGGGAAGGGCTCCGTTGCCCTGCGTAGCCCATTGCTGTTTGCATCGCAAGATGGCTGGAAGTGGCGCTTTTGGCGTCACGATTTCGGCGACAAATCCCCCAGCCGGGCCAGGCATTCCTCCTTGCCGAGCACGGTCAGGACATCGAAAATGCCCGGCGAGGTGGTGCGTCCCGTGAGCGCGATACGCAGTGGCTGCGCGATGGCGCCGAGTTTCAGGGAACTTTGTTCGGCGTAGGTGCGGATCGCGCTTTCGGTGGTTTCGGCGTTCCACGGCGATACGCCGGCCAGAATGCCTTTCAGCGTGCCGATCAGTTTGCGCATCTCGTCGGTCAGCAGGGCGGCTGCTTTGCCGTCCATGGCGATCGGGCGTGCGGCAAAGATGAAAGCGGCGCCGTCAATCAGATCGAGCAGTGTCTTGGCGCGCTCCTTCAGGCCGGGCATGGCCTGCAGCAGCTGCGAGCGCGTGAATTGGTTGAGCTTGTTCTGAATGTCGGAACCGTTCGGCGCGAACGGCAGCACATTCTCGAACGCCTTCACGAGATCGTGGTTATCGGCATTGCGGATGTAGTGGCCGTTCAGGCTTTCGAGCTTGGCGAAATCGAACCGTGCGGCGGAGCGGCCGACGGCGGGAAGATCGAAGGCGTCGATCAGCTCCTGGGTCGAGAAGATTTCCTGGTCGCCGTGACTCCAGCCGAGGCGGGCAAGATAGTTGCGCAGGGCGACCGGCAGATAGCCCATGGCACGATAGGCATCGACGCCGAGTGCGCCGTGCCGTTTGGATAGTTTCGAACCGTCCGGCCCGTGGATCAACGGAATGTGAGCCATGGCCGGGACCTCCCAGCCGAGCGCTTCGTAGATCTGCTTCTGCCGTGCGCCGTTGGTCAGGTGGTCGTCGCCGCGGATGATGTGCGTGACGCCCATGTCGTGGTCGTCAACCACCACGGATAGCATATAGGTCGGATTGCCGTCCGAGCGCAGCAGCACGAAATCGTCCAGGTTCTCGTTCTGCCAGACCACGCGGCCCTGCACCTCATCCTCGATCACGGTCTCGCCGGTCAGCGGAGCCTTGAGACGGATGACGGGCTTGACCCCGGCGGGTGCTTCGGCCGGATCGCGATCCCGCCAGCGCCCGTCGTAAAGGCGGGTCCGTCCCTCGGCGCGCGCCTTCTGGCGCATCTCGTCGAGTTCGGCGGGCGACGCGTAGCAGCGATAAGCATTGCCGGCCGCGAGCAACTGCGCGACGGCCTCGCGATGACGTTCGGCTCGCGCATACTGGTAGACGACGTCGCCGTCCCAATCGAGTTCCAGCCACCTCAGACCGTCGAGGATGGCGTCGATCGCCTCCTTGGTGGAGCGCTCGCGATCGGTGTCCTCGATCCGCAGCAGCATCTTTCCGCCGCGCCCGCGCGCATACAGCCAATTGAACAGCGCGGTGCGCGCTCCGCCGATATGCAGGAAGCCGGTGGGCGAGGGAGCAAAGCGCGTGACGATGGGTTTGGTCATATTGGGCGGAAGGTGGCTGCTGAGGGGTGGGTCGTATTCCGGGCGAAACGCGCCACGATCGCGTGGCGGGAGTTTGCATCGGGTCTGTCAGTCACCGGAAACAGACATTTCCGGCACAATTTCGGCTTGTACGCATGTCCGGCACGTTTTGCAGTGGGGGCGCCCCGGATCGCCGCACTCAATAGCGCGGACCGGTGTATAACAAAAGCTTTCGTTGCGGCGGCAGGGCTTGGCTCCGGCGGGCGGATTTGGCAGATAGACCTTCGTTTTCGAGCCCTCGTGGCGAACCTGGAATAGACTTGATGGCAGTGGCAAAGGCAGCGGACGCAGGCGCCGCAGAGGCAGGACGCGATTTCATCCGCGATATCGTTGCGGCTGATCTGCAAGCCCAGCGGCATGCCGGCGTGGTCACACGCTTCCCGCCGGAGCCGAACGGCTACCTGCACATCGGCCACGCCAAATCGATTTCGCTGAATTTCGGCATCGCCGAGGAGTTCGGCGGGCGCTGTCACCTGCGCTTCGACGACACCAACCCGGCCAAGGAGGAGCAGGAGTATATCGACGCCATCCAGCGCGATGTCCGCTGGCTGGGATACGACTGGGGCCAGAACCTGTTCTATGCCTCCGATTATTTCGAACAGCTCTACGTCTGGGCGGAGAGCCTGATCGAGCAGGGGCTGGCCTATGTCGATGACCAGTCGCAGGAGGAGATGCGCGTCAACCGCGGCACCCTGACCGAGCCTGGCAAGAACAGCCCGTTTCGAGATCGTTCCGTCGCGGAGAACCTCGATCTGTTCCGCCGGATGCGGGCGGGCGAATATCCGAACGGCGCGCGCGTGCTTCGCGCCAAGATCGACATGGCCTCGGGCAACATCAACCTGCGCGATCCAGTGCTCTACCGCATCCTGCATGCGACCCATCCGCGGACCGGCAAGGCCTGGTCGATCTATCCGAGCTACGACTATGCGCACGGCCAGTCGGATGCGATCGAGCACATCACCCATTCCATCTGTACGCTGGAATTCGAGGATCATCGCCCGCTCTACGACTGGTTTCTCGACAAGCTGCCGGTACCGTCGAAGCCGCACCAGTATGAATTCGCGCGTCTGAACATCACCTATACGCTGCTGTCGAAGCGGGTGCTCACCGAACTGGTGCGCGGCGGACACGTTTCGGGCTGGGACGATCCGCGCATGCCGACCATCGCGGGCCTGCGGCGGCGGGGCGTGCCGCCGGCGGCGATCCGCGACTTCGTCAAGCGGATCGGTGTGGCCAAGGCCAACAGCGTCGTTGATGTCGGGATGCTCGAATTCTCGATCCGCGAGGTGCTGAACAAAACGGCGTCGCGGCGGATGGCAGTGCTGCGGCCGCTGAAGGTCGTGATCGAGAACTATCCGGAAGGCCAGACCGAGGAACTGGAGGCGGTCAATCATCCGGACGATCCCGCCGCGGGGACGCGGCGCATCACCTTCGGCCGCGAGCTTTACATCGAGCAGGACGATTTCATGGAGAACCCGCCAAAGAAGTTCTTCCGCCTATCGCCCGGTTCGGAAGTTCGCTTGCGCTACGCCTATTTCGTCAAATGCCACAGCGTCATCAAGAACGCTGCCGGCCAGGTGGTCGAGCTGCGCTGCACCTATGATCCGGAAACCCGTGGCGGCAACGCGCCGGACGGGCGCAAGGTGAAGGCGACCATGCACTGGGTCCCGGCAGCCAATTCCGTGCAGGCGGAGGTTCGCGTCTACAACCAACTTTTCACCAAGTCCGCGCCGGACGCGGCCAATTTCGCCGCCGATCTCAATCCGAATTCGCTCGAGGTGCTGCGCGACGCGCGGCTGGAGCCGTCGATCGCCGAGAGCAATTCGCTGGAGCCTATGCAGTTCGAGCGGCTCGGTTATTTCACGCGTGATCCCGACTCGAAGCCGGGTCACCCGGTCTTCAACAGGACGGTTGGTTTGCGCGACACCTTCGCCAAGGAGGTCGGCGGCAAGACCTGAGGCCGCCGGCTTGCTACAGTGCTGCCAGTCACGGGACGTGACGGGAGTTTTGCGTGGTCGAGCGGGGCAGAGGGCAAAGCAGGGCTTGGGTCTGGCGTCCGAACGCCACGGCATGGGCGTGGGGCTGGCGTGAGCTTCCCTGGTTTGCTGCTGCGATGGGCGGTTTGGACCGCTTTGCCGCGTGGATTCGGCGGCAGCTCGCTGCCGAGCGCGCCCGCATGCAGCTTCTTCCATGGATCGCCATCGCGTTCGGTGCGGGCGTCGCTGCCTATTTCGGAGCGGCGCGGGAGCCGATCGCCTGGATCGTCGCGTCGGTGGCTGCAGCGCTTGTAGCGACCGCATTCGGGCTGCGTCGCACCGGTTGGTTTCCGGTCCTCGCGCTGATTGCGGCAGCGGCCACGGGGTTTGCCACTGCGAGCCTGAAGACCATACGGATTGCGCATCCGGTGCTCGCCAAACCGGTCTTCGCAGTAACGATGAGCGGTTTCGTCGAGGTGCGCGAAGAGCGCGAGCGGAGCGATCGCTTCGTGCTGCGTGTGGATCGGTTCGAGCCCGCGCGCTCGAGCGATCTTGCGGTCACGCCGGAGCGGGTCAGGCTTTCGGTCAAGAAAGGCACCGCGCCGGTGGTCGGCAGTTACGTTGAACTGAAGGCGCGACTGTCGCCGCCGTTCACGGCGCTGCGCCCCGGCGGTTACGACTTCGCCCGCGACATCTACTTTCAGCGGATCGGCGCATCGGGATTCGTGCTGGGCGCGATCAAGCCGCTCGCGAAGCCCGAAGAGGGTGGCTGGGGGCTGCGCTATGCGGCGGCTATCAGCAGCATGCGCGATGCGATCGATGCGCGCATTCGCCAGTCCCTTTCGGGCGACGTGCGCGCGATCGCGACGGCGCTCTTGACCGGCAAGCGCGATGCGATCTCCACGCCCGTCAACGAGGCGATGTTCGTATCCGGGCTTGGCCACGTGCTGTCGATTTCCGGCTATCATATGGCGATCGTCGCAGGTGCGGTTTTCTTTGCCGTCCGCGGGCTGCTGGCGCTGTTTCCCTCGCTGACGGTGGGTTTTCCGATCAAGAAATGGGCAGCGGCTGTGGCCCTCGTTGCTGCGGCCTTCTACCTGTTGCTATCGGGGGCGGAGGTGGCGACGCAACGCTCGTTCCTGATGACGGCCATCGTGCTGCTCGCGGTGATGGTCGATCGCCGCGCCGTGACCTTCCGGACGCTGGCTGTCGCTGCGCTCGTGGTGATGCTGATCGCGCCGGAGGCCCTGGTGCATCCGAGCTTTCAGATGTCGTTTGCCGCAACGCTCGGACTTGTCGCGCTGATGGATCGCGAACAGCCGCTGTTCTCCGTCTCCGACGACATGGCGGTCCCGCGCTGGGTGTTGTGGGGCGGCCGTGAGATCGTGATCCTGCTGCTGGCCTCGCTGGTCGCGGGCCTGGCGACGATGCCCTACGCGGCATTCCATTTCCACCGGGCGACCCCCTATGGCGTGCTGGCCAATCTGGCGGCGATGCCGATCGTGTCGGGATTTGTCATGCCGGCAGGGTTGCTCGGACTGCTGGCGATTCCGTTCGGGTTCGACGGCATCTTCTGGACGATGATGGGCTGGGGTATCCGCTGGATGGTCGCGGTCGCGCAGTGGGTAACGGCGTTGCCCGGATCGGTCGGGCGCGTTCCCGCGTTCGGGATGGGCGCGTTGCTATTGGCGACTGCCGGGCTCGTCGCCATGGCTCTGTTGAAGACGCAGCTTCGTTGGGCGGGGGCCGCTCTCATGCTGATTGCGGCGTCCATCGTGGGGGTGGCCCAGCAGCCAGATATTCTGATCTCCGCTGACGGACAAAGCGTGGCGGTTCGCGCCGCCGATGGCCGCATGCGGCTGATGCAAACGAAGAGAGACGCATTTGCGGTGCGCGAGTGGCTGGCGGCTGATGCCGACAGACGGGCGCCGGATGACGGCACGCTGACAGACGGCATCGGCTGCGATGCGGCGGGCTGCGTCGCGCAGTTGGCGGATGGGCGCAAAGTTGCGCTGACGATGCGTTCGGACGGTTTCGCGGACGATTGCGAAAAGGCGGCAGTGATCGTCACGGCCCGTCAGCCGCCGAAGGCGTGCCAGACGATGGTGTTCGATCGCGAGCGTCTGGAGCGTGAGGGCAGCGTCGCGCTTTATGCCCGCGCCGGAGACTTCGCCGTCGAGGTCGTCAGGCCGGCCGGCAGCGACCGGCCATGGGCGCGTCAGGAAGCGCAAACCACTGTTCTTACCAGCGAAGCTGAGGCTCCCTTATCGGCAAACAGAACGTCGCCAGCAAGCGAAGCGCCACGTCCGGTCGATGCAACGCCCTCGCCGGATGCGTTGCCCCCTGAGGATCAGTAACGGCGGAACAGGCTGACCAGCTTGCCTTGGATCCGCACACGGTTGGGCGGCAGGATGCGCACCTCGTAGGCGGCATTGGCCGGCTCGAGCGCGATCGAGGCGCCGCGACGCCGGAAGCGCTTCAGCGTGGCCTCTTCCTCGTCGATCAAGGCGACGACGATATCGCCGGTGTCGGCGGCATCAGTGCGTTGGATCATGGCGACGTCGCCGTCGAGAATCCCAGCTTCGACCATCGAGTCGCCACGCACCTCCAAGGCGTAGTGATCGCCCGAGCCGAGCATCTCTGGCGGCACGTTGATCGTGTGGCTGCGGGTCTGCAGGGCCTCAATCGGCGTACCGGCGGCAATCCGTCCCATCACCGGAATGGCGACAGGGCGCCCGCCGTCGTCCTCGGAGGCCGTGCGGACCACCTTGCCCAGGTTGCCCTCGATGACGTTGGGGGTGAAACCGCGCCGGCCATTCCCGACGAAACCGCCTGCAGACTGTTCCGGCAGCTTGATGACCTCAATGGCACGAGCCCGGTTTGGCAGGCGGCGGATGAACCCACGTTCCTCGAGCGCCGTGATCAACCGGTGGATGCCGGATTTGGAGCGCAGGTCCAGCGCGTCCTTCATTTCGTCGAAGGAGGGCGGCACGCCTGCTTCCTTCAACCGTTCATTGATGAACCGCAAAAGTTCATACTGCTTGCGCGTAAGCATCTCGACCAGTCCCCCGAAATGATGTCGGCCCAATCCGGCTGTGCGCGAACGTGGGCCAACCCGGTTTCGATCGTTTCCCGTTCCAGCCTGAGACAAGGCCTAGAAACAAATCATGAACAGACACTATATGTTCGATATGTGTTCCGCAAGCTCTTAATTTCCGGTCAACGTCTGGAAAAATCCTAGATCGGGAGCTGCAGAATCCGGCATGGGGTGCCCGCGAGAGCCGCCGGGGCGTGGGGCGGCCGGATGATGAGTGCATCAGCGCGGGTGAGATTCGCAAGCAGGGAGCTGTCCTGATGGTTCACCGGCGTCGCAATCGGCACGCCACCGGGACGCCACGCCAGCGAGGCCCGCAGATAGTCCTCGCGCTGGTCATTGGCGGGCAGGTCCTGCCCGAGCGCGGCCTCGCTAATCGGCCAGGCGACATCCTGGCGACCCGACAGGGCGCGGATCAGCGGCGCCATGAACAGGATGGCGCACACGTAGGATGAGACCGGATTGCCGGGCAGGCCGAGCACGCGCAGGGAACCGCGGCGGCCATGCATCATCGGTTTGCCCGGCCGCATCGCGATCTTCCAGAAGGCCATGTCCACGCCTTCGGCCTTCAGCGCCGTATGGACAAGGTCGTGATCGCCGACTGAGGCGCCGCCCGTCGTGACGAGCACATCGACGCCTGCGTCGATCGCGCGGTGGATCGCTGCGGTCGTCTCAGGCAGCGTGTCGCGGGCGATACCGAGATTGATCACGTCTGCGCCCTCGTGACGCGCCAGCGCCCGCAGTGCATAGCCGTTCGAATAGACGATCTGGCCGGGGCCCGGCGCCGTGCCAGGCATGACCAGTTCGTCGCCGGTGGCGAGCAGGGCGACTTTCGGACGGCGGTGGACGGGCAAGGTCGGATGATTCATCGCCGCCGCAAGTGCGAGATCGCGATCCCGCAATCGGTGCGAGGCCTTCAGCAGGACCTCGCCGGTGCGGAAGTCGATCCCGGCGCGGCGGATGTGCTTGCCCGGCGTCGCGGCTTCGTTCACCGTGACCGTCGCGCCATCGCGGACCGTATCCTCTTGGATCACCACCGCGTCGGCTCCCGGCGGGATGACGCCGCCGGTGAATATCCGCACCGCTTCGCCCGGATTGACGATGCGGTCGAAAGGGCGTCCTGCGGCGACTTCCCCGATGACGTTCAATGTCGCGCCTGTAATGGCGTCGACGGCGCGCACGGCATAGCCATCCATCGCCGACATGTCGTCCGGCGGCTGCGTGCGCAGCGCCTTGATGTTCTGTGACAGCACGCGGCCTGCTGCGTCCTCCAGCGGGAGGTATTCCTCCGGCAGACCCGCTGCTCCTTCGAGCACTGACCTGATCGCGTCGGCGAGCGGCATCAACGCCATGGCGTCATCCCTTCACCTTGAAGTGGCCGGACTTGCCGCCCTTCTTTTCGACCAGATGGATCGCTTCGATGCGGATACCGCGATCGGCCGCCTTCACCATGTCGTAGATCGTCAGGCAGCCGACCGAGACGGCGGTCAACGCTTCCATCTCCACACCGGTTTGGCCGGAGACCTTGACGGTGGCGCGCACACGACAGCCGGGCAGCTTTGCGTCGGGCTGGATATCGACTTCGACCTTCGACAGCAGCAATGGATGGCAGAGCGGAATCAGTTCGTGAGTGCGCTTGGCAGCCATGATCGCGGCGATCCGTGCGGTGCCGAGCACGTCGCCCTTTTTGGCATTGCCTTCGAGGATCAGCTTCAGCGTCGCTTTCTGCATCACGACAGCGCCTTCGGCGACAGCGATCCGCTCGGTCGAAAGCTTGGTCGAGACGTCGACCATGCGCGCCTCGCCCTTGGCATCGATATGCGTGAGGGAGTTCGGCGCTTTGGAGCTCCGCGCCATCGGTTTAGCGTCTGCCAGTGGCGCGGCCGGCTTCGCGTGCCAGCAGCGTGCGGGTGGCCGCAGTGACGTCGGTCTGCCGCATCAGACTTTCGCCAACCAGGAAAGTCGCCATGCCGACCTGCGACAGCCGCGTCAAGTCGGCTGGTGTGAAGATGCCGCTTTCGCCCACCGCGATGCGATCCTTGGGGATCAGCGGCGCGAGCTCTTCGCTGGTCGCAAGCGTCGTTTCGAACGTACGCAGGTTGCGGTTGTTGACGCCGAGCAGCGGCGAGCGCAGCCGCAGCGCGCGATCGAGCTCGGGGCGGTCGTGGACTTCGAGCAGAACATCCATGCCAAGCGCGAACGCTGCGTCCTCGATGTCCTTGGCCGCCGCATCGTCTAGGGCCGCCATGATGATCAGGATGCAGTCAGCACCATGCGCGCGCGCCTCCACCACCTGATAGGTGTCATACAGGAAATCCTTGCGCAGCACCGGCAGCGAGACCGCCGCGCGCGAGGCGACGAGATAGTCGAGGCTGCCTTGGAACGACGGCATGTCGGTCAGGATCGACAGGCAGGTCGCGCCGCCCGCCTCGTAGGCACGGGCAAGCTGTGGCGGGTCGAAGTCGGCGCGGATCAGACCCTTCGATGGCGATGCCTTCTTGATCTCGGCGATCAGTGCATACTCACCACGCGCGAGCGTCTTGCGGATCGCGTTGGCGAAGCCGCGGGGGGCAGGGGCGGCCTTGGCAGCGGCTTCGACGGCGGCGAGCGGGCGGGCGCGCTTGGCGGCCGCGATCTCTTCGCGCTTATAGGCTTCGATCTTGGTCAGGATGTCGGTCATCAGCGGCAAGCCCGGTTCGTCCAATCCTGTATCAGCCGTTTGAGACCGCAACGAGGCGGTTCAACCGTTCCATGGCGCCGCCGCTGTCGAGCGACTTCGCACCGAGTGCGACGCCTTCCTTCAGATTCTTTGCATGACCTGCGACCACGAACGCAGCGGCCGCGTTCAACAGCGCCACGTCGCGGTAAGCGCTCGGCTTGCCCTCGAGCACGCCGCGCAGGCTCACCGCATTGGCGGCCGCGTCGCCGCCCTTCAACGCATCGGCATGGGCGCGCGGCAGGCCGGCATCTTCCGGGGTGATCTCGAAGGTGCGTATCTGGCCGTTCTCCAGCGCTGCGACAGCGGTCGGTCCGCTCAGCGTGATTTCATCGAGCCCGTCGGAGCCATGCACGACCCAGATCGATTCGGCGCCGAGGTTGCGCAGCACTTCGGCAAGCGGCTGCACCCATTGCCGCGAGAACACGCCGACCATCTGCCGCGTCACGCCCGCAGGGTTCGACAGCGGCCCAAGCAGGTTGAAGATCGTGCGGGTCGCGAGTTCCACCCGCGTTGGCCCGACGTTGCGCATCGCCGGATGATGGGTTGGGGCAAACATGAAGCCGATGCCGGCGTCGCGGATACAGCGGCCGACCTCGTCCGGGGTGAGCTCGATCTTGACGCCAAGGGCGCTCAACACGTCGGCAGCGCCGGACTTCGACGACAGTGCGCGATTGCCATGCTTGGCCACCGGCACCCCTGCACCAGCAACGACGAAGGAAGCGCAGGTCGAGACGTTCACCGAACCGGAGCCATCGCCGCCGGTGCCGACGATATCGACGGCCTCTTTCGGCGCCGTGACGCGGAGCATGCGCGAGCGCATCGCGGAGACGGCACCGGTGATTTCGTCCACCGTCTCGCCACGGACCCGCAGGGCCATTAATAGCCCGCCCATCTGCGAGGGGGTGGCTTCACCGGACATCATGCGGTCGAACGCGTCGGCGGCCTCCTGACGCGTCAGCGGGGCGCCGGTCGCCACCTTCCCAATGAGAGTCTTCAGATCGTCCATCGCGAGATCGTCCGTCGTGCGTCCAAGCCAGGTCCAAGGTCAGTCCAAGCTCAAGTCCAGCAACCGACCGTCAGCCAGCCGCCATGCCATAAAGCATTTTCCCGTCACTGAGAAAACAGCCCTGCGGGGCCATCGCCGCGCAGGGCTGAGCGGACGAAATGTCCGGACCGGATCAGTTCGCAGCCGTGGCGCCGGTGGCCTGCGCCAACGCGGCCTGATTGACCGACGGCTTGAGCTCCTGCTCGAGTTTGGCGACGAATTGAGCGATCTGCTCGTCAGAGGAGGTGCGTTGGACGTTGTCGCGCAACTCCTTGCTTTCCGCAGAAGCCATATCGATCGCCGGTTCGACGATGTCGGTGACGACGAAGACGACCCGTTCGCCGGATTTGGCGCCATTCGCCTGGCCAGCATCACCCTTGTTGGTCGTGAAGATCGCCTCGACGCCGGCCGGGCTGATGCCGGTTACGGTCGCGCCGCGCTTGAACGCCTTGGCGGTGTCGACCTTCACACCTGAGCGCTGCGCCAGGTCGGCGAGCTTGGCACCCTTGCGCAGCTCTTCGACCAGGGTGTCGGCCTTCACGCGCAGGCGTTTGTCGATCTCGTCGTCGCGCCAGCGGGCCAGCACGCGGTCCTTCACCTCGTCGAGGGTCTGCTCGCGCGATGGGGTGACGCCCAGCACGTCATACCAGAGATAGCCGGAATCGCCGGGTCCGCGGTTGAGCTGGAGCGGATCGTTGTCGGAGCCGACATCGGCGGTGAAGGCTGCGCTGACCACATCGATACCGGGCGGAAGTCCGGACACTTGTCCGCCATCCGGCGCGCGGCCCGAGCGGTCCACCGCCTCGATCGTTACGACCGGCAGGCCGACCTTCTGGGCGGCCTCGGCGACGCTCGCGCCGCCGCCGCGCTCGTCTTCCATCTTGTCATGAAGGTCGCGCACGGTGTTGCGGGCCCGATCGATCGCGATCTCGCTCTTGATGGTTTGTGCGAGCTTGTCATACGAGGCGGTCACGCCGGGCTCGATCTTGCTGGCCTTGGTCAGGACGACGCCGAAGCGGCCCTGTACCGGCTGGCTGATCTCGTTCAGCGGCAGCGTGAAGGCAGCATCCGCAACGGCCTGATCGAGCATGCCGGCCTTCGTCACCAGGCCGAGATCGTAGTCGGATGGATTGAGGCCGCGCTCCTTGGCGAGATCCTCGAACGAGGTGCCGCTGGTCAGCTTCGCCCGCGCCGCATTGGCCTCGTCCATGGTCGGAAACACCATCTGCAGAACCTGGCGCTTCTCCGGCGTCTCGTAGCGCGCTTTGCTCTGCTCGAACGCCTTGCGCGCTTCCTCGTCGGAAACGTCCGTCCACTTCGCCTGGTCCTGCGGCGTCAGCATGACGACCGCGATCTTGCGGTACTCAGGCGCGCGGAACAGGGCCTTGCGCTCCTCGAAATAGCTTGCAAGCGCTTCCGGCGAAGGCTCGCCGATGTCGCCGGCCTGCGCGGCGCCGAGCTGCAGATAATCCACCGAGCGGGTCTCGTCGCGATAGCGCTGGATCGCGTCGAGCAGCGCCTTCGGCGGTTCGATGCCGCTGGAGATGGTGTTGGCGATCTGCCGCCGTAGCGACACCTTGCGCTGCTCGGCGATGTAGCGCTGCTCGTTGTAGCCGAACTGACGGATCAACTGGGCAAACCGCTGCGGATCGAATTTGCCGGTCACGCCGGCGAAGTTCGGATCGGACTGGATGGTGCGGACGATATCGGCATCTGACTGCCCAAGACCCATGCGGCGGGCGGCCTCGTCGAGGGTCGATTCAAGCACCCACTGCTGCAGCACCTGCTGGTCCAGCCCGAACGCCCGCGCCTGTGCCGAGGACAGTGGCCGGCCGATCTGGCGGCCGATCATCTGCAGGCGGTCGTTGTAGAGCTGGCGGAACTGGTCGATCGAAATCTCGGACTTGCCGAGTGTTGCGACCGTGGATTGACCAAAGCCCTTGAACACGTCGGCGACGCCCCAGATGGCAAAGGAGAAGATCAGGACGCCCATCACGATGGCCATGATGGTTTTGCCGAGCCAGCCCGATGAGGCGGTACGAATTCCTCGAAGCATAGATCCAACGTTGTTCAGGAGTGAAAGAACGATGCCTTAAGCGGTATCGCTATGATTGTTCAAGGATAATAAAGATGCCCGATGGTTGCCGCAACCATCGGGCAGAAGCCCGTGGGCAGGGGCAAAACGCCGCTGGCCTCGCCACCGGGCCTCTGCTAACGCCGCATGGACGAATGGAATGGGACTGAACATGGCCGGACGCAAGCAACGACCGCTGATCGCGGGCAACTGGAAGATGAATGGTTTGGCGGCCTCGAGCACCGAACTTCAGGCGATTATCGCTGCATCTGCGCCCCTAGCACCCAAGGTCGATCTTTTGATTTGTCCGCCGGCGACGCTGGTCACGGCCTTTGCGACCCGCGCGCGCGGCTCCGTCGTCGCGATCGGCGGCCAGGACTGTCATCAGGCGCCGTCGGGGGCGCACACCGGCGATATCTCAGCCGAAATGCTGAGGGATGCCGGCGCGTGGTTCGTGATCGTCGGCCACTCCGAGCGGCGGTCAGATCACGGCGAAACAGATGCGGTCGTTAAGACGAAGGCGCAGGCAGCCTGGCGCGGCGGCCTGACCGCGATCGTCTGCGTCGGTGAAACACAGGCCGAGCGCGATGCCGGCAAGACCCTGGAGGTCGTCGGCCGACAACTCGACGGGTCGGTACCGGACAACGCCACGGCCGACACCCTGGTGGTTGCCTACGAACCGGTCTGGGCCATCGGCACGGGTCTGACACCGACTGTGAAGGATGTCGAGCAAGTCCATGGCTTTATTCGTGAAAAGCTTAGCTCACGGTTCGCGGGCGAGGGGGCGGCGATCCGCATCCTGTATGGCGGATCGGTGAAGCCTTCGAATGCCGCGGAACTGCTGTCGATTGCGCATGTGAATGGCGCGTTGATCGGCGGGGCGAGCCTTAAGGCTGCCGATTTCCTTGCGATTGCAACGGCCTGTCCCTAGATCACGACCGTATGCGATGGGGTGGCAATCGCCGCGCCAATCGTGTAGAGACCGCGCGACTTCAAACTCTTGGAAAGCGGGCAGTCGGGCCGTTGCCGGACGTGGCGAGGCGGTCCGAGCCGGATTGTATCGATGCATACCGTCATAATCGTCATCCACCTCATGATTGTCGCTGCGCTGATCGGCGTGGTGCTGCTGCAGCGTTCTGAAGGCGGTGGCCTCGGAATGGGCTCGGGCGGTGGCGGCGGGTTCATGACGGGGCGCGGCACGGCCAACCTGCTGACCCGTACCACGGCGTTCCTGGCCATTGGTTTCTTCCTCACCAGCCTGCTTTTGTCCTGGCTGGCGGGGCTCGATCGCAGGCCAACATCGATTCTCGACACGACGACGCCTGCCGCTCCGACAAGCCAGCCCGGTTCGCCGGCGCCGCCGCTCAGCGGTGGTGGTGGTTCGGGAGGCGTGCTCGATACGCTGCGCCAGCAGGAGCAGAAGCAGGCGCCCGCCACTCCGAGCGGGCCGCAGGTGCCACGGTCGCAATAGCATCGCTGCCTTGCACCGCCATTGCTGCGACGCCATCTAAAGGGCGTCCCTTAATGGCTTGAAGTTCCCTCGCTTTCACCGATTCATGAAGGATCGGTGGATTGATCCCCAATTTGGCGTTTGGCTTTTGCGAATCGCGCCTGACGCGTTAAAGGTTAAGTCCCATGGCGCGGTATATTTTCATCACCGGCGGCGTGGTTTCCTCGCTGGGCAAAGGACTGGCTTCAGCCGCTCTCGGCGCGCTGCTGCAGGCCCGAGGATACAAGGTCCGTCTTCGTAAGCTCGACCCCTATCTCAATCTCGATCCAGGCACGATGTCGCCTTACCAGCACGGTGAGGTGTTCGTGACCGACGACGGCGCGGAGACCGATCTCGATCTCGGACACTACGAGCGGTTCACGGGGCGGCCGGCGACCAAGCAGGACAACATCACCACTGGCCGGATCTATCAGGACATCCTCACCAAGGAGCGGCGCGGCGACTATCTCGGTGCCACCATCCAGGTCGTTCCGCACGTCACCAACGCGATCAAGGAATTCGTCCTCTCCGGCAACGATGATTACGATTTCGTCCTGTGCGAGATCGGCGGCACCGTCGGCGACATCGAGGGGCTGCCGTTCTTCGAGGCGATCCGCCAGCTCAAGAACGAGCTGCCGCGCGACCACGCCGTCTACATTCACCTGACCCTGCTGCCGTTCATTCCAAGTGCCGGCGAGCTGAAGACCAAGCCAACGCAGCATTCGGTCAAGGAGCTGCGGTCGATCGGCATCCAGCCGGACATTCTGCTGTGCCGCACTGACCGGCCGATTCCGAAGGAGGAACGGCGCAAGCTCGGCCTGTTCTGCAATGTCCGCGAAAGCGCGGTGATCGAGGCCCGCGACGTCGATAATATCTACGCGGTGCCCGAGGCCTATCATGCGGCGGGTCTCGACGACGAAGTGCTGGCCGCCTTCGGCATCCAGCCGAAGGTGCCGCCGGCGCTGGAGAGCTGGCACGGCATCAATGAGCGCATCCGCAACCCGGAAGGCCAGGTGACGATCGCTATCGTCGGCAAGTACACCCGGATGAAGGACGCCTACAAATCCCTGATCGAGGCGCTGTCGCATGGCGGCATCGCTAACAAGGTCAAGGTCAATCTCGACTGGATCGAGAGCGAGGTGTTCGAGAACGAGGATCCGGCGCCGTTCCTGGAGCATGTCCATGGCATCCTGGTGCCGGGCGCATTCGGGCAGCGCGGAGCGGAGGGCAAGATTCGCGCGGTGCAGTTCGCCCGCGAGCGCAAGGTGCCTTACTTCGGCATCTGCTTCGGCATGCAGATGGCGGTGATCGAGGCGGCGCGCAATCTCGTCGGCATCGAGAATGCAAGCTCGACCGAGTTCGGTCCGACGCCGCAGCCTTTGGTTGGCCTGATGACGGAATGGCTGCGCGGCAACGAACTCGAGAAGCGCTCCGCCAGCGGCGATCTCGGCGGCACCATGCGGCTTGGGGCTTACCCGGCGGTGTTGAAGCGAGGCAGCCGGGTGTCGGCGGTCTACGGCAACGCGCTTGAGATATCCGAGCGCCATCGCCACCGCTATGAGGTCAACACCGCGTACAAGGATCGCCTCGAGCAGCACGGTCTGCGCTTCTCCGGTCTGTCGCCGGACGGCATTCTGCCTGAGATTGTCGAGTACGATGACCATCCCTGGTTCATCGGCGTTCAATTCCATCCCGAATTGAAGTCGCGACCGCTCGCACCGCATCCGCTGTTCTCCTCGTTCATTGAGGCTGCGGTGGTGCAGAGCCGTCTGGTCTGATCGCTGCTCGTCTGTTGGCTCCGATCTATCGGCATAGGACCATTCGTCGCCATGCGGTTGCCGCGACAGCGGTCGCCGTGTCAGTCTGATCTGGCACAATCAGAATGAAATTGGGGGGCGACATGATCTACGAGATGCGCGTTTACGAGGCGGTGCCGGGCCGGCTTCCGGATATCGTCAAGCGTTTCGAGACCAAGACGCTGGCGATCTGGGAAAAGCACGGCATCAAGCAGGCAGGATTTTTCACCACCATGGTCGGCGATCATAGCCAGCATCTGACTTACTTCCTTGCCTGGGAAAGCCTTGCGGACCGCGAGAAGAAGTGGGGCACGTTTATGGCCGATCCCGAATGGCACGCGGCGCGGGCCGAAACCGAAAAGAACGGGCCGATCGTTGCGCGCGTTAGCAATCAACTGCTGGCGCCGACTGCGTTCTCGTCGGTAAAGTAAACGGATCTGTTGCTGCATGTCGCGCGGGCTCGACCATATCGTCCATGCCGTGCGCGACCTCGACGCCGCGGCCGACGTCTATCGCAAGCTTGGCTTTACCGTCGGTGCGCGCAACAAGCACCCGTGGGGCACGCACAATCGCATCGTGCAGCTTCCCGGCTTCTTCATCGAACTCCTGACAGTGGCCGAAGCCGAGCTGCTTGGCCGCGATCCAGGCTACGCCGAACTGTCGCAGCGTTTCGGCACCTTCAACCGCGATGCGATCACGCGTCATGATGGGTTCTCGACGCTGATCCTCGAGAGCAGGGCGATCGCCGCTGACATCTCGGCGCTGGCACAGGCGGGTATCGGCTGCTCCGGCGAACTGCCGTTCACGCGTCAGGGCAGTCAGCCGGACGGAACACCGACGACGGTCGGCTTCTCGCTCGGCTTCGTGTCCGATGCGTCGTCGCCGCATGTGGCTTTCGCGGTGATGCAGCAGCACAATCCGCAAGCATTCTGGAACGCGGCGTTTCAATCGCATGCGAACACGGCGAAAGCGGTGCTCGGCGCATTGCTGATCGCCGACAACCCGACCGATCACCATATCTTCCTCACCGCCTTCACCGGCGAGCGCGAACTGCATTCGACCTCGTCCGGAGTGGCGGCGCGGACGGCGCGCGGCGTGCTGGAGATCATTGAGCCGGTGGCGTTCCGTGATCGCTATGGCGTCACCGTCGCGGCCGAAGGCGAGGGCATGACGCTCGCAGGACTGCGGATCGCGGTGACCGATCTGGAGCGGGTCGAGGCGGTCGCACGCGATAACGGCATCGCGATGCATCGCCGGCTGAACTGCTTGGTGGTCGCGCCCTCCGCAGCCTTTGGCGCTACCCTGATATTCGAGACCAGTTAGCGGAAAACCGAGGGTTGATCGGGACGCCGCGGCCCGGCATGGTCGCGCCCGAAAGGATACCCCCGTGACTCAGACGATATCCGCCGCGCCGGTCGTGACCGCCGGTTCCGTGCAATTCGGGAATTCCCTGCCGCTGGCGCTGATCGCCGGTCCATGCCAGCTCGAAAGCCGCGACCATGCCTTCGAGGTCGCTGCCGCGCTCAAGGACATTGCGGCGCGGCTCGGCATCGGGCTCGTCTACAAGACATCGTTCGACAAGGCGAACCGCACCAGCGCGTCAGGCGTGCGCGGCATCGGGCTGAAACAGGCACTGCCGATCTTCGCCGAGATCCGCGAAAAGTTCGGCCTGCCGGTGCTGACCGATGTGCATGAGCAGGACCAGTGCGCTCCGGTCGCAGAAGCTGTCGATATCCTGCAGATTCCGGCGTTCCTGTCGCGGCAGACTGACCTCTTGGTGGCTGCCGCGAAGACCGGCAAGATCGTCAACATCAAGAAGGGGCAGTTTCTTGCCCCCTGGGACATGAAGAATGCCGTCGGCAAGGTGACGGGGGCAGGCAACGCCAACGTCATGGTGACGGAGCGCGGAGCGTCGTTTGGCTACAACACGCTGGTCTCCGACATGCGCGCGCTGCCGATCCTGGCGCGTACGACCGGTGCGCCGGTGATCTTCGATGCGACCCACTCGGTGCAGCAGCCTGGCGGGCAGGGCGCATCCTCGGGGGGCGAGCGTGAGTTCGTGCCGGTGCTGGCGCGCGCAGCGGTAGCGGTCGGCGTCGCCGGCGTGTTCATCGAAACCCATCCGGATCCGGATCGCGCGCCCTCGGACGGACCGAACATGGTGCCGCTGAAAGACTTCGAGCGACTGGTGCGCACATTGATGGATTTCGATCGTCTGGCGAAGGCGGTGACCTCGCCGGCATCCTGACCGCTCCTCCCAAGAACCGCAGCCGGAGCAACGGCTGCCTCACGTGCGCATGCAGTATCTGCTTCCTATCATAGCGACGGCGTCGTTTGCGGGATCGCTATCGGTCCGTGCAATGGACCCCGTGCTGCCGCAGGTGGCCAGCGAGCTGTTGGTGACGATCCAGACCGCGGCGATGCTGGCGTCCGCCTTCGCATTCACCTTCGCAATGATCCAGCCGGCGCTCGGTATGGTCGCCGACGCGTTCGGCAAGCCGAAGCTAATCTTCATCTGCCTGATCCTGCTGGGCGCCGCGAACATCGTCGGCGCGTTTTCCACCTCGTTCGAGGTGCTGCTGGTGACGCGCGTGCTCGCGGGCATCGGCGGCGGCGGCGTGATGCCGGTGACCTTGGGTCTCGTCGGCGACATTTTCCCGATCCAGCAGCGGCAAGTCGCGATGGGGCGCGTGCTTGCCGGCGCGATGGCGGGCAATCTGCTCGGCGCGACATTCTCCGGATTGATCGGCGACCACGTGGGCTGGCGCGGCGTGCTGGTTGTCATGGGCGCGCTGGTACTGGCGGCGTCGGCGGCGGTCGGCTGGGGATTTCGGCACCAGATGCGCGGAGCGCGCAAGCCGACCGATATTGCGACGATTATCGGCAACTACCGCAGCATCTTCGCGCATCCGCATGCACGCGTCTGCTATCCGGCGGTGTTCATCGAAGGCAGCTGCGTCCTTGGTCTGTTTCCGTTCGTGGCCGCTTTTCTCGCGGACCTCGGCGAACCCCGGCTGTCGATCGCAGGCATCGTGATTGCCGGATTTGCGGTCGGCGGTCTGGTCTATAGCACCAGCGTTGCACGGCTGCTGCCCTGGCTTGGCGAGAAGGGGCTGATGATCGGCGGCGGCCTGCTCGTCGCCTCGCAACTCGTTATCGTTGCGCTCGGGCCGCCCTGGCAGGCGCAGATCGTGAATTTCGTGGTGATGGGCTGCGGCTTCTACATGATCCACGGATCGTTGCAGACCTTCGCTTCCGAAATATCGGTCGAAGCGCGTGGCACTGCGGTTGGGCTGCATGCGTTTCACTTCTTCCTCGGACAGACGGCGGGACCGCTCGCTTACGGCTTCGGCGTGTCGCACCTCGGCAAAGTTCCAACATTGCTGTTTGCGGCGGCGATCATGCTGCTGCTGGGAATTGCTTGCGCGCACTGGCTGCGGCACAGGCATGCAAGAGTTGCTGAGGACAAGCCGGCGCAGGAATGATTGACAACGGGCGCCGGTTCTTCGCCTGTTCGTCGATGCATTATCTGCTTCCCATCATCGCTATGGCCAACTTTGCGGCTGGGCTGTCCACGCGTGCGATGGACCCCGTCCTGCCGCAGGTGAGCGCGCAACTGCTGGTCAGCATTCCGGCCGTTGCCACACTGGCGTCGGCGACCGCGATCAGCTTCGCCTTCATTCAGTTGCCGCTCGGCGCCATCGCCGACCTGTTCGGCAAGCCGCGGCTGATCCTGACCTGTCTCGTCATTCTTGGCCTTGCCAATATCGCCGGGGCATTCGCGACCTCGTTCGAATGGCTCTTGGTCTCGCGGATTGTCTGCGGCATCGGCGCAGGCGGTGTGTTCCCGGTGGCGATGGGGCTGGTCGGCGACATCTTCGGCATCGACAAGCGCCAGGTGGCGATGAGCCGGATTCTCGCCGGAGCGACCGCGGGCAATCTGCTCGGCGCCACTTACGCGGGCGTGCTCGGCGATTTTGCCGGCTGGCGCGGCGTGCTGTCGTCGATCGGCATCGTCGTGTTGCTGGCCTCAATCGCTGTCGCATGGGGCTTTCGCAGCCAGATGGCGAGCAAGGGCAAGGCCGTCGACATCGCCGTGATCGCAGGCAACTACCGGCGCATCCTGAAGCACCCGTACGCGCGGATCTGCTATGGCGGCGTGTTCATCGAAGGCATCTGCGTGATGGGCCTGTTTCCGTTCATCGCCGCATTCCTGCAGGAGCTCGGTGAACCCAGGTTATCGATCGCAGGGCTCGTCATCGCCGGTTTTGCCCTTGGCGGGTTGCTCTATGCAGCAAGCGTCGCGCGGCTGTTGCCGATCTTCAAGGAACGCGGGCTGATCGCGCTCGGCGGTGCCATCGCCGCCTCGCAGATCGTGGTGATCGCGTTCGGCCCGTCATGGCCGGCTCAGTTTGCAAGCTGCATGGTGATGGGATGGGGCTTCTTCCTGATCCACGGTTCGTTCCAGGTGCTGATCTCGGAGATCGCGCCGGAGGCTCGGGCAGGGGCGCTGTCACTGCAGGCGTTCTGTTTTTTCTGCGGCCAGTTCACCGGTCCGCTGATCTATGGCCTCGGGCTGCTCTATGCGGGCAAAATTCCAACGCTTTTTGCCGCAGCCGCATTACTATTGGTCATTGGTCCGATCTGTTCCTGGCTGCTAGGTCAGTATTCCTCAAAAAGCGGCTCCAAGACTACGAACTAACGCCGAATGGCCCCGTCTACGACCTCATCGTCCCATGCCATGCAATATCTGCTCCCCATCATCGCGATGGGGAACTTTGCCGCGGGTCTGACGTCACGCGTCATCGATCCGGTGGTGCCGCAGATCAGCGAGCAGATGGCCGTGAACATCACGACCGCGGCGACGCTTGCCTCGGCGTCGGCCATAGCCTTCGCGTTCGTACAATTGCCGCTTGGCATGGTGGCCGATCTGTTCGGCAAGCCTAAGGTGATTTTGACCTGCTTGATCGTTCTCGGCATCGCCAACATCGTTGGCTCGTTTACGACGTCGTTCGAGCTCCTGCTGGCGTCACGCATCATCTGCGGATTGGGCGCGGGCGGCGTGTTTCCCGTCGCAATGGGGCTCACGGGCGACCTTTTCCCGGTCGAGAAACGGCGCATCGCTATGAGCCGGATCATGGCCGGCGCGCTGACCGGCAACCTGCTGGGGGCGAGTTTTTCCGGTGTGCTGGGCGATCTGGTCGGCTGGCGCGGGGTATTCTCCATCCTCGGCAGCTTCATCCTGGTGATCTCGCTGGCCGTGGCGTGGGGCTTTCGCCATCAGCTCGGTCTGCCCGGCAAGCCCGTTGATCCCGCGCTGATCGCGCAGAACTACAGGCGCATCCTCAGCCACCCGAACGCCCGCATCTGCTATCTCGGCGTGTTCGTCGAAGGGCTGTGCATCTTCGGCATGCTGCCTTATGTCGCCTCGTTCCTGCAGCAGCTTGGCGAGCCGCGCCTTGCCATCGCGGGTCTTGTGATTGGCGGCTACGCCGTTGGCGGCCTGATGTATGCGGCCACCGTTTCACGGTTGCTCGCGCGCTTCGGTGACAACGCCTTGATGGTTGCAGGTGCTACGTTCATTGCCTCGCAGATCGCCATTATCGCCTTCGGACCACCCTGGCAGGTGCAGTTCTTCAACTTCATGCTGATGGGATACGGCTTCTATCTGATCCATGGCGGCTTCCAGGTGTTCACCTCGGAGATTGCGCCGGATGCCCGCGCAAGCGCGGTGTCGCTACAGGCGTTCTGCTTCAACTGCGGTCAGTTTTCCGGGCCGCTGACGTATGGCCTCGGCCTGACCTACGTCGGCAAGCTGCCGACGCTGCTGACGACCGCGATGCTGATCCTGTCCGTCGGCATTTTCTGTGCGAGAAAGCTGCGCCACCGTCACCCGCCGGACGTCGCGTTCGGCGGTGAGCATGGCAAATAGCGCGAGCGGTCAGCCGCGCCCGCGATAGGGTGCGACGCCCTGATCGGGAATCCAGACGTCCCTTGGTGCGCGGCCTGTCTGCCAGAACACGTCGATCGGAATGCCGCCGCGCGGGTACCAGTAGCCGCCGATGCGCAGCCAGCGCGGCTTGATTTCGTCGGCGATCCGCTTGCCGACGGTCACCGTGCAGTCTTCGTGGAAGCCCGCATGGTTGCGGAAGCTCGCAAGATAGAGCTTGAGCGACTTCGATTCGATCAGCCAGCGGCCCGGCACGTAGTCGATGACCAGGTGGGCGAAATCCGGCTGACCGGTGACCGGACACATCGAGGTAAACTCGGGGGCGGCGAACCGAACGAGATAATTCGTTCCGCTTTGCGGATTCGGCACCCTGTCGATCTGAGCTTCATCTGGCGTTTTCGGCCAGGCGACGGCGCGTCCGAGTTGCAGAGGACGTGGCGATTTTGGGGCGATTTTCTTAGCCATGGGGGACTCCGTTGTGTCCTAATAACCATTCCCGCCAGCCAGGTCACCTGACGCAGGGGCGCCCGTGGCTGGCGGTCTTTGCCATGGCCGCTGCTTCCTGTAGAAGCTCCGGCGAAAGTGACACCCTACAAGCTGAAGAGGACTGCACATGACCGCCATTGTCGACATCATCGGACGCGAGATTCTCGACAGCCGCGGCAACCCGACGGTGGAAGTCGACGTGGTGCTGGAAGATGGTTCACTGGGGCGGGCTGCGGTTCCCTCCGGCGCCTCGACTGGCGCGCATGAGGCCGTCGAACTGCGCGATGGCGACAAGGCCCGCTACCTGGGCAAGGGCGTGCAGAAGGCGGTCGCGGCCGTCACGGGCGAAATCTTCGACACGATCGGCGGCATCGATGCCGAGCAGCAGGTGCAGATCGACGAGGCGATGATCGCTCTCGACGGCACGCCCAACAAGAGCCGCCTCGGTGCCAATGCCATCTTGGGTGTCTCGCTGGCGGTAGCGAAGGCCGCGGCGCAGGCGAACGGCCTGCCCCTCTATCGCTATGTCGGCGGCACGTCCGCCCGCACATTGCCGGTGCCAATGATGAACATCATCAACGGTGGCGTTCATGCCGACAATCCGATCGATTTCCAGGAATTCATGATCATGCCGGTCGGTGGCAAGACCTTCGCCGAAGGACTGCGTATCGGCGTCGAAGTGTTCCACACGCTCAAGGCCGAGTTGAAGAAGGCGGGCCATAACACCAACGTCGGCGACGAAGGCGGTTTCGCGCCGAACCTGCCGTCGGCGGATGCCGCGCTCGAGTTCGTGATGAACGCGATCACCAAGGCCGGCTACAAGCCCGGTAGCGACGTGCTGCTGGCGCTCGACTGTGCCTCGACCGAGTTCTTCAAGGACGGCAAGTATGTCTACGAGGGCGAGGGCAAGACGCGGACGCGCTCGGAACAGGCGAAATATCTCGCCGATCTCGTTTCGCGTTACCCGATCGTCTCGATCGAGGACGGCATGTCGGAGGACGACATGGACGGCTGGAAGGAAGTCACCGATCTGATCGGAGCAAAATGCCAGCTCGTCGGCGACGACCTATTCGTCACCAACGTCAAGCGCCTGGCCGATGGCATCAAACACGGCCGCGCCAACTCGATCCTGGTGAAGGTCAACCAGATCGGCACGCTGACCGAGACGCTGGCGTCGGTCGAGATGGCCTTCAAGGCGGGCTACTCCGCGGTGATGTCGCACCGCTCCGGCGAGACCGAGGATTCCACCATCGCCGACCTCGCGGTCGCCACCGGCTGTGGTCAGATCAAGACCGGTTCGCTGGCGCGTTCGGACCGCACCGCCAAGTACAATCAACTGTTGCGGATCGAGCAGGAACTCGGAACCCAGGCCCGCTACGCCGGCCGTGCCGCCATCAAGGGGCAGGGCTGAAAGAGCAGGGCTGAGCGCTCCTGATTGTTCCGACTGGTAGAATAGAGCCTGATCCCACCCGCGGATCAGGCTCTTGTCGTTTCTGCGGAGCTCGTTCACGCTCCCGTCATCGGGGCGGATTTTGATCAGTATGCACTTGCATCTTCTTTCATGCAGATGCATGTAGATTGCACTGCAGCGTCACGCCCACCCGGCCACGGCGCTTGACCCAGATAAGAGGATATTCGTCATGGCTCCCTACAACGTTGCCGTCATCGTCGGCAGCCTTCGTAAAGAGGCTTTCTCGCTTCGTGTCGCCAATGCGCTGAGCAAGCTGGCGCCGCCGTCACTTTCGCTCAATGTCGTTACGCTGCACGGGCTGTCCTTCTTCAGCCAGGACCTGGAAGCCAATCCGCCGGCGGATTGGGTGGCGTTTCGCGAAAAGATTCAGAAATCGGATGCGGTGCTGTTCGTCACGCCCGAGTATAACCGCTCGATCCCGGGCGTTCTCAAGAACGCCATCGACATCGGCTCGCGCCCTTATGGCAAAAGCTCGTTCAATGGCCGTCCGGTCGGCATCATCGGCACGTCGCCCGGCGCGCATGGCGGCGTCAGCGCGGTCAAGCACCTGCAGCAGATCCTACCCGGCATCAGCGGCCCGATTCTGCAGCAGCCGGAGATGTATCTCGGCGGCGTCGGCGACGCCTATGATGACAAGGGGGAGTTGATCAAGGATTCGCTGAAGCAGTTCCTGGTCAGCTATCTCGGCGAGTTCGCCAAGTGGGTCGAACGCAACAAAGCCTGATCGTTTGTCGTCGCGCGGCCGGGTTGTTAGCGGTCCATTAACCCGGCCGTCGCATCGTGCGGCATGGTCTCCCATACCCGCCTCAAGTCATTCCTGACCGGTGTCGCGCTCTACACGATGGCTGCGGCTCTGATCGGCTATTTCGGTGTCAACGCTTACACCGGGAAGTACGGTCTGCACGCACAGCAGGCGCTGGACCAAGAGATCATTGCCCTGACGACCGAACTTGCGCGTTTGAAACAAGAGCGCGCGACGATGGAGCATCGCGTATCGCTGCTGCGTGCCGAGAGCCTCGATCCGGACATGCTGGACGAGCGGGCGCGTTACCAGCTCGAATTCGCGCATCCGCGAGACCTCGTGCGCGTCATCCGCAACAACTGAACTTTCTTCCAATTTCCTTGGCATCGGCGCAAGTTCGTGTCGATTGACGCGCGTTTTGCACCGCGTCTATTTGACGGATTGCGTGATCCTTTCGGGGCTTGCTGAATTGGGTTATTCAGCATCTAGTTTCCGAGTTGGATCAGCCTCTGGATATCACATGGCGGTTGCGAAAAAGTCGTCCCCCTCTACCGGCAACGGCAAAACGGCGGCGATCGCCGCTCTCACCAAGGAACAAGAACTCGAAGCCCTGCGTATGATGCTGTTGATCCGCCGCTTCGAGGAGAAGGCGGGCCAGCTCTACGGCATGGGCGCGATCGGCGGCTTTTGTCACCTCTACATCGGCCAGGAGGCCGTCGTCGTCGGCATGCAGATGACGTTGAAGGAGGGCGATCAAGTTATCACCGGCTACCGCGATCACGGCCATATGCTGGCCTGCGGCATGGATCCCAAGGGCGTAATGGCCGAACTGACCGGCAGGCGTGGCGGCTATTCCAAGGGGAAGGGCGGCTCTATGCACATGTTCTCGCTGGATAAGCACTTCTATGGCGGGCACGGCATCGTCGGCGCCCAGGTGTCGCTCGGAACCGGTCTCGCCTTCGCCAACCGCTACCGCAGCAACGACAATGTCAGCCTCGCTTATTTCGGCGACGGCGCAGCCAACCAGGGTCAGGTCTACGAAAGCTTCAACATGGCCGAGCTCTGGAAGCTGCCGGTCGTCTATATTGTCGAAAACAATCGCTACGCGATGGGCACGGCCGTCAGCCGCTCCTCGGCGCAGCAGGATTTTTCGAAGCGGGGCGTGTCGTTCAACATTCCAGGTGAGCAGGTTGATGGCATGGACGTGCGCGCGGTGAAGGCCGCGGGCGAAAAGGCGGTGAAGTGGTGCCGCGAGGGCAACGGTCCCTACATCCTGGAGATGCAGACCTATCGCTATCGCGGCCACTCGATGTCCGATCCTGCGAAGTACCGGACCCGCGAGGAGGTCGAGAAGGTCCGCCATGACCAGGACCCGATCGAGCAGGTGCGCCAGCGTTTGCTCGAACTGAAGGTCTCCGAGGACGAGTTGAAGAAGATCGATGCGCAGGTGCGCCAGGTCGTCAACGAGGCTGCCGATTTTGCCCAGAATGATCCGGAGCCGGATGCCGCCGAGCTCTGGACCGACGTGACGCGCTGAGTGGCGGAGCAGACGATGGCTGTACAAATTCTGATGCCCGCACTTTCGCCGACGATGGAGAAGGGCAACCTCGCCAAGTGGCTGAAGAAGGAAGGCGATACGGTGAAGTCCGGCGATGTGATCGCCGAGATCGAGACCGACAAGGCGACGATGGAGGTCGAGGCGACCGACGAAGGGACGCTCGGCAAGATCCTGGTGCCTGAAGGCACCCCTGACGTTGCCGTCAATACGCCGATCGCCGTCATCGTCGCCGACGGCGAAGATGCCTCCGCGATTTCCGCGGCAGCGACCCCGCCCGCCCAGAAGAACGAGGCCGAGACACCTGCAAAGGCCGAAGCTCCGGCCGGCGAGCAGAAAGCGCCTGCCGCATCCGCGCCTGCCGTCGTCTCCGACTCGCGGACCGAGATTCCCGAAGACCCAGACGTGCCGGAAGGCACAGAGATGGTGACCATGACGGTGCGCGAGGCCTTGCGCGATGCGATGGCCGAAGAGATGCGCCGCGATGGCGACGTGTTCGTGATGGGTGAGGAGGTCGCCGAGTACCAGGGCGCCTACAAAATCACCCAAGGGTTGCTGCAGGAGTTCGGCGCGCGGCGCGTGATCGATACGCCGATCACCGAGCATGGTTTCGCCGGCGTCGGCGTCGGTGCGGCATTCGCCGGATTGAAGCCGATCGTCGAGTTCATGACCTTCAACTTCGCCATGCAGGCGATCGATCAGATCATCAATTCGGCGGCGAAGACGCTGTACATGTCCGGCGGCCAGATGGGCTGCTCGATCGTGTTCCGTGGTCCGAACGGCGCGGCGGCGCGGGTGGCTGCCCAGCACAGCCAGGACTATTCGTCCTGGTACTCACACATTCCAGGCCTGAAGGTGATCGCGCCGTATTCGGCGGCGGATGCCAAGGGCCTCTTGAAGGCGGCGATCCGCGATCCTAATCCGGTGATCTTCCTGGAGAACGAGATTCTCTATGGTCACAACGGCCAGGTGCCGAAGCTCGACGACTACGTGCTGCCGATCGGCAAGGCGCGGATCGCCCGCAAAGGGCAGCATGTCACGCTGGTCGCCTGGTCGAACGGCATGACCTACGCGTTGAAGGCCGCCGAGGAACTGGCGAAGGAGAACATCGAGGCCGAGGTGATCGACCTGCGTACGCTGCGCCCGCTGGATACCGATACGATCATCGCCTCGGTGCAGAAGACCGGTCGTGTCGTCACGGTGGAGGAGGGCTGGCAGCAGTCCGGCGTCGGCGCCGAGATTTCCGCGCGCGTGGTCGAACGGGCTTTCGATTGGTTGGACGCACCACCGCTGCGGGTCTCGGGCAAGGACGTGCCGATGCCCTATGCCGCCAACCTCGAGAAGCTCGCCTTGCCGAGCGTCGCCGATGTGATTGCCGCCGTGAAGGCCGTGACCTATTCGTCATGAGCATCGCCGTGACCGACCGACGCCTGCCCGCATTGCCGTACTGACCCGACGGGTGAAAGCATGCCAATCAACATTCTGATGCCCGCCCTGTCGCCAACCATGGAGAAGGGCAACCTCGCGAAGTGGTTGAAGAAGGAAGGCGACGCGGTGAAGTCTGGCGACATTATCGCCGAGATCGAAACCGACAAGGCGACCATGGAGGTCGAGGCCGTCGATGACGGCACGATCGCCAAGATCCTGGTGCCGGAGGGAACGCAGGATGTCGCGGTCAACGACGTCATCGCCGTGCTCGCGGGCGAAGGCGAGGACGTGAAGGCGGCGGCTGCCGGTGGTGGCGGTGCTAAGCCTGCCGCGGCTGCGAAAGCGGAAGCCCCAACCAGTGAAGCCAAGCCTGCCGCGGCTTCCGCTCAAGCGGCTGCGCCCACTGCGGCGCCAGCGCAGGCCAAGGCTACTGCAGCGGCTACTACAGCGGCTCCCGCAGCGGCATCTCAGCCTGCGGCGATGAATGGTTCGGGCCAGTCTCGCGTGTTCTCGTCGCCGTTGGCGCGGCGGTTGGCGAAGGATGCTGGTATTGATGTCGCACGTATCGAGGGTACGGGCCCACATGGCCGGGTGGTGGCCCGCGACGTGGAGGCAGCGAGGTCTGGCAAGGGCCTGAAGGCTGCACCAGCAGCGCCCGGCACAGCGGCTGCGGCGCCGGTACTGGCTGCAGGCCCGAGCGAACAGCAGGTTCGCGCGATGTTCGCCGAGGGCTCCTACGAGGTCGTGCCACACGACAACATGCGCAAGATCATCGCACAGCGGCTGACGCAGTCGAAGCAGACGATCCCGCACTTTTATCTGACGGTCGATTGTGACATCGGCAAGCTCACCGCCGCGCGCGAGGAGATCAATGCGGCTGCGCCGAAGGACAAGGACGGCAAGCCGGCCTACAAGCTCTCGGTCAATGACTTCGTCATCAAGGCGCTGGCGCTGGCATTGCAGCGTGTGCCCGACGCCAATGTCACCTGGACCGACGGCGCCATGCTCAAGCACAAGGCCTCCGACGTCGGCGTGGCGGTCGCGATCCCCGGCGGATTGATCACACCGGTCGTCCGCAATGCGCACAGCAAGCCGGTTTCGGTCATTTCCGCCGAGATGAAGGATTTCGCGGCGCGCGCGCGCGCCCGCAAGTTGAAGCCCGAGGAATATCAGGGCGGCACCACAGCGGTCTCGAACCTCGGCATGTACGGAATCAAGGAGTTCTCCGGCGTGATCAACCCGCCGCATGCAACCATTCTGGCGGTCGGCGTCGGTGAGGAGCGCGCCGTGGTGCGGGACGGCAAGATCGAGGTGGCCACGATCATGAGCGCCACGCTGTCCTGCGATCATCGCGCCGTTGATGGCGCGCTCGGCGCCGAATTCCTCGCTGCGTTCAAACGGCTGATCGAAAATCCGGTGATGATGGTGGTGTAGTCGCGAAAGCCATCGAGAGCGCAGGGGGAGGTCGATGCCGCGTATCGCGCAATCTCGGTCATCATCAGCGGTTCGGCAATGAATCAGCTTAACGTCGCAAGATATATCGCCGCCCCTCGTGATGGCGGGCTGATGAGACTGGTGTTGATCCGCCGCGCGCAGCGGCCGAGTTAAGTTCGGAGTGCCTTATGGCCGATACATCCTTCGACGTTGTGATCATCGGCTCCGGCCCCGGCGGCTATGTGGCGGCGATCCGTGCCGCGCAGCTCGGTCTCAAGACCGCGATCGTCGAGAAGGCCTATCTCGGGGGCATCTGCCTGAACTGGGGCTGCATCCCGACCAAGGCGTTGCTCCGCTCGGCCGAGATCTACCATTACATGCAGCACGCCAAGGACTACGGGCTGAAGGCCGACAACGTCTCGTTCGATCCGAAGGCGGTGGTGCAGCGCTCGCGCGGCGTGTCAAAGCGGCTGAACGATGGCGTCGGCTTCCTGATGCGCAAGAACAAGGTCACGGTGATCTGGGGTGAGGCGACCATCGATGCGCCCGGCAAGATCACGGTAAAGGCTGCTAAGACCGACGCGCCGAAAGGAGCGCTTGGTCCCGGCGCCTATCAGGCCAAGCACATCGTGCTCGCGACCGGTGCGCGGCCGCGCGCACTGCCGGGGCTCGAAGGCGACGGCAAGCTGGTCTGGACCTATTTCGAAGCGATGGTCGCGCCGGAAATCCCCAAGTCGCTGCTGGTGGTCGGCTCTGGCGCGATCGGCGTCGAGTTCGCCTCGTTCTTCCGCACCATGGGCGCGGAGGTGACCATTGTTGAGGTGCTGCCGCAGATCCTTCCGGTTGAGGATGCGGAGGTCGCCGCCTTCGCCCGCAAGAGCTTCGAGAAGCAGGGCATCAAGATCCTCACCGGTGCCAAGGTGACGAAGCTGGACAAGAAGAGCGACAGCGTGGTCGCAACCATCGATGACGGCAAGGGCGGCACGCAGACGCTGGAAGTGTCGCGGGTGATTTCGGCGGTCGGCGTCGTCGGCAATGTCGAGAACCTAGGGCTGGAGAAGCTTGGCGTGAAGATCGAGCGCGGGACCGTGGTGGTCGATGGCCTGTGCCGCACCAACGCTCCCGGCATCTACGCCATTGGCGACGTGGCGGGTCCGCCGATGCTGGCGCACAAGGCGGAGCACGAAGGCGTCATCTGCGTCGAAGGCATCAAGGGCCTGCATCCGCATGCGATGGACAAAAATTTGATCCCAGGCTGCACCTACTGCCAGCCGCAGATCGCTTCGGTCGGTCTCACCGAAGCCAAGGCGAAGGAGCAGGGGCGGGAGATCCGCGTCGGCCGCTTCCCGTTCGCGGGCAACGGCAAGGCGATCGCGCTCGGTGAGGATCAGGGATTCATCAAGGTGATCTTCGATAAGAAGACCGGGCAGCTGCTCGGCGCGCACATGGTCGGCGCCGAGGTCACCGAGTTGATCCAGGGTTACGTCGTGGCGATGAACCTGGAGACCACCGAGGAAGAGCTGATGCACACGGTCTTCCCGCATCCGACCCTGTCGGAGATGATGAAGGAGGCGGTGCTTGACGCCTACGGGCGCGTGCTCAACGTCTGAGCCTATCCGGAAACGTGTACAACGCCCGCGTGAGGGGGCTCTGGCGCTAACAGCAAAATAAGCGTGTGGAGAAGCATGATCGCGTCGCGATCGTGACACGGCCTTGCGGCTATCGTCCGGCCCTTTGGTAAAGGAGACGCCGATGAAAGCCGAAGACGCCGCCGATTTGATGGATCAGGAAAGGCAGAACGACCGCTTCAAGCAGCGGGCGGCGGTTGGCATCGCCATTCTCGCGATGCTGCTGGCGATCACAGGGCTCGGCGGAGCCAACGCCGGTAAGGAAGCGACGAACAACAATATCTATGCGTCGAACACCTTCGCATTTTATCAGGCGAAGAACATCCGGCAGACCGACTTCAATCTTGCGGCGGACGCGATCGAGCTCGCATTTCTGCAGGACGCAGGCCTTGGCGCGGAGGCGAAAGCAGCGCTCAAGGCCAAGGCCGATGCCTATCGCAAGACGGTAGCCCGCTACGAAAGCGAGCCGGAAACCCGCGAGGGCAAGAAGGAGCTTCTCGCCAAGGCCAAGGAATTCGAGAACAAGCGCGATCACGCCCTGAAGCAGGACCCGTACTTCGACTATGCGGAGGCGTTGCTGCAGATCGCGATCGTGCTGATCTCGGTTTCGATCGTCGCAACCCTGCCGTGGCTTGCCATGGTTGGCGGGGTCGTCGGCGCCGCCGGGGCGCTGCTGACGCTCAACGGCTACACGCTCGCCGTCGAATTGCCCTTCCTGGCCTGAGTGACGGAAGGATCGGCCTCGGGCGACGTGACGGGAATCAAGGCCTGCGTTAGCCTTCCCGCGGATAACAGGGGGTATTCAGGATGAACGAGGCTCAGACTTTCTTTGCTCAGCCGGGTGTCGGCTTTTTCATGATGCTGGTGATCGGCGCCATCGCCGGTTGGATCGCCGAACGGGTCACCCAGTCCAACCATGGCATTTTCACCAACATTCTGGTCGGCGTGGCGGGGGCGTTTGTCGGTGCGAAGCTCGCCGAGATCGCCGAAGTCCCGGTCTTTGGCTTCTTTCGGACACTGGTTTCGGCCTCGATCGGCGCGATCATCATCCTGGTGGCGTGGCGGATGTTGGTAAAGCGCTGAGGGGGGATCGGCGCGCCGATCTCGTTGATGCTGTTTCCTAATGCCAATGCCCTCGCGAGGGCGCGCTTGGTCGCGTCCTCCACGTCGCGTCCTCCATGTTGCGGCCGCCCGCGAGAGACCGCCGGTTGCCCAGTCGGTGGCGGCTGCAATTGAACGCCGCCGTACGATCCGACCGTTGCCGAGGCTCCACAATGTTGCGGCCGTACAACAGTCCCTGAACATTTGGCCGCGTGCGCCGGAAGCCCTTGTCTGCGCCGCGATTTGGCCACACGCCTCCGTGATCTCGTTGAATGCAGGCCAGCGCTGCGACACCGATGTCCGATCGGCCGGTCCCGAAGTTGAGTAGGGCGTGTTGCGTAAGTTGGCGGGAAACCGAGTTGCGATGGACGTGAAGACGAACATCAAGAGCCGTCTGCCCAGCCGTCACGTGACGGAAGGGCCCGAGCGCGCGCCGCACCGGTCCTATTACTATGCCATGGGCCTGACCTCGGCCCAGATTCACCAGCCGTTCGTCGGCGTGGCCTCCTGCTGGAACGAGGCTGCCCCCTGCAATATCGCGTTGATGCGCCAGGCCCAGGCGGTGAAAAAGGGCGTCGCCGCGGCTGGCGGCACCCCGCGCGAATTCTGCACCATCACCGTCACCGACGGTATCGCCATGGGCCATGACGGCATGCGCTCGTCGCTGCCGTCCCGCGAGGTGATCGCTGACTCGGTCGAACTGACCGTGCGCGGCCATTCCTACGATGCCTTGGTCGGCCTGGCCGGCTGCGACAAGTCTCTGCCTGGCATGATGATGGCGATGGTCCGCCTCAACGTGCCGTCGATCTTCATCTATGGCGGCTCGATCCTGCCAGGCAATTTCCGCGGCCAGCAGGTCACCGTGCAGGACATGTTCGAAGCGGTCGGCAAGCACTCGGTCGGTGAGATGTCGGACGAGGATCTGGACGAGATCGAGCAGGTCGCATGCCCGTCCGCTGGCGCCTGCGGCGCTCAGTTCACGGCCAACACCATGGCCACCGTCTCCGAGGCGATCGGGCTGGCGCTGCCGTATTCGGCCGGTGCGCCGGCGCCGTACGAAATCCGCGACCGGTTTTGCGCCGCAGCTGGCGAGAAAATCCTGGAGCTGATCGCACTCAATCTCCGTCCGCGCGATATCGTCACCCGGAAGGCGCTGGAGAATGCGGCGGCGGTCGTGGCGGCTTCCGGTGGTTCGACCAATGCCGCATTGCACCTACCAGCCATCGCTCACGAATGCGGGATCAAATTTGATCTGTTCGATGTCGCCGAGGTCTTCAAAAAGACACCATATATCGCGGATTTGAAGCCGGGTGGCCGTTATGTCGCCAAAGACATGTTTGAAGTTGGTGGCATACCGCTCCTGATGAAAACCCTGTTGGACCAGGGATATCTGCACGGCGACTGTATGACCGTTACTGGCCGCACCATTGCTGAGAACATGGCCAGCGTGAAGTGGAATCCGCACCAGGATGTCGTGCGCCCAGCGGATCAGCCGATCACCGTCACGGGTGGTGTCGTCGGGCTCAAGGGCAACCTCGCGCCGGAGGGGGCGATCGTAAAGGTCGCCGGAATGAGCAATCTCAAATTTACCGGCCCGGCGCGCTGCTTCGATCGCGAAGAGGATGCGTTCGAGGCCGTGAAGAACCGCACCTACAAGGAAGGCGAGGTCATCGTTATCCGCTATGAGGGGCCGAAAGGCGGTCCCGGCATGCGCGAGATGCTCGCGACCACCGCCGCGCTCACCGGTCAGGGTATGGGCGGCAAGGTGGCGCTGATCACCGATGGCCGGTTCTCGGGCGCGACCCGCGGCTTCTGCGTCGGCCATGTCGGGCCGGAAGCAGCCGTCGGCGGCCCGATCGCGCTGATCCGCGACGGGGACATCATCGAGATCGATGCGGTCGACGGACATCTCAACGTACAGCTCTCCGAGGCCGAGTTTGCCGAGCGGCGAAGCGCCTGGCAGCCGCCGGCGGAGCGTTTCGGTTCAGGGGTTCTGTGGAAGTACGCCCAGCAGGTTGGTCCGGCCGTGAATGGCGCTGTCACCCATCCTGGCGGCGCCGAAGAGAAGCAGTGCTATGCGGATATCTGAGTGTATCGCGTCCTGTGTCATTGCCGGAGCGGCCATCCTGGCCGTAGCACCTGCCTTTGCGTTCGAAGGTACGACGCCGGGTGGCTTGTCGTCCGCGGGACTGCCGCCCGTTGGATTGGCTGCACCGACGGCGGTCCCCGTTCCGCCGCTGCCGGTGGCTGTGCCCAACGGCACGGCTGCTGCCAAGGCTGCGGTGCCGTCCAGCAACTCGCTGTCCACCCTGCAGTATGCCGCCGAGGGCGGCCATCCGATCGCGCAGTGGAAGCTCGGTCGGATGTACGCGACCGGCGAGGGCGTCGATCGCGATGACCTGCGCGCTTTTGACTATTTCAGCCGCATCGCCAATCAGCACGCCGAGGACAGCCCCTCCGCACCGCAGGCGCAGATCGTCGCCAATGCGTTCGTCGCGCTCGGCCGCTACTACCGGGACGGCATTCCGAACACCCGTGTCCGGATCGACCGCGAGCGGGCGCGGGAAATGTTCCACTATGCCGCATCGTATTTCGGCAACGCGGACGCCCAGTACAATCTGGCGCGCATGTATCTCGACGGCGTCGGTTCGCAGCGCGACCCGAAATACGCAGCGCGCTGGCTGGCGCAGGCGGCGCAGAAGGGGCAATTCCAGGCCCAGGCGCTGCTCGGGCAGATGCTGTTCAACGGCGATCTGCTGCCCCGCCAGGTGGCCCGTGGTCTGATGTGGCTGACGCTCGCCCGCGACAATGCGGGTCCGGACGAGGTCTGGATCAATGATGTCTACAACTCTGCGCTGAAGCGCGCGAGCGAGGACGACCGGGCGATGGCTGGCCGGATGCTCGAGCGTTGGGTGCAGGGGCGCCGCGACTGATTGTCTCGGGTTCGTTGCCCGTAATGCAACGCACGATTGCTCGCCACTAGTTGCGCGTGTCGAAGTCGAACTCGGCCCAGACCGGGACATGGTCCGACGGCTTTTCCCAGGCCCTCACATGCTTGTCGATGCCGACCGTGACCAGGCGGTCTGACGCCTGCGGCGACACCAGCAGATGATCTATCCGGATACCGTTGTTCTTCTGCCAGGCGCCGGCCTGATAGTCCCAGAACGTGTAAAGCTTGGTTTGGTCGGTGACGGCGCGCAGGGCATCGGTCAGCCCGAGCCCGAGCAGGGCCTGAAAACGCATGCGTGTTTCCGGCAGGAACAGGGCGTCGTTGACCCACGCCGCAGGATTGTGGACGTCGCCAGGGGCGGGAATGACGTTGAAGTCGCCCGCGAGGATGAAAGGCTCCTCGGTTTTGAGCCGTTCAACCGAATAGTCGTAAAGCCTCTTCATCCAGTTGAGTTTGTATGGGTATTTTTCCGTGTTCGGCGGGTTGCCGTTTGGCAGATACAGGCAGGCGATCCGGACGACGCCCCGCCTCAGCGAAATGACGCCTTCGAGGAAACGTGACTGCGCGTCGTCATCGTCGCCGGCTAGGCGCGGCCGCGTTTCGTCGAAGGGAAAGCGGGAGAGGAGGGCGACGCCGTTGAAGCCCTTCTGGCCGTGGGTGACCACGTTGTAGCCCAACGCCTCGATCGGCTCGCGCGGGAACGTATCGTCCGTGCACTTGATTTCCTGCAGGCAGGCGACGTCCGGGCTGGTTTCCTTGAGCCAGGAGAGCAGGTGGTCCAACCGCTGGCGGGCGGAGTTAACGTTCCATGTGGCGATACGCATAGTGCGGAGCCCTTCGCATTAACATTTCTTCATTTTGCCGTGCACTTTCCGACTGGCACGATGGCAACGATTCCAACAGATGGATACTGCATGCTTCCCCGAAGCTGTGATAAATCCTTCGGGAATAGATCGCCAAGAACCCGGTTATAACGGGTCTGGGGGAGACCTAAGGTTCTTTTGATGGGTGGCCGGGGCAGAGCGCGCGCGCGTGGCCGGCATGTGCGAGAAATTATGAGAAAACGCAATTTGTTTATCGCCCTCGGTCTGGTCGCCGTTGCCGGAACGGTCGCTTTCAGCACGCGCTCATCCTGGATGGATACGGGCGGGGCTGCAAAGGCGCAGGGACCGGGCCGCGTTCGCGCGATCTCGATCCAGGCCGCCATCGCCGAACGCAAGCAGGTGCCGGTCGAGGTCGATGCGATCGGGACGGTGACACCGATCGCCAGCGTCGCATTGAAGTCGCGCATCGAGACGACGATCACAGAAGTTCATTTCCAGGATGGCGCGCGCGTCAAGGCGGGCGACATTCTGTTCACGCTCGACGCGCGACAGATCGATGCGCAGATCGCGCAGGCCGAAGGGACGCTGGCGCGCGATCGCTCGCAACTTGCAGGGGCCGAGCGCGATTTCCGCCGCTACAGCGATCTGATCGCCAAGGGAGCAACCACCCAAGTCAACGTTGATAACGCGCAGACGCAGATGGACATCCTGCGCGGGACGGTTCGTGCTGATGAGTCCGTTCTGGAGAATTTAAAGGTCCAGAAGAGCTACGCCACGATCCGCGCGCCGATCTCCGGGCGCATCAGCGCGGCCAACGTCAAGGTGGGTAACTTTGTCCGCCCGGCCGATGTCGCGCCGCTTGCCACCATCAATCAGATCGCGCCGATTTACGTCGCGCTGACCGTGCCGCAGCGGGTGCTGCCCGATCTGCATGAATCGTTGAAGGCCGGAACGGCGATCGCGATCGCCTCGTTGCCCGGCGACAAGGCGACCGAAACCGGAAAGGTGGCGATGATCGAGAACACGGTCGACATCAACACCGGCATGGTCACGCTGCGTGCGGTGATGGACAACGACAAGGAGACGCTGTGGCCGGGGACGCTGGTCTCCACCAAGCTGGTCGTCCGCAACGAGGAAGCGGTCGTCGTGCCCTCGGTCGCAGTCCAGCGCAGCCAGGCCGGCAACTTCGTGTTCCTGGTCAAGGATGGCAAGGCTCAGGTCCAGCCAGTGACCGTGGCGCGGACCTTCCAGGGATCGTCGGTGATCTCCAGCGGCCTGTCGGGCGGCGAGAACGTGGTGACCGACGGCCAGATGCTGCTTTCGAATGGTACCCCGGTCGACATCCGCGACCGCAAGACGGGAGCCTGAGGGGATGAGACTCTCCGAGCAGTGCATTCGTCGTCCGGTGATGACGACTATGCTCACGGCAACGATCATCGTTTTTGGTCTCTTTGCCTATCGCCTGCTTCCGGTCTCAGCCCTGCCGAAGGTCGACTTTCCGACCATCTCGATCACCGCGACGCTTCCAGGCGCCAGCGCCGACACCATGGCTGCCTCGATTGCCGGACCGATCGAACGGCAGATGTCCACCGTACCCGGCATTTCGTCGATGACCTCGCAATCGGCGCAGGGGACGACCACCATCACCATCCAGTTCGACCTCAACCGCAACATCGATGCGGCCGCGCTCGACGTACAGACTGCGCTGTCGATCGCCCAGCGGCGTTTGCCGATCGAGATGACGGTGCCGCCGAGCTTCCGCAAGGTGAACCCGTCGGACTTCCCGGTGCTGTTCATCGCGCTGAGCTCGGCCACGCTGCCGCTCTCGACCGTCAACGAGTACGGCGACATCTTCATGGCCCAGGCGCTGTCGCAGATCGCCGGCGTTGCGCAGGTGCAGATCTACGGCAGCCAGAAATTTGCGGTGCGCGTGCAGGCAGACCCAGAGGCGGCCGCCGCCCGCGGCTTGTCGATGGACGACATCCGCAACGCGGTGGCGCGGGCGAACTCCAGTACGCCGGTGGGCACGTTGAATGGACCCAGCCAGAACATCACGCTGCAGGCCTCGAGCCAGATGGATACGGCCGAACCGTACCGGCAGATCGTCGTGGCCTATCGTAATGGTTCGCCGATCAAGCTCGACGAAGTGGCCAGGGTGTATGACAGCGTCGAGAACGACAAGACCGCGAGCTGGTTCAACGGCGAGCGCTCGATCGTGCTGGCGGTTCAGAAGCAGCCCGACGCCAACACGGTGGCGGTGGTCGATGCCGTAAAGGCGCGGCTGCCGGGATTGCAGGCGCAGCTGCCGCCATCGATCAACGTCAACGTCACCATGGATCGGTCGATCTCGATCCGACAGTCGGTGTTCGATGTCCAGGAGACGCTGTTGATCGCCGTGATCCTCGTGGTCCTGGTGATTTTCCTGTTCCTGCGCTCGGCGGCTGCGACCTTCATCCCGTCGGTGGCGGTGCCGATCTCGCTGCTCGGCACCTGCGGCGCGATGTATCTGCTCGATTTCTCGGTCAACAACATGACGTTGCTGGCGCTGACATTGTCGGTCGGGTTCGTCGTCGACGACGCCATCGTCATGCTCGAGAACATCGTCCGGCATATCGAAGAGGGAATGCGACCCTATGAGGCGGCGCTGAAGGGCGCCCGCGAAATCGGCTTCACCATCATCTCGATCACCTTTTCGCTGATCGCCGTGTTCATTCCGGTGCTGCTGATGGGCGGCATCGTCGGTCGCGTGTTCCGCGAGTTCGCGGTGACGGTGGCGATCGCGATCCTCGTCTCGGCGTTCGTCTCGCTGACGCTGACGCCGATGCTGTGCGCCCGCGTGCTGAAGGAGCACGATGCGCATAAGAAGCCGAATGTCGTGCTTCGTATCTTCGAGGCGATGTTCGCCCAGTGGCATCGCGGCTACGAATGGGCCCTCGACAAGGTTCTGGCGGCGAAGTCGATCACGCTCGCTCTCACGATCGCAACGCTGTTTGCGACCGCCTTCCTCTACTACGTCGTGCCGAAGGGCTTCTTCCCGCAGGAGGACACCGGCTTCCTGATCGGTACCTCGGAGGCTGCAACCGATACCTCGTTCGATGCGATGGTAGAGCGCCAGCAGAAGCTGGACGAGGTCTTGCGCGCCGACCCGGCGGTGGAATTCGTCAACAGCACCGTCGGCGCCGGCGGCCCCACCCAGACGGCGAATTACGGGCGCATCTTCATCGGCCTGAAGCCAAAGGGCGAGCGCGATCCCGCACCGGTGGTTATCGCGCGGCTGCGGCAGAAGTCGGCGGCGGTGCCAGGCATGCAGGCCTTCTTCCAAAGCATCCAGAACCTGAACATCGGTGGCCGCGTCTCCAAGAGCCAGTATCAGTACACGTTACAGGGGGCCGATACGGGGGCGCTCTATACGATCGCGCCGGAGCTTCGCGACAAGATCGCAAAGATTCCGGGGCTGCTGGATGTGACGACCGACCTGTATGTGAAGAACCCGCAACTGACGGTGGAGATCGATCGCGAGCAGGCGGCTGTCTATGGCATCACGGCCGACCAGATCCGCAATCAGCTCTTCAACGCGTTCGGCTCGCGCCAGATCGGCACGATCTACAAGCCGTCGAACGATTACCAGATCATCCTGGAGGCGCAGCCGCGTTTCCGTGTCGATCCGTCGGAGCTGTCGAAGCTCTATCTGAAGACCGGCAACAACCAGACGATTCCGCTTGATGCGGTGGCGAAGCTGGTTCCGAGCATCGGACCGCTGCAGATCAACCACCAGGGCCAGCAGCCGTCGGTGACGATCTCGTTCAACCTCGCGCCGAACGTCTCGCTCGGTTACGCGGTCGATAAGATTTCCGAGATCGAGCGCGACGCCAACCTGCCGGTCTCGATCGTCAGCGGCTTCTCCGGCACGGCGCAGGTGTTCCAGGACTCGTTGCGGGGGCAGGGCGTGCTGATCCTGGCTGCGGTGTTCGCGGCCTTCGTCATCCTCGGCATTCTCTACGAGAGCTTCGTGCATCCGATCACGATCATCTCCGGCTTGCCGTCGGCGGGTATCGGCGCGATCCTGACTCTGATGCTGTTCAACATGGACCTGTCGGTGATCGCGATGATTGGCATCGTCATGCTAGTCGGCATCGTCAAGAAGAACGCGATCATGATGGTGGATTTCGCGATCAGCCGCCGCGCTGTTGGCCTCAGCGCGGAGCATGCGATCCGCGAGGCGGCATTGCTGCGTTTCCGCCCAATCATGATGACGACGTTCGCGGCGATCTTCGGCACGCTGCCGATCGCACTCGGAACTGGCGCTGGCGCCGAGCTGCGTCAGCCGCTGGGCGTGGCGGTGGTTGGCGGTCTTCTGGTCTCGCAACTGCTGACGCTGTTCATTACGCCGGTGATCTACATCTACCTCGATCGCATTGACCGCAAGCTGAAGCGTCGTCTCGAGCCGGAGTTCGTGGAAGTCGAGGAGCGCCCGCGCCAGGTGGCGGCGGAATAAACCGCGCGAAAATCTTCACACGGCGCCCGGCAAGGCAGCCGTGACCGTTCTGCCGTGGGGCGGCTTCAAAGACCGGGGACGCTGTCGGAAAAAGGCGTCAGTTCTCAGATCGAGAAGCTGGTGCCACAGCCGCAGGACGCGGTGGCGTTCGGATTGACCACGCGGAACGAGGCGCCGATCAGGTCGTCGACGAAATCGACTTCTGAACCAGCGAGGAAAGGAACCGAGGCGGGATCGACGAGCACGGTTGCCCCATCGCGGGCGATCACCAGATCATCCTCCGCGCGGGTCTTCTCCACGTCGAACTTGTATTGAAATCCGGAGCAGCCGCCGCCCTCGACACTGATCCGCAGCATCGCGCCGACGCCTTCCGATTGCAGGATTTGCCCGATGCGGCGGGCGGCCCGTTCGGTGATGGTGACAGTCGCAGACATTGCTTGCTCCGATAGCCTTGCGCAGGGCGCGACATCCGAAAGCGGGTTTCCGTCGTCCGGATATCATGGTCGAAGGGTTTGATCGCCCCGCAACTCATAGTTAAGTGCGCCGGGACCGAGAATCAAACCGTAAACCCGGGTAATTTAGAGGTAAACTATGGCGGTCGGGATGGCGGCGCCGCGCGCGGTCTACGCCTGCGATCCGGAGCACAGCCGGGGGCGGTTGCACGCCGAGCCGCCGAGCAAGACTCGCAGCGCATTCCGGCGGGACTGCGACCGGGTGATCCATTCGACGGCGTTCCGCCGCCTCAAGCACAAAACCCAGGTGTTCGTCTTCCATGAAGGGGACCATTATCGCACACGACTGACCCATTCGCTGGAGGTTGCGCAGATCGCCCGGGCGATCGCCCGCCAGCTCGGTCTCGACGAGGACCTGACCGAAGCGTTGGCGCTGGCACACGATCTCGGCCACACCCCGTTCGGCCATGCGGGGGAGCGTGCCCTCGATGGTTGTCTGCACGCCTGGGGCGGGTTCGATCACAACGCCCAGACCTTGCGCGTCGTCACCACGCTGGAACGGCGCTATCCAGCCTTCGACGGCCTCAATCTCTCCTGGGAAACACTCGAGGGCATCGTCAAGCACAACGGGCCGCTGACGGACAAGGATGGCCGGCCCGCGGGGCGATACGCCGAGACCGGCGTGCCGCATGCGATTGCCGACTACGTCAGAGGACACGACCTCGAACTCTCGAGCATCGCCGGGCTCGAAGCGCAGGTCGCAGGCCTTGCCGATGATATCGCCTACGATGCCCACGACATCGATGACGGCCTGCGCGCCGGCCTGTTCGCGATCGATGATCTTGCGGCTGTGCCGTTGATCGGCGGAATCGTTGCCGACATCGACGCACGCTTTCCCAGGCTTGACCAGCCGCGGCGGGGAGCGGAACTGGTTCGGGAGCTGATCTCGCACTTGATCGGCGACGTGGTGGCCGAGACCCAGCGCCGGCTCGGCGAAAGCTTACCCGCGTCGCCCGGCGAGGTCCGGCGTCTGGGGCGACCGACCGCGGCATTTTCGGCGGCGATGGCCGCGGCCGAGCGGGAGATCAAGGCTTTTCTGTTCAAGCGCATGTATCGGCACGAGCGGGTGATGGCCATCATGCAGGACGCGGAAGCGATTGTGCGGGACCTGTTCGGCCACTATCGCGCCAATACCGGGGAGTTGCCGCCGGGATGGCTGCCGGCCGAAGCGAGCGACGTTGAGCTGGCGCGCGGCATCGGCGACTTCATCGCCGGCATGACCGACCGCTTCGCCATCGTCGAACACCAGCGGATTTTTGACTTAACCCCCGAATTGCGTTAGGCGGCCGGTCAACGATGGACATGATCGTCCTGATATCTCACTGAAATTCCATGACCCAAGCATCTGGCCAGTCCCATCTTTTCGCTCAAGTCCTCGATCGCGTGCAGGCGGCTTGCCGTACTTTGAGCGATCAGGGAACGATCCCTGCGGGGCTCGATCTGTCGCGGATCGTGGTCGAGCCGCCGCGCGATGCCGCGCATGGCGATATGGCGACGAATGCGGCGATGGTGCTGGCCAAGGATGCCAAGGCGAAGCCACGCGATCTTGCGGAGAAGATCGCGGAGCTGCTGCGGGCCGATCCGCTGGTTGAGACGGTGGAGATCGCCGGGCCTGGCTTCATCAATCTGCGGCTGAAGGCATCGGTCTGGCCTGAGGTGTTGCGCACGGTGTTGAGCGAGGGGGCGGCCTACGGCCGCAGCCGCATCGGCCGCGGTGAGGCGATCAACGTCGAATATGTTTCGGCAAACCCGACCGGGCCGATGCATGTCGGCCATTGCCGTGGCGCGGTGTTCGGCGATGCGCTGGCGAGCCTGCTCGACTTTGCGGGCTTCAAGGTGACGCGCGAATACTACGTCAACGATGCCGGCGCGCAGGTGGATGTGCTCGCGCGGTCGGCGTTCATGCGCTATCGCGAGGCACTGGGCGAGGTCATCGGCGCGATCCCGGAGGGGCTTTATCCCGGCGACTACCTGAAGCCGGTCGGCGCAGCGCTAGCGGCCGAATACGGCGACAGGCTCAAGGCGATGGCAGAAGCCGAGTGGCTGCCGATCGTGCGGGCGAAAGCCATCGCGATGATGATGGCCGAGATCGAGAAGGATTTGCAGGCGCTCAACGTGCGCCATGATGTGTTCTTCTCCGAGCGTTCGCTGCAGGGCGCCAACGGCGGCGAAGTGGCGGCTGTCATTGATGGCCTGCGCAAGCGTGGGCTCGTCTACGAGGGACGCCTGCCGCGGCCGAAGGGCGGGCCGGACGAGGATTGGGAGGATCGCGAGCAGACGCTCTTCCGCGCGACCGCGTTCGGCGACGACGTCGATCGGCCGCTACTCAAGTCGGACGGATCGTATACCTACTTCGCCTCCGACATCGCCTATCACAAGAACAAGTTCGATCGCGGCTTCGCCAACATGGTCGACGTCTGGGGGGCCGATCACGGCGGCTATATCAAGCGCGTCCAGGCGGCGATCCGGGCGGTCAGCGAAGGCAAGGGCACGCTTGACGTGAAGATCGTGCAGCTCGTGAAGCTGTTGCGCGCTGGCGAGCCAGTGAAGATGTCGAAGCGGTCCGGGGATTTCGTCACGCTGCGCGAGGTGGTCGACGAGGTTGGCGCCGACGCGGTGCGCTTCATGATGCTGTTCCGAAAGAACGATGCGGTGCTCGATTTCGACCTCGCCAAGGTGATCGAGCAGTCGCGCGACAATGCGGTGTTCTATGTCCAGTACGGCCATGCGCGCGGCTATTCGATCTTCCGTAATGCGCGGGAGGCGATCGCCGACCTGCCCGAGCAGGCGGAGGCCCGCGCGCCGTACCTGCTGGCGAAGGCGGATCTGTCGCGGTTGGCTGATACCGCTGAGCTCGGACTGCTGCGGCGGCTCGCTTTGTTCCCACGGCTGGTGGAGGGGGCCGCCGAGGCGCACGAGCCGCATCGGATCGCATTCTACCTCTACGATCTTGCCAGCGAGTTCCATGCGCTTTGGACCAGAGGGCGGGATTTGCCTCATTTACGCTTCATTATCCAGAATGATGCAGAGATTACGTTAGCGCGGCTGGCCCTGGTGCAGGGGGTCGTGTCGGTCCTCGCAGCCGGTCTCGCGATTCTGGGTGTCCAGGCGCCGGACGAAATGCGATAGTCGAGGTGTCCGTCGTTGAGGGGCGACGGTGACACGCAGCGGCTGGACGGGTTCCGCGTGGACTTCCATATCGGCGCTGTTCAGCCTTCCTGATGGGGACAACATCAGATGGCAGATCGTTATCAATACCGGCCCGAGTCCGCCGACGATCGCGGTGCGCGGCGAGCTGCGAGCCAGAGCGCCGATGGCGATCCGTTGGCTGAGCTCGCACGTCTGATAGGGCAGACCGAACAAGGTACGGCGTTGAGCGCTCCGCCGAGCACGCGTGCCGAGCGCACGCGGGCCGATCGCGTTTCATCGCAACAATATCAGCCGCAGCATGAGGACGTGCCGGACGAGGCACCACCAGCCGAGGCGTCGCGGCCATCATGGATGCGCACCGCGAGCCGGCAGCAGCGCGCTCAGCCCGCGGCGCTGGAGCCGCAGGGTTACTCGGCCGATCCTTATCCGCAGCAGGATGAAGAGCCTCCGCCACCGGCGTTTCTGCGCACGGCGCGTCATCGCGACGAGCGGCAGCAACAACCGCAGCAGCCGCAATACGATCAATATCAGTATCAGCGCGAGCAGCAGTACGCCGAGCAGACCCAATACGAACAGCAGCCGCAATACGATCATCAACACGATCAGCAGGCGCGCTATGATCACGTTCTGTATGATCAGAATTCACAGAACGCGCACTACCCGCAGTACCAGGATCAGCAGTACGCCGACGGCACGTATCAGGCTGGCTACCAAGAGCAAGATCCGAACTATCCGCCTTACTATGGCGATGGCCACTACGAAGAGCCGCAACGTAAGCGCGGCGGGTTGATGACCGTCGCGGCGGTGCTGGCGCTGGCGGTTGTCGGCACGGCGGGCGCGTTTGCTTATCGTTCCTTCGTAGGATCGCCACGCAGCGGCGAGCCGCCGGTGATCAAGGCCGAGCCTGGTGCAACCAAGATCGTGCCTCCGACCCAGACCAGCGACGCCTCCGGCAAGATCGTCGACCGCATCGGAGCTCCAAGCGGGCAGGAGCAGTTGCTGTCACGCGAGGAGCAGCCGGTCGACATCAATGGCCGCAATCCGCCGCGGGTGGTTTTCCCGCCGTTGAACACCAATGCCAACCCGCCCTCGCCGCAATCGGTCGCAACCACGACAGCCTCGACACCACCACGGGCCGGGGTTTCGAATGGTGCGCTTGGCGACGAGCCAAGGCGGGTCCGGACCCTCAGCATCCGCACTGATCAGCCGGATACGGCACCGGCTTCAGGTCAACAGGGGCAGGCTGCCCAGTCGCGGGCGGCCTCGGCCCGGGCGCAGGCCCCTGCCAATGCGCCGGTCTCGCTGTCGCCGCAGCAACAGGCGCCGGCTCCGACCCGTACCGCCTCCGCACAACCGACAGGTGGATCGGGCGGGTATATGGTCCAGATTTCGTCGCAGCGGAGCGAAGCCGACGCCCAGGCGGCCTACCGGGCGATGCAGTCCAAGTTCCCGAACGTGCTCGGATCGCGCTCGGCGATGATTCGCCGCGCCGATCTCGGCGAGCGTGGGATCTACTATCGCGCGCTGGTTGGGCCGTTTTCCCAGGCCGAGGACGCCGGACAGCTCTGCAACAGCCTGAAGGCCGCCGGCGGCCAGTGCGTCGTCCAAAGGAATTAACGGCGGTTTCCTTGACCCTGCGCGCAGGGCCGGGCTAATCGGCCCCATGCGCATCAAAGCCTTCATCAGCGGAGTAGGCGGCCTTACCCTCACCGAGGATGAGCGGGTGTTTCTGCGCGAGGAGCAGCCCTGGGGCTTCATCCTTTTCAAGCGCAACGTCAGTGATCGCGCGCAAGTTGCATCCCTGATTGCGGACTTGCGCCAATGCGTCGGCCGGCCCGACGCGCCGGTGCTGGTCGATCAGGAGGGCGGGCGCGTCCAGCGCCTTGGGCCGCCGGTCTGGCCATCTTATCCTCGTGGCAGCGTGTTCGCGCAGCTCTATGATCGGACCCCCGACGAGGGGCTGCGGGCCGCCTATTTGAGCGCACGGCTGATCGCCGCCGATCTCGCCGACGTTGGCTTCACGGTGGACTGCCTGCCGCTCGCGGATGTGCCGGTGGCGGGGGCGGATGCTGTCATCGGCGACCGCGCCTATGGAACCGAGCCGGCCAAGGTTGCTGCGATCGGCCGTGCCGTGACGGATGGCCTTTGCGCAGGCGGCGTGCTGCCAGTGCTCAAGCATATCCCCGGCCATGGCCGGGCTACCGCGGACACGCACTTTCAGTTGCCGACCGTCGATACGCCGCTTGTGGAACTCGAGCGCACCGACTTCGCCGCGTTCCGCCCGCTGGCGGACCTGCCGATGGCGATGACTGCGCATGTTGTGTTTAGCGCCCTCGATCGTGCCCAACCGGCGACGACTTCTGCGACAATCATCCAGGAGGTGATTCGCGGCTCGATCAGTTTCCAAGGTTTGCTGATGAGTGATGACGTGTCGATGAATGCTCTGCAGGGAACGATCGCCGAGCGCACCCGCGCCAGCATCGCTGCCGGCTGCGACATGATCCTGCATTGCAACGGCGATCCGGAAGAGATGCGGGCGGTCGCCGCCAACACGCCGCTGCTGGCGGGACAGGCGCTGGAGCGGGCGAAGCGCGCGCTCGCCGCGCGCAAACAGCCGCAGCCGCTCGATCGCGAGCGGGCGCGCGCCGAACTCGATGAACTCGTCAGCCGTGCGGGAGCCCTGACAGCATGAGTGCAGAAATCCTTCCCTTCGACGCTACGCAAGCGGAGCGGCCGGACGACGAGCCGACGCTGGTCGTCGACGTTGCCGGATACGAAGGGCCGCTGGACCTGCTGCTTGCGCTTGCCCGGCATCAGAAGGTCGATCTGGCGAAGATCTCGATCCTGGCATTGGCCGATCAATACCTCGCCTATATCGAGGCGGCGCGGAAGCTGCGCCTGGAGATTGCCGCGGATTATCTGGTGATGGCGGCCTGGCTCGCCTATCTGAAGTCGCGGTTGCTCTTGCCTGAGCCGCCGTCGGCGGAAGGGCCGAGCGCCGAGGATATGGCGACTGCGCTCGCCAACCGCCTGCGCAAGCTGGAGGCGATCCGCGAGGCGGCCAAGAGCCTGATGACGCGCCCGCAGCTTGGCCGGGACATCTTTGCCCGTGGTGAGCCAGAAGCGATTGCCGAGATCAAGCATCAAAAGTGGACGGCGACGCTCTACGACCTGCTGACGGCCTACACGACCCAGCGCCAGCAGCGGGTGCTGGCCAGCGTGCATCTCGCCAAGCGGACGGTCTGGTCGTTGAACGAGGCGCGTGCGTCGCTGGAGCGGCTGGTCGGCATGGCCGAAGACTGGAGCAGCCTGGACGAGTACCTCTTGAGCTACGTCGTCGAGCCGTCGCAGCGGGCGACCGTGTTTGCGTCGAGTTTCGCGGCGGCGCTGGAACTTGTCCGGGAAGGCGAGGCGGAAGTGCATCAGAAAGAAGCGTTCGCGCCGATTTTCGTTCGTAAGCGGCGGCCCGACCTGGCTGCCGAGCTTGTCGCACCCGAAACACCGGCAAGCTAAGTGGAAGGAGAGCCATCGATGCCAGCTCATTTGGCAGAGAAACACATCGAGGCTGACGAGGCCGCCGAGGCTGCGGCCGTGTCTATGCGCTCGGAGGAACTCCGCCTGCTGGAGGCGATGCTGTTCGCCTCTGCCGAGCCGCTCGACGAAGCTTCGTTGAAGAAGAAGCTTCCCGAGGGCGTGGACGTAAAGACCGCGTTGGCTGAGCTGCAGGCCGACTATGCCGAGCGGGGCGTCAATCTCGTTCGTATCAACGGCAAATGGTCGTTCCGCACGGCGACCGATCTCGCCTGGCTGATGACACGCGAGAGCACCGAAACGCGCCGCCTGTCGCGCGCGGCGATCGAGGTGCTGGCGATCATCGCCTACCATCAGCCGGTGTCTCGCGCCGAGATCGAAGAAATCCGCGGTGTCGTCACGTCCAAGGGGACGCTCGACGTGCTGTTGGAGACGGGCTGGATCCGACCTCGCGGCCGTCGCAAGACGCCAGGGCGTCCACTGACCTTCGGCACCACCGAGCAGTTCCTGTCGCAGTTCAATCTCGAAGCCGTGAACGATCTGCCGGGATTGGACGAATTGCGGGGAACCGGGCTGCTGGATTCGCGCCTGCCGGGCGGCTTTACCGTGCCGACCCCATCGGACGATCCGGCCCTCCGCGAGGACGAGGATCCGCTAGAGCCGGGCGATCTCGACCTGGCGCTCGCGCCGGCGCCAGAACCCGAGCCGCAGCCTGAGACGGCACAGGTGGAGCCTGAACAGACCGACGCGGTGCCTCCGGACTCCGAAGCCAAGGATTGAGCGAACGGCACGATTTCGCCGGTTTACCAATGCGTCAAACCGCGTAGCATCGCGCGCGGAAGTGACCAGCCTAAGTCCTTGTTTTTGCCGCCTCCAACGCCTAGTTTCGGGGATGAGCAAGGCCGGACGTGGCGCTTCGGCCGGGGTGTGGTTTCGACCGGGATCGTGCCCGCACAGTTGAGCGTTTTTGGGAGAGCGGCATGGGTTCAATGAGCATCTGGCACTGGATCGTGGTGATCGCAGTGGTCCTGCTGCTGTTCGGCCGCGGCAAGATCTCCGATCTGATGGGAGACGTCGCGCAGGGCATCAAGGCCTTCAAGAAGGGCATGTCCGAGGACGACAAGACTGCCGAGAAGACCGAGCCGATGAAGAGCATCGACAACGCGTCCTCACAGGCGCCGCAGGCGACCGACGCCAATCGCAAGGCAGTCTGACCGGCGCGCGCGGTTTCCGGCAGGTGAGCACGCCTGCGATGGCGGAAGACGCGCAAGGTGATGGCGATGGCGCCCGCAGGCAGTTTTTTAAGGGCGCATCGCGCGAGCGGATAATTCCATGTTCGACATCGGGTGGTCTGAGCTGGTCGTGATCGGGGTCGTTGCGCTGATCGCCATTGGCCCCAAGGAGCTGCCCGGCGTGCTGCGGATGGTCGGGCAGTGGATGGGCAAAGCCCGCCGCATGGCCGCTGAATTCCAGAACCAGTTTCAGGAGGCGATGCGGGAAGCCGAGATCGCCGACATGAAGAAGCAGTTCGACGAGGTGACGGCGGCAGCCGGCAACCTCGCCAGCAACAATGTGCTAACCTCCACGGTCAAGGATGTGGAGGAGGCGCTGAAGCTCGATACCTCGGCGGTGGCGACACCGACGCCACCCGAGCCGCCGACCCCTGAGACTTTCAAGGAAGCGATCGTTCACGCCGCGACGGCCGAGCTAGCGTCACCAGCACCGGCCGTTGAGACGCCGGCATCCGAGACATCCGCATCCGCCGACGCCGCACCGCTGCAACCTGCGGACAAGCCGACATGACGCAGGAAGATATCGACGCCACCAAAGCCCCGCTGCTGGATCATCTGATCGAATTGCGCTCGCGCTTGATCAAGGCGCTGCTGGCGTTTGGGCTCGCATTCATTTTCTGCTTCTTCTTCGCCAAGCAGATCTACAACGTCCTGGTCTGGCCGTTCACCTGGGTCGCGGGCGTCGGCAATTCGAAGTTCATTTACACCGCGCTGCTCGAATACTTCATCACGCAGCTCAAGCTCGCCTTGTTCGGCGCGGCGTTCATCTCGTTCCCGGTGGTGGCAACCCAGATCTACATGTTCGTTGCGCCCGGCCTCTATCGCAACGAGCGACAAGCCTTCCTGCCTTATCTGGTCGCAACCCCGATCTTCTTCGCGCTCGGCGCGACGCTGGTCTATTTCGTCGTGCTGCCGATGCTGGTGCGGTTCTCGCTGGGCATGCAGCAGGTCGGCGACGGACAGGCCGAGATCGCGCTATTGCCGAAGGTCGGCGAGTATCTGTCGCTGATGATGTCGTTGATTTTCGCCTTCGGCATCGCCTTCCAGTTGCCGGTGATCCTGACGTTGCTCGGCCGGATCGGCGTGCTCACCTCCAAGACGCTGAAGGACAAGCGGCGCTATTTCATCGTCGGTGCCTTCGTCATCGCCGCTGTGTTGACGCCACCGGATATCATCAGCCAGTTCTCGCTGGCGATCCCGCTGATGATCCTCTATGAGGCCTCGATCTTCGCCGTCCGCATGGTTGAGAAGAAGGCCGAAGCCTCGCAGGCGGCGGCGCCGGACTCGTCGTCCTCCTCAGTGACCCCAGCCGAATAACGCCTTGAGACGCAGCGAAACTTGCTAAAATCGCTGCGATTCCCGTAAGGCGCAGGCCAATTCCCGTCCGGTATTTCAAACGTGCCCCTTTCGGGGTACTGGATGCCTGCCTGCAAAGGGCATGACGATAGAACGAGTGAACCGATGCACGATATCCGCTGGATCAGAGACAATGCCGATGCCTTCGATGCCGCGCTGAAGCGGCGCGGGCTGGAGGCTCTGTCGTCATCGCTGATCGGGCTGGACGAGACTCGCCGTGCCGCGATCCTTGCCGCCGAACAGGCGCTGGCGCGGCGCAACGCGGCCTCGAAGGAAATCGGCGAGGCGAAGAAGGCCAAGGACAATGCCCGCGCCGACACGCTGATGGCGGAAGTCGGCGAGTTGAAGACAAGGCTGCCGGAGCTTGAGGCGGACTCGAAGGCAGCCAGCGAGGCACTGGACCGGCGGCTTGCGGAAATCCCGAACCTGCCGTTTCCGGCGCCCGACGTGCCGGACGGCGCGGACGAGCACGGCAACGTCGAGCATCACCACTTCGGCGCCAAGCCCAGCTATGGCTTCAAGCCGCTGCCGCATTTCGATCTCGGCGAGACGCTCGGCGACATGGATTTCGAAACCGCCGCCAAGCTGTCCGGCGCGCGATTCGTCGTGCTGAAGAAGGGGCTCGCGCGGCTCGAGCGCGCGCTCGGCCAGTTCATGCTCGACGTGCATGCGGGCGAGCACGGCTACACCGAGGTCAATCCGCCGCTGCTGGTGCGCGACGAGGCGATGTTCGGCACCGCGCAACTGCCGAAGTTCGAGGAGGATCAGTTCTGGGTCATGCGCGAAGGCGCGCGTCTCGGCCTGATCCCTACTGCCGAAGTCTCGCTGACCAACCTCGTGCGCGAGAGCATCGTCGATGAAAAAGAACTGCCGCTGCGCTTCACCGCGCTGACGCCGTGCTTCCGCGCCGAAGCGGGTGCTGCGGGACGCGACACGCGCGGCATGATCCGCCAGCACCAGTTCAACAAGGTCGAGCTTGTGTCCGTGACGACGCCCGAGACCTCGAAGGACGAGCACGAGCGCATGCTGTCCTGCGCCGAGGAAGTGCTGCGACGGCTCGGCCTGCATTACCGGGTGATGACGCTTTGCGCGGGCGACATGGGCTTCGCCTCGCAGAAGACCTACGACATCGAGGTCTGGATGCCAGGGCAGGGCGAGGGCGGCATGTATCGCGAGATTTCCTCCTGTTCGATCTGCGGTGAGTTTCAGGCGCGCCGCATGAATGCGCGCTACCGCGGCAGCGACGGCAAGCCGCGCTTCGTGCATACGCTGAATGGTTCGGGCACGGCGGTCGGCCGTGCCTTGATCGCCGTGATGGAAACCTATCAGCAGCAGGACGGGTCGATTGCCGTGCCGGATGTGCTGCAGCCCTACATGGGCGGGCTGAAGACAATCGAGAAAGGCAATTGAGGCGGCATGCGCATTCTCTGCACCAACGACGACGGCATCAACGCTCCCGGCATCAAGGTCGTTGAGGATATCGCCAAGCAGCTGTCCGACGACGTGTGGGTGGTCGCTCCGGAAAGCGACCAGTCCGGCGTGTCGCACTCGCTGTCGCTGAACGATCCGCTGCGGTTGCGTGAAATCTCGCCGCGCCACTACGCGGTGCGCGGCACGCCGACCGACTGCGTGATCATGGGCGTGCGCCATATCATCAAGGACAAACGGCCCGATCTGGTTCTCTCCGGCGTCAACCGCGGGCGCAACGTCGCCGAGGATGTCGTCTATTCCGGCACGATCGCCGGCGCGATGGAGGGGGCGATCCTTGGCATCCCCTCGTTCGCGCTCAGTCAGGAGTTCGGCATCGAGACGCGGCAGAACATGCCGTGGGATACGGCGCTGACCCACGGGCCGGAGATCGTGCGCAAGATCTTCAAGACCGGCGTGCCGCCGGAGGTGGTCGTCAACATCAACTTCCCGAATTGCGCGCCCGCCGATGTGACAGGCGTGGTGATCGCGCGGCAGGGCAAGCGCAACCAGGGCTTCCTGCGGATCGATGGCCGCAAGGACGGACGCGGCAACGATTATTACTGGATCGGCTTCGAGCGCTTGCAGGCCGTCGAGCCGCCGATCGCCGGCACTGACCTCGATGCGCTCGCGCGCAAATGCGTTTCGGTGACGCCGCTCAAGCTCAATCTCACCGACGACGCCTATGCCGGCAAACTCATCGACCTGCTGAAATAACGTTGATTGCTGCGCGTGGTTTCGTGCCGCGGCACGAAGCGACGCAGTTGTCAACGTCTCCGTGTTGACCGTCCAAGGGCCGCGTGCGAGGTCTCTAGACGCGTTTCTCGCCTTGCGATGTGCATTCGCGTCGCTTGATCGGAGAGCGCGTCGAATGAAAATCTCATCGGTGCGTAGCGAGTAAACGCGAACCGGAGGCGCGGGTCGATGTCATCACGCAATCCATCATCAGTCTCACTTAACCGCCGCACCTTGGTCGCGGGAGCGCTTGCTGCAGCCGCTACTCCGCTGTCGCTGCGCGCGAGCTTCGCGCAGACCTATCCCGATCGCCCGGTCCGTCTGGTCGTACCGTATGCGGCCGGCACGACCACCGATCTGCTCGCACGGCAGGTGACGGAGAAAGTATCGGATTTGCTTGGCCAGCGGCTGGTGATCGAGAACAAGGCTGGTGCCGGCGGCAGCCTCGGTGCGGAGTCCGCGGCTCGCTCGACGGCGGATGGCTACACGCTGTTGTGGGGAACGAGCCAGACGCAGGCGGTGAACATCAGCCTCTACAAATCGATCAAGTACGATCCGATGAAGGACTTCGCGCCGGTCGCACGCATCGCCAGCCAGCCGTTGGTGCTGGTGGTGCATCCGGATGTGCAGGCGCGCACGGTCGCCGAACTCGTGGCGTTGGCGAAGAAGCAGCCGGAGAAGCTGAACTATGCATCGACCGGCAGCGGCACCTCGGCGCATCTCGCCGGCGCTTCGTTCAACAAGGCGGCCGGCTTGCAACTGCTGCACGTGCCTTACAACGGCGGACAGGTCTTTCAAGATTTGCTCAGCGGCCGTACCTCGATGATCTTTTATCCGTACCTGCCGCTGAAAGGCTATGTGGAGGCGAAGCAACTGATCCCGCTGGCGACGCTCGGTGCGACCCGGCTTGCCGAATTGCCGGACGTGCCGACGATGATCGAAAGCGGCTACCCGGACTTCGTGTTCGCCTCGTGGAATGCGATTTATGCACCGGTTGGCGCGCCGCAGGCGATCATCGACACGCTCACCAAGGCGTTCGAGCGGGCGATGGCGGATGCGGACCTGCAGCGGCGTCTCGCCGGCACTGGCACGGCAATCGAGTTTGCCGGCCCTGCCGAGCTGTCGGCGTTCACGGCGAAAGAGATCGCCCGTTTCCGCGAGGTGATCGCGGTCTCGGGCGCGAGCGTGAACTGACGCTTATCACACGGCGGAGACGATCATGATCAAAAGCATTGCCCTGTTGACGCGCAAGGACGGCATGACGCGCGAGGAATTCCTGCGCCACTGGGTCGACGATCACGCACCGATGGCGCTGTCAGTGCCGGGCCTCCGGCGCTACGTGCTCTCGCTGATCGTTGATGAACCCAGCCGGGCGGACATCCCGGACCAGCAGGTTCAGGCCGATGGCATTGCCGAGCTCTGGTACGACGACAAGGCATCGATGCAGCAGGCGCTCGAAAGCCCGGAGATGAAGGCGCTGCGCGCCCACGGGGCGATCTTCATCGGACGGATCAAGATGTTCATCACCGAGGAGAAGGTGATCATCGCCGGCGGACAAGCGGCCTGACGCTCCAAGGCGTGGTTGCGTCGCAGCGTAAATGCCTTCGGCCGGTCAAACTTCGGCCGCACAGTGCTATTGTGCCACTCGCATCGATTCTTCAGGCGAGTTTTGCGGCCGTGTCTTCGGACGATTCTTCTAACGAAAGGATGAACTTTCAGCTCCTGCTGCGCCGTCGCGGCATCGTCGATCATGCGGTGCTGAAAGCGATGGACGAAGTCCCGCGCGAGGAGTTCGTCGAAGCGGGTACACGCGAGGAAGCCTATGCCGATGCCGCGCTGCCGATCGCTTGCGGGCAGACGATCAGCCAGCCGTTCGTCGTTGCCTACATGACCGAGCAGCTCCGGCTGCGGCCGCATCATCGCGTGCTGGAGATCGGCACCGGGTCGGGCTATCAGGCCGCGGTGCTGTCGCATCTCGCCGCCGAGGTGGTTTCGGTGGAGCGCTTTCGGACGCTGGCGGACCGTGCGCGGCTTCGCCTGCAACGGCTGTCGCGCGACAATGTCGAGGTGCAGACGGTGGACGGCTACGACCTGCCGGATGAGCTCGGCCTGTTCGATCGCATCATGGTGACCGCGGCGATGGAGGCTGTCCCGGATGAGCTGCTGGGGCGACTGACGAAGGAGGGCATTCTGCTTGCGCCGGTCGGACCGCAGCAGGGGACACAGATGCTGACACGGTTCACCCGCAGCGCCGACGGCGTTGCGCGGGAGGATCTGCTCGAGGTTCGCTTCGTCCCGGCGCTGCGTGGGATTGCGCGTCAGCTTTGACAGGGCACGTTGAGCTGCTCACGACCGGCATGGCCCCGCGCACGTCAGCATGACGCTGCGTACCAAGAACCAGGGTTTTGCGAGTGCGATCAGACGATTGTGGCAGGCGAAAGGGTTTATTTACTGCCCGCGTGTTAACTCAATTTAGTTCGAGTTGCGTGCGAGTGAGTAACCATGTCCCGTGTCGCCGAGTTGTTTCGTGCGCGCCGCGCATCGCCTGTAGCGGTCGTCGCGCTAGTCTCCGCTGGTCTGGCTGGCTGCAGCGCAGATTCTCACCGTTTCGCTGAAAACCCTTTCGCGACGCGCCAACAGGAGGCGACAGGGAGTGTTGCCCCGCCGCCGGCGCCTGCCGCGCCTTATGGGCGGGTCGAGAGTCGTCCGCTTCCGCAATACGGCGCGCCGCCGCAGACTGCACCGGCTTATGGTTATCAGCGCCAGGGCAGCCTGCAGCCGTCCGGCGTCTCCGGAGGCGGGCGCGGCGTTGCCGCCTACGCACCGCCGTCCAAGCCGATCGAGACCACCGCAAGCGCTTCTCCGCGTTCGATTGCCGCCAATGGAACCTGGAGCACGGCTGACGGGACGACCATCATCGTCGGCACCAGCGATACCGTCGATACGCTCGCGCAACGCTACGGTGTGCCGGCGCGGGAGATCATGAAGGCAAATGGCCTGCCGACCCCGCGCAACCTGCAGCCGGGCCAGCAGCTCGTCATTCCGCGGCGCGTCGCGCAGGCCGCGCCGGCATTGGCCGCTCCGCAAACCAAGCCGGCCGCGGTTGCCTCGGTGGCGCGCGGCGGCGCTCACGTCGTGAACCCAGGCGAGACGCTGCACAGCATCGCGCGCAAGAACAACATTCCGGCAGCGCAGCTTGCCAGGGCCAATAACCTGCCGGTGACCGTGCAGTTGAAGATCGGCCAGCGGCTGACCATTCCAGGCGGGAAGGGTGTCGCCGTCGCACAGGCTCCGGCTCCCGCGCTGCAGCCGAAGCCCGCACCGGTCGTGGCTTCCGCCAAGCCCGCGCCTGCAGCGGCTGCACCTACGCCCGTCGTCGTGGCGGAGATTCCATCCAAGAAGGAAAGCGCCAATCTCGCCTCCGAAACCAAGGAGATCGAGAAAGAGGCTCGGCAAGATGCGACGGGCGGTCTTCCGTCGTTCCGCTGGCCCGTGCGCGGCCGGGTGATCACCGCCTACGGGGCGAAGACCAACGGCAAGCAGAACGACGGCATCAACGTCGCCGTGCCGGAGGGCACGCCGGTTAAGGCGGCCGAAGACGGCGTCGTCACATACGCCGGCAACGAGTTGAAAGGTTATGGCAATCTGGTTCTGGTGCGGCATTCCAACGGCTATGTCACCGCGTATGCCCACGCGAGCGAGCTGATGGTCAAGCGCGGCGAGACGATCAAGCGCGGCCAGACCATTGCCAAGGCGGGTCAGACGGGAGAAGTGGCGTCCCCGCAGCTCCACTTCGAAATCCGTCAGGGTTCAACCCCCGTCGACCCGTCTAAATTCCTGAACGGGACCTGAGCGGCCAGCTTCAGTCAGCCGGCTCCAGAACGGTGCCGGCCCGGATACGACATCAGCAAAGGCCTGATTCCTATGACGGGATCAGGCCTTCGTCGTGAGGCGCACTTTCTTGCGGCCGGCCAGGTCTTGCACGAACTGCCAGGCGACGCGGCCCGACCGTGAGCCGCGGGTGGTGGACCATTCCAGCGCCTCGCGATGCAGTTCGTCCTCGGCGATCGTGATGCCGTAGTGGTCGCAGTAGCCCTGGACCATCGCCAGGTATTCGTCCTGGCTGCAGCGATGGAAGCCGAGCCACAGTCCGAAACGATCGGACAGCGACACCTTCTCCTCGACCGCTTCGCCGGGATTGATCGAAGTCGAGCGCTCGTTCTCGATCATTTCGCGCGCGAGCAGGTGGCGCCGGTTCGAGGTCGCGTAGAGGATAACGTTGTCCGGCCGACCCTCGATGCCGCCTTCGAGCACGGCCTTCAACGACTTATAGGATGCATCGTTGCCGTCGAAGGAGAGGTCGTCGCAGAACACGATGATCCGCTCGCTGGCGCCGCGCAGCATCGTCATCAGCACCGGCAGGGTCTCGATGTCCTCGCGATGGATCTCGATCAGCTTGAGCTTGCCGTTCACCTCAGGTGATGCATTCACGCTCGCATGCACAGCCTTGACGAGGGACGATTTTCCCATGCCGCGCGCTCCCCACAGCAGGGCGTTGTTGGCGGGCAAGCCGGTAGCGAAGCGCTCGGTGTTCTCGGTCAGGATGTCGCGCATGCGGTCGACGCCCTTCAAGAGCGCGAGTTCGACCCGGCTGACGCGCGGCACGGGAATCAGCCGACCAGCGGGATGCCAAACGAATGCGTCCGCCTGGGCCAGAGGATTTTCGGGTTGATCTGCGGGAGCGGCTCCCGGCAGACGGGCGGCGATCGCTTCCAGGGCGCGGGCAATCCGCTCGCTGGCGTCGAGTTCAGGGGGCAAGGCCGCCCGTTGCGGACGTTTTGTCGCGCTGGCTGCCTTCGCGGGTTTACGGGGATTGGTTTTGCGGGGGGGCTGCTTTTTTTCAGGCTTTTTGGTCATCACGGCACTTCCTTTGCCCGCAGGCATAACGAGGCCGCGGCTCTCCCGCAAGCGGCCCATAAATCAAGGCCTTAGCTGCCGTTGCAATTGGGGCGCTGGTCGTTATAGTCCGCGCGAATTTTGGCCAAATCAGCCGATTTGGCCTCCGCGATGATTCCGCCTGAAGGACCTTCCATGTTCATTACCCCTGCGTTTGCGCAAGCTGCCGGCGGCGACACCACCAGCCTGCTTACCTCGCTGCTGCCGTTCGCGCTGATTTTCGTCATCATGTACTTCCTGATCCTGCGCCCGCAGCAGAAGCGCGTGAAAGACCATGCCGAAATGGTCAAGAACCTGCGCCGCGGCGACAGCATCGTCACCTCCGGCGGCATGGTCGGCAAGGTGACCAAGGTGGTCGATGACGACCAGGTGGAAATCGAGGTCGCCGACGGCGTGCGAATCCGGCAGATGCGGCAGATGATTACGGCGGTACGTGCCAAAGGCGAACCGGCCAAGGACGAGGCGGCGGCAAGCTAGCGCCGGCTCCGCTGCAAGCGAAACGGTCAAGCGCCATGCTTTATTTCACCCGCTGGAAGGTCTTCGCGATCATTGCGACCGCGTTGCTCGTCTGCCTGTGCGCCGTTCCGAACTTCGTTCCGGAACATGTGGTCAAGACCTGGCCGAAATGGGCACAGCGTCACATCGTGCTCGGTCTCGACCTGCAGGGTGGTTCGCACTTGTTGCTGGAGGTCGATTCCAATGCGGTGAAGAAGGACAAGCTGGCGCAGGTCGTCGATGACGCGCGCAAGACGCTGCGTGACGCCCGCATCCGTTTCACCGGTGGCATCAACATCCGTGGCGACGTGGTCGAGGTCCGGGTCTCCGAGGCCGACGCTCCGCAGGCGCTCGCCAAGCTGCGCGAGCTGTCGCAGCCGCTGGGCGGCCTGCTGGGTTCCAGCGGCCAGCGGACCATGGAGGTGAGCGATGCCGGCGGAGGCCTGATTCGCCTGACTGTGCCACAGGCGGCCATCACCGAGCGCATCCGCCAGTCGGTGGAGCAATCGATCCAGATCGTCGAACGCCGTGTCAACGAGCTCGGCACCGTCGAGCCGTTGATCCAGCGCCAGGGCATCGACCGCATCCTGGTGCAGGTGCCGGGTCTGCAGGACCCGAGCCGTCTGAAGGAGCTATTGGGAAAGACCGCCAAGCTCGACTTCCGCATGGTCGATACCAGCATTTCGCCGGAGCAGGCCCAGGGCGGGCGGCTGCCGCCGGATTCCGAACTCTTGATGAGTTCGCAGGCACCGAAGACGCCGTATGTGATCAAGAAGCAGGTGTTGGTGTCCGGCGGTGATCTCACCGATGCGCAGCCGGGTTTCGATCAGCGCTCGGGTGAGCCGATCGTATCGTTCCGTTTCAACACCTCGGGTGCCCGCAAGTTCTCGCAGGCGACCTCCGAGAATGTCGGTCTGCCGTTCGCGATCGTGCTCGACAACGAGGTGATCTCGGCGCCGGTCATCCGCGAGCCGATTACCGGCGGTTCGGGGCAGATTTCCGGCGGCTTCACGGTGCAGCAGGCCAACGATCTTGCGATCCTGTTGCGCGCTGGCGCGCTGCCCGCACCGCTGACCATCATTGAGGAGCGCACCGTTGGACCGGGGCTCGGACAGGACTCGATCGAGGCCGGCGAGCTCGCCTCCTATGTGGGCTCGGTGCTCGTCATCATCTTCATGCTGTTGACCTACCGCCTGTTCGGCTTCTTCGCCAACGTCGCTGTGATGATCAACGTGGCGATGATCTTCGGCATCCTGTCGATGCTCAACGCGACGTTGACGTTGCCGGGTATCGCTGGCGTGGTGTTGACCGTCGGCATCGCCGTCGACTCCAACGTGCTGATCTACGAGCGCATCCGCGAGGAGCTGCGAGCAGGGCGTAGTGCGATCTCAGCGATCGACGCCGGCTTCTCGCGCGCACTTGCCACCATTCTCGATTCCAACATCACCACCTTCATTGCGGCGGCGGTGTTGTTCTACGTCGGTACCGGCCCGGTGCGCGGCTTCGCCGTGACGTTCGGTATCGGCATCATCACCACCGTCTTCACGGCCTTCACCGTCACCCGGCTGATCGTTGCGATGTGGGTCCGGTGGAAACGGCCGCAGGTCGTGCCGATCTAAGAAAGAAGCGCGCGTGACATTCTGGATCATCATTTCGCTCGGGGTGCTCATCACCGTTCTGACGGTGTTGAGCATCTACGGTGTCATCCCGGCGATGCGTATCGTGCCGGACGACACCAAGTTCGACTTCATCCGTTTCCGCCGCATCAGCTTTCCGATCTCGGCGCTGCTGTCGATCATCGCCATCACGCTCTATTTCACCCACGGACTGAACTTCGGCATCGACTTCCGCGGCGGCACGCTGATGGAAGT